>DAIQRJ010000060.1:0-13535 GCA_036786375.1 Actinopolymorphaceae bacterium
CCGGCTGTCCACAGCCCAAAGCCGAGTAATCCAACATCCGCCGACCTGTGCACAAACCACCGGCGGCCGTCCACAAGTGATGTCGGTGGTCTGTCCCCCATCGCGGCTAACGTCATCCTCGTGACGATTCGTGTGCGCACCGCCGCCGTGGCCATCGCTGTGTTCTGTTTCACCGTCCTCGGAATGGCGGCGACCACCATCACTCCCGCCCACGCCGAGTCGGGCGATTCCATCGATGCGTACAAGGTCGGCTACGTCGTCACGTCGACGGGTGTCGTGCACGTCAAGGAGACGATCACCTACAGGTTCGCGAGCTCAGGCCGGCACGGCATCTACCGGAACCTGGTCGTCCGAGAGCCCTACGTCGACGACGAGAGCAAGGACCAGCTCTACCAGGTCAGCAACATCGACGTGTCGAGCACGACCCCGGGTGTGAGTTCGGAGTTCACGAAGAAGACGCTCGACGCCGACCGGGGACGTAGCGAGAACATCCAGCTCCAGATCGGGTCGGCCACCAGCACGCTCAACGTGAGGACCGCGACCTACGTCATCAGCTACGACGTTCGAGGCGCGCTCCGGCACTTCACCGACCACTCGGAGTTCTACTGGGACGTCACCGGCAGCGGCTGGGACCTCGACGCGATCAACAACACGTCCGTGACGGTCCAGGTGCCGAAGGGCGTGACGCAGGCGACGTGTTTCGCGGGCACGAACAGCAAGGCCAGCTGCACCTCGTCGACCATCGGGTCGGACGGCGTCGCCACCTACACGCAGACGTCGCTCTCGAGCGGCGAGCAGCTCACCATCGACGCCGGCATCACCGCGGGCGCCGTCACGAATGACACCCCGGTCCTCGCCGATCCGCCAAGCCTCCTCGCTCGCAACGGCGTCGGCGCACCAGCGGCCGTCACCTCCGGCGTGCTCACCGTCTTCGCGGCGGTCGGCGCGTTCCTCTACCACCGCCGCGGGAACAAGGACAAGCGCTTCGCCGGCATGCCTCCGGGCACATTCCCACCGCCCGGGGTGACCGCTGCTCTCGTCGACAACGACATCGCCGACGACCAGATCCCGGTCGCGTTCTCGCCACCGGTGATCCCGGTCGCCGAGGCCGGATTGCTGATCGACGCGACCATCGACACCCGCGAGACTGCGGCGACGCTGATCGACCTGGCTGTCCGCGGCGGTGTCCGTGTCGTCGAGGAGGAAGGCGTCCAGTACGCCGAACTCGTCGATCCGCGCGTTGCCACGATCCCGCACGAACAGGCCCTCATGACCGGCCTCTTCCCCGGTCTGGCCCCGGGCACGCGCGTGACGCTCGCCCGCGGCAACGTCGGTGACAACACGATGTTCAACGCCCACAACGCCACCGTTGCGGCCGTCCGCAGCCAGGTTGCCCAGCAGGACTGGTACCAGCGGATGCCGAGTCCAGGCCGGGGGCGGCCAGGTGCCGGAACCTCCCGTAACCTCCTCGGCTGCGCGGTCGTTCTCGTGTTCTTCAGCTTCAGCGGGTTCGTCAGCGCCATCACGGCCGTCATCGGCGGCGGGTCGCTCAAGGCTGTCCTGGTGATCCTCCCGCTCGTCGCGATCATCGGCGGTCTCGTCGCCATCTCGAAGACCCGCGGACGGGGCCAGCGCAGCGCCGTCGGTCGCGCCGTCGACGATCAGGCACTCGGCTTCCGCAAGTACCTCGCCACCGCCGAGGCCGACCAGCTCCGGTTCGAGGAGGGAGACGACATTTTCAGCCGCTACCTCCCGTGGGCGATCGCGTTCGACCTCGCCGACCGGTGGCAGAAGGTGTGCCAGCAGCTCGTCGCCCAGGGCCGCATCCCGGCGCAGCCCAGCTGGTACTACGGGCCCAACTACTACGCGAACCCGTTCCTGTTCAGCGCGTTCGCCAGCAATATGCAGAACAGCTTCTCGCCACCCCCGTCGCCGCCCTCGAGCGGCGGTGGCGGCGGCAGTTCGTCCGGCTTCGGCGGCGGCGGCTTCTCGGGCGGCGGTGGCGGCGGCGGTGGTGGCGGCTCCTGGTAGGAGGAGCCGCCACCGCTCTTCCACACGCTTCCGCTGTGACGCTGCAGCTTCACGACGGTGCCCTTGGGCGACCGGCTGACGGTTTCCTTGACGATGATCGCGTCGCGTCCCAGAACCTCGTGCGCGGACGGCTTGGCTGCGACCCGGGCCGCAACCGACGGTGACGCGTCGGCGGCGACAGTCGTGGCGGCGACGGTCGTGGTGGCGAACGTGGACAGTGCGGTGGGGACGGCGACGGCATGGAGAAGACGTCGACGGAACATGCGGTGCATCAGGGGCCTCGTGGCTCGGGTTGTCGATCGTCAAAGTGGCGTCGAACGCCTCGTTGAGCGTTGGTGAACGGCAAACTACAGGCTGTGACACTTCGGTCATATCGGTCAGCCGCGCGCACTCTGACAGGTCCAGGCGTCGCAGTCGAGGATCAGGGGCCGTCGAAATCCGACTGATACGCAGCCGAGACGCGACCGGCCCGGAATGACAGCATGTGCGCATGGATCCCCGTGCCGGACTTCTCGCAGCGCCTGCCGACCTCATCGACGTCGACGCCCTCACTGCCGCCTACGTCGACATCCACCCGGATCCCGACGATCCGATGCAGCAGGTGCTGTTCGGGACCTCAGGTCACCGCGGGTCGAGCCTGGACGGGGCCTTCAACGAACGCCATATCTGGGCGATCACGCAGGCGATCTGCGAGTTCCGGGCCGGCGAGGGCATCACCGGCCCGCTGCTCGTCGGCCGCGACACGCACGCGCTGTCGCTGCCCGCCTGGCACAGCGCGCTGGAGGTGCTCGTCGCCAACGGGGTCAGCGTCCTCGTGGACATGGCCGACGGCTACACCCCGACCCCCGCCGTCTCGCACGCGATCCGCCGGCTCAACGGTCTGCTCAGCTACGGGCTCGCCGACGGCATCGTCATCACGCCGTCGCACAACCCGCCCCGTGACGGCGGCTTCAAGTACAACCCTCCGCACGGGGGCCCGGCCGGCTCCGAGACCACCGGATGGATCCAGAACCGCGCCAACGACCTGCTCCGCGACGACCTCGCCGGGGTGAAGCGTGCCGACGCCGCCGAGATCAAGGCGGCCATCGGGACCTACGACTTCATGGGCCACTACGTCGAGGACCTGCCGGCGGTCGTCAGCATGGACGCGATCCGGGCGGCCAACATCCGCATCGGCGCCGACCCGCTCGGCGGCGCATCGGTTGCCTACTGGGGCGCGATCGCGGAGCGGCACCGGCTGAACCTGACGGTCGTGAACCCCGAGGTCGACCCGCGCTGGGCGTTCATGACGCTCGACCACGACGGCAAGATCCGGATGGACTGCTCCTCCCCGTACGCGATGGCCTCCCTCGTCACACGCATGAAGCCGGACGCGTCCGGGTTCGCGCCGTTCGACATCGCCACCGGCAACGACGCGGACGCCGACCGGCACGGCATCGTCACCCCCGACGCCGGCCTGATGAACCCGAACCACTACCTGGCGACCGCGATCGAGTACCTGTTCAGCCGACGCGAGTGGGGCGCCGACGTCGCCGTCGGCAAGACGCTGGTGTCGTCGTCGCTGATCGACCGGGTGGTCGCGGGTCTCGACCGTCGGCTTCTCGAGGTGCCGGTCGGGTTCAAGTGGTTCGTCCCCGGCCTGGTCGACGGCAGTGTGGGCTTCGGCGGCGAGGAGTCGGCCGGGGCCAGCTTCCTGCGGTTCGACGGCTCGCCCTGGACGACCGACAAGGACGGCATCATCCTCGCGCTGCTCGCGTCGGAGATGCTCGCCGTGACCGGCAAGACACCGTCGCAGTCGCATGCCGCGCTGGTCGAGAAGTACGGGGCGAGCGTCTATGCGCGCGTCGACGCGCCGGCCACCCGCGAGCAGAAGGCGCGGCTGGGCAAGCTCGCGCCGACCGACGTCACTGCCACCGAACTGGCCGGCGAGCCGATCGTCGACAAGCTCACCAGCGCACCCGGCAACGGTGCCCCGATCGGCGGTCTCAAGGTGACGACCGAGTCGGCCTGGTTCGCCGCGCGACCGTCGGGTACCGAGGACGTCTACAAGATCTACGCCGAGTCGTTCAAGGGTGCCGAGCACCTCGCGCTCGTGCAGGAGCAGGCACGCGAGGTCGTGTCGGCAGCGCTCGGCTGACCTCGGCCGACCTCGGCCGCGGGCCGCTCCACAGCCCGGGTGCTGTGCCCGCGCCCGGTCCGTGGCATCCCGGTAGCCTTTCGCCCATGCTCTGTGCGCGATGCGGATTCGCCAACGCTGCGGGCGCGTCTGCATGCGCGCGCTGCGGCGGTGCGCTGATGCCGCCCCGCGAGTCACTCGGCACCCGTCCCGGCGGCAAGATCGACACTTCCTGGATGCCGGCGTCGAAACCTCGGGCCGGCCCGTCGGCCGCGGCGTCCGCGCTCATTCCCAACCAACCGAGCAGTTCGATCTGGCAGGTGCAGGCGAGCACGGCATCGGTGCGGACACTGCCGGGTGCACAGGCGGGCGCGGCGCTGGTCCTGCCGGGCGCGCTGATGGCCCTGATCTACGGGATCTACCAGGTCGTCTGGCGTCGCGGCATCTTCGCCACGATCGCCGCGGACCCGATCGGGGTGGGCGACTTCACCGCCCGTCGCAGCGACAACCTCAACATCGTGCTCCTCGTCGTCACCATCGCCCTGGTCGTGCTCGCGTGCGGCGGCGCGGCCTCGTGGATCCTCACCAACAAGCTGGCCTGGTCGGTCCTCGGCGTGCTCGGTTTCGTCGGTGGCGGCATCCTGGTGACCCTCGTCGCCGCGATCATGTGCCAGTCGGCTTCGCCCTCGGTGATCGCCGCCGCCTACGTCGTCGGCGGCGTCGGGTGTTTCGCCATCGCCGGCGGGCTGGGCGGCCTCGTCGCACGCGCGGTCCAGGCCGTGACCGGCGACACCCGCTGGATCCGGACCCGCCGTGCCACGCTGCCGCGCACCAACCCGTCCGGCCCCGGGCTGGCCCCCAACGCTGTCAGCAGCCTGATTCCTGCGTCGCCGGCCGTCGCCGACCTGCGCCGATCCGGGCTCGTCCCCACCGCCAAGCCGGCCGCGAAGGCGGACTGGTCGGCTCTCAAGAGGCCGATTTGATCCGCGAGCCGATGAACGACGGGCCGCTGCTCGCTCGCCGCGCCGTGCTCCGCCTCTTTGCTGCCGGCACCACGGTGACGGCAGCCGGGCTGCTCGCGGGCTGCGGACGGATCCCCGGGTTCGGCCGGTCCGCGGACAAGGCCGCGCCGCTCACGGTCGAGCGCTGGCGTGCAACCCGGGGTGAGACGTACCAGATCGCCCACCGCGGCGCCGGTGACGTCCTGCCCGAGCACAGCCTGGCGGCCTACCAGGCCGCGCTGGACTGGGGTGCGACGTGCGTGGAGATCTCGGTCGACATGACCTCCGACGGCGTCCTGGTCTGCATGCACGACCTGACGCTGAACCGCACCACCAGTGGCAAGGGACTGGTCGCCGACCACACCTACGCGACGCTCGCCGCGGTGGGGATCGAGGCGCCGCAACTCGGGCCCGGCTGGCTGGTGCCGCCGCTGCCCGCGGTCCCCAGGCTCGAGGACGTCCTGGACCTCGTCGACGGCCGCGCGGTGATGTGCATCGAAGCCAAGGCGGACGCGGCGTACGAGCCGATGATCGCGATGATCGAGAAGCACGGCCTCAAGGACAGCGTGATCGTGAAGCTGTTTCGCGGCACCCCGCGGATCGCCGAGGCCAAGGCGGCCGGGTACCCCGTCTTCGTCTACCTCGCCAACCCCGACATGTCGCCGCAGATACTCGCCAGGACCGCCGCGGCCCTCGATCCGGCGCGTGACTATCTCGTCATCCCGGCGACCACCGGCGACGCGATCACCTACCACCCGGACGAGGTCGTACGCGCGGCCGTCGCCACCGGCGTGCCGGTGTGGGTCTACCCGATCCACCGCCGGTCGGACTTCGCGCACCACACGGCGCTCGGCGTGAGGGGTGCAGTGTCCTCCAGCATCGGTTACACGACCGGCGTGGCGAGCATCAGCAGGATCGACGACTGGGCGAGCAAGAAGGTCGACGCGGGGCAGGTGAGCCGCCGGCCCGACGACCCGTCGATGGCGCCGGAGTGGACCGGTGTCGACGAACTGACTCTCGCGCGCGGCTCCGGCCGCCAGGAGTTCGTGATGCTCGGGCAGTTCTGCCCGCTGGTGAACGCGGCCACGACCTACGAGATCCGGTTCGCGGCGTCCTGGACGCAGCCCCCGACCGGCTCGACGACGAACTTCACGCTCGCGTTCGGTCATGTCGACGACACGTACTACGAGCACAAGTACGGCAAGTCCACCGGCTACCACGCGATCATGCGTCCCGCTGGCCAGCTCGAGCTCTATCTGCACCTGGCGGGCCGGAAGGACGGCACTCTGCTCAGGTCGATCGTCACGCCGCCGGTGGTGGCCGGCACATGGATGACATTCAGTCTCATCGTGAACGGTGATGTGCTGACCTGGACCCGCACGGACGTGCCGGACCACCCGTCGGTGTTGGTGAAGGACACGACCATCCGCGGCGGGTACATCCACGTCGGGCGCAGCTCGACCGACGGCCGTGGCGTGCTCGCCGTGCGACAGTTCCGGGTGGTCTGACCTCGCAGGTGTGAACGTGTGAACAGCCGAACGTGTGAACGGCCCCGCCGGATCGATCCTGCCGGGGCCGTTCATCGTGCTCGACGTGCAGGTGCGGGCTCAGCCCCACATGCTCGCGTTGCGGTTCTCGGTGGTCTGGTAGTTCTCGCCGACGGTCTGCACGGTGACACCGGCAGCGCTGAGGACGCCGTCCATCTTGGTGAAGGACTTGTCCCATTCGCCCTGGGCCACGAAGTAGGCCTGGCGGGCGGGGCCTTCCCACGACTCGGTCCTGTTCTTCAGGAAGGTCTCGAGGTCTTCGAGCTCCTGGCGCATCGCGCGGGCGACGGCCTCGAGGTCCTGGGCACCCTGGTCGATGCCGCCCTTGTTGAAGAGCGTGGTCTCGGTTTCGGACATGACGTGTGGCTCCTTCGGTGATGTCGGGTGGTGGAGGCGGATCAGGCGCTGAGTGCGGCTTCGATGGCCGAGACGGCCTCGGTGGACTGCTGCTCATTCGACTCGTACTGGATCTTGGAGTGCACGAGCTTCTCGTGGATGTCCTCGAGCGAGGCGAGAACCTTCGTCAGCTCTTCGTCGTAAACCGTCATCACCTTGGCGAAGGTGCCCGACGAGGCGCCCTTCCAGTGTGTCTGCAAGGCCTGGCGGTGGCCGTCGATCGCGGTCTTGAGACCGTTGATCGTGCTGGCCGACTCGTCGATGCGGTCGGCGCTCGCCTTGATATCTCCGGCATTGTGGGTGTTGGTGCCGCTCACGGCGTAACCCTCCTGTTGGGCTTGGCGTCGACCCCGGTGCGGAATCGATGCCGAACGAGTGGCGAATGGACCTGACCTGGGCGGCGCCGCTCTGTTGGCGCCGCGTCACAATCACCGTGTGCACCACCGTAGGTAAGGTCGGCGGCCGCCCGCAGAATCCGCTTGCCGGCCTGTGGATATCCCCATGCCGACGTGCGAATCAGCCGTGCGAATCGCGGGGCGGCTCACGGTGTGGCGAACTCCAGGGCTTTGGCAGGGTCGAGCGCTGGCCCGGACGGGATCAGGTCGAGGACACTCGCCGGCACGCCCGTGGCGTGTGCCCCGGCGTAGCCGAGCGCGGTGGCGACGGAGTCGTCCGTGAGCGCGTAACGGAGCCCCGCATCGGTCACGAGGAACTGCCCGGCCGTAGGTGTGCCGTCGGCGGCGAGGCGTTGCACGAGACCTGCCGAGCCGGGAGCCACGACAACCCGGTCGACCATCGGCCTGCCCGAATCCGTTTTCTGCGTTGACGATCCGGTGTTCGTGCTCGACGTCGTCACAGGCCGCGCCGCGCCGCCGAGGCTGATCGCGGGTGCCTCGCTCACGGCACCGGCCGGGTCGATGTCCTGCACGCACACCGGCGCGCCGGCGGCGTCGGCGAGCGTGGGTCGGGTGGCCGGCAGATCGCCGGAGCCGAGCCGGCTGCCGGACTGGTGGGCGGAGTTCACCTCCGCGGTGCTCACCCGGCGGGGCGGGGTCTGGGTGCGACCGGGGATACCGCTGAGGAGCGCGGCATCGACGGCGGTGATCGGTGCCACCCCGTCGGCGAGGCTGACGTAGAAGCTGGAGTCCGGACCCGCGCCGGTGGCTTCGAGCACGTCACCGACGCTCGTCGGTGCGCCCGCCACTGTCGGGCCGGTGTCGCCCGACGACGCGATCGACGGTGCTCGCAGGTCGGCGCCGGCCGGGACGGCGTTGAGCCAGCTGGCGGGAACGCTCAACGCCTGTCGGGAATCCAGGCCGACGCTTCGCAACGACGCGGAGTCCGTGCGCAGCCGTTTGCCGTGCCAGACGAGGTAGACGCTGGACGCCGACCGGACGAGCATCGCGCGATCGCCGAGCGGTGAGCCGTCGCCGCGGCCGCCGATTGTCAGGGTGCTGACACTCTCGGCGGCCGACCCGGCGCCGGCGACCGTCGGGCCGGGCTGGGCGCAGACCGACCATGGGCCGGCGATCAGATGCTTGGCGTCGGGCAGCGAGTCCGGTGCGCCGGCGATGCCGACGGTGGCACCACGGGCCGCCCCTTCAAGGGACTTACGCGCGACCTGAACGGTCGGCACGGTCGCGGTGTTCAGGAGCAGCCGGGCGGAGGTGTAGTTGAGGATGGGGTGCAACTGCTGGTCGGTGTAGATGTAACGCGAGCCGGTCTCACGTTCGACGATGAGCACACCGGCTTGCTGCCACTTACTCGGCGAGCCACCACGCACCTTGCCGTAGAAACCGGCGCCGACGAGAGCGAGCACAGCCACCATCACGCCGGACAGCGTGGCCGTGGTCACCCGGCGCATCGGCTGCTCGGGAGAGTCGGGATCCGAACCCAGCAAGGCGGTCAGGACGCGGCGCACCTGGTAGCGGTACGCCTGCAGCTGGTCGCGACGGGTCTGCATCGCACCTCCTTACGAGCCTGTGGGCAACGCCGGTGGCGGCGCCGATGAGGTCCTTACGATAGGCAGGTCGGTGAAGGTCGTGCCGTCGTCCGCCCACAGCCAGGCTGGAGGCAGCACCGGTGGCCCCGTACTCCCTGCTCGACCCCGCGGCAGCATCCGGCCGACCGGCCGAGCGGTGGGCACGGGTGTGGCGGGGTCGTCGGGTCGGTCCGATGTCGCTGATCTCCTTGCTGGCTTGGCAGTCTGTTATCGCCGCGGCCGTTCTCGCACCCGTTCTCGTCGTCCCGGCCACGGTCGCACTCGTGCTGGTCGTCGTCCTGACCGTCGTGCGCAGCGGCGGCCGCTCACTCGCCCGCCGCCTGCGCATCCGGCTGCGTCTGGCCGCGCGGCATCGCGCCGTACGCGAATCCGCTTCCGCGCAAGGGTTTCCGCTCGCCCAGCACGATGCGCTCGTTCCGCTGCTCTACCTGCGTCCCGGTCTGACCGTCGACGTCGCCTCGGCGCGGTCCGGCGATCCGGTCGGCGTAATCGGCGACGACGCCGGCTTCACCGCCGTCCTCGCGCCGGCCGACGAGCCGGTCGTCCCGTCGATGCGTCCCACCGGCGTGGGGATCGGCACGCTGGCCGATCTTTGCGACCCCGACGGCGTCGGCGTCGATTCGGTGCAGCTGATCGTGCGGGTGCTGCCGGCTCCGGCGGCCGCGAGCTCCGCCGCCGTCCCGGCCGTCGCCCGGTCCTACCGTCAGGTCAACACCAGCGGCACGGCCGCGGCGGTGTCGTGGCTCGTCGCTGTCCGGCTTGGGGCCTCGGCCGACCGCGCCGGCCTTCTCGACGATCGTCAACCGGTACACGCCCAAGTGAGGTCGAAGGCCGATCGCGCGACGAAACTGCTCGCCGCGGCCGGGCTCCCGTGCCGGATGCTGGACGACGGCGAGGTGCTCGCCGCACTCGCTGCCAGCGTCGACGCCGACCGGCGACGTCCCCGCCCGGATCTGCGCCGGGTCACCGAGTCCGACACGACCGTCGACGTCGACGGGTGGGCGCACGCGTCCGCCTGGGTTCGCACCGCCGGCGACGGTGCGCCGGTCGGAGCCGGCGCGCTGGTGTCGGCGCTCAGCGACGCGGACGTGTCCGCCGCCACTGTCTCGGTGGTGGTGGAGATCGTCGAGGCACGCAGGCTGCGGGTGTCGACCTTCATCCGGCTCACCGCGCCCACCGCGGCCGTGGCGAACGCGGCCATGCGGACGTTGGTGTCGCGTGGTCCCGCGATCGGTCTCGGCGTCGTCCCCCTGACCGGCGAACAGCTTCCCGGGCTGCTGGCCACGGTTCCCCTCGGCGGCGGCCGATGAGGATCGGCCTGCCGGACGTCCCGGCGCACGAACTCGTCGGCGGACGTGGAACCGCGGCGTCTCTCGTCCTTCCGCCCGGCGGACTCACGATCGGCGTCGATTCCACCGGCACGGCCGTCGTCCTGCGGCTGCTGCGGGAGAAACCCGTCCGCGCCCGCGTCCTCGCTGCCGGACCGCTCGCGCAGGTGCTCGCCTACCGGGCCATCGCACTGGGTGCCCGCGTCACGGTCGTCACCGACCAGGTGGCGGCGTGGTCACGGCTCGCCGGCTCCGTGCCGCGGCCGTGGACCGGGCAGAATCGCCAACCCGGCTTGACCGTTCTCCCCTCCGGCAGCACCGTCTCGGCGGTCGGGACGGCCGCGTCGCCGGTGCTCGTCATCGACGCCAGCGTCGCCTCCGCCGCGCTGCCGCGATGGGAGCAGGGGCCGTGGCAGACGTTCGTCAGCCTGGACGTGCCGGCTGCGCTCCGCCCGTCCGACCTCGCTGATCTGCGCAGCTACGATCTGCTGCTGGCCGAGCGGGTGCCGCCGTTCGTGGTCGAGCGGGTGCGCGACGCCTACGGCACCCCGTACGACCAGGCGGTGTGGCTCAGTCAGCTCCCGGCGGGCCGGATCGCCGTCGCGGTGCCGGGCCAGCTGTCGGTGGCCGATCTCAGCCTGTCCGCCGCCGAGCGGATGCTGCTCAACCGCTGATCCCCGCCTGCTCAGTGCGGCGGTCAGCTGACGTCGAGCTGACCGCGGACGATGCTGTTGCCGGAGTGCAACGGGTTGCCGTCGTAGGACTCGATGGAGATGTCGACGAGCGGGTAGTCGGCTACGTGCAGCCCCGCCGGCAGGGTGAACGTCGTCCGGTTGCCTAGGAGGTTGCCGGGCGACACCATCTTCTTCGCGTCCGGCGCCAGCAGCCACACCTCGAGGAGCCCGCGGTCGAGGGCTGCGCCTTGCTGACGTCGACGGTGAGAACGTCCCCACCGTTGCGGGTCCGGTCGAGTGCCGCGGTACCCGAACCGGGGCCACCAGATGCGCTTCTTGACGATGGTTCAACTTTGGCTGCTTGCCACGCAAACGCCCCTTGGCCTTGGCTACCTTCATGCCCTCCCGGGTGCGCAGCCGAATCAGGTCGGACTCGAACTCAGCGACCATCGCGAGCACATTGAACAGCAGCCGGCCAACCGGGTCCGTCGGGTCGTACACCGATCCGCCCAGGTTGAGACGAACCTGCCGCACCGTGAGCTCGTCGGCGATTGCTCTGGCGTCGGGCAGCGACCGGGCAAGCCGGTCGAGCTTGGTGACGACCAACGTGTCACCTTCACGGCAAGCGGCCAGAGCTTCACGCAGACCGGGCCGCTCCCGGTTGGTGCCGGTCAGGCCGTGATCGACGTAGACCCGGTTGGCTGCCACCCCGAGTGCGGCCAGGCCGTCGCGTTGAGCGGTCAGGTCCTGCTGATCGGTGGAGCATCGGGCGTACCCCATGAGTAGCGTCGCCATGGCGCACCTCCTACAACTTGGCCGGCCCGGCGCAACGCCCCGGCTACCGGCGACGGCCGAGGCCGCTACCCCAACCCCACCCCCCTTTCACGGTCCGCGGCAGAGGATCGGTGCCCGATTGACTATCGGTCTCCACTTGGTTTGGAGCCCGCGTCAACGCAAAAAGCGCTCACGTGCTCTTGACAAGCGTGGGTCCCAAGACCATGATCCTAATCATGTTAGGCACACCTACGCGTGATCGGCAGACCGAACGGCGTGAGGCGACGCGACTCGAGATCCTGGATGCAGCTTGGGCGCTCGCGCGGGAAAACGGGCTGTCCCAGATAACCCTTCGCGACGTGGCGAATCAGGTGGGCATGCGCGCCCCATCGCTTTACAGCCACTTCGAGTCGAAGAACGCCATCTACGATGCGATGTTCGCCCAGGCCTGGTCGGAAGCCGCCCTGGAAATGCGGGACCTGGCACGACGGCTCCCCTCCTCACCACGCAGCGCATTGAAGAAGCTCGCGCGGACCTTCTTCGACTTCGAGGTCAGCGACCTCGCCCGCCACCAGCTCATGAACCAGCGCACCATCCCCGGCTTCGAACCGAGCCCGGCTGCCTACGCGCCTTCCGTCCAGGTGCTCGAAGATCTGCATGAGGTAATGGCAGGTCTGGGCGTCCGTGACGCTGGGGACATCGACCTCTACACCGCGATCGTCAGTGGCCTGATCGACGCCCAGCAGGCCAACGACCCCGGCGGGAATCGCTGGTCTCGGCTTCTCGACCGTGCGATCGACATGTTCGCCGACAACGTCGGCATCCCCGAATCCGTCAGGAGGAAGACATGACACCCACAACGGGAACGCAGCCACCGAAGGCTGAGCTGCGCAGATCACGGCTCGATCGAAGCACTGCGATGCGACTGGCGGGGACCGAGTACGCCAGATTCGCCGACGCACTAGACCAGCTCAGCCCCGGCGACTGGAAGCTGCCCACGGACTGCCCCGGATGGGATGTCCAGACGGTGGCCGGCCACGTTCTGGGGATGGCGGAGATGGCTGCCTCGGTGAGGGACGGCGCACGCCAGCTAAGGGCAGCAACCAAAGCGGGTGGGGTCTTCCTCGACTCCCTCACAGCCCTGCAGGTGCGCGAGCACGCAGGTTTGACCCCCGCGGAACTGCAAGGCGGGCTGCGCAAGATCGGGCCCAGGGCGACCCGCGGCCGACGTCTGGCACCCGGCTTCATCCGCCATCGCCGGATGCCGTTCCTTCAGGAGGTGGGCGGCAAGCCGGAATGGTGGGCGATCGGATACCTCACCGACACGATCCTGACGCGTGACCCCTGGATGCACCGGATCGACCTCGCACGAGCGACGGGTCACTCCCTCAAGCTCACAGCCGAGCACGATGGCGTCCTGGTCGCCGACATCGTCACCGAATGGTCCGCCCGCCACGGCCAGCCCTACACGCTGCACCTCACCGGCCCAGCCGGCGGCACCTGGTCGAGCTCCAGCGGCGGGCCCGAGCTCGAGCTCGACGCCGTCGACTTCTGCCGAACACTGTCAGGCCGCGAGCAGAGCACCGGGCTGCTCGCGGAAGCAACGCCCTTCTAGGGCGTGTCTTGTATGTCATGACAGCCAGAGCACGATCGAGGCCAGCACCAT
>DAIQRJ010000023.1:0-56941 GCA_036786375.1 Actinopolymorphaceae bacterium
CGGCCTCCGAGAACCCATCCCGGAGGCCGCTTCACCACGCCCACTTGACAACCACCCACTACATATCAGCTGTACTGACCACAGAGGTTAGGTACACCTAGGCATCACAACGGGGAGTGGTGGCGGCGTGGCGTGTGACTCACCACGGCATTCGGGAAGGGGCCATCGGGGGCGGTGAGGGCGGTCATGGTGGGGTCGGTGTAGTCGCGCCACCAGATGGCGGCGCCGAGGGTGGGGTCGTGGCGGAGGTGCTCGAAGGCTTTCCAGAGGGCTTCGAGACGGGCGACGGCTTCGGGGTGGAGGTACCACTGGGGGCACCAGCGGAAGCGAGTGTTTTGTCGGCTGACGCTGTGCATAGATGTGGACGAGGAACTCGTGCGCGAGTTCGTACACGTCGCCACAGTGAGTCTCGGCCTCGTGGGCGACGTCCTCGGCGCTGTCTGCCGCGTCGGGTTCTGGCGGGTCGAAGTCGTCGAGATCGTCATCCGGGACAGGGAGACGGCGCTGTTGAAGCGTTCCATCTCCCCATGGGGCAGGCCGCCGGACGGTCACGAGCGCGGCGTCTTGCGCCGGCGTAGATCCCGGGCCGCGGCACGCTGGTGCTGCTGCCGCTCGATCCGGGCAGCCCGCGCGTCGCGGATACTCACGCCCTCCAGGCGAACCTTCTCGGCAGCCTCACGCGGCGTCTCGGGAGCGAACCAGATCCGCACCCGGACCGTCCACAGCAGCACCAGCGTCGCCAGCGCGCACACGAAACTCACGCCTTGCGCCACGACGGACGCGACCGGAGTGTCGCCGATCCCGTACCTGCGGACGCTCACGGCCCACAGCAGCGCGGCGAGCGTGTTGATCGCGCACAGCACTGTGGTCACCCAGCGCGCCGGGCGTGACTGGCGACGCAGCAGCAGGGCGAGCACGACCCAGATGCCGGCGAGGATGCAGGCGAGCACCACTCCGCCGACGATCGTCGTCTGCACCACCGAGGGGACCTTCGCGACATCGATCGGCAATCCGTCGGCGATCCGCTGCCGGTACTCCGCCTCGAGTTGCGTGCGTTGGGTGAATCCGATCAGCCCGGCCGCCACCGACGTCGCCGCGCCGACGATCATGACCCGGAAGATCCAGCTCAGCGCCGGTGGCCGGGTTCGTGTCGTGCGGATCGTCGCCATCAGTCGACCGCGGGCGGAGCGGCTGCTTTCTCGTGGCGCCGGACCCGGATGAACTCGACACCCATCGGGACGACGGAGATCAGGACCACGAGTAGCAGGATGACTTCGACGTTGTCCCGGATGAACGCGATCTGGCCGAGGAGGTAGCCCAGCACGGTCACGCCGGCGGCCCAGAGCAGACCGCCGATCGAGGAGTAGATCGCGTAGCTGCGGAACGGCATCTTCGCCACTCCGGCGGTGACCGTGATGAACGTGCGCACGATCGGGACGAAACGCGCGAGCACGATCGCCCGTGCGCCGTGGCGCTCGAAGAACGCGTGCGTCTTGTCGACGTAGGTCCGCTTGAACAGGCGTGAGTCCGGCCGGTTGAAGATGGCCGGTCCGGCCTTGCGGCCGATCCAGTAACCGACGAGGTTGCCGGTGACGGCGGCGATCACCAGGCAGAGGGCGACGAACCACAGCGAGTGCGGGATCGCTCCGCGGGACACGAACATGCCGACGATGAACAGCAGCGAGTCGCCCGGCATGAAGAACCCGATGAGCAGTCCGCACTCGGCGAAGATGATGCCCATCACCCCCCACAGCGCGTACGCCCCGAGGGTGCTCACGATCGTGTTGGGATCGAGCCACGACGGGCCGAGGGCGAGGAGTGTGGACACGTGAGCGAGGGTACCGAGGGACGGCGACGGGACCGAACCGTCCGCGCGTCCCGCCGTACGCGAGCGGCCGCGCGACGGCTCCCGATGAGCGAGGCTGAGCCCGTGACCGAACCCGAGGACCTCCCTGTCGAGGCTGCCGGTGCCACGGTCGGCCTCGGCCCGTGGACGGGGGAGTGGCCGACCGGCGACCGCTACGATCCGGCGTTGTTGGCCGACGGCGACACCCGCAACGTCCTCGACGGCTACCGCTACTGGCGACGGGACGCGATCATCGCCGACCTGGACACCCGGCGGCACCCGTTCCACGTCGCCGTCGAGAACTTCACCCACGACTTCAACATAGGCTCGGTGGTGCGGACCGCGAACGCCTTCCTCGCGGCCGAGGTGCACATCGTCGGCCGGCGTCGATGGAATCGCCGCGGCGCGATGGTGACCGACCGCTACCAGCACGTCCGGCACCACGCCGACCCGGCCGAACTGGCCGACTGGGCGCGCGCGAGCGGGCTGCACGTCATCGGCATCGACAACGTGCCCGGCTCGGTGCCGCTGGAGACGTTCGACCTGCCGCGCGACGCCCTGTTCGTCTTCGGCTCCGAGGGCCCGGGCCTCAGCGAGGACTCGCTGGCTGCGTGCGAGGCCGTCCTCGCCATCACGCAGTTCGGGTCGACCCGCTCGATCAACGCCGGTGCCGCCGCCGCGATCGCCATGCACGCGTGGATCCGGCGGCACACGTTCCATCAGGGAATACCGGCCCATCAGGAAATACCGGCCCATCAGGAAATACCGGCCCATCAGGAAATACCGGCCGGCCAGGAGGTACCGGGCGACCAGCTCTAGTGGTCGTGCCCGAACTCGTCGACGAAAGCGGCGAAGCCCGCCTTCGTCACCTCGATCATCTCCTGCACCGCGTCGGTGAACCAGCCGGTGCCGACCGTGTTCGCGTCGTGCTGGGACTCCGCCAGCCCGCCCGGATCGACCGCATGGACCGTAGCCGTCGCCCGTGCCATCGAGCGCAGCAGCCGGGTCGAGTCCTTCGCCGCCAACCCGGTCAGCTCGATCCGCACGTCGTCGGGTGACAGCCGCCGCACCTGCCAGCCGTCGTGCCGCTCGTAGGGATGCGGCCCGGCGACGGCTTCGGTGACGAGGTCGAACAGGGCCGGGTCGGGGGTCGGCACCGGGTGCGCCGCGCCGGCGGTCACGTCCTCGACCCACAGCCGGGTGGCCGGTCCGAGCAGCTTCACCTCGCGCGCCTGCGCGATCGCAGCGTCATCGAGCCCGAACGCGCCGTACCGCGGGTGCCCCAGCGATCCGGTGCCGACCGTCCGGCGATGCCACGTCGGGTGCCAGCCGTCCGAGGTCGTCACGGCGACCGCCTTCTGGACCGCGACGGGGATGCCGGCGTCGTCGGGATCGATCACCGGAAGGGTCGCGAGCCGCTCGAAGTACTGCTTGTGCGGACGGTCCGGGACGAGCTGCCGCAGGTGGTGTGCGGAGTCGTCGTCGAGGTCGAGCGCCGTCCCGCCCTCGGCGGCGGACCACTCGGTCAGGAGGATGTCGACGACGTCGTGCCCGGACAGCGCCACGTGCGGAGCGAGGACGGCCGAGACCGCCAGCCGGACGAGATCGACCGCGTAGGAGCCGCGGGCCACCTCGTCGAGGTCGTTCACGCCCCAGCGACGCACGTCCGATTGGTCCCGCCACGTGCCGAAGTTCTCGATGTGCAGGTCACCCACGACGGGCACCTGCGGCGCTCGCTGCAGATGCGGATGGGTACAGATGCACTCCAGCCACAGGTAGTACGAGCCGCGGAGGTAGCGCATCGGGGAGCCGGCCATGTCGCGGTGCTTGGTGTCGAAGTCGGCGGTCACGACCGGGATGTGTTCGGCGAGCCAGCGCTCATAGGCACGGGTGCGTTCGATCACGTCCGGTCCGCCCGAGTGCCCCACGCGAGTCATCATCCACCGGCCTGTGCCGGGGCGAGGAGGCCAGCCCGGACGGCCACGCTGCCGCCCGCCACCGCGAGCGCGATCGCCACGATCGCGCCGAGCATCATCGCCGACGCCTCACCGGCTGCCAGCACGTGCAGCTGGCTGCCGATGGTGGCGGCCGCGACCGGCACCCCCAGCTGAGCACCGGCGAGGAGGCCGAGCGACGCCGGCTGCCGGGTCACCACCATGACCACGTGCGCGATCGCCGCGCCGACGCCGAGAGCCAGCCCGAGCAGGATGAACGACGGCCGGGCGCCGAGCTCGCGCAGGTTGAGAGAGGCGCCCAGCCAGACGAAGAACAGCGGGGCGAGGAAGCCCTCGGCCAGCGCGAACAGCTGCTTGGCCAGCCTGCGCGGCTCGCCGACCGCCGCCACGACGAGCCCGATGGTGAATCCAGCCAGCATGATCGAGACCCCGCCGGCCACCGCCAGAGCCGCCAGCGCGAACAGCACGATCAGGCTGATGCGCAGCTCCAGCGCGAACTCACGCGCCTCCGACAGCCGGTGCAACCGGCGTCGCAGACCGTTCTTCTCGACGGCGCGGAACACCACGAACAGGATCACGCCGGCGACGATCATGGCGAGCGCGCCGAGCGCCGCATGGCCGGCCTTCGCCGGGTCGATCACCAGCGGCAGTGCCACGATGCAGGCCGTGTCGGCGACCGCGATCTGCGGCAGCAGCCGGACGACGGGCCGCCCGCCGAGGCGCAGCGAGTCCACGATCGGGAGGATCAGCGCGGCCGACGACGACGCCATCAGCACCGCGTAGAGCGGCGCGTGGCCGGTGCCGAAGGCCCGCGACAGGCCGACCGCCAGGCCGGTGGCGACCACGCCGACACCGGCCGCGCGGAGCACACCTGCAGGGAGAGCCTTGCGCAGGCTGGCGTCGCGGACGGGCACGTGCGACCCGGCGATGAACATCACCAGCGCGAATCCGATGTCGGCCAGGAAGGTGAAAGTCGGGTCGGCGGCATGCAGGATCGCGAAACCGGTGCGGCCGAGGACGACGCCGGCCGCGAGCTCGCCGAGAACGATCGGCAGGTTCCAGGCCCGCGGCACCGCGACCAGGGGCCCGAGGAGTGCGACGAGCGCGATCAGAGCGAGGGCGGCGAAGCTCATCGGGCGCTCCGCGCCATGGACCCGTCGATGCGGCCGCATGCCATGGCGCAACGCTAGACGGCGGCGGCGCGTGAGTCGTCACGGACTACGGTGTCGGGGCGCCGGTCGCTAGAGTGGCGAGCGGCCAGCTCGACCAGCCTAGGAGCGCACCGTGGGTTTCGTCATCGTCCTCATCATCGTGCTCGTGATCCTGGTGATCCTCGGCATCGGTGTCGCCTCGACGTACAACCAGTTCGTCAAGCAGCGCAACGTCATCCAGGAGTCGTGGCGCCAGATCGACGTCGAGCTGCGCCGCCGCTACGACCTGATCCCGCAGTTGGTCGAGACCGTCCGCGGCTACGCGTCGCACGAGTCGGGCACGCTCACCGAGCTGACCAAGCTGCGCAGCGCCGCGGTGGCCGCACCACAGGCGAGCGCCGCCGACAAGGCCGGCACCGAGCAGGCCATCTCGGCCGCGCTGCGCTCGGTGATGATCAGCGTCGAGGCCTACCCCGACCTCAAGGCCAACACGAACTTCCTCGAGCTTCAGCGCCAGCTCGCCGAGACCGAGGACCGGATCGCCGCCGGCCGCCGCTACTACAACGCCAACGTCAGGGCCTACAACACCAGGCTCGAGTCGTTCCCGTCCTCGTTCATCGGCAACTGGGGCAGGTTCACCCCGGCCGACTATTTCGAGCTCGACGACACCGCGACCGAACGGCAGCCGCCGAAGGTCGACTTCAACGGCCTGTCCGGCGGTGCGTCACCGGCGCTCGCCCAGGACACCGGCCAGCCGACCGACGGCCTCCCGCCCTCGGTGCGCCAGCCGGCCGCCCAGCCCGACGCGATCGAACAGCCCCGCGCGAGCGACCCGAACGCCGGCCCGCCGCAGGGCTGAGCTCGACCCGAATCGACTTTCACGCACCACCCCGAACCCACTTTCACCAAACCGACGTTCACCGAGGAGTGACCCTGTATGCCCATTGCCAGCCCTGAGGTCTACGCGCAGATGCTCGACAAGGCGAAGGCCGGCGCGTTCGCCTACCCGTCCATCAACGTGAGCTCGTCGCAGACGCTGCACGCCGCCCTCCAGGGATTCACCGAGGCGGGCAGCGACGGCATCATCCAGGTGTCCACCGGCGGGGCGGAGTACCTGTCCGGCGCCACGATCAAGGACATGGTGACCGGCTCCGTCGCGCTGGCGACGTTCGCGCACGAGGTGGCGAAGAACTACCCGATCAACGTCGCGCTGCACACCGACCACTGCCCGAAGCCGAAGCTCGACGGGTTCGTCCGTCCGCTCATCGCGATCTCCGCGGACCGCGTGGCGCACGGTCAGGCCCCGCTGTTCCAGTCGCACATGTGGGACGGCTCGGCTGTCCCGGTCGATGAGAACCTCGAGATCGCCAAGGAGCTGCTCGCAGCCTGCACGGCGGCGCACATCATCCTCGAGATCGAGGTCGGCGTGGTCGGCGGCGAAGAGGACGGCGTCGCCAACGAGATCAACGAAAAGCTCTACACGACCACCGAGGACGGCCTCAAGACCGTCGAGGCGCTCGGCACCGGTGAGAACGGCCGCTACATCACCGCGCTGACCTTCGGCAACGTCCACGGGGTCTACAAGCCCGGCGCGGTCAAGCTGCGGCCCGAGGTGCTCAAGACCATCCAGGACGAGGTCGGCGCCAAGATCGGCAAGGAGCGCCCGTTCGACCTGGTGTTCCACGGCGGGTCCGGATCCACGCTCGACGAGATCCGTGCGGCGCTGGACTTCGGCGTGGTGAAGATGAACATCGACACCGACACCCAGTACGCATTCACCCGGCCGGCAGCCGCGCACATGTTCACCCACTACGACGGCGTGCTCAAGGTCGACGGCGAGGTCGGCGACAAGAAGGCGTACGACCCCCGCGCCTGGGGCAAGGCGGCCGAGGCCGGCATGGCGAAGCGCGTCGTCGAGGCCTGCGACAACCTGCGCTCGACCGGGACGTCGCTCAGCGCCTGACGCACCGTCTCCCGCACCACCACGCACGACCGACTCACGCACGACCGACTACCGAACGGCCGCCGGCGACCACGGTGGCGGCCGTTCGTCGTTGGGCGCTCCGCACCGCGGCCCGTTGTCCACAGGTGACGTGAACGTGGAGTTGTCCCCAGGATCGCCCGGTGTCGCGTCCACGGCCGGTGCCGGGCGCTGTGATGGAGCTCCACCACCACATCGCCGGGCATCGCCCGGGGGATCGGAGCCGGGCAGATGACGTCACCGCGGGATCATCCGCAGCCAGCCGACCTGCAGGCGTCGATCGGCCGATGGCAGGCCTGGAGCGACCGGGCCCGAGCCGCCGAGGCATCGGCGGGCGTCACGCTCGTGGAGGGCCGCGATGCACGTAGCGCGGTCACCGTGCGCATCGACCAACGCTGGCGGGTGGTGGCCGTCCGCGTCCGCAACACGTGGCGCGACCTGGTCGATCCGGTCGATCTCGGCGCCGCGGTGATCGAAGCGGTCGCCGACGCTGTGCAGGAGCGACTCCGGCCGGCAGTCGGCATGCTCATCGACGTCGACGCACTCCCGGGCACCGAGATCTGGACGGCGCTGGCCGCCGAGGATGCCGACCTCGGCGGTGAGCTCGCACGGCTCCCAGGGCTCCGGCCCCTCGGCGCCCCGGCACTGTCGATCGACGTCGTCGACGCCGAGCTGGCCGAGGTCGACCGGCAGCTCTCGCGGCAGGCGGCGCCGGCCGCACCGCCGACGACCGTGGTCGGCCGATCGCGACGGCACGAGGTCGAGGTCGAACTCGGGCTGATCGACCTCCCCGTCCGCATCGGGTGCCGGCTCGACTGGCTGCGGGCGACGTCGGTGGATCGGCTCACGAGTGCGCTGGCGGAGGCCTTCGTCAATGCCTACGCGGCAGCCGACGACCTGGTCCTGACGACGATCCCGCTCGACGGAGCGGCCTGATGGGCGCCCCGTCGACAGGGACGGTGATCGTCGCGGTCGGGCAGTTGCGAACCGATGCCGACAGTTGGTCGCAGGCGGCGCAGGAGCACGCGGCGGCCGCGACGTGGTTGGCCGGCGCGTCCTTCGCCAGGCTCGAGTTCGGTCCCGTCCGCCGGTTGCAGGACGACTTCGAACGAGCCCGTGTCCTGCTGGAGCGCATGGTCGCCGACGGCGGCCGCGCCGCCGCGACGGTCTCGCTGACGCTCACCGCTGCTGCCGACGCGTACCTGCTGGACGAGATCGAGAATGTGCACGCCGCTGAGCAGATCTGGTGAGCGCCATCCGGGGTTCTGAATGAACACGACATGGGCGCACTTCGTCGGCTGGATCGTCCAGGGCGCACAGCTGATGGTCCGTGCGGCCGCGGCGCTGGTGGCCGCGGTCGCGAGGCTGGCCGGGTCCATCTGGGCTGCCCAGGTCATGATCTTCCTCACCGCGGCGCGCTGGGTGGCCGAGCAGGTCCGCGCGATCGCCGCGGTGCTCACGCGAATGGCGGCCGGCGCTGCATTCCCGACGATGGCGTGGGTGTGGGCAGACGCCTGGAACACCGTCGCCGTGGCACGGTTGCGCGAACGGCAGGGCATCGACCCGAGCACCTCGTCGGTGCGGGACGGCTGGCAGGGCGTCGCCGCGCAGCGGTACTACGACGTCGCCGTCGCACAGGCCGGCGCCGTCGATCGTGCGCTGGCCGGGGCGGAGCTCGTGCGCGGCCAGCTCCGTGACTGCGCCCTCCTGACCGGTGCGCTCTACGGCGCCCTCTGCGCGGGCGTCTTCGAGTTCCTGGGGATACTCGGCGCCGCCACCGTCCTGACGGCCACCGGCGTCGGGGCACCCGAGGGCATCGGCGCCGCCGTCGGCGGCCTGGCCGACTTCGTCGTGTTGCTGCTGTCGGTCATCGCAGCCATCTGCGCCTACGGCTTCCAGACCGCGCGAATCCCCGAGGCACTGGCCGACTCTCTTCCCGGCGGCTGGCCGAGCCCGCACCCGGCAGGGTTCGCCGACGCGAGCCTGAGCGACGGTGACACGACCGAGTGGCGGATCTGGCCGTGACGATCCGCAGGCGCGAGGCAGGATGAGGTCGTGACCGATGCCCACAACCTCCTCGGGGGCCCGTCGGCGACCACGTTGCCGGTCGACCCCGCCGCCCAGCTCGCCGCCACCGACCCGCATGCCGCCGCCGCCGCCTATCCGACGTCCTCGCTCGCCTGGGCGTTGCTGGCCGAACAGGCACTCGAGCTCAACGAGCCCGACGCCGACCTCGCCGCCTACGCCTACGCCCGCACCGGCTACCACCGCGGCCTCGACGCGCTGCGACGGGCCGGCTGGAAGGGGTTCGGCCCGGTGCCGTGGGAGCACGTCCCCAACCGCGGCTTCCTGCGTGCGCTGGCCGCGCTGGCCCACGCCGCGGGCAGGATCGACGACGTCGAGGAGGCCACCCGCTGCAGCGAGTTCCTGCGCGACTCGTCCCCCCTCGCCGCGAGCGAACTCGGCTTCGCCTAAGTGATGCCGTCCGGAGCCGCGGCGATTTCGTCCGGTCGCGGTCTTCGGTAGGGTCTGTGCGTAAGAGCTCCGCGGCGTCGACCCTTCGTCAACGCACGGGGCCCTTTCTGTTGAACACGGTGTGATGGCCTGTTGAAGACGGTGTGATGGTGTGTTGGACAACGTCGAGGAGCGAGCGAGATGCCCGGAATCGTGCTCGTCGGAGCCCAGTGGGGCGACGAAGGCAAAGGCAAGGCGACCGACCTGCTCGGTGACCGCACCGACTTCTGCGTGCGGTACTCCGGCGGCAACAACGCCGGCCACACGATCGTCGTCGACGGTGAGCGTTACGCGCTGCACCTGCTGCCCTCCGGGGTCCTCAACGCCACCTGCGTCCCCGTCATCGGCAACGGTGTCGTCGTCGACCTCGACGTCCTGTTCACCGAGATCGACCAGCTCGCCGCGCGCGGGATCGACACCACCCGGCTGCTCGTCTCGGCCAACGCCCACCTGATCACCGCCTACCACGTGCAGATCGACCGGGTCACCGAGCGGTTCCTCGGCAACGCCAAGATCGGCACCACCGGCCGCGGCGTCGGCCCGGCATACGCCGACAAGGTCAACCGGCTCGGCATCCGCGTCCAGGACCTCTTCGACGACTCAATCCTGCGGCAGAAGGTCGAGGCTGCGCTCGACCAGAAGAACCACCTGCTGGTGAAGGTCTACAACCGGCGTGCGATCGATCCGGTCGAGCTCGGCGACCACCTGCTCTCCTTCGCCGATCGCATCCGTCCGCACATGGCGGACGTGTCGCTGGTCCTCAACGACGCGCTCGACGCCGGCAAGACGGTGCTGTTCGAAGGCGCCCAGGCGCACCACCTCGACGTCGACTTCGGCACGTATCCCTACGTCACCAGCTCGAACCCGATCGCCGCCGGCGCCTGCATCGGCAGCGGTGTCGGGCCCACCCGGATCGACCGCGTCGTCGGCATCTCGAAGGCCTACACCACCCGGGTCGGCTCAGGCCCGATGCCGACCGAGCTGCTCGACCAGGACGGCGAGAAGCTGCGCACGATCGGCGCCGAATACGGCACCACCACCGGCCGCCAGCGTCGATGCGGCTGGTTCGACGCCCTCGTGGTCAAGGCCGCCGCCCGGGTGAACGGCTTCACCGACCTGTTCCTCACCAAGCTCGACATCCTCTCGGCCTGGGACCGCATCCCCGTCTGCGTCGCCTACGACGTCGACGGCGAGCGCACCGAGGACCTGCCGTACTCCCAGACCAGCTTCCACCACGCGGTCCCGGTCTATGAGTTCCTCGACGGCTGGGGCACCGACATCACCGGCTGCCGCACCGTGGAGGAGTTGCCCAAGAACGCGCGGGCCTACGTCGACCGCGTCGAGGAGCTCACCGGCACCCCGATCTGGGGCATCGGCGTCGGCGCCGGACGGGAAGCCACGATCGAGAAGCGGCCGTTCTAGCCCGAACCTGGCCGGCAGGCTGTTGTACAATTTTGTGATACATTTATCGACATGGTGAGTGTGGAGGGGCACGCGATCGGCATGCGGGAACTCCGCCATCAGACCCGCGAGGTCCTCGAGCGCGTCCAGCACGGCGAGACCATCGACATCACCGACTACGGCCGATTGGTTGCCCGGATAGTGCCGGTCGCCGAGCGGACCCCGACACCGGTTCTACAGCGGCTGATCGACACGGGTCGAGTCCAGCCGGCGACCCGACCAGGGGTCAGGCCACGTATGCACACCGGCGACGGCACCGATCGTCTCGGCGACGCGCTTGCCGACCAGCGGGCCGACGAGCGCAGGTGAATCTCTACTACCTCGACACGTCCGCCGCGCTCAAGCTGCTGGCCGAGGAGTCGCACTCACTGGAGTTGGCGCAGTTCTACGACGAGCACACCGACGCCGACTGGGTGAGCTCGACGCTCCTCCGCATCGAGCTCGTCCGCGCGGTCACCCGGACGCTCCCTGCCCTCCTGCACGGGGCCCGCGAGCTCCTGATGGCCTTCGACTACTTGAGCATCGACGACGAGATCATCGAAGCCGCCGCGGGAGAACCGGACCGCTCGTTGCGCTCTCTCGACGCCATCCATCTGGCCACCGCGCGTGCGCTCGGGTCCGATCTCACCGCGATCGTCACCTACGACGACCTGCTTGCCCAGGCCGGTCAAGACGCCGGGATCAGCATCGTCAGTCCCCGCGGCTGACGCGGTGCGTCGTCACGGGAACACTGCGGGTCGTCGCCCGACGTCGGCCTGAACCAGGCAGACTTGCCCCGTGACCGGCCGGCCCCGCCTCCTGATGGCCATGGGGACGCGCCCGGAGGCGGTGAAGACCGCCCCCGTCGCCCTCGCCCTGCTCGACGCCGGGCTCGTCGAACCGCTGTTGCTCGACGTCGGCCAGCACCCCGACCGCGTGGCCGAGGGGCTGGCCCCGTTCGGGCTGGTCCCGGATCTGAGCTGGGCGCTGCACCGGGCCACCGGCAGCCTCGCCGAACTCAGCACCCTCGCGACGGCCGCCGCCCAGGCGGAGCTGGAGGCGACCCGTCCGGACGCCGTGTTCGTCCAGGGCGACACCCTGACCGCCCTGATGACCGGCCTGGCCGCCTTCTGGAACCGGGTCCCGCTCGTCCATCTCGAGGCCGGCCTGCGCACCAACGACCTTCGTCAGCCGTTCCCCGAAGAGGGCAACCGCGCGCTCATCGCGCGCATCGCCGGGCTTCACCTGGCCCCCACCGTGCGTGCCGTCGCCAACCTCGCCGCCGAGGGCATCGCCGGTGGCCACGTCGTCCTGACCGGCAACACGGTCGTCGATGCGGTCGCCCAGCTCGCACCGACGACAGTGCCGATCCGCGTCGGTCCCGGCCCGCACCTGCTCGTGACCGTGCACCGGCGCGAGAGCTGGGGAGCCGGCATCGCCCGCGTCTGCACGGCGATCGAGCGCATCACCGCCGCCGTCCCGAACGCCCACATCACCGTCGTCGTCCACCCGAACCCTCAGGTCAGCGACCAGGTGCAGGCCGCGCTCGACCGGGTCGACGGCGTCGAGGTGATCGGCCCGTTGCCGTATCCGCACCTGCTGGCACGCCTCGCCGGCAGCGACCTCGTCCTCACCGATTCCGGCGGGATCAGCGAAGAGGCACCCAGCTTCGGGGTCCCGGTCCTGGTCGCGCGGACGGTCACCGAACGGCCGGAGCTGGTCGAGGCGGGCGGCGCGCTGCTCGTCGGCACCGATCCGCGCGCGATCACCGCGCACGCCACCCGGCTGCTGCTCGACCCGGCTGCGCGCGCGGTGATGCAGCCGCGGGTCAACCCGTTCGGCGACGGCTCGGCGTCCCTGCGCTGCGCCGACGCCATCGCCTGGCTCCTCGGCTGTCGTGGACGGCCCCGCGAGTGGTCGCCCGAGCTGGCGTACTCTCGCCAGCCGTCGTGACCCTCTACCGGCGACGACCCGCCCAGCTGTGAGGAGCCATCCGGTGAAGATTCTCGTGGTCGGCACCGGCGGCCGTGAACATGCTCTCGTCCGCGCGCTGTTGCGCGATCCCGCGCACCACGACGTGCACGCCGCACCCGGCAACGCCGGTATCGCCGCGGACGTACCCGTCCACGCCGTCGACCCCCTCGACGCGGCCGCGGTTGCCGAGCTGGCCGTCGAGCTTGCCGCCGACCTCGTCGTGATCGGGCCGGAAGCACCTCTCGTGCTCGGTGTCGCCGACGCCGTCCGCGACGCCGGCATCGCGTGTTTCGGTCCCAGCCGCGAGGCCGCGCGGCTGGAAGGGTCGAAGGCCTTCGCCAACGAGGTGATGGCGGCGGCCGGTGTCCCCACCTCACGCTCGTTCGTCGCCGTCGACGAGGCCGGTGCGGCCGCCGCGCTCGACACCCTCGGGCCGCCCTATGTCGTCAAGGACGACGGGCTCGCCGCCGGCAAAGGTGTCGTCGTCACCACCGATCGCGCAGCGGCGCTGGCTCATGCCGCGACCTGCGACCGGGTGGTCATCGAGGAGTACCTCGACGGGCCCGAGGTGTCGTTGTTCGTCATCTGCGACGGCACCACCGCCGTCCCGCTCCTCCCGGCGCAGGACTTCAAGCGTGCTTTCGACGGTGACGCCGGCCCGAACACCGGCGGCATGGGTGCGTACACGCCGTTGCCGTGGGCCCCGGCCGGCCTGACCGACGAGGTGATGCGCACGGTCGTCGAGCCGACGCTGGGCCGGATGCGTGAGCTCGGCACCCCGTTCGCCGGCGTTCTCTACGTCGGGCTGGCGCTCACCTCGGCCGGACCCCGCGTGGTCGAGTTCAACGCCCGCTTCGGCGACCCCGAGATCGAGGTCGTCCTCGAGCTCCTCGCCAGCCCGCTCGCGCCGCTCCTGTCCGCGGCCGCCACCGGCGTGCTCGCCGCGCACCCACCCCTCGAGTGGCGCGACGGCTCAGCCGTCACCGTCGTCATCGCCAGCGAGGGGTACCCGGAGTCGCCACGGTCGGGCCGGCCCGTCACCGGCATCGCCGACGCCGACGCGCTGCCGGAGGTCACGGTGCTGCACGCCGGCACGAAGTCCGACGCCGACGGCGCTGTCCTCAGTGCCGGCGGCCGGGTGCTCGCGGTGACCGCCACCGGGCGCGACCTCACACATGCCCGTGACCGCGCCTACGCCGGCGTCGCGCTGATCCACCTCGACGGCGCCCACTCCCGTACCGACATCGCCCTGGCCGCCTCGCAGACGACAGCATCGGCTGGGACACTGGGCCCATGAGCCCGATCCCCGATGTGCTCGCGACCCGCTACGCCAGTGAACCGATGCGGGCGATCTGGGCGCCCGAGACCAAGATCGTCGCCGAACGCCGGCTGTGGCTCGCCGTGCTCCGCGGCCAGCGCGATGCCGGACTCGACGTCGCCGACGAGGTGCTCGCCGACTACGAACGCGTCGTCGAGAACGTCGACCTCGCCTCGATCGACGCCCGCGAGCGGGTGACGCTGCACGACGTGAAGGCCCGCATCGAGGAGTTCAACGCCCTCGCCGGACACGAGCGCGTCCACGCCGGCATGACCAGCCGCGACCTCACCGAGAACGTCGAGCAGATGCAGGTCCGCTCGGCGCTGTCGCTGATCCACGGCAAGATCGTCGCCACCCTGGCCACCCTCGCCCGGCTCGCCACCGAGCACACCGACACGGTGATGGCCGGCCGCAGCCACAATGTCGCAGCGCAGGCCACCACGCTCGGCAAGCGGTTCGCCACCACCGCCGACGAGCTCCTGATCGCCTACCAGCGCATCGAGGACCTGCTCGTCCGGTACCCGCTGCGAGGACTGAAGGGCCCGGTCGGGACGTCGCAGGACATGCTCGACCTGCTCGGCGGTGACGCGCCCGCGCTGGCCACCCTCGAGCAGAGCGTCGCCCACCATCTCGGCTTCCAGACCGTTCTCACCTCGGTCGGGCAGGTGTACCCGCGCTCGCTCGACTTCGACGTGATCTCCGCGCTCGTCCAGGCGTCGGCGGGCCCGAGCTCACTCGCGACGACCATCCGGCTGATGGCCGGGCACGAGCTCGCCACCGAGGGCTTCCGTCCCGGCCAGGTGGGCAGTTCGGCCATGCCGCACAAAATGAACAGCCGTTCCTGCGAGCGGGTCAACGGGCTCGCGGTCGTGGTCCGCGGCTACCTGTCGATGGTGTCCGAGCTCGCCGGCGACCAGTGGAACGAGGGCGACGTGTCCTGCTCGGTGGTCCGCCGGGTCGCCCTGCCCGACGCGTTCTACGCGATCGACGGGCTGTTTGAGACGTTCCTCACCGTGCTCGACTCGTTCGGTGCGTACCCGGCGGTCATCGAGGCCGAGCTCGAGCGCTACCTGCCCTTCCTGGCCACGACGAAGGTCCTGATGGCGGCGGTGAAGAAGGGCGTTGGACGCGAATCCGCGCACGAGGCGATCAAGGAGCACGCGGTCGCGGTCGCGCTGGCGATGCGTGAGGTCGGGGCCGCCCGCAACGACCTGCTCGACCGGCTGGCCGGCGACCCGAGGCTCCGCATGTCCGCCGACGAACTCGCGGCTGTCGTCGGCGACCGGCGCAGCTTCACCGGTGCGGCGGCCGCCCAGGTCGAGGCGGTTGCTGCGATCGTCGCCGACATCGTCGCGACGTTCCCGGAGGCCGCCGCCTACCGGCCCGGAGCGATTCTGTGAGCGACCCGAACATCCCGGCCCCACTCGCGATTCCGGGGGCCACGCATCTGTATTCGGGCAAGGTCCGTGATCTCTACCAGCTCGGCGACGACCTCCTGATGGTCGCGAGCGACCGGGTGTCGGTGTACGACCGGGTGTTCCCCACGACGATCCATGACAAGGGCCGGATCCTCACGTCGCTGTCGCTGTTCTGGTTCGACCAGGTGGCCGGCATCGTCGACAACCATGTGATCTCGACCGATGTCCCCGACGTCGTGGCCGGTCGCGCGTTGCGCTGCCGGCGGCTGACGATGCTGCCGGTCGAGTGCGTGGCCCGCGGCTATCTGACCGGTGGCGGGCTGACCGAGTACAACGAGACGGGTTCGGTGTCGGGCATCGCGCTGGAAGCCGGCCTGGTCGACGGCTCGAGGTTCGCGACGCCGCTGTTCACCCCGAGCACGAAGGCGCCGCAGGGTCAGCACGACCTGCCGATCGGGTTCGACGCCGTCGTCGACGAGGTCGGCCTGGCGCGGGCGGAACGGGCGCGCGAGCTCACGCTGGCCGTCTACGCCCGGTGCGCCGAGCGGTCCGAGGCGAGCGGGCTGATCCTGGCGGATACGAAGATCGAGCTGGGGTTCGACCCGGCCGAGCCGGACCTGCTGGTGCTGGCCGACGAGGTCGGAACGCCGGACTCGTCGCGGTTCTGGCCCGCCGAGTCGTGGTCACCGGGGAAGACGCAGGAGTCGTTCGACAAGCAGGTGCTGCGGGACTGGCTGCGGCTGCGATCCGGGTTCTCCGGCAGCGCCGACGAGCCGATGCCCGAGATCCCGGCCCACGTCGTCGAGCTCACCAGGGAGCGCTATCTCGAGGCCTACCGGCGGTTGACAGGCACGGAGTTCGCGGCCTGACCGCCTGACCGACCGGCCCCCTGATCGACGGACCGGGCTGATCGGCCGCCCGGCTGGGGAAGCTTGAACAGGTCGACGGTGATCCGGATGGGGTCCGCGGTCACGCCGTCCTGAGTTGCCTGGACGTCGATCGAGCCGAGGTCGCGGAAGTTGCAGGCCCCGACGCGGAACCGTGCGGCCTGCCCGTCCTCGAGCGTGCAGGTGTAGACGTTCCGTTCCCCGTTGGACGAACACAGGCCGGCCGATCCCCGCGTCGGCCGGTACCGCGGCGCGGTGAGGTCGTACGGCGTGAACGTGACGGTGACCGTCTCACGGCCATGACCGGTAGCCCCGGAGACGGTGACGATCGAGTGGCCACCCGACGGAATGTCGGTACGACTGGCCGAGACGGACGGAGGCGCCGAAGGAGTCGGACTCGGAGTGGGTGACGGTGTCGGAGTCGGCGTCGGCGTAGGAGTAGGGGTCGGAGTAGGGGTCGGAGTCGGCGTGGGGGTTTCCGTCGGAGTCGGAGTCGGCGTGGGGGTTTCCGTCGGCTCCGGCGTCGGCGACTCCGTGGGCACGGGGGTGGCCGTTTCGCTCGGGCTCGGGCTCGGGCTCGGGCTCGGCGTCGGTGTTTCGGTCGGCTCCGGCGTGGCGGTCTCCGTCGGCGCGGGGGTCGGCGCTGGCGTTTCCGTCGGTGCGGGTGTTTCCGTCGGTGCGGACGGCTCGGTCGGTGCGGGCGTCTCCGTCGGCGATGGCGAGGGTGACTCGGTCACCAGCGGGATGATCTGCACGGCCGGAACGGTCGGACTGGCCGAGACGGACGGAGGCGGCGACGCGCCCGGCGTGACCGAGGCGACGATGGGCGGGATGGCGGAGACTCCCGAGACGGGGGTGTTGTCGTTACCGGAGGTGACGGCCAGCCCGGTCGCCACTCCCGCGACGACGACGACCGAGGCGCCGGCGACGACAGCTGTGGCTGAAAGGGACGTCAGGGTCGCGATCGCCGATTGAGCGATGTGCGCGAGCACCCCGAATGCGGCCGCCCCGGCACCGGAGGAAGCGGCGGCGGCAGCCGCGGCGGCAGGGGCGACCGGGCCGGCCGCAGCGGCCACCGCGGCCGCACCGGTGGCAGCGGCCACAGCCGATCCCGCAGCGACTCCCGATCCCGCAGCGACTCCCGAACCGGCCGCGACCCCCGAGCCGGCCGCGACTCCCGAGCCGGCCGCGACTCCCGAACCGGCCGCGACCCCCGAGCCGGCCGCGACTCCCGATCCGGCACCGACGCCAGAGCCGGCGGCCACTCCCGATCCCGCCACGACTCCCGTACCGCCGGCTGCACCCGAGCCGGAGCCGATACCCCCGGCAATGCCGGCGGCGCCGCCGATCGCGATCCCGCCGGCGGTGAGGTAGCTCGACACGAACACGCCCAACAGCGCCGGTGCGACGAACGCGGGCAGCCACCGGTTCTCGGACTGGAGTTCGATGTAGATGGCCGGGCAGTACGCACACGTCTTCAGGTGTTCCTCGACGAGGCGGCGTTGGCGCGGGCCGAGCCCGGCACGGGCATAGGCGCCGAGGTAGGACCGCGGGACCCGGCAGCCGTCGGGGATCTCACCCGCGAGATGGGCCTGCAGCCATGCCTGCCGCAGGCCTTCGCGGGCCCGGAGCGCGAGTGCCGACACGGCTCCGGCGGTCATACCGAGGGACGGCGCGATCTGCGCCGGTTTCTCACCGTCCACCTCGGTGCGCCACAACACCGTCTGCCAACGCTCGGGCAACGACGAGAAGGCGGACACCGCGGCGTTGCCGGCGAACTCACGTTCGGGGGCATCGGTCGCCTGCGCCGGGATCGCGTACGGGTCGAGATCCTCGACCGGATCCTCGCGGCCACGCGTGCGGCCCCTGACGTAGAGGCGTCGGATCGTGGTCAGGAGGTACGGACGGAACGCGAGTGTGGGCCCGCCACCGGTGCGCATCGACGCGAGGACGTTGGCGAATGCCTCGGACACCAGATCGTCGGCGTCGCTCCGGTTCCCGGCCAGCTGGGCGGCGAACCGGCCCGCGGCGCTGCTGTGCCGGCGGTACAGGTCGGCGGTGGCCTCGACGTCACCACGTCGGGCGGCGACGACGAGCATGGCGTCGGGCGTGGGGGCGCCGACACCGGCCTGGGAGAGGTCGGCCGGCTCGGATCGCGGTGCCGGGACGATCGGCGGCTCCGACATCGCTCACCCCTGTTCGTTCCGGTCGACCGCGTCGACACGCCGCCGTCAAGGCTGACGTTCGCAGCCGTGGTGGACACAGTCTCGCCCGCCTGCGCCCAAGTTGGGAACTGCGGACCGGTTTGTAGGCGTCTGATGTGGCGAGACGTCGGACCGATCGCGCGGGTCGGGACCCACCCGGACGCACCCGTACACTTCGGCTGTGCCTCGCGTTGTCGTCGACGTCATGCCCAAACCCGAGATCCTCGACCCCCAAGGCCAGGCCGTCCTGCTGGCCCTGCGCCGCATCGGTGTGGCCGCGTCGACCGGTATCGCCGGTGTCCGTCAGGGCAAGCGTTTCGAGGTCACCGTCGACGGCGAGGTCGGCGACGACGTGCTCGCCGCGATCCGCACCATCGCGGTCGACGTGCTGAGCAACCCGGTCATCGAGGACGTCGTCTCGGTGCGCGTGGAGGAGTCGTGACGATCCGGATCGGCGTCGTGACCTTCCCCGGCAGCCTGGACGACGGTGATGCCCGTCGTGCCGTGCGGCTCGGCGGGGCCGAACCGGTCGCGCTGTGGCACGCCGACGACGACCTGCACGATGTCGACGCCATCGTCCTGCCCGGTGGATTCTCCTACGGCGACTACCTCCGGGCCGGCGCCATCGCCCGGTTCGCTCCCGTGATGGACCGGATCGTCGATGCGACCACCGGTGGGATGCCGGTTCTCGGCATCTGCAACGGGTTCCAGGTCCTGTGCGAGGCACACCTCCTCCCGGGCGCGCTCGTGCGCAACGACCATCGGACGTTCATCTGCCGCGACCAGGAGCTGCTGATCGAGTCCAGCGCCACGGCGTGGACCTCGCAGTACGAGACGGGCCAGACGATCGTGATCCCGCTGAAGAACGGCGAGGGCGGCTACGTCGCCGACGCACGTACCCTTGACGCGCTCGAAGCCGAAGGCCGCGTCGTCGCCCGCTACGTCGTCGACCCGGCACGCGGACTGACGAACCCGAACGGCTCCCTGCGTGACATCGCCGGGGTGTCGAACGAACGCGGCAACGTCGTCGGCCTCATGCCGCACCCCGAACACGCCACCGAACCGGGGTTCGGCCCGGACGGCACCGGGACCGACGGCCTGCGTTTCTTCACGTCCGTGGTGGCGACGCTGGAGAGCCTGGTGACGGCATGACCGACACCCGGACCACCGGCGAGACCGCGCAGAACCGCCGGATCGGCCTCGACACGGTCGGCCGCGCCGAGCAGACTCCCGACGCCGTCCAGCCGTACGTCGCTCTCGGGCTCACCGCCGACGAGTACGCCCGCATCCGCGAGATCCTCGGCCGCCGCCCCACCTCCTCCGAGCTCGCCATGTACTCGGTGATGTGGAGCGAGCACTGCTCCTACAAGTCGAGCAAGACCCACTTCGGCTACTTCGGCGAGACCATGACCGAGAAGATGCGCGAGCACCTGATGGTGGGCATCGGTGAGAACGCCGGCGTCGTCGACATCGGCGACGGCTGGGCGGTCACGTTCAAAGTCGAGAGCCACAACCACCCGAGCTACGTCGAGCCCCACCAGGGCGCGGCCACCGGCGTCGGCGGCATCGTCCGCGACATCATGGCGATGGGCGCCCGCCCGATCGCCGTGATGGACCAGCTCCGCTTCGGCGCGATCGACCACCCCGACACCGCACGCGTCGTGCACGGCGTCGTCAGCGGGGTCGGCAGCTACGGCAACTGCCTCGGCCTGCCCAACATCGGCGGCGAACTCGTCTTCGACAGCTGCTACCAGGGCAACCCGCTCGTCAACGCGCTGTGCATCGGCGTCATGCGGCACGAGGACATCCACCTGGCGAACGCCTCCGGCGCGGGCAACCTCGTGGTGCTCTTCGGCGCCAAGACCGGTGGCGACGGAATCGGTGGCGCGTCCCTGCTCGCCAGTGACACCTTCGCCGACGGCGGCCCGAGCAAGCGCCCGGCTGTGCAGGTGGGCGACCCATTCGCCGAGAAGGTGCTCATCGAGTGCTGCCTCGATCTCTACCGGGCCGACGTCGTCAACGGCATCTCCGACCTCGGCGCGGCCGGCCTGTCCTGCGCGCTGAGCGAGCTCGCGAGCAACGGCGACGGCGGTATGCGGGCCTGGCTCGAACGCGCACCGCTGCGCGACAGCACGCTCGCGCCCGAAGAGATCCTGATGAGCGAGTCGCAGGAACGCATGATGGCGATCGTCGAGCCGGCGAAGCTCGACGCGTTCCTGGCGGTCACCGGCCGGTGGGAGGTCGAGGCCACCGTGATCGGCGAGGTCACCGACACCGGCCGCCTGGAGATCACCTGGAACGACGAGCTCATCTGCGACGTCCCGCCGCGCAGTGTGGCCCACGACGGCCCGGTGTATCAGCGCCCGACCGCCCGGCCGGACTACCAGGACGCCTTGCAGGCTTCGGGATCGGGCACACTCCACCGGCCCGGTACCCCCGACGAACTGCGGGCCACGCTACTCGCGGTGACCGGGTCGCCCAACCAGGCCGACAAGTCCTGGGTCACCGACCAGTACGACCGCTACGTCATGGGCAACACCGCCTCGGCGATGCCGGATGACGCCGGCATCCTGCGGATCGACGAGACCAGTGGTCTCGGCATCGCGCTCGCCACCGACTGCAACGCCCGCTACGCCAAGCTGGATCCCTACGTGGGTGCGCAATTCTCCCTCGCCGAGGCCTACCGCAACGTCGCCGCATCCGGCGCCCGCCCGCTCGCGATCACCGACTGCCTCAACTTCGGTTCACCCGAAGACCCGGGCGTGATGTGGCAGTTCACCCAGGCCCTGCACGGATTGGCCGACGGCTGCGCCGTCCTCGGGACACCGGTGACCGGCGGGAACGTCAGTTTCTACAACCAGACCGGGACGACGGCCATCCATCCGACGCCGGTGGTGGGCATGCTCGGTGTTCTCGCCGATGTCGCGCGGCGGACACCGTCGTCGTGGCGTGAGCCGGGCTCGACGGTGCTGCTCCTCGGCACGACCCGCGCGGAGCTGGACGGATCGGCCTGGGCCGAGGTCGCCCACCAGCACCTCGGCGGGACACCGCCGACGGTGGACTTCGCGGCCGAGCAGGCACTTGCCGAGGTCCTCATCGGCGCATCCGAACGCGGACTCGTCCGCAGCGCACACGACCTCGCCGACGGCGGCCTCGCGCAGACGCTGGTCGAGTCGGCGCTGCGGTTCGGCGTCGGCGTCTCGGTCGCGCTCGACGGCGTGACCGCAACCGGGGTGGACACCTTCGAGGCGTTGTTCAGCGAATCTGGTGCCCGTGCGCTCGTCACCCTGGATCCCGAGCAGGAGAAGGCGTTCACCGCGCTGTGCGCCGAGCACGGCGTGCCGGTGCTGCGGCTCGGGGAGACGACCGACGACGCGACCCTCACGGTGCGCGGGGAGTTCGAGATCGGCCTCGACGAGCTCGGGCCGGCCTGGCGGTCGCCGCTGCGCAACGCCTTCGCGGGCTGACCCGGTCGGCCGCAGGGCGGTCAGCGACCGAGCGTGCTCCGCATCAGGAAATACAGGTCCGGCCCGGATGACCACGGGTGCATGAATCCGCCGTAGAGATCGGTGCCGCGAGCGAGGATTCCCCTTGCTGCCAACGCGATCCCGGCGAGGTTCGTGTCCCAGTGACCCGGACCTCCCCAGTGCCGTACCGACATGTACCCGAGGTACTAGCGTGCGCCGACCGCGATCCCGGCGGTGGCGACGATAGCCTGTGCCGCGTGCCCACCGCCGACTCGACTCGAGGGCTCGCGGATGAGCCTGAGGTGATCGCGGCCCGGCTTCGGCTGGCCCGGCTGGGCGAGGCGGAGCCGCCCGATCGCGCCGATCTGCGGCTCCTCGTCAAGCACACCCTGAGCCTGCTCGCGCAGGGCTCACCCGGACGTGCCGTCGAAGTGCGTGTGCCGCCGTTCGCGGCCGTGCAGATCATGGCCGGAGTCCGGCATGGCCGTGGTACTCCGCCCGCGGTCGTCGAGACCGACGCGATCACGTGGCTCGCGCTCGCCGATGGATCGCTCAGCTGGCCAGGCGCGCTCGAGACCGGCCGTCTGCAGGCATCCGGGCAGCGCAGCGATCTCTCGGCGCTGCTGCCGATACTCCCGGTTCTCCCCGACCAGCCCGCACTGCCCGGCGACGCGAAGGACTCCCGGATGCCCGATGAAGCCAGCTCGCCCGCCGACGCCGTGCGGCGGGCGCTGCCGCAGGTCCGGGCGGATCTGGAGGCTCTCGTACGCATGCCGAGCGTCTCCGCCGATCCGCGCGCGGTGGCCGAGCTCGATCTCAGCGCCCAGGCCGTCGCCGACCTGGCCCGCACCGTCGGGTTCACCGACGTCAGCATCCTGCGCGCGGCCGGGGGAGCACCTGCCGTGGTCGCGCGGATCCCGGCCCCGCCGGGACAGCCGACGGTCCTGCTCTACGCCCACCACGACGTGCAGCCCACCGGCCCGGTCGCGGCCTGGCAGTCGCCGCCGTTCGAGCCGACCGAGAGGGACGGGCGGCTCTACGGCCGCGGCGCGGCCGACGACAAGGCCGGCGTCGCCGCCCACCTGGCCGTCGTCCGCGCGTTCGACGGCAGACCGCCGGTCGGGGTGACGCTGTTCATCGAGGGCGAGGAGGAGATCGGCTCGCCGACGCTCGCGGCCTTCATCGCCGAGCACAAGGACCTGCTCACCGCCGACGTGATCGTCCTGGCCGACTCGACCAACCTGACCGTCGGCCAGCCCGCCCTGACGACCACACTGCGCGGGATCGCCGACTGCGTCGTCGAGGTGCGCACCCTCGACCACGCCGTCCACTCGGGCATGTTCGGCGGCCCGGTGCCCGATGCGTTGACCGTCCTCACCCGGCTGCTCGCCACCCTGCACGACACCGACGGGAACGTCGCGGTCGCCGGCATCGTCGGCACGGTGGCCGCGGCCGACGTCGAGTACCCGGAGGCCCGGCTCCGCGAGGAGTCCGGCCTGCTCGACGGCGTCCAGCTGATCGGCGACGGCCCGATCGCCGCGAGGATGTGGTCGAAGGCCTCGATCAGCGTCCTGGCGATCGACGCCCCGGCGGTCGCGGATGCGTCGAACACGCTCGTGCCGATGGCCCGGGCCAAGGTCAGCCTGCGGGTACCGCCGGGCGCCGACGCCGTCGCGTGTCTCGCCGCCCTGCACACGCATCTGGTCGCGCACGTCGAATGGGGGGCCCGCGTCGAGGTCTCCGACGGCCACGTCGGTGAACCCGGTGTCATCGACGCGACCGGGCCGGTCTACGACGCGGCGCGCGCCGCCTTCGCGACGGCCTGGGGAGTCGAGCCGGTGGACATCGGCGTGGGCGGATCCATCCCGTTCGTGGCCGCGTTCGCCCAGTCGTTCCCGGGTGCCTCGATCCTCGTCACCGGCGTCGAGGATCCCGACACGCGCGCACATGGAGCGAACGAGAGCCTGCACCTCGGCGAGTTCGAGAACGTGTGCGTCGCGGAGACCGTGCTCGTGGCGAAGCTGGCGAAGCCGGCGAAGCACTGACGAAGCGCTGAAGGAGCACTGAACGGCCGGTGGATGCGGGAGATGCGGCTACCCGCCGGTAGGCTCGGCCCGTGACGCGAGGCTCCCTTCAGTCCGAAGCTTCCTGGTCTTCCGACGATCTCCTCGACGACGATCCACGCCCCAAGGACGCCTGCGGCGTCTTCGGCGTCTGGGCGCCGGGCGAGGCAGTCTCCAAGCTCACTTACTACGGCCTCTACGCGCTTCAGCATCGCGGGCAGGAGTCGGCCGGTATGGCCGTCAGCAATGGCCGCCAGATCGTCGTGTTCAAGGACATGGGCCTGGTCTCGCAGGTGTTCGACGAACCCACCCTGGAGTCTCTCAAAGGTCACCTCGCCATCGGGCACTGCCGCTACTCCACCACCGGCAGCTCCACCTGGCGCAACGCCCAGCCCACCTTCCGCTCCACCGCCATCGGGTCGGTCGCGCTCGGGCACAACGGCAACCTGACGAACACCGGCGAGCTGATCGCCCGTGCGACGTCGGGCGATCTCGACAACCTCGTCGGCCCCGAGCCCGCGCTGCTGTCCGGGGAGTCGTCCACCTCCGACACCGGGCTGCTGACCGCCCTGCTCGCCAGCCAGCACGACCGCAGCCTCGAAGAGGCCGCGATGCTCGTCCTCCCGTTGCTGCGCGGCGCGTTCTCCCTCGTGTTCATGGACGAGGGCACGCTCTACGCTGCCCGTGATCCCCAGGGTGTCCGTCCACTCGTCCTCGGACGGCTCGAGCGCGGGTGGGTCGTCGCCAGCGAGACCGCGGCCCTCGACATCGTCGGCGCATCGTTCGTTCGCGAGGTCGACCCGGGCGAGCTGCTCGCTATCGACGAGAACGGTGTCCGCAGCCGGCACTTCGCCAAGCCCGAACGCAAGGGCTGCGTCTTCGAGTACGTCTACCTGGCCCGCCCCGACACGAAGATCGCCGGCCGCTCGGTCCACGCCGCCCGCGTCGAGGTCGGCCGCAGGCTCGCGATGGAAGCCCCGGTCGAGGCAGACCTCGTCATCGGCGTGCCCGAGTCCGGCATCCCGGCCGCCATCGGTTACGCCGAAGCCTCCGGCATCCCGTACGGCCAGGGGTTCGTCAAGAACTCCTACGTCGGGCGCACGTTCATCCAGCCCAGCCAGACCATTCGCCAGCTCGGCATCCGGCTCAAACTGAACCCGCTGCGTGAAGTGCTCGAGGGCAAGCGCGTCATCGTCGTCGACGACTCGATCGTGCGCGGCAACACCCAGCGCGCCCAGGTCAAGATGCTCCGCGAATCCGGCGCGGCCGAGGTGCATGTGCGCATCTCCTCACCGCCGGTGTCGTGGCCGTGCTTCTACGGCATCGACTTCGCGTCCCGCGCCGAGCTCGTCGCCACCAGCATGTCGCCCGACCAGATCTGCGCTCTGCTGGGCGCCGACTCGCTCGCCTACGTGTCCCTGGACGCTCTCGTCGAGGCGACGCACCAGCCGAAGGAGTCGCTCTGCCGCGCCTGCTTCGACGGGGTGTATCCGATCGCCCTCCCCGAGCAGGGTCTGGACAAGTTCCTCCTCGAAGGCCCCGCGATGCTGCCCGGGACACAGCCGATCCGGGTTCCCGACCTCGATCAGGACGGCCTCGTCTCGCTCGTCGGCGGTGCCGGTGGCGGCGACGCCCTCCTCCGGCCGTGACCTCGATGACGTCCGCGGCCGACCTCTACGCCGACGCCGGGGTCGACGTCGCCGCCGGTGAACGCGCCGTCGACCTGATGCGCGCGAGCATCGCGACAACCGCGCGGCCCGAGCTCATCGGCGGGATCGGCGGCTTCGCCGGTCTGTTCGACGCGTCGGCGCTGAAGAGCTACCGGCACCCGGTCCTCGCCACCAGTACCGACGGCGTCGGCACGAAGGTGGCTGTCGCCTCGGCCATGGGCGTGTTCGACACGGTCGGGCACGACCTGATCGGGATGCTCGTCGACGATCTCGTCGTCTGCGGCGCCGAGCCGGTGTATGTGACCGACTACATCGCTTGCGGCAAGGTCGTCCCCGAGCGGATCGCCGCGATCGTCGCCGGCGTGGCCGACGGCTGCCGGCTCGCGGGCGCGGCCCTGGTCGGTGGCGAGACCGCCGAGCACAGCGGCCTGATGGGACCCGACGAGTTCGACCTCGCCGGGGCGACCACGGGTTTCGTCGAGGCGGACGAGCTTCTCGGGCCGGACCGGGTGCGGGCTGGTGACGTCGTCATCGCGATGGAGTCGTCGGGCCTGCACAGCAACGGGTACTCACTCGTGCGGAAGGTGTTCCTCGCCGACGCGGGCTGGGCACTCGACCGGCACGTCGACGAGTTCGGCCGGACGCTGGGCGAGGAACTGCTGGAGCCGACCCGGATCTACGCCCTCGACGTGCTTGCCCTGATCTCGGGCGCCAGGACGTTCGGGGCCCAGCCGGACGGAACCGACGGGGTGCATGCGTTCTCGCACGTCACCGGCGGCGGGCTGGCGAACAACCTGGCCCGGGTGGTGCCCGCAGGGTTGACGGCGGTGATCGACCGATCGACCTGGCACCCGGGTGCGGTGTTCGACGTGATGGCCGGAGTGGCGAAGATCGACCTGACCGCGCTCGAGGGCACCGTGAATCTGGGCGTGGGCATGCTGGCGATGCTCCCGGCCACGATCGCCGAGGACGTCGTGAGCCTGCTGGCCGCGCGCGGGATCCGCGCGTGGGTGTGCGGGACCATCGAAGCCGTGCCTGACGCTCACGCGCCGGGCACGGCTTCGATGGTCAACTCATATGCCTGAGCTGCCGGGGTGCTCCGGCATGCTCAGGTATCAGTCACGGTAGGTCGCCCGGTAATCGGTGTCGTCGTCGAGCTCGGACGAACCGGTCGGGGAAGCGTCGCTCGACTCCAGCGAGGGTCCCCGGTCACCGGCGAGCTCTCGTTGCAGCTGATCGAGGTCGGTGGAGTGGTTTCGGTACTTCAACTCCCGAGCCACTTTCGTCTGCTTAGCCTTGGCACGGCCGCGCCCCATAGGGTCGACCCCCTCGCATCAGTCATCCGCGCTTGCGTGCCTGCAGGGGCGCGGGTATCACGTCGGGTGTTGTTCGTGGCCGTAACGCTACCTGTACCGGACCAGATCGTGCACCTCGGGGTCCCGGCGGCGGTGTCGGCGCGGCCCTGTGCGGCCCGACCGGTCTCTCGTCAGAGCGAATCCGTGATGGGATGGGGACGACGGGTTCGTCCTTCTTGTGTACCGTTGACCGAGAGACTACCTTCTGACACGGTTATACAAAGCTCTACTGATCCGAAGTGCTTGAGCACCGAGTTTCATGCACACAGCGTGACATGAGTTTACAAAGATCGCTTTGAACAGGTAACAGTCTGCACGTCGAGCAACGAGGAGTCCCATGAGCATGCGTGGTTCGGACACAGAAACGCTGCTCACCCCAGCAGAGGTGGCGGCATTGTTCCGGGTCGACCCGAAGACGGTCACCCGGTGGGCGAAAGCGGGCAAGCTGAGTTCCATCCGCACGCTGGGTGGGCACCGACGCTACCGCGAGTCCGAGGTCAGGCAGTTGCTGTCGGGCACGATCCCGGCACAGCGCCGACCCGAGGCGTAGGTCCTCGCGAGAGCACACGCTCGTCACGGCGGCGTAAGTTCGGCGCATGACGAACGGCCAACCGTCGACGCGGTCGATGTTGCGATGGTTGCTGCCCGTCGTCGTCGGCGTCCTGGCTCTCGTTGCCACGGTGGCGCTGGCCGTCCGCCAGACGACTGCGCTGCCTGATCAGCGTCTCGACCCGCCTGATCTGGGGCTGTTCTTCGGCATTCTCGTCGCCGTCTGCTGCATCCTCGGGCTTCTCCTGTTTCTTCTCACGGCGCCCAGCGCTGTCGCCAAGGGCCCGGTTCGCAAGAAGAAGAAGAACAACTGGCTCGCGCGCCTGATCTCTATCGGCGGTCTCCTTCTTCTCGTGCTGTGGCTCCGTAACCACAACAAGAACGGGCTGCTCAACAACCCGCTGTCAGCGTTCGGCGTCGGCGGCAACAACGGCGCCCCCGCTACCACCCCGCCGGTTGCGCCGTCCACTGCCGGCAGCGGCCCGGTGATCGCGCTGCTGATCATCGTCGGCGTCCTCGTCATCGCCGCCGCGGTGGTCGGTGTGGTGATCGCCCGCCGGGTCGCCCGGGAAGACCTGGACGAGCCGCTCGACGAGGCCGAGTTCGACGATCAGGGGCTCGACGCGGCACTCGTCGCCGCTCGCGCCGCGACCTTCGTCGAGACCGATCCCCGAAGCGTGGTCATCGGGTGCTACGAGGTCTTCGAGCGGGTACTCGAGACCCGCGGCGTCACCCGGCACGCCAACCAGACCGCCTCCACCGCACTCGATCGCGCGCTCATCCGCGGGATGATCGACGAGGAAGGCGCTGTCGTGGCACGTGAGCTCATCGACGTGTTCGAGCGCGCACGGTTCTCCCCGCACGAGATGGTCGATGCCGACGTCGTCCGGGCCCGCGCTGCGCTCGATGCGATCCAGGCCTCGGTCGGGCGGTCGCGGGTGGCGTTCCTGGCCGGCCGGACCGAGGACGACACCCCGCTGGCGCCGGACTCGGCGGTGCAACGGCGGTGACGCCTCTGCGTCCGTTCGTCCTCTTGGCCGCCGTCATCCTGACCTACGCGCAGGGCCCGGCCGGGCTGTCCATCGGCCTGCTCATCGTGATGGTCAACGAGCTCCTGGCCCTCCGGCTGCGGGTGATGGCCTGGGACGAGGGCGGGGTGCGGCTCCCCCGCTGGCTGCGCTGGCCGTTCCAGCGCGAACGCCGCGAGCCGTTCCCGACGTTCGACTCGGTGGCGAGCGATGTCAGCTGGGCCACCAAGAGCGGTCGGGACTTCGACCTCTACATCCGCCGGCGCTTCGCTCGGATCGCACGGGCAAAGCTGCTCGACCTCAACCTCGACCTGGACACCCTGGCGGACGACCCCGCGCGTGCCAGGGCGGTGCTGGGTCCCGATCTGTGGCGGGTGGTCGATCCGACCCGCGAGCAGTCGAAGGACCGTGACAGCGGTGGTGTGAACCCGGCGCAGCTGCATCGGCTGCTCGACCAGCTCGAGTCCATCGGCGTGGATCGACGGGGGCCTGGCACGCGGGCATAGGTTGACCCGGTGAGATTGACTCCCGACCAGACCGGTGAGCGCGCGCGAGCGGTCATCGGCGAGGTCACCAAGGTCATCGTGGGCAAGGACGCCGCGGTCGAGCAGGTCCTGCTCGGTGTGCTCGCCGGCGGCCACGTGCTCCTCGAGGACCTCCCCGGGCTCGGCAAGACCGTGCTCGCCCGAACCTTCGCCGCCGCTCTCGGGCTGAGCTTCGCCCGGGTCCAGTTCACCCCCGACCTGCTGCCGCAGGACATCACCGGCGCCAGCGTGTACGACCCGATCCACCAGAGCTTCGAGTTCCGCAACGGGCCGGTGTTCACCCAGGTACTGCTGGCCGACGAGATCAACCGGACGCCGCCGAAGACGCAGGCGGCGCTGCTCGAGGCGATGGGGGAGCAGCAGGTCACCGCGGACGGGATCACGCACAAACTGCCGTCGCCGTTCGTCGTGCTCGCGACCCAGAACCCGATCGAGTTCGAGGGCACCTATGCGCTGCCCGAGGCCCAGCTCGACCGTTTCAGCATGCGCGTGAGCATGGGCTACCTCGACGCGGCCGGTGAGAAGGAGATGGTCAACCGACGCCTGGCCCGCGGTCAGGAGGCGGCGACCACTGCCCGGATCGCCGGCACTGAGGAGGTCTTGGCGATGCGCGAGAGTCTCGAGCTGGTCGACGTGCACGACGACGTGCTCGACTACATCGTCGGGATCGTCACGGCGACGCGGCGCAACGTGAAGCTGTCGGTCGGCGCGAGCCCTCGCGGCACGCTGGCGCTGGTGCAGCTCTCCCGCGGGTACGCGCTGCTGCGTGGGCGTGACTACGTCGTGCCGGAGGATGTGCAGGCGGTGGCGGTGTCCGCGCTCGGGCACCGGCTGGTCGTCAAACCCGAGTTGTGGGTGCGGCAGGTCGGTGGCGCCGACGTCGTTGCCGAGGTTCTCCTGGAGGTACCCGTCCCGGCCGTGCGTCCGGTCGCCCACCCGGTCGCCTGAACACCCGCGGAAACGACCAGATGGCCACGCTCATCCAGCACTGGCGACCGACCCGGTTGGCCGTCCGCCTCATCAGCGTGACCGTGCTGGGGCTCGCGACGGCCGGCCTGGCCGGCCGCCCGGCCGCTGTCGTGGTGGCGGCGCCGTGCCTGCTCGCGCTGGCGTGGGGCGGATACCGCGGCCGGACCCGATTCGTGCAGATCCGTGGGGCGGAGTCGGAGAAGCGGCTCTACGAGGGCGACGAGTTCAACGTGGAGCTCGACTTCACCACCGACGGGCACGGCCTCGCCGACGTCGCCGTGCACCCGGAGATGCCGGGGACGATGAGTGCCGGCTGGTCGTCGGTCGACGTCGCGCGGGGCGAGCACCGGCGGGTCGAGTCGTGGAGCGTCCAGGTGGCGCGTTGGGGGCACTGGAGCGTCGGGCCGTGGCGGCTCGTGCTGATCGCGCCGGGGTTGATGTGGCGGGCCGAGCATCGGGTGAGCTTCCCGAGCGTTGCCGTGTTCCCGCGTCCCGCGCACGTGCCCGCCGTGCCGTTGCCGCCTCAGCTGCTGGCGCGGCTGGGTGCACACCTGTCGCGCCGGGTCGGCAGCGGCACCGAGTTCGCCGCCGTCCGCCCGTACGCGCCCGGCGACTCGTCCCGGCGGGTGAACTGGAAGGTGACCCAACGGCGCAACGGCCAGCCCGGCTCGAGCGGGATCGGCACCAGCCTGTACGTCAACGAGTTCCACGCCGAGCGGATGGCCGACGTCGTCGCCGTCGTCGACACGACCCACGACATCGGCCACGGCGACACGTCCAGCCTGGACGCGGCGGTCCGCAACGCGGTCGCGGTCACAGGCGCCTACCTGCGGTTCACCGACAGGGTCGGGGTGGTCGGGTTCGGCGGGTTCATCCGCTGGCTGCCACCCGGTGCCGGAACCCGGCACTACTACCGGGTGGTCGAGACGTTGATGTCGTCACGGCTGGACACGAGCGTTCTCGATCCCGACCTCGCGCGGTTGCCCCGACAGGCGATGCCGTCCGGTGCCCTCGTCTACGTCTTCACGCCGCTTCTCGACCCCAGGGTGATCGAGTCGCTGCGGGATCTGCGCGAGCGGGGTCACCGGGTGGTGGTCTTCGACACGCTCAAGATCTTGCCGAAGCCGGAGAAGGACGAGCTGGGCCGTGCCGCCATGCGGCTGTGGACGGCCGAGCGCGAGGCGCTGATGAGCGAGCTCACCGGTATCGGGATCGTCGTCGTCCACGGGGGTGGCGACGTCGTCGAGCCGCTGGGCATCGTTGCGGCGACGCTGCGGCGGCTGGGTGACCGGTCGTGAGCGCACCCTTCGACGAGCTTGCCGCGGCGGAGGCGGACGCTGCGGCTGCGGCCGCGATCGTGCGCATCCGCCGGTGGCGTCGGCTCGTCGGCGGGATCGCCCGGGTGCTCGTGTTCGCCGCCGGCTTCGGCGCGGTGGCGATCGCCGGCTCCGGCGTGGAACACGACTGGGCGGTGATCTCGCTCGGCGCAGGGGCCGTGACCTTCGGCATCGCCGCGCTTCCGGGTTTCGAGCTGGTCTCCGGGCTGGCGCTGCTCGGGTTGTTCGGCACCGTGGGTCTGCGGATGTATCTGCTGTCGCTGTCGGTGCCGAGAGCGTTCGTGATCGGGATGTTGCTGTTGCTGTGGGCCCTGCTCACTCAGTTGGCGGAGGCGCTGGTCGGGGAACCCGAGACCAGGCCGGTCCGTGTCCCGGTGCAGGTCTGGGTGCGCGAGGGCTGGCCGTTGCTCGCCGTCGGGACCGTGGCCGGGCTCGCGTCGGCCGCAGTGGCGTCCATCACCTTGCGGATCGGCGGCAGCATCGGCGTCGCGCTCGCGGCCACGGCGCCGGCGATCCTGCTGATGGCGCTCGTCTTCGCCTGGCGGTGGCGCGATCCCGGCAACCGGCCACCGCCGCCGGACGTCGACGCCCGCGACTTCTGAGGGCCGGCCGGACATCCGGCCGGACATCCGGTAGGAACCGTCAGGGGAGCCCGATCCGAGCAACTGCCGCTGGTTGATCGCGGGCGTTTCGATGGCCCGGTAGCGGAGCGACCACTTTGTACGAAAATCGGGTCGAGCGGCCTGATTCGAATAGACTCGAAAGATGATCAAGACCGCCGAAACCGTCGCCGCCGGCACGCCATGCGTGCGTGTGCTGGTCGACGGGGTCGACGTCGCGGAGCTCACGAGCCGGCAGGTCGCGGGCGCACTTCCCGGCCTCCCGGTCGAATTGGTGGCGGGTTTGCTCGGCACCATCGAGCGGCACGTTCTCGACGGCCCGGCGCTCGATGCCGTCCTCGAAGCCGAGCACCGCGTCGTCAACTGGGTCCAGGCCGGCATGGCCGCGTCGATCTGCGAGCTGGCGCTGGCCCCGAAGAACCCGGCCTACGCGGGCCAACGGCTGATCGAGCCGGATCGCTCCGCGGCCGAGACGGTCGCCGCGGCGATGTCGGGCTCACCGTCCGCCGGTGGATACGCGCTGTCCCGCGCATGGTTCGCCTATCGCCAGATGCCCGCCGCGTGGCAGGCCTGGCGCAAAGGACTGCTGACATCGACCAAGGTCCGCATCTTCGAAGACCTCCTCGACGGCTGCTCGGCGGAGGTCGTCGCCGGGTTCGAGGCGGCGTTCCTCGACGTCTCGACCACTGATCGCCGTGGACGCACCGCGCTGGAACGGGCATCGCTCGAGCACAACGCCGCTATGCGCGACCGTGCGCGGCGTCTGATCGCCACCCTCGATCCCGACGCGGTCATGCGCCGCCGCAAGGCGCGAGAGGTCGGCGCTCGATTCACCACCGGAGGTGACTCCGACGGTCTCGGCTTCTTCGCGGTCTCCGACCTTCCGTTCGCCGACGTGGCCGAAGTGGACGCGTTCGTGACCGCGGTGGTCGACGAGCTGATCGCGGAAGGCGATGTGCGCTCGAAGCGGGAGTTACGCACGTATGTGGCGACCTGCCTGCTCAGCGGTCAGGCGATCGTCTGCGAGTCGGGTGCTGAAAGTTCGCCCGCGGCACGCGACGAGTGCGACCACGACGACGAGGCCGTCGCGGACTGCCCAGACACCTCCGACCAGGAGCCGACGGTCTGGCCGTCGCCCTCGGACGAGCCGACCGCGGATACGTGGGTGTGGGCGCCGCCGCCCGAGCGCGGACCACCGGCTCGGCCCACGCCGACGAAGCGACGAGACCGGGTATCGCCGGCCGGGACGACCGAACTGGTCGTCCACGCCGACTCGCTCAACCCCGACAGCGACGAACTCGGCTGGATCTCCCGATGCGGGCTCATACCTGCCGACGTCACGCGCGAGCTCGTCAGACGCGCGGCGAACGCACCGGCGGACTGGTGTCTGACGGTGGTCGACAGCAGTGGCGAGGTCATCCGGCATGCGCGCGTCCACCACGACCCGACCGCGGCTCAGCGTGACCACACCGAAGCGGTCTACCGGCACTGCACATACCCGGGCTGCCGACGTCGCGCCTCGCGGTGCGACCTCGACCACCGGATCGCGTGGGCATCCGGCGGTGTCACCTGCCCGTGCAACCTGCACCCGCTGTGCCGACGTCACCATCAGCTCAAACAGCAACCCGGCTGGACCGTGAGCTCCGACGGCACGACCAACGCGACCACCTGGATCAGCCCGAACGGCCGCGTGACAACCGGTTCACCGCCTGCCTTCGACGTCGACCCCGTGGTGGTCAGTTGCTCGGTTGTGCGCCCGCTACCGTCTTGATCTCGTTCTTCGCGACCGTGAGCAAGGCGGGCACCCTCACCGTCGACCAGTCGAAGATGCGGCCGTCACGGCCCCGTTGCTTGGCCAGGTTCCTGGCTGTCACCTCGAACGACACCCCGGCCGGATAGAGCGTCCCCGACACGGTTGGCGCGAGCATGGCGATCATGCTCGAGGTCGTCGTCCGTACCGTCCACGACCCGTCCGCGGCTGTCTTCGCCGGCTTCGGCTTGCACTGCTTCGGCGCTTCGTTCGCCTTCACCCCCGCCTTCGTGCACAGGACCACCGGGTCGTAGGTGATCGCGTAGCGGCCCTTGCCCTTGGTCCCGAGCCCACGGACCAGGGCGTAAGTGTTGACCGGCTTGGTCAGCATCGACGGCGTCGGGGAGGGAGTGGGCGTGGGCGTCGGCGTGGTCGATACGCTCGCCGTCGGGCTCGCAGTCGAGGAAGGCGTGGCCGTCGGTGTGGGCGTGGCTGTCGGCGTGGGCGTCTCGAACGGGAGCGTCGATGCCGGCGTCGGCGTGGACGTCACGGTTGCCGAGTTCGACGTCGAACAGCCGGTCGCCAGCATGGACCCCGCGACTGCGAGGCCCGTGACGAGAGTGAGGAGACGCCGGCCGGTCACGCGTCCTGCAGGTCCAGCCAGCGCACCTGCTCCGGGCTCAGCGCAATGGTCAGTCCCTCCAGCGAGCTGACCGTCTCGCTGACCTGGCGCGGCCCGATCAGCGGGAACACCGGGAACGGCAAGTGCAGCAGCCACGCGAGCGCGACCGCCGTCGCCGGCACGCCCAGCTGGGCGCCCAGCTCGTTCGCCCGCCGCAGCCGCTCGAAGTTGTCGTCGGAGTAGAAGCAGCGCACGAGCTCCTCGTCGCTGCGGTCCTCCGGCTTGGCACGGCCGGTGAAGAAGCCGCGTGCCTGCGACGACCACGGGAACAACGGCGTCTGCGTCTTCTCCAGCCACGCCTTCGAATCCGGATCGGACACGTGGGCGCAACCGGCCCACGGCACGTCGTAGGCCTGCGCCAACGACAGATGGTTCGACAGGGCGGTCAGCCGGTGCTTGCCGTTCGCGTCCGCGTAGGCGTTGGCCTCCTCGAACCGGGCGATCGACCAGTTCGACCCACCGAACGCGCGGATGCGCCCGGCCACCAGCTCGGCGTCCATCGCGTCCACGAACTCACCGACCGGGACGTCGGTGTTGTCGCGATGCATGAAGTACTGGTCGACGTGATCGGTCTGCAACCGGTCCAGCGTCTCGGTCAGCTGCGTCCCGATCGACTCGGGGTCGCAGTGCGGGGTGTGCGCGCCCTTGCCGATGATGACGAGGTCGTCGCGGATGCCGCGGTTGGCCATCCACTGCCCGAGCATCGGCTCGCACCGGCCGCGGCCGTAGATGTAGGCGGTGTCGAACGTGCGTCCGCCTCGCTCGACGAAGTCGTCGAACATCACCGAGGCATGCGGCAGCTCGGTCTGATTGTCGACCCCCAGAACGATGCGGCTGGCCTTCGTGTCGATCCCGGGGACGTCTGCGTAGGGCATGGTGGATGTGGTCACGACCGCAACCCTGCCACCATCGACCGGAGCGAAGTCACCGGTGGGCGCCTCGTCGTCGAACACCACGCCGACTTGGGCGCGCCAGGAGTCCATCACCGCGAGGTTGCCGAGCGAGTCCGCCCAGCTCATCGCGGGCCCCTGACGCTCGGCCAGGTGCGCGGCCACGTGATCGGCCTCGCTCGCGTACAGCTCGGGCTCGTCCACGGCGATCTCCTCGACGTCACGGCGGACCCGGCGCAGCGTCACACCAGCGCCACGGCCGTCACGGCTCGGCAGCCAGGGCTCGGCGAGGTCGATGATGCCGCCGGTGCCGGTGATGCGGACCGAACTCTCGGACAGCCCCACGCCGGTCGTCACGGTCGCCGTGAGTCCGTCGGCGAAGGTGAGGACGGCGACCGCGAAGTCGTCCACGCCGGTGCTCGTCAGGGTCCCGCCGCCGACGACCTTCGTCGGGTCGGCGAACGGCTTCGCCTCGCCGGCCACGCCCAAAGCGGCGCCGGCGACGAGCCGTGCCAGCGAGACCGGGTAGCCGCCGACGTCGAGGATCCCGCCACCCGCGAGGGCACGGTCGAACAGCCGGCCGGTCGGGTCGACCGAGCCGGTCGCGAACGCGAACGCCGCCTGGATCGAGAGCACCCGGCCGATGGCGCCGTCGGCGATCAGCTCGGCCAGCTTCGCCGTCTGCGGGTGGCAGCGGTACATGTACGCCTCCATCGCGAAGACGTCGTTGACCCGGGCCGCCTCGAACACGGCCATCGCCGAGGCGCGGTTCACCGCGACCGGCTTCTCGATCAGGACGTGCTTGCCCGCGCGTGCCGCGGCGATGGCCCAGCGCGGGTGCCGCGGGTGCGGGGTGGAGATGTAGACGGCATCGACGTCGGGGTCGGCGAGCAGCGCTTCGTAGGACCCGTGGGCGACGGCCGGCTGACCCTTCGACGCGGCCGCGTTCGCCTCGAGGAACGCCTGCGCACGTGCCCCGTCACGACTGCCGGCCGCCACCAGCCGGCCGGTCTGTGAGTGCGCGAGGCCCTTGGCGAAGGCCTTCGCGATCGAGCCGGGGCCGAGGATGCCCCAGCGGAGCTCGGCTGCGGCGGAGGTGGACGGGCGGGACGACGGCAGGGGTTGGGTCACCCGGCCAGTCTCGCAAAGGCCGCCGCCGGTCAGCCCAGGTGTTCGCCCGCTGGCCTGATTCGGTCGGGACTAACCTCGTGGCCGTGACGTCGACGGGGACACCGAACCGAACGCGGGTCAGGTTGCGGGTTCCCGTACTCGACCGGTCCCCGCTGCTGCCCGAGCCGTCCTGGCATCGCAACGTCCCGCGCTGGTCGAAGTGGTTCCTCTGGTCGATCGCGGTGATCTGTGCGTTCAGCGCCGTGACGGCCGCCATCGTCGAGCGGGTCCAGCCGATTCGGCATCTGATCGACCTGGCGGTCTTCCCGGCACCGGCCAACCTGGCGTACGCGGCGTTCTGCCTCCTGCTCGGCTCCAGCCTCGTCCGGCGCAAGCACATCGCCTGGCGCTTCCTCGTCTTCCTGCTGGTGCTGCAGGCCCTCGGCAGTGTGGTCGGGCTGATCCTGCTCGCCCAGCGCTCCCGCACCGACCCGTCGCGGTTGCGCGAACTGATGAGCCGGGAGCCGTTCGGTCAGGGCGAATGGTTCCTGGTCGTGGCCGGCGCGGTGATCGGGACCGCGCTCCTCGTCGTCGTCCTGGCGGCGCGCCGCGAGTTCTACGCGCGGGTCCGGCGCGGGTCGTTCTGGAAGGCCCTGCTGACGTTGGCGATCAGCATCGCCGTGGGGATCGGCATCGGCCTGCTCATCTTGTCCCTGACCCGGAGGCACATGCCGTTGGGCAACCGCATCGAACTGGTCTCCGAGCACGTTTTCGGCGGTGCCGTCAGGTTCGGCATGGGCGATCGCGACCTACTGCCACCTTGGCTCCGGCTGCTTCTCGGCGCCCTTGGCGCGATTGCACTGCTCGCCTCCATGTACGTGCTTTTCCGCTCGCAACGGTCAGGCGCGCGGCTCGAGATCGACGACGAGGTCGAGCTGCGCCGGCTGCTGGCCGCCTTCGGCTCGGTCGACTCGCTCAGCTACTTCGCCACCCGCCGCGACAAGGACGTCGTGTTCACCACCGACCGGCGTGCAGCCGTCACCTACCGCGTCGAGAACGGCGTGTGCCTCGCGTCCAGCGACCCGGTCGGCGACCCGCGCGCCTGGGACGCCGCCGTGACCGCCTGGCAGGAGTTCGCCCAGCGCTACGCCTGGACGCCGGCCGTGCTCGGTGCGTCGGTCCGCGGCGCGGAGGTCTACGGCGCGCACGGGCTGAAGGTTCTCGAACTGGGAGACGAGGCGATCCTCACCGCACGCGGCTTCGACCTCGACCTGCCCGACCTCAAGCCGGTCCGGCAGGCGAGTCAGCGGCTGCTCCGCGCCGGCTACACCTTGCGGGTGCGCCGGCACGAGGACGTGCCGCTGAGCGACATGGCCGCCGCGGTGCTGCTGGCGAACCAGTGGCGCATCGGAACCGACGAGCGCGGATTCTCGATGGCCCTGTCCCGCTTGGGCGATCCGGCCGACGGTGACTGCGTGCTGGTCGAGGCTCTCGACGACGCCGGGTCCGTCCGCGGCCTGCTGTCGTTCGTGCCCTGGGGCTCGGACGGCCTGTCGCTGGATCTGATGCGACGCGACCCGGCCGCCCCGAGCGGTGTGACCGAGTTCATGATCAGCGGCCTGATGGCCCAGCTCGGCGGCATGGGCCTGCGGCAGGTGTCGCTGAACTTCGCCGTCTTCCGGTCCGCCTTCGCCGAGGGCGCCCGGATCGGCGCGGGCCCGATCGCCCGCGCGTGGCGCTCGATGCTCCTGGTCGCGTCCCGGTGGTGGCAACTCGAGTCGCTGTACCGCTCGAACATGAAGTACGCGCCGAGCTGGCAGCCGAGGTTCCTCTGCTATCGCGAGGCGAGCGACCTCGCCCCGGTCGCGCTCGCCGCCGGCCGCGCGGAGGGATTCGTGCGCGGCTTGGGCGAACGCCCGGTCGCCTCGCTGTCGGCGCAGAACGGCACGGGTGCCGCGGTGGCCGCACGCGTCGCCGCGGCCGAGCCGCTCGAGCCGTGCGCCGAGCCGGCCGACGTCGACGCCGGGACGAGCGAGCAGACGCGGGTGCGGATCGCCAAGCTGGCAAGGCTGTCAGCCGCCGGCGTCGACCCCTACCCCGTGCGGGTGCCCCGCACGCATCGGATCGTCGACGTGCTCACCGGCCGCGCCCGCCTCGGCGCAGACGTCCACACCGGCGAGGTGGTCTCGGTAGCGGGACGGGTGATGGCAGCGCGCCGGCACTCGGTGGGCACCTTCCTCGACCTCGTCGACTGGTCCGGTCGTCTACAGGTGTTCGTGACCGAGCCCGCCGTCGTCGCGCAGATCGCCGGGTCGATCGACCTGGGCGACTGGATCAGCGCCACCGGGGAGGTGATGACGACGCACACCGGTCAGCTGTCGGTGCACGCGTCCTCGGTCGTGCTCGCGGCGGCGTGCCTGCATCCGCTGCCGGACAAGAGGAAAGGCCTGACCGATCCTGAGCAGCGGGTCCGGCAGCGATCGCTCGACCTGATCGTCAACCCGGCCGCGCGTATCCAGCTCAAGGCCCGGTCGGCCGCGCTCGCGGCGGTCCGGGCCGAGCTGATGTCGCGCGACTTCCTCGAGGTGGAGACGCCGATCCTGCAGAGCGTGCGCGGCGGCGCGAACGCGCGTCCCTTCGTCACCCACATCAACGCCTACGACATGCGGCTGTGCCTGCGTATCGCCCCCGAGCTGTACCTCAAGCGACTGTGCGTCGGCGGCGTGGAGCGGGTGTTCGAGATGGGTCGCGACTTCCGCAACGAAGGCGCCGACCTCAAGCACAACCCCGAGTTCAGCATGCTCGAGGCCTACCAAGCGTTCGCCGACTACCAGGACATGCTCCGGCTCACGCAGACGCTGATCCGTCAAGCCTGCCTGGCCGTTCACGGTTCGCTGGTGCTGAACCGGGCCGGCGTCGAGGTCGATCTCGCGCCGGACTGGCCGGTCGTCAGGGTCAACGCCGCGCTCACGGCCGCGCTCGGTACACCGATATCGGCGGACACGACCGCCGAGGAACTCCGTCGGCATGTTGACGAGATCGGCGTCCCCGTGCGCCCCGACTGGACCCACGGCGACCTCGTCCTCGAGCTGTACGAGCACCTGGTCGAGTCGAAGACGGTCGTACCCACGTTCTACTGCGACTTCCCGGCCGAGGTGTCCCCGCTGACCCGGGCCCACCGTGACGACCCGCGGCTGGCCGAGCGTTGGGACCTCGTCGCGTTCGGCGTCGAGATCGGCACCGCCTACTCCGAGCTCGTCGACCCCCTCGAGCAGCGTCGCCGGCTGACCGAGCAGTCCCTGCGGGCCGCCGCCGGGGACCCCGAGGCGATGGATCTGGACGAGGACTTCCTGCACGCACTGGAGTTCGCGATGCCGCCGACCGGCGGCGTGGGCATCGGCCTGGACCGGCTCGTGATGCTGCTCACCGGCGCCGGCATCCGCGACACCATCGCGTTCCCGCTGGTCCGTCCTGGCAGGATCTGAGCTGTGGCGGCCGATGACGTGTTCGACTCCGACGTCGATCTCGCCAGCCCCTCCCAGCGCCGCGAGCTCGCGAGCCACCCGGTGCTGGTGCTGTCCGCAATCTCGGCGGGCGGGGTGGCCGGCGCCCTTGCCCGCTACGGGATTGCGCTTGCGGTGCCGCACTCCGCCACCGGTTTCCCGGCCAGCACCCTGGTCATCAACATCGTCGGATCGCTGCTGCTCGGCGTGCTGATGGTGCTGCTCGGGCATGTGAGCGACGCACATCCGCTGGTCCGTCCGTTCTTCGGAGTCGGGATCCTCGGGGGCTTCACCACGTTCTCGACCTACACGGTCGACGCGCAGCAGCTGATGGTCCACCACGAGGCCGGCCTGGCGATGCTCTATCTCCTCTCGACCCTCATCCTCGGACTCGCCGCCGTCACCGCCGGCGCGGTGCTCGCCCGCAGCGCAGTCCGGGGACTCGGCCGTTGACTGTGCTGATGGTCGTTCTCGGGGCTGCCGTCGGCGCGCCGCTGCGGTACCTGGCCGACAGGTTCGTCCAAGCCAGGCACGCGAGCCGGTTCCCGTTCGGCACCCTGACGGTCAACCTGGTTGCGTCGCTCGTGTTCGGCCTCGTCACCGCGCTGGCCGCCTCCGGGAATGCCGGGCGACCCGTCGTCGGGCTGATCGGCACCGGCTTCTGCGGCGCTCTGAGCACGTACTCCACCTACGCATTCGAGACGCTGCGCGAGCTCGAGTCGGGGCGTCGGCGGATCGCCGTGGCGAACGTCGTCCTCAGCGTGCTGGTCGGCCTCGGCGCCGCCGCGCTCGGATGGGTGATCGGGACGAACATCTGAGGCGATGCCAGGATGGGAGCCGACACCACTACCTACTTAGGACGGTCACCTGTGAGCACCGGCATCGCCCCCACGATCGAGCTTGCCCACGGCGCACTGATGCCCCGGCTCGGTCTCGGCACCTACCCACTCAAGGGCGACGTCGCCGCAGCCACCATCGCCGATGCGCTGGACGCGGGCTACCGGTTGGTCGACACCGCCTTCGCCTACGGAAACGAGGACGGGGTCGGCCGTGGCATCAAGGCCAGTTCGGTGCCCCGCGAGGACGTCTTCGTCACCACCAAGTTCAACCGGGCCTCGCACAGCGTCGCAGGCGTGCATCAGGCCTTCGCCGACAGCGCACGCATCCTCGGCGTCGACTACATCGACCTGATGCTCATCCACTGGCCGAACCCGTCCTACGGCCACTACGTCGATGCATGGCGGGGACTCGCCGAACTGCTCGAGGCGGGCGACGTGCGTGCGATCGGCCTGTCGAACTTCAAGCCCGCGCACATCGACCGCATCCTGGCCGAGACCGGTGTCGTCCCCGACGTCAACCAGATCCAGCTCAACCCCGGCGTGACCCGCGACGGGCCGCGGGCGTATCACGCCGAGCACGGCATCGTCACCGAGTCCTACAGCCCGCTCGGGCCCGGCTCGACGCTGCTGCGCGAGCCCGTCATCACCGGCATCGCCGAACGGTACGGGCGCACCGCCGGTCAGATCGTCCTGCGCTGGCACATGGAACTCGGTCTGGTGGCCATCCCGAAATCCGGCGACCCCGGCCGCATCCGCGCCAACATCGACATCTTCGGCTTCGCCCTCACCCCCGACGACGTCGCCGCGATCTCCGCACTGGACAAGGGCGAAGCGGCCGCGACCGACTCCGACACGACGGGACACTGACCTGGCCGACGGTGCCCGCTGGGACCGTGCGGTCACCCGCGCAACGTGGCGCAGGGGCGCGCCGGGCGTCATGGGATGATCCGCCGGTGGACTGGATGCTCGCGCTCGCCTCGCTCGGAGTCGGCGTCGTCGTCGGATTGACCGGCATGGGCGGCGGGGCTCTGATGACCCCCATCCTCGTGCTGTTCTTCGGCATTCCCCCGCTCACGGCGGTGTCCAGCGACCTCGTCGCCGCGGCGGTGATGAAGCCGGTCGGCTCGTTCGTCCACATCCGGGGGGGCAACGTCCGCTGGGCGTTGGTCCGGTGGCTGTGTCTCGGATCCGTCCCGGCGGCCTTCGCGGGCGTCCTCGTGGCCCGCTCGTTCGGCAGCGGGCAGGCCGTGCAGGACGCCATCGAGCTCGCGCTCGGGGTCGCGCTCCTGCTCGCCGCCGCGGGCCTGGGTGTCCGCGCGTGGATCGCCCTCGTGCAGCGCGCACGGGTGCGGGACGGCCGGGCACCGGTGCCCGCCGACGTCCTCGGGTCGCTCGACGTGAAACCGCTGCCCACGGTCCTCGTCGGCGCCGTCGGCGGGCTGGTGGTGGGCATGACGTCGGTGGGATCGGGCTCGCTGATCATCATCGCGTTGATGGCGCTGTACCCGGGCCTGCTCGCGCGGCAGTTGGTCGGGACCGACCTCGTCCAGGCGGTGCCGCTGGTGGCGGCCGCCGCGCTCGGGCACATCCTCTTCGGGGACTTCCAGCTCGCGGTGACGCTCCCGCTGCTCGTCGGCTCCATCCCGGGGGCCTACGTCGGGGCCCGGCTCTCGTCCCGGTTGCCGGGGTCCTGGGTCCGACGCGCGCTCGCGTTCGTCCTGCTGGCGTCGGCGATGAAGTTGCTCGGTCTGTCGACGCCGCTCACCGGTGTCGTGCTCGCCGCTGTCCTGCTGGTGGCACCGCCGGCCTGGATGATCCTGCGCCGGCGCCACGGCTTCCCGATGATCGGCCGGCCGGCCCCGACGCAGGCGGAGCCCGTCGACTCGGTGCTCTGACGACGTGTGCCTAGGCTGGCCCGCATGACCGTTGCCGAGACCTCCACCCCCGATTCCCACGACCTGCCGGCGAGCATGCGGGTCAGCGTTCTGAGAGCACCGCACGACGTCGTCGTCGAGGAACGGCCGACGCCCAGCCCGAGCGGCCGGCAGGTGCTCGTGAAGGTCCTCTCGGTGGGCACCTGCGGCTCGGACACGCATTACTACGAGCACGGGCGGATCGGCGACCACATCGTCGAGAAGCCGCTCGTGCTCGGTCACGAGGCGTCCGGAGAGATCGTCGCGCTTGGTCCTGACGTCACCGGGCTCGCGGTCGGGCAGCGCATCTCGATCGAGCCGGGAGTGCCGGACTTCACCTGCAGCGAGTGCAAGGCCGGCCGCTACAACCTCTGCCCACGGATGGTGTTCTTCGGGACGCCGCCGATCGACGGTGCCTTCGCCCAGTACGTGCTCGTGCACGAATCGATGTCCTACCCGATCCCCGACGACGTGTCCGACGACGCGGCCGCGCTGCTCGAGCCGGTGTCGGTGGCCGTCTGGTCGTGCACGAAGGCCGGCGTGCGACCCGGTTCGCGGGTGCTGGTGACCGGTGCCGGACCGATCGGGCTGCTCGTCACCCAGGTCGCCCGGGCATTCGGCGCGAGCAACATCGTCGTGACCGACCTCAACCCGCACCGGCTCGCACTCGCCGCGCGGCTCGGCGCGACCCGCACCATCGACGTCTCGAGCCACGACCTGGCGAGCGTGTTCGACGACGGCTCGGCGCCGGACGTGTTCATCGACGCCAGCGGCGTCCCTGCGGTCGTCAAGGCCGGCGTGCGGGCGCTCGCCCGGGCCGGCCGCGCGGTGCTGGTGGGCATGGGCGCCGACGAGGTCGCGTTGCCGGTGTCGCGCATCCAGAACTTCGAGCTGACCGTCACCGGGACCTTCCGGTACGCCAACACCTGGCCGGTCGCGCTCGAGCTCGTGCGCAGCGGGCAGATCGACGTCGACACGCTGGTGACCCACCGGGTCGGGCTCGCCGACGTCGAATCCGCCCTGACCGCGGCCGCGCGGGATGCCACCGCGGTGAAGGTCGTCGTCCGTCCGCAGGAGTGATGTTGGATATGCGTTCGTGACGACACCCACCGCACCCCCGATCAGGTTGGGTGTCGTGGGATGTGCGCGCATCCTCCCCGCGCACCTTCGTGCATTGGCGAGGCTGCAGGGTGCGGGCATCGACCGCGTGCGGATCACCGCGCTGTGCGCCCGGCGGGTCGATGACGCGGTCATGTTCCGCAAGCGGGGCGAGGGTCCGGAACCCAGGACGCCGGCGTCGGCCGACGAGAACGACCCGCTCGGTGCGCCCCACCGCTACGTGAGCGATCTGCACGCCGACGTGCTCCCGGACGTGTTCGACGACTGGCGCGACATGCTGGACCGCGACGTCGTCGACGCCGTGCTGATCCTGACCTCGGTCGGCTCGCACCACCGGATCGCACTCGATGCCCTGCGTGCCGGGAAGCACGTGCTCGTGGAGAAACCGCTCGCCATCTCCGTCCGCGCCGGCCAGGCGATCGTCGCCGAGGCCCGGATCCGTGGCCTGGTTGCCGGCGTGGCCGAGACGCAGCGGTACACACAGGACTCGCGGGCTCTGCGATGGGTGCTCGACCAAGGGCTGGTGGGCAACCCGCAACTGTGGCTCTCCGGCGGGATCGGCGGTGAGTGGGCGCCGGACCATGTCGTCGCACACACCCCGTGGCGGCACCGCAAACTCGACGCCGGCGGCGGTCCTGCCATCGACCACGGCGTCCACCTGATGCATCAGATCCGTTACCTGATGGGTGATCTCGACGAGGTGAGCGCGCTCACCCGGACCTGGGAGCCGACCCGGACCGATCGTCGGCCCGACGGTTCCGCCGACGAGGTCGTCAACGAACTCGAGGATGTCTATCTCGCGCAGTTCCGGTTCACCAGTGGCGCGATCGGCAGCACCTTCTCGAGTTGGGGCGGGCACGGTGAGCGCTCGGGCCTGGAGCCGGGGCCGATCATCTACGGCAGCGCCGGCTGCATCAAGGGCGATGCCGTGTTCGGCGACGACGGGCCGCTCGGCCGGGCCGGCGACCTGCTGGCCGCGAATGCCGCGCCCGAGGTGCTGGAGTCGTTCTTCCCCGCCGGGCTACAGGATCCGTTCGCGCTCGAACTGCTCGACTTCATCCGCGCCGTCGATGCGGGCACCGACACCGAGACCAGCGCGACCGAAGGCCTTGCCGACCTGGCGAGCGCGTACGCGATCCTCGAGTCCTCGACCGCCGGCGTGCCGGTCCGAGTCGAGGACGTCATCGACGGATCGGTTGCTCTTTACCAGGAAGAGATCAACGCGCACTACGACCTCTGCGTGGGCACCGTCCCGGTGCCCACTGGGAACCCGCCGACTCATCCTTGTCGAGTTCCAGGAGAACTACGGGATGACCAACCCTGTTCATCACCCACGACCTGTCCACCGTCGCCTACCTCGGTGGCCAGATGATGACGATGTTCCAGGGATCGATCGTCGAACAGGGACCGGTAGCGCAACTGTTGACCAATCCGTCACACGACTACACCAAGCTGCTGCTGGCGTCGGCCCCGCTCAGTACGGGCCGTCCGGCCCACAAGGAGGAACGTCAGCACGACCGAACGCAAGCTCGGCGTAGGGGTGATCGGCGCGGGTGGGATCTCCCGCGCCGCGCATCTGCCGAACCTGAAGCGCAATCCGCGCGTCGACCTCGTCGCGGTCGCCGACATCGACGAGACAAAGGCCAAGCAGGCCGCCGAGGACTTCGGGATCGACAGCTCGTACGGCAGCTACCAGGACCTCCTCGACGATCCGCGCGTCGAGATGGTCACTGTCACGACGTGGCCGACCGCGCACGCCGAGCCCGTCATCGCCGCGGCACGGGCGGGCAAGCACATCCTGTGTGAGAAGCCGATCGCGCCGACCCTGGAGGAGGCCGACGCGATGGTCGAGGCGGCCGACAAGGCCGGCGTGAAGTTCACCATGGGCTACCAGCACCGCTTCGGCACCGAGCTGCCGTTGGTGAAACGGCTCATCGACGAAGGCGTCGTCGGGCGGCCGATGGCGATGACCCAGGTCGGCGTCGGGCCGTCGCGGCACCACGTGCCGTGGTTCCTGCAGAAGAAGCTCTCCGGTGGCGGCGTCCTGATCGACTGGGGCATCTACACGGCGCATACGATCCTGTGGCTGATGGGACCGGTCGCCAGCGTCTCCGCCGAGACCGCGATCTACCGTCCCAACGTTCAGGTCGGCGACGAGTTGCTCACCGACGTCGACGTCGAGGACACCGTGATGGCCACGATGCGCTTCCGCAACCAGGCGATGGGCTCCTGGTACGCGGCCTGGGCGGTGGCCGCGGCGCATCACTCGATGAGCATCGACGGTTCCGAGGGTTCGATCCTGAGCAACCGGGAGTCGCCGGGGATCAGCGTGTTCAGCAACGCGTTCGGCGAACCCGACTACGTCCACGGCTGGCGCCACATCGACACCGTGGAGCCGCCGCTGATCGACATCCACTACCGAAAGCTGGCCCATCTCGTCGACGCCGTGCTCGACGACAAGCCGCTGCAACTCACCGGCGCCGACGGCCGGGACGCACTCGAACTCGTCCAGGCCGTGTACCGCGCGGCCGAGACCAGGCAGGTCGTCTCGCTCCCACTGACGCGCCTATCCACCGACACCATCGTCTGAGGAGACATCGAGCATGCCTACGTCATCCGCACGCATCCGGCTGGCTTTCGTCGGGGGTGAACACCTGCACTTCGGCGGGTTGCTCGACTCGGCGCTGGCGAGCCCGACCGCCGAGGTGGTCGGGTACTCCATCGAGGACCCGGAACTGCGCGAGCACTTCGTCAAGCTGCACCCCGACGTTGCGGCCTTCGCGAGCTCGGACGAGCTGTACGACAAGGCGAAACCCGAGGCCATCGTCACCTGCGCGGACAACCGGCGGGCGGCCGAGGTGGTCGCCGACGCCGCCGCCCGCGGCGTGCACATCATGAAAGAGAAACCGATGGCTGCCGACGTCAGACTGGCCGAGGAGATGTCGACGACGGCCGCCCGACACGGCGTGCGGTTGATGGTCAACTGGCCGCACAACTGGCGCTCGGGTATTCACACCGCGAAACGGCTCGTCGACGACGGCGAGATAGGCCGCGTCCTCGGTATCTACCACCGTGCCGGGCACGGCGGCCCGCCCGAGAACTTCGCGTCGCGCGGACCGGTGAGCCGGGTCGGCTGGGGCTGGCTGATCGAGCGCAACACCAACGGTGGCGGCGCGGCAGTGGACTTCTGTTCCTACGGTGCGGCGATGTCGCGGTGGTTCATGGGCCAGCCGAGCCATGTCGTCGCCCACGGCGGCCGCTTCTCGAAGGAGTTCTTCACCGTCGAGGACACCGGCCTCATGATCCTGGGATACCCACGCGGGCACTCCGTCGTCGAAGGCAGCTGGACGCAGCCGGCGATGCCGGTGCCACAGCCGACGATCGTCTACGGCGAGGACGGCGCCATCGCCCTCACCGGACCCGACGAGGTGAGCGTCGCCAACCTGGGCTCGTCCGGCGAACTCGTTTCCACCGAGGCGAAGACCGTCCATGCAACGCCGCTGCCGGCGCATTACCGGTCCGGCCCGGACTACTTCACCTACTCGCTGCTGCACGACCAGCCGTTCGAGAACATGGTGTCCCCGCAGCAGGCGCGCGACACCCAGGAGATCCTCGACGCTGGCCTCCGGTCGATGGCGACCGGCCGCCAGGTAGGCCTGCCGATGGCGACTTTTCTCGACTGATGCACCGGAAGGGCTGCACAGTAATGCGAGCACCGGCTGCCGATGTGCATCCGGTACCGACCACGACATCCGATAGGGAGTTTTCCACCATGCTGAATCCCGTGGCGCAGGCCGGGTCGTTCACCGACCTGGATGCGTTCGCCTTCGAGTCCTGGGGCTATCTCGTGATCCCCGACGTCCTGACCGCGGACGAGGCGGCGGAGGCGTATGACGCGTCGGAACGCCTGCATGCGGGCCGGGCGCACGAGTTCGGCCAGATCGGCCGCGGGTACGAGACCGAGCCGAGCCTCGAAGCCCTGATCGACCATCCGGCGGTGCTGCCGAAGGCACGCGGCCTGCTCGGCGACCGTTTCGTCTTGCAGGCAAGCTGGAACACGATGCAACCCGCGTATGCCGGTGTGGGCGGCTGGCACCAGGACGGGTCGAGCGCCTACGACTTCAAGCAGGTCGGCTACCCGGTGCCGCTGTTGCAGCTGCGCGCGTCGTTCCTGCTCACTGATCAGACCGAGCCCGGCATGGGGAACATGGAGCTGGTCCCGGGCAGCCACCGAAGCCAGGTCCCGCTGCCGTCCGACGTCCGCAGCGCCAAGGGCGATGTGCCGATCGGCCATGTGATCTGCGCGACGGCCGGCTCGGTTCTGCTGTTCCACAACGGCGTCTGGCACCGCACCTACCGCCACGACGGCGACCGCGACCGCTACACCGCGCACTACGTGTACAGCCCGCCGTGGGTCCGTACCGCCGACCGGTTCGTGAACTCGCCGGAGTTCCTGGCCCGGACGACGCCGATGCGCCGCGCGCTGATGGGTGACTTCGACCGGCCCGACGCCCCGTACGGCGCGAGCTACGAGCCGCTGCCGTTCGGCTAGCCGATATCCTTGCCGGCCAGATCCCAGTTCTCGGAGGCAGGCAGCCATCGACCGCTATCAGTACCTCTTGTTGATGGCTGCCTGCCTCGTCGTGACCCTCCCGCTCGAGTTCGTCCTCGGTGCCCGCGTCTACCGCAGGTTCAGGGCGGTGCTCTGGGCGCTGGTGCCGGTTGCGCTCGTGTTCTCGGTCTGGGACGTCGCCGGGATCCTGCGTCACCACTGGTCCTACAACCCGCGCTTCGTCACCGGCGTGACCCTCGGCTTCGGCATGCCGCTGGAGGAGCTGGTCTTCGTCGTCGTCATCCCGATCTGCGGGCTGCTCACTTACGAGGCGGTCGGCAGCACTCTCGCGCGGGTGCGCCGGCTACGTGATCGACGCCTCCACACCGATGCCCGAGCCCGGTGATGCCCGAATACACCGTGTTGACCGCGGTCAGCGTCGTCCTGGTCGTGGCGCTGGAGCTCGCGTGGCTGCGGACCGGTATCTTCCAGACCGCGCAGTACTGGATCTCGATGGCGATCGTGTTCGCGTTCCAGGTTGTCGTCGACGGCTGGCTGACCAAGCTGTCCGATCCGATCGTGATCTACAACCCGAACGAGATGTCCGGGCTGCGCGTGCCGTGGGACATCCCGATCGAGGACTTCGGCTTCGGGTTCACCATGGTCACGCTCACCATCCTGTTGTGGCGGCGGCACCTCGCCCGCACCGATCGTGTACACCGTCAGCTCGACCGAGAGGCAGACCATGGCAAGCCGGATGCAGACCACTGACGTCCCGCTCGCCTTCGACGAGGGAGCGGCCACCTATGACGTGATGGTGCGGCGCAACCCCGGCTACCACCGTCATCTGCGGTCGGCGTCGCGTGCCCTGGTCGGCCGGCTGCCCCGCCGCGGTACCGACGCCGACCCCCTGCGCCTGGTCGATCTCGGTGCCGGCTCGGGCGTCTCCACCGTCGCCATGATCCGGGCGCTCGACGCCGACAGGCAGCCGGCCGGGATCACCGGCATCGACGCCTCGGCGCAGATGCTCGCGCAGGCGACCGCGAAGCGCTGGCCCGCCGGGGTGCGGTTCGTGCACGGCCGCGCCGAGAAACTCGCCGGCGACCGCGCAGCGTGGGGGATCGCCGAGCCACTCGACGGCGTCTTCGCGGCCTACCTCTTCCGCAACCTCGATCCGGCCGAGTCGCGCGACGAGGCCCTCCAAGCGGTCCGCGACCTGCTCGCGCCCGGCGGGGCCCTGGTCGTGCAGGAGTACTCGACGGCGGGGAACCGGCCGGCCGCGATGGTCTGGACGGCGGTGTGCTGGACGGTCGTCATCCCGCTCGGCTGGCTGACCTCCCGCCAGACCCGGCTCTACCGCTATCTCTGGCGCAGCGTCCGCACCTTCGACTCCGTCGACGTGTTCACCGCCCGGCTCCACCGCGCGGGTTTCGTCGACGTCGAGGTCGACACCGTCGGCGGCTGGCAGCGCGGCATCCTGCACACGTTCCGCGCCAGCGCGCCGCCGCGCGCCGAGCTGCGGGACACCGCGTGAGGAAGCCCTGGACGCCTGGGCGCGACCGGCGCGCGGTTCGGCATCCGGCCGCCGCCGGAGCGCTCCGGCTGCCGCCGGGGGAGTCCGCGTCGGTGCTCGTCCTCGGCGGCGGGATCGCCGGCCTGGCCGCGGCCGCCGCGCTGGCCGAACGCGGCGTGGCGGTGACGCTGGTCGAGAAGCACGATCAGCTCGGCGGCCGGGTCCGCGCATGGCCGGTCCAGCACGACGACGGCTCGTCCCGGGTCACCATGAGCCGGGGTTTCCACGCCTTCTTCCGGCAGTACTACAACCTGCGCGGGCTCCTGCGCCGCGTCGATCCGCTGCTCCAGTCGCTGACCGCCGTGCCGGACTACCCGCTCGTGCTGGCCGGCGGGCATACCGACTCGTTCGCGACGATCCCGCGGACGCCGCCGCTGAACATGGCCGCGTTCGTCGCCCGGAGCCCGAGCTTCTCGCTGTCCGACCTCGCCGCCGTCGACGTCGCGTCGGCGTTCGAACTGCTCGACGTCGAGTTTCCCGCCACCTTCGCCGCCTACGACGGCGAGAGCGCGTCGGACTTCCTCGACCGGCTGCACTTCCCGAGCGGCGCCCGCCACCTGGCGCTGGAGGTCTTCGCCCGCAGCTTCTTCGCGCAGCCGACGGAGTTCTCCGCAGGCGAGCTGGTGGCGATGTTCCACACCTACTTCCTCGGGTCGTCCGAAGGCCTGCTTTTCGACGTCCCGGTGGACGACTACGACACGGTCCTGTGGGCGCCGTTGGGTCGCTACCTCACCGGTCTCGGCGTGCAGGTGCTGACCGGACGGTCGGTCGATCGGTTGACGGTGGACGCCGCCGACTCCGGCGCGCCGGTGCAGGTGGTGCTCGACGACGGCGAGGTGCTGACGGCCGACGCCGTCGTCGTCGCGACCGACGTCGCCACCACCCGCCGGCTGGTCGCCGGCAGCCCCGGTCCCGCCGATCCGGCCTGGCGCGAGCGGGTTGCGGAGACCCGTGCCGCGCCCCGGTTCGCGGTCTGGCGGCTCTGGCTCGACCGGCTCGTCGACCCCGGCCGCGCACCGTTCCTCGGCACCAGCGGCTTCGGCCCGCTCGACAACGTGACCGTGCTGGAACGGTTCGAGGCGGGGGCCCGGGCCTGGTCGGACGAGCACGGCGGCTCGGTCGTCGAGGTGCACGCGTACGCACTGTCCGACGATGCCGACGAGGCGACGGTCCGCGAGCAGCTGCGGACCGAGCTGGGACGGGTCTACCCCGAGACGATCGCCGCCGGTGTGGTCGCCGAGGAGTGGCTCGTGCGCGACGACTGCCCGCTCGTCGGGACCGGGCCGTGGACACGGCGTCCGGAGGTCACGACGCCGGATCCGCGGGTCGTGCTCGCCGGTGACGGTGTCCGTTGCGACTACCCGGTCGCGCTGATGGAGCGCGCTGCGACGACCGGCTTCCTGGCCGCGAACGCCCTGCTCGCCGGCTGGGCGCTGGCCGGCCACGAGCTGTGGACGGTGCCGATGGCCAGCCGGCATCCGGTCGCCAGGGTGCTGCACTCGGGCGTCAAACGGCTGAGCCGTCAGCCGGGGTAGTCGCCGCGCACGCGGAGCGCGTAGCGGCGCTCGGCGTAGATCAGGTCGTCCACCCAGAGCCGGCGGGCCGTCCGGCGGATCGCCGGCCGAAGCAGCGGAGCCAGCTGACGCGCCACGTTGAAGCCGGTGCGTGGCGAGTAGGCGATGGTCGCCTCGGTCACCATCGTGCGGGGCTTCCCGTCGGCGCCGATCCCGAGCGGGGTCGCATGCGTCTCGACGACGCTGCCGGCACCCTCGCCGTCGACGATCTGCATGACGATCGTGCGGGCGTCGGGACAGAAGAAGACGGCCCGGACGGGCACGCCCCAGGTCCGGCTGAGCCGGAACGTCACGTCGACGACCAGGTTCGCGTCGTCGCTCGCGTCGTCGTCGACGATCAGATGGCTGAACGAGTACGGGTGAAACCAGGCGCCGTGCCAGGGATCGAGCCGGTTCGCGATCACGTCCTGCGGCTCACAGACACCGGGTGCCGTCATCACCGCCGACACCGAGGACGCGAGCGGGGGACGGGGCGGCAACGACGGCCGCGCGGTGGGTGTCTCGCCCGCGACCGGCAGCCCGACCCACAGCAGCACGCCGTCGTCCCAGGCGCGGAACGGCCGCCAGGTGGGGTCGCCGTCCTTGTGCAGCTCGCGCCCGTGCCAGCGGCAGTAGAGCGTGTCGCCGACCACCGGGCACTTGTCCAGGAGCGCGCCGAGGTGCGGGCAGGCGCCCGGTCCGGCGACGAGGTCGTTCGACGCGTTGCGCCAGAGGACGATCTCGCGGCCGTCGATGGTGCGCGTGATCGACGTGGCCGAGCCCACGTCGCCGCTCGCGCCCGCGACGAACCACCCGCCCGAGTTCTGCTCCTGGGACACCTTCAGTGATGTCGCGATCCGCGCCGGCCGCGCCTGCCGCCACGTCGGCGTCATCCGGTTCGCCGGCGGCTGCGGCACCCGCGTGATCGGGATCCGCGCGCGCACCGCCGACGCGTCAGCGCGAGTTCGAAGAGACACCGCGGGTGGCCGCCTTTCGTGCATGTGAGGGTCCGGTGATCATGATCCGCCCGGCAGTCGCGGCCTTACGCCACGTGGGCACTCGTATGCGCGCGGAGAACACGTCGTAACCGGCGGCCTCGATGCGATCGAGGATCCGCGCGTAGAGCACCCGGGCGGTGCCGACGCAACGCGCAGAAGCTGGCGGCAGCAACGGGATGCCGGTGTCGGCGACGTCGTAGAGGCCTCGGTTCCGCTCGATCTCGAACGCCATCAGCGCCCGCCACTGCGGCGTCGCCGTCCGCGCACCGATGTCGACGCCGAACCGGCGTAGATCCTCCTGCGGGATGTACACGCGGCCGCGGTCGAGGTCCTCGTCGACGTCGCGCAGGAAGTTGGTGAGCTGGAACGCGAGCCCGAGAGCGCGCGCGCCGTCGCGGGCCTTCACCGACGTCGGCTCCAGCACGGGAAGCATCATCTCGCCGATGACCGCTGCGGATCCCTCCATGTAGCCGAGGAGGTCGTCCCAGGTCTCGTAGCTGGTCGTGGTCAGGTCCATCGCCATGGCGCCGAAGAACCGGTCGAAGCACTCCCGGTCGATGTCGGCCCGGGTGACGGTGTCGGCGACCGCGGCCATCACCGGGTCGTCGCTGTCACCCGCGGCCAGCGCCGCCCGGAACGCCGCGGCGAATGCCAGCAGCCGCGCCCGGGTCTCGGCGCGGGACGCGTCGTCGACGATCAGCGTGTCGTCGACGATGTCGTCGGCGAGCCGGCAGAGGGCGTAGACCGCGTAGACGTGTCGGCGCCGGGCAACCGGCAGCAGCGCTGCACCCCAGAAGTAGGTGGTGCCGAACTCGCGGGTGAGCCGCGCGCACTCGCGATACCCGGCGACGAGCTTCGGGCTGAGCGTCGCCGCCCCCGGCGACCTCACGAGCGGCCCAGCGGCAGGTACTGGGCGACCCGTTCGGCGGCGAGTTTGCCGGAGATCAGCACCATCGGCACCCCGACGCCGGGTACGGTGCCCGACCCGGCGAACACCAGCCCGGGCACCTGCTTCTCGACGTTCGGCGGCCGGAACGGCCCGGTCTGGGCGAACGTGTGGGCCAGCGCGAAGGGCGTGCCGGCCTCCATGCCCTGCCGGTACCAGTCGAGCGGGGTGACGAGGTCCTCGACGACGACATCGGACGGATAGCCCTGCTCGGCGAGGAACCCGTGCAGCCGGTCACGCATCCGAGGCGCCTCACGCACCCAGTCGACGGAGCCGGACAGGTTCGGCACGGGCTCGAGGACGTAGACCGTCGAACATCCCGCCGGTGCCAGCGTGGTGTCGTCGATGCTCGGCACGGTGACCAGCCGGGACGGGTCTGGCATGAGCGTCCCCTTCTTCAGCAGCGCGTCGAACGCCTCGCCCCACTGCACACCGAAGTGGATGTTGTGGTGCGCAACCTCGGGGCCGACCTGGCCCCGGACGCCGACGTGCCAGACCACGGCGGACGGGGAGAAGTCGCCGTCCGTCACTCCGCGCGGAGGATGCAGGTCGGGTACCAGCTGCTGGTAGGCCATTGGTAGGTCGAGCGTGCAGACGACCGCATCGGCGGCGACCTGCTCCCCACTCTGCAGCCGAACGCCGGCCACACCGCCGGTGTCGCCACGTCGCAGGACGGAGGTCACCGTCTCGCCGTAGCGCAGGACCGCGCCGGCCTTCTCCGCGGCCGCGGCCAGCGCGGTGGGAACGGTGTACATCCCGCCATCGGGGAACCACACGCCCTCGATGCTGTCCATGTAGGTGATGACCGCGTAGAGCGCGAGGGCGGCGTCGGGCGCGAGCCCGGCGTACATGGCCTGGAAGCTGAAAAGCTTGTGCAGCCGAGGGTCGCGGAACCGCTTGCGGACCGCGGCGCCGAGCCGTCCGAACGCACCGAGCCGCAGCAGTTTCACCGCCGCCGACGGGGACGACAGCAGCCCCAGGGGCGAGTCGAAGTTGCGGTCGATGAAGTTCGGCATCTCGACCAGGTAGAGCTTGCGGAGCCAGTCGACGAAGTCGTCGAACGCGGCCGCGTCGACGCTCCCGCAGGTGTCGGCGATCTCCTGCCGCATGGCGTCGCGGCCGGCCCGGACGTGGATGGTGCTGCCGTCGGCGAACCGCGCCCGGTAGGCGGGATCGAGCCGGCGCATGGGAAGGACGTCGTCGATCTCGGTGCCGGCCGCGCGCAGGGCGTCGGCGACGAGATCCCGCATCGTCAGCACGGTCGGGCCGGTGTCGAAGGTGAATCCGTCCATCGACAGCTGACCCGAGCGTCCGCCCGGTCCGTCGGCGCGTTCGACGACGGTGACGTCGTACCCCCGGCCGACGAGCCGGCACGCGGCGGACAGGCCCGCGAGCCCGGCGCCGATCACGACGACGCGGCTCATCGGTCGCGCCACGCGATCTGGTGGGCGAGCTGCGTGAGCCCGGCCGTGTCCGCCGACGCCGTCGTGGCCGTCACGTTCGCCTCGTCTCTCCCGTTGGTACAGGTTCTTCGCGCATCCTGCACCACTGGACCACCCGTTGCCGCGCGGACCACACGCCGGCGCAGCGTCCACCGTCCCCGGCGACGGCAAATCGCTACCCGGCCGTCCGGGTCAGCGTGCCCGTCAGGCGGCCGGTCATGCGGCCGGTTTTCCCAACCCGGCCGTCATCGCGATCGGCGGGTCGCTGGCCCGGTGCGGCGAGCCGTTGCTGGCGGGGATCCGTGAGGTCGTTCTCGGCCGGGCGATGCCGTTGGCCACCCGCACCCTGCGGATCGTGGAGTCGGGAACAGGCCGCGACGCCGGCGTCATCGGAGCGAGCCTGATGGCGGTCGAGCACCTGTTCTCACCCCGGGGCGTCGCCGCGTTGCTGGATCGGCAGCATCAGCCCGGGCGCTGATGCTCGGCGACGACCTCGTCGATGACGCACCGGTTCGATGCCGCCGTCGGGTCGCTGTCGATCTGGTCGACCAGGGTGATCAGGGACTTCCACAGCGCCCATGCGCGACCTCGTGCCCAGGTTCCCGGATCGGCTGTCAGAGCCGCGCGGAACGCCTCTCGGCTCGGGCCGGCGAACAACGTCCAGGCGATCACCAGATCGCACGCCGGGTCGCCCACGCCCGACGTCCCGAAGTCGATCACCGCGGCCAGCCGTCCTTCGCGCACGAGCAGGTTCCCGACTGCGACGTCACCGTGCACCCATACCGGCGGTCCGGACCAGGTGGTGGCAAGGGCGGTCTCCCAGACCGCCGTCGCCGCAGGACCGTCGATCCGGTCGCCGAGAGCGGCGATCGCCGTGCGGGTCTCGGCGTCGTAGGTCGTCAACGGCCCGCCACGGTAGAAGTTGTGGGGTCCGGCCGGTGGCCCGTCGGTGGGGTCGACGTGTTGCAGGGCGGTGAGGAACTCACCTAGAGCTGTCGCGAAGCGGGTCAGGTCGTCGATGCGGTCGGGTCGCGCGGTCGCGCCTTCGATCCACCGGTAGATCGACCAGTCGTAGCGGTAGCCCAGCGCCGGTCGCCCTTTCGCGAGCGGAACCGGGATGGGTAACGGCAGCTGCGGAGCGAGGACCGGCAGCCAACGGTGTTCCTTGGCGACCTGCAGCACATAGCCGCTGTCGCTGGGAAGGCGCACGGTCCTCTCGTCGCCGAGATGGAAGGTCCGGTTGTCCCAGCCGTCGACCTCGACCGGTGTCACCAGGAGCTCGGACCACTGCGGGAACTGTGTCGCGACGAGCCGTTTCACCAACGCCGCATCGATTCCCGAGCGGCCGTCCGGTCTCTCGAGCACCCGCCGAGCATCCCGATCGGGCCGCGACGACGCAACTCGTTATGCACCCTGGACGAGCGGCCGGCGGGTGATAGCGGGCGCGCCACCATCGGAGAAGTCATCGAGAATGCGCCGGAGATCTTGCCGCAATGGAGCCCGGTCACGAAGACCGGGAAAACACGTAGGGGCCTCCCCCGAACCGGTCCAGTCTGCTCGTCGTGGGCCACATCGCGTCCCGACCGGGTCGAGTGCCGCAGTTCACGGCGCGTCTGGGGGTGCCCGCCGGTACGTTGCGATGCATGGAGACAGAGTCCGCCGTCACCGTTCGGCGTTTGTTGGCTGCGGGGGAGACCCCTGATGGTGCTGTCGCGCAGCTCAGGGCCCTCTGTGTCAACCTTGCGTGAGGCACCAGGACCGTCCTGATTAGTGCCTTCGA
>DAIQRJ010000024.1:0-56601 GCA_036786375.1 Actinopolymorphaceae bacterium
CCCACCCAGGCAACACACCGACCACGATCAGAATAAGTGCGGCTGTAGTACTAGGCGTACGCCGCAGTGGTCCTGGTCGCCGATCTGAGCGTGAACGGACGGTTGCGAACGGCGGGGAACGGTGGCAACTGAGACTACAACTGAGACTGGCCGGCGCATCGTCGACCATGCGAAGAGCCAGGCGCTGACCTCCAGGTCAGTGGGCCGCTTCGGTGTCTAGAGCCTCGGCTCGGCACAAGGCAGGGCCTGTCGGGTGCCGAGTCGGCTCGGCTTGGCGCCAAAGCTGCCGTCACGGCCGAGCGTGCTCGGTCGGCGATCCGAAACCCTGCTTGCAAAGAACGGGCTCTGGCGTCAACAGGATTCTCCTACAATGGATGTTCGCAAGAGCACCTTCCAAGAACTCATAGCTGAAGGTCCTGGCGCCATAGAGGCACTTATGCTTGGAGGGCCTATCGTGGAGTCATAGCACTAGGACGGCAACTTGTACTCGCGCCCGAGATTGCCAGCATGACCGACAAGTTCCATTGCTTGCCTGAATACTTCGGGATCTGCTGGTTGGTGAACCGAAATGCCTGTGTCTTGCCGTTCTTGCCAGCAGAAATCAATAAGCGGCATCCACTCGGGATCAAGATGGTCTTTTGCCCACTTCACACCATCAAGTTTTGATGTTAGCCGACCTTCGTAGAGATCCTGTAACACTCGACATGAATTCAAGACAAAAAAGGCCTGATGGAACCGGTTAAAATGCGTGGAAGTGAACCATTCTATTTGATTCCCCCAGTTGATCAGATCATCACGGATTTCTCGTCTCAAGTCATTTGGCTCAATCTTCTGCATGAACGTTGCTGGCTTGGGCCCAAGCACCACCCCCCCCCCACACTTTTTTCTCGCAGTGTCCACCTTGTTACTAAGGTGTTGTCATGCCCGGATCTTACGAGTGTCATGCTCCCATTGTTGAAGTACCAAAGATCTCTGTCCTCCGCAGTATTCGCACCATCTTCCGTATATGGTGACGAATTTTCAAGCAACTGCGGTTTCGGAAAGAACGAATACTCAAGATTCTTTACCCATCTCGCATCTTGGTTACAGGTGGCCATGTGGGCCTCTTGTACCTCTTTGACGTCTGTGTCACTCAACTGCCATTCTGTAGCGACTATGAAGTCAATGTCACTGGTGAGGTCGAAGTCGCCGATAGCCAGCGATCCTGTTAAGTAGAGGCCGGTGAAGTTTCCACCTAAGGCTTTCTTCAATAATTCCGCGTGGCCTTTCAGCGTTGCATCAAGAGTCGAATATGGTGTTAATGAGTCCTTGTTCATTGCAATTCTCCAATAAGAAGTCGCGCGCGTTGTTCATCAACCTTAGCGGTGGGCCGGATATCCCGGCTGACCGTGCCGCGCGGCGCGGCCGCTATGAGTGCCGTTTGCTGACCTCGAACATCCGCTTCCTGGTGCTCTCGACGTACTTGCTTACCGGCCCCACGTTCCGCAAGCGAGCGAGGACGAGCTCGATGCCTTCAGTGATCGGTGTCTTAGGGCGGTCCCGCCCGGGAGTCGTCAACTGGTTGTATGGCTTGCCGAGCGCATTGAGTGCTTGCTTCATCAGCTCAATGTCGACCGTGGCTGCCTGCGCCCCGAGGAGGGGTCTGGACGGCGTCATGCGGTCGGCTCCGCGGACGTTCGAGTCCAAGGCTGCCGCCGTTCGCTGGTTGACGTTGACCGAGGGTCAGATGATCCGCGGTGACTGGACAGATCCGGGGACAGAGGATGTTCCGCTGATCGACTACCTGGAGCTGTGGATCGCTGAGCGTCCGTTGCAGCCGCGGACTCGTGAGCTCTACCGCTCGCTGTTGGCGAATCATGTTGACGGGTTCTTGAGCGGGCACACGGTGTCGTCTCTGTCGCCCGCCGCGATTCGGGCGTGGCGGCGCGAGTTACTCGAGCGTGGGCGGTCGGAGCTCACATCGGCGAAGGCGTATCGGTTGCTGCGGGCCGCGATGAATACCGCAGTGAGCGAGGATCGGCTCATCCGAGAGAACCTTGTCGAATTCGGGGTTTCGACAAGGAGTCGAGCCCGGAGCGATCGGTCGCGTCGGTGGCACAGGTGTATGCGCTGGCGGGTGCGGTGCCGGCCCGGCATCGGGCGTTGGTGCTGTTCGCTGCATTCACGGGATTGCGGTGGGGCGAGTTAGTGGCGCTGCGGCGTAGTGACCTGGATCTGGATGCGCGGGTGGTCCGCGTTGTGCGGAAGTTCGCCGAGCTGCAGGACGGGTCGAGGGTGGCGGGTCCGCCGAAGTCGGGTGCTGGTGTTCGTGCGGTCGCGCTTCCCGCTGCCGTGGTGGGTGAGATGCGGACGCATCTGATGGCCTTTGTCGGGACTGAGCTGGATGCGTTGTTGTTCGTGGGGGAGCGGGGTGCGTCGCTGCGTCGCAACAACTGGGGCAAGGGTGTCGGTTGGACGAAGGCGGTCAAGACGGCGGGTCTGCCGGTCGGGTTCCACTTCCATGATCTGCGGCACACGGGCGACCACTTGGCGGCAGCGTCAGGTGCGAGTACGCGCGAACTGATGCACCGGATGGGCCATTCGACCGTCCGTGCGGCGCTCATTTACCAGCACGCGACGAGCGGCCGGGACCGCGAGATTGCGGACGCGATGGACCGCCGGATCGACGCTTCCGTGCGAGCTGATGGCCCGTTAGTGGCCCGGGTTGAGGGGGCGAGCGTTATCTCGTCGGCCGGCACGGAGGCTGCAGGCCTCTGACGTGGGCTTTCGTGGTGGAGCGGGTGACCGGGATCGAACCGGCATGGCCAGCTTGGAAGGCTGGGGCTCTACCATTGAGCTACACCCGCGGGAAGCGGCCCGAGCATACCGAACGTGGCCTCCTCGGCCACATCGCGTCACGCCGGCTGGTACCCACACCCCTGGGGAACGAACGCAGTCGGGTCGACCCGCGCCGACATCGAGTTCCACACGTACGGCCCGGCCTGGCCGGCGTCCACCCGCCACACCTCGCCCGCCTTGAGCAGTCGTCCGGGCGTCGTCTCGGCGACGTGCGGGTCGGAGTAGAGCTGCCAGCTGTGGCGCCACGCGGTGTCCCCGGTCGGGTACCCACCCTTGTAGATCGGTCCGGCCTTCCACTTCACCTCTGGCAGGATCCACACCGGGTAGTCGGTCAGGTTCATGAACGCGATGACGTACGTCACGGTCGAATAGAAGTAGTTGTCGCTCATCATCGGCGGGCTCATCCGGCTCGTCACGAGAATGTCGGCGGCCCGCGGGCAGGTCGCCTTCTGCGGTTTCGTGGCCGGCCTGACTGATCCGGCGAGTGACGGGCAGTAGAAGAGCACCGACAACGTCATCAGCGTCGCGCGGTCGGCCGCGCCCAGCTGCTCCGTCGGCGCCGTCACCCCTGCCGCCGACTCGGCGCGCCGCGCGTCACTGCAGATCGACGACTCGTACTGCAGGGCTGACCGGCGGAACTTTGCTGGATAGCCCGGCCCGGCCGCCGGGGTGGCCCACGTCAACGCAGCCAATTGGGCGATGTAGGCGGTGTCTCGTTCAGCGATCGAGGCGAACCTGGGCGCGGTCACCTTCGACGTGGGCGTCGAGCCCGTACCCGGCGTCGTCGCGGCGGCGACCGCCGGCGACTCCACGGCTGGCGATGCCGTCGGCGAAGCGTCCCGCATGGATGTGCAGCCAACGAGTGCCGACACAGCCACGAGGGTGAGCAGCGCCACCACCTTCCGAACCGCCATGTCGGCAGGCTACGTCCGCCCCGCCCGTTCGCGTCCCCTCAGGACAAACACGTAAGTGAGCCATCAGCGGGCCGGTAAGCTTCGGCCGGTCGCGGGCTGTAGCGCAGTTTGGTAGCGCACTCGCTTTGGGAGCGAGGGGTCGCAGGTTCGAATCCTGTCAGCCCGACTCATCACCCGTATCGCACAGATCACGGTCGGCAGGTCTTCGAGTGGTCGCCCGCCCACTCCAAACGGGGCGTGTTGCGTGGCGACACGCCCACTCGACGCCCACCAGGCCCCCGCGCGGCGATGGTCAGGGCGCTCACCCGCCGGCCAGCGGCCGACCCCGGCCGTCGCGATTCGTGCCGCCCGCACACCCTGACCTAAACTGCCGCGGTTGCCACATTGCGTGCGCGTCACTCGACGCCCCCGCCGCCGAAACAACCCCAACGCACGACCACCGAGGAGATACCAGCATCGTGAAGAGCGCCGTCGAGAACCTGGGGCCCACCCGGGTCAAGCTCACCGTCGAGGTGCCCTTCGAGGAGCTGAAGACCAGCCTGGACGCGGCCTACAAGAAGATCGGCCAGTCCGTCCAGCTCCCCGGCTTCCGTAAGGGCAAGGTCCCGGACCGCATCATCGACCAGCGCTTCGGTCGCGCCGCCGTCCTCGACGAGGCCGTGAACGACGCACTGCCGCGGCTCTACTCGCAGGCTCTGCAGGAGAACGACGTCGAGGCGCTCGGCCAGCCCCAGGTCGACGTCACCACCTTCGAGGACGGCGAGCAGCTGACGTTCACCGCCGAGGTCGACGCGAAGCCCGACATCGAGCTCCCCGACTACTCCGGTGAACGCGTCGAGGTCCCCTCGGCCGTCGTCACCGACGAGGACGTCGAAGAGCAGATCAACACCCTCGCCCAGCGTTTCGGCAGCCTCACCGACGTCGAGCGCGCCGCCGAGGACGACGATTTCGTCACCATCGACGTGAGCGCCGCCCAGAACGGTGAGACGATCGAGGACGCCCAGGCCGACGGCCTGTCCTACCAGGTCGGCAGCGACCTCGGCATCGACGGCCTGGACGAAGCGATCCGCGGCCTGTCCGACGGCGAGTCGGCGACGTTCACCTCGGCACTCGCCGCGGGCGACCACATCGGCGAGGACGCCGAGTTCACCGTCAAGGTCAACGGCGTCCGCGTGCAGAAGCTCCCCGACATCGACGACGACTTCGCCCAGCTCGCCAGCGAGTTCGACACCATCGATGAGCTCCGCGACGCGACCCGGTCGCAGATCGAGCGTCAGAAGCGACTCCAGCAGGCCGCCGACGCACGCGACGCCGTGCTCGCGCGCCTGCTCGAGCTGACCGAGGTCCCGGTGCCCGACCGCGTCATCGCCGAGGAGATCGTCGCCCGCCGGTCCAGCATCGAAGGCCAGCTCACGCAGATGGGCCTGGCGCTGGCGGACTACCTCGAGAACGAGGGCCAGACGGAGGAGGAGTTCGCCGCCGACCTCGACACCCGTGCCCGCGACGCGCTCCGCTCGCAGTTCATCCTCGACGAGATCGCGAACAAGTCGGAGCTCGCCGTCTCCCAGGATGAGCTGACCGAGCACCTGATCCGTCGCGCCCAGCAGGCCAACATGAGCCCGCAGGACTTCGCCAACCAGGCGATGGAGAACGACTTCGTCCCCGTCCTGGTTCGTGAGGTCGTCCGCGGCAAGGCCCTCGCCCAGGCCGTCTCGACCTTCACCGTCGTCGACCCCGACGGCAACGAGGTGTCGTTCGACGAGCTGCTCCCCGACGGCACCGTTCTCGGCCTGGAGGAGATCGCCCGCCTCGACGCCGAGCACGGTCACGGCCACGACGCGCAGGGCAACCCGATGTACGCATCGATCGCCGAGGACGACGAGGATGAGGCTGACGACGAGGACGACGAGGCTGACGACGAGGACGACGAGGACGACGAGGACGAGGCTGACGACGACGCAGACGCCGCGGACGAGGCTTCCGAAGACGAAGCGTCCACTGACAGGGCCTGACGGCCAGGCCGTCACCAGCTGAACCGCACGACGCCAAGCGCCCCCGGGCGGCCCGCGAGGGTCGCACGCCGGGGGCGTTTCGCGTCCGGTGAAGATCAGCCGACAGCGAACAGCGTCCGCTCACAGCGGAACGGGACATCGTCGGCGGTTGGGTGTTGGTTAGCCTCGTAACAGCACCGCACCAACCCGGTAGCTGGCATCACAGAAAAACGGCACCACCCGAGAACAACACTGACCAGGTGAGGAACGTGAACGCATCCATGACTTCGGCGGCAGCAGCATCATCTACTGACACGACGCCCAGGCTCGCCTCCGGCTCGAACGCTGGGGGCCTCGACGACTCCGTCTACCAGCGACTGCTTCGCGAGCGCATCATCTTCCTCGGCTCCGAGGTCCGCGACGAGAACGCCAACGCCATCTGCGCGCAGATGCTCCTCCTGGCGGCGGAAGACCCGACCAAGGACATCCGCCTGTACATCAACTCACCGGGCGGCTCGGTCGATGCCGGGTTCGCCATCTACGACACGATGAACTTCATCGAGTGCGACGTCGCCACCGTCGCGATGGGCCTGGCCGCGTCGATGGGCCAGTTCCTGCTCTGCGCCGGCGCGGCCGGCAAGCGGTACGCCTTGCCGCACGCGCGCATCATGATGCACCAGGTGTCAGGCGGCATGGGTGGAACCGCGTCCGACATCCGCATCCAGGCCGAGCAGAGCCTCGCCCTGAAGAAGCAGCTCACCGCACTCCAGGCCCAGCACACCGGTCAGAACATCGAGACCATCGAGCGCGACTCCGATCGCGACCGCTGGTTCACCGCTGACCAGGCCCGCGAGTACGGCTTCATCGACCACGTCGTCGCGAGTGCCGGCCAGGTCCCCGTCGACCTGATCTCCTCCTGACACCCGCAACCTCGAAGGAGTAGCAGAATCCCCATGACCTCAAACTTCGCTCCACTCGGCGGCCGCCCGGTTCCGACCCTCGGCGGTGCCCGTGTGGCCCCCGCCGGCGATCCGGTCGGCGGCACCTCGATCTCCCCGGTGATGGATTACTACATCCCGCAGTGGGAAGAGCGCACGCCGTACGGTTTCCGCCGCATCGACCCCTACGCCAAGCTGTTCGAGGACCGCATCATCTTCCTCGGCTCCCCGATCTCCGACGATGTCGCCAACGCGGTGATGGCCCAGCTGCTGTGCCTGCAGTCGATGGACTCCTCCGCGGACATCAACATCTACATCAACTCCCCGGGCGGCTCGTTTACCGCGCTCACGGCGATTTACGACACGATCCGCTACATCAAGCCCGACGTGCAGACGATCTGCCTCGGCCAGGCGGCCTCGGCCGCCGCCGTCGTGCTCGCCGCCGGCAAGAAGGGCAAGCGGCTCGCCCTGCCGAACAGCCGGATCCTCATCCACCAGCCGGCGGTCGAGGGCGGGTCCTACGGCCAGGCGTCCGACATCGAGGTGCAGGCCGCGGAGATCTTCCGCATCCGCCAGCTGCTCGAGAAGATGATCGCCGACAACACCGGGCGTGACATCGACGAGGTCGCCCGCGACATCGAGCGGGACAAGTTCCTGACGGCCGACCAGGCCATCGAGTACGGGATCATCGACGAGATCCTGCCCTCGCTCAAGGTCGCGTGACCCGATCCGGGCCCGGCGTGCCACATCGGCGCGCCGGTCCCGGATCATCGCCGGGTCCCCGGCAGAATGCGAGGGCATCGGTGCTCGCAGCGCTGGAAGACGGCGGTCTGCCCATCGTCGGCGTTACCCGGTACCGTCAAAGGGTTGGTGCGCGAGCACGGAAACGCGCAGTATCGAATACACGCAGTAGTCGAGCACGACTTCAGCACCACGCGGGCACGACCGGGACGACCTGAGCAACCAGCGGAGAGGAACCGTGAGATGGCACGCATCGGAGACGGCGCTGATCTGCTCAAGTGCTCCTTCTGCAACAAGAGCCAGAAGCAGGTCAAGAAGCTGATCGCGGGCCCTGGGGTGTACATCTGCGACGAGTGCATCGACCTGTGCAACGAGATCATCGAGGAAGAGTTCACCGAGACCGGTGACGCCGAAGGCTCGTTCGACCTCCCGAAGCCCAAGCAGATCTGTGACTTCCTCGACCAGTACGTCATCGGCCAGGACCCTGCGAAGCGCGCTCTCGCGGTCGCTGTCTACAACCACTACAAGCGTGTCCAGGCCGGCGTCGCCGCCGGCCGGCACGCCAAGGACGAACAGGTCGAGCTGGCCAAGTCCAACATCCTGCTGCTCGGCCCCACCGGCTGCGGCAAGACCTACCTGGCGCAGACCCTGGCCCGCATGCTCAACGTCCCGTTCGCCATCGCCGATGCGACCGCGCTGACCGAGGCCGGCTACGTCGGCGAGGACGTCGAGAACATCCTCCTCAAGCTCATCCAGGCGGCCGACTACGACATCAAGAAGGCCGAGACCGGGATCATCTACATCGACGAGGTCGACAAGATCGCCCGCAAGAGCGAGAACCCGTCGATCACGCGTGACGTATCCGGTGAAGGCGTGCAGCAGGCGCTGCTGAAGATCCTCGAGGGCACGACCGCCTCGGTCCCGCCGCAAGGTGGACGCAAGCACCCGCACCAGGACTTCCTGCAGATCGACACCACGAACGTGCTGTTCATCGTCGGCGGAGCATTCTCCGGCCTCGACCACATCATCGAGCAGCGTGCCGGCAAGAAGTCGGTCGGCTTCGGGGTCGCCCCCGCGCCCGACGACGAGCAGGGCGTCAACGCGCTCGCCGAGGTCCTGCCGGAAGACCTGCTGAAGTTCGGGCTCATCCCCGAGTTCGTCGGCCGGCTCCCCGTCACGGCCACCATGGCGCCGCTCGACCGGCCGGCCCTGATCCGCATCCTCACCGAGCCGCGCAACGCGCTCACCAAGCAGTACCAGCGCCTGTTCGAGCTCGACAGTGTCGACCTCGAGTTCACCGACGACGCGGTCGAGGCCATCGCCGACCAGGCACTCCTGCGTGGGACCGGCGCCCGCGGGCTCCGGGCCATCCTCGAAGAGGTCCTCCTGTCGGTCATGTACGACGTGCCGAGCCGTGACGACGTCGGACGGGTCGTCATCACCGCCGAGGTCGTCGATAAGAACGTCTACCCGACGCTGGTCCCGCGCGAGCGCAAGCAGCGCCGCGAGAAGTCGGCCTGACCGGCTGCCCACAGCACACGACAAAGCCCCACCGAGAGCGCTCTCGGTGGGGCTTCGTCATACCCGGGGTCGTGGTCGCGACGGTGCTGGGTGCGATGCGTCAGGCCGACACGTTGAACGTGTGCCGGTAGCTCGTGGGCGACGTCCCGAGCACACGGCTGAAGTGCCGGCGAAGCGCAGCGGCAGTGCCGAATCCGCAGCGGCTCGCCACTTCCTCCACGCTGAACGGCGAGTTCTCGAGCAGCCGCCGGGCGTGCAGGACGCGCTGGTGCAGGATCCACTGGAGCGGGGTGTCGCCGGTCTCCTCGACGAACCTGCGGGCGAAGGTCCGCTGCGACATGTGCGCGCGGGCGGCGAGTGTGCGGACCGAGAGCTCGTGATCGAGATGTTCCAGCGCCCACGTGAGGATCGGCTCGAGCGTATCCGCGGAGATGTCGGGGATCGGGGCCTCGACATACTGGCGGACGCTGCCGGCGCGCTGCGGCGGCACGACCATCCGGCGCGCGATCTTGTTCGCCGTACCGGTTCCGAGCTCGCGGCGGACGAGATGCAGGCACGCGTCGATGCCGGCGGCGGTGCCGGCCGAGGTGATGACGTTGCCGTCCTCGACGAACAACGCGTCGGTCTCGACCTTCGCTGCCGGGTGGGTATCGACGAGTGCGTCGGTGTACATCCAGTGCGTAGTGCACCGGCGACCGTCCAGGATTCCCGCGGCGCCCAGGACGAACGCGCCGCTGCACAGGCTCATCACCCAGGCGCCACGATCGACGGCGGCCCGGAGCTCTGCCAGCAGGTGCGGGTCGTAGCCGTCGTGCGGCGGCCCGCTCGGGGCAACCGCGATCAGGTCGGCGGTACGCAGCCGCGTCCAGTCGTACTTGGTGGTGAGCTCGAAGCCGCACTTGGTCGGCAACGGCTCACCCGGGGTCGCGCTGCACACGGCGAAGTCGAACGACGTGATGCCCTGCGCGGTGCGGTCCATCCCGAACACCTCGCAGATCACCCCGAGCTCGAAGGGTGAGGCATCGGGCAGAGCGACGGCGGCGACGTTTCGCAGTGTCATGGCAGGAAATGTACGCAACATGGCGTTTCCGCCACTCGCGGCACGAACTCGACCGAGCGCACAATTACTGCCATGGCAATCGCACTGCTGGTCTTCTTCGTCCTCGTCGCAATCGCGGCACCGATCTTCGGTGCCGACTCACGCCGGACCGGCGACTGGGTCCGGCCCGCCTCGTTCGCCCCGCCCCGCAGCCCTCGCCGGCGGCGGAGCGGCCACACCCAGCCCTCGCTACGCCGGCGCGGTCGCCAGCTCGGCCGTCGCTGACAGGCCGGTCGCCTCAGCGCTCTCGGTGAAGACCAGCTCGCCGGTGAGCCGCGAGACGGCAGCCAGGTCGTCCGCCGCCTGCCGCACGAGCGTGAGCGACGTGGCCGGCCCGATCAGCTCGATCCGGCTCAGCTCGGTCCGCATCGACACCTTCGCCTGCGACTTCGCCCCGCGCACGCCCACGAGCGCATCGCCCATCGCCACCAGCAGCGCCGGGTCGCCCGGCTCGGCGGTGGCGAGCTCATCGACGGTCGGCCAGGTCGCGGTGTGCACCGACCCGTCCTGCCACCACGACCAGGCTTCCTCGGTCACGAACGACAGGATCGGCGCGAACAGCCGCAGCATGGTGTTCAGCGCAAGGGTGAGCGCGGCCCGGGCCGACGCGGTGGCGTCGGCCGTCGCCGCCTCGTCCCGGTCGGTGTTGCCGTACGCGCGCTCCTTCACCAGCTCGAGGTAGTCGTCGCAGAAGGTCCAGAAGAACTTCTCCGCAGCCTCGAGTGCTCGCGAATAGTCGAAGGCATCGAACGCGGTCGTCGCATCGGTGACGACCTGTGCCAGCGTCGCCAACATCGAACGGTCCAGCGGGTGCGTGACCGCCGAGACGTGCGCAGCCACCACGTCCCCGCCGGTCATCTCGGGCCCGAGCACGAACTTGCTCGCGTTGAGCACCTTGATCGCGAGCCGCCGACCGATCTTCATCGTCGTCTCGTCGAACGGCGAGTCGGTCCCCGGCCGCACCGATGCGGCACGCCAGCGCACGGCGTCGGATCCGTACTTCTCCAGGATGTCGGTGGGCACGACGGCGTTGCCCTTGGACTTGCTCATCTTCTTGCGGTCCGGATCGAGCACCCAACCCGAGATCGTCGCGTGCTTCCACGGGATCGAATCGTTCTCGAAGTGCGCGCGCACGACCGTGTAGGACAGCCAGGTCCGGATGATCTCGTGCGCCTGTGCCCGCATGTCCATCGGGAAGGTGCGCGCGAACAGATCGGGGTCGGTCACCCAGCCGCAGGCGATCTGCGGGGTCAGTGACGACGTCGCCCACGTGTCGAAGATGTCGGGGTCGCCGGCGAAGCCGCCGGGGATGCCGCGCTGGTCCTCGTCGAAGCCCGGTGCCGGCGTGGTCGACGGATCGATCGGCAGGGTGTCCTCCGCCGGGAAGATCGGGTCGGTGTAGTCGGGCTCGCCGTCGGCGTCGAGCCGGTACCAGACCGGGATCGGCACGCCGAAGAAGCGCTGCCGGCTGATCAGCCAGTCCCCGTTGAGGCCGCCCACCCAGTTCTCGTAGCGGTGCCGCATGAAGTCGGGGACGAAGTCGATCTCCGCGCCACGGGCAAGGAGATCGGCGCGCAGCTGCTCGTCGCGCCCGCCGTTGCGGATGTACCACTGGCGGGTCGAAACGATCTCCAGGGGCCGGTCGCCCTTCTCGTAGAAGTTCGCCATCCGCTGTGTGGGCACGGGTTCGCCGTCCAGGTCACCGCTCGCGCGCAACCCGGCCACCACCGCTTCGCGGGCGGAGAACGTGGTCTTGCCGACGAGCTCGGTGAACTGCGCCTGACCGTTCGCTCCGGTGATCCATTCGGGCGTCTCGGCCTGGATGCGGCCGTTGCGCCCGATGATCGTCCGGATGGGCAGGTTCAGCTCACGCCACCAGGTCACGTCGGTCAGATCACCGAACGTGCAGCACATCGCGATGCCGGCGCCCTTGTCGGGCTCGGCCAACCGGTGTGCGAGCACCGGCACCTCCACACCGAACAGCGGCGACGTCACCGTCGTGCCGAACAGCGGCTTGTAACGCTCGTCGTCGGGGTGCGCGATGAGGGCGACCACCGACGGCAGCAGTTCGGGCCGGGTGGTCTCGATGTAGACCGGCGTCGCGTCGGCGTCCGCGCGGTGGAACGCGACCCGGTGATAGGCGCCCGGATAGTCGCGGGCCTCGAGTTCTGCCTGCGCGACCGCGCTCTGGAACGTGACGTCCCACAGCGTCGGCGCCTGCGCGAGATAGGCCTCGCCACGCGCCTGGTTGCGCAGGAACGCCCGCTGGGCGGCGAGCTGGGACTCCATGCCGACCGTGCGGTAGAGCAGCGACCAGTCCACCGACAGCCCGACCTGCCGCCACAACGACTCGAAGGTGACCTCGTCGTCGGCGGTCAGCTCGAGGCACAGCTCGACGAAGTTCCGCCGTCCGATCGGCACCTGCTTCTTCGGGTCCGGCTTGGCCGGCGGCACGAAGTCGGGGTCGTACGGTAGCGACGGGTCGCAGCGGACGCCGTAGAAGTTCTGCACGCGACGTTCGGTCGGCAGCCCGTTGTCGTCCCAGCCGATCGGGTAGAAGACGTGTTTCCCCTGCATGCGCTGGTATCGCGCGATCATGTCAGTGTGCGAATACGAGAAGATGTGGCCCACGTGCAGGGATCCCGACACGGTCGGGGGAGGCGTGTCGATGGAGAAGACCTGCTTGCGGGTCGCGGTGCGGTCGAACGCGTAGGTCGCGTCGTCGCGCCACTGGCGCGACCACTTCGCCTCGATGCCGTCGATGCTGGGTTTGTCGGGGATCGCGGGGGACTTGCTCGTGTTCGGTGAGGTCTGGGTCATATCGGTTCCACCTGTTCGCTCCGGCGCCGGGGATCGCCCGGTCGGCCGTCGGATGTTCGGCTTGCCGGCACGTCGCTGGTCGCGGTGAGCGTGCGTGGTGCCGGCCGGGAAGGTCGTTCTGGTGACGCGCTTCTGGTCGGTGCTGCCCTCAGCGGGCTACGCCGACGGCGCGCACGACTACCCGGCCGGATCCGCTGAGCGGATGGCTGCTGGTGCGACGGGCGATGGCGGTGGCGGTCACACCAGCGATGGTAGCGCCGTCCCGGCCCAATGGTGGCGGCCGAGTTGATCCGGCCGAGTTGATCCGGCAGGAAAGGCTCGGCCGCCGGGTGGGCCGCCGGATCCGCCGCCCGTACCACCGCCGGTGAGGCCGGTCACGCTGGTTCCGCCGGTGAGGGCGCTACCCCCGGCGGCAGCGTAGGTCTTGCCGATGCCGTGCAGGCTGAGGATCGGCCCCGTACCGAGGTTGTCAGCATGCTGATGGTCAGCCTGCTCGGACTCGTCGATGATCGCGGTCACCGGGTGCCGCCCGCGTTGCCGGCGTCGGCGCCTGTCCCGGTTCCGGTGCCTCCGCCGAACCCGCCGGTGCCGGTCCCGCCGTTGGTCGTGGTCCGCCTGGTCTGCTTGACGATGATCGTCACCGACGCGCTGCCGCCTGAGTAGAGGCCGGTCTGCTTGCCGGTGACCGCGATCACGACGGGAAACGTGGCGCTGCCGCTGGTGGAGGACTCCGCGACGATCCCGATCGAGGACACCGTCCCGAAGAGCTGGGTCTGGGAGGCGCCGTCGGCCGGGGCGACGACGATGATCACCCGGCGCTGCTTGGATCTGGCACGCACGCCCACGAATACCCCCAGCTATGCCGCGACGATGCCGGGACTCGTTCCCCAGCCGATGCCCCGACCCTCGCGGGCAGTGCCGTCGGCATCGTGTGCTGAACCTGTGTGCGACCTGTGCGTCGCTCCGAGTGGGCCCGCGCACGCGGCGCACTAGAATCGCGGCGATGTCCGAGCCCCTGTCTGCACCCGCTGCCGTCGATCCCTACACCGCCGAGGCCTTCCGTCAGGTCGAGGCGGATCTGATGGGACGGTGGCCCGAAAACCGGCCCGGACCCTCCATCGAGCGGATCGCGCTGCTGTGCGACCTGATCGGGCACCCCGAGCGCTCGGCCCCGGTCATCCACATCACCGGGACGAACGGCAAGACCAGCACCGCGCGGATGATCGACGCGCTTCTGCGATCCATGGGGTTGCGCACCGGTCGCTTCACCTCGCCGCACACCGAGAACATCCGCGAGCGCATCGCGATCGACGGCCTGCCGATCAGCGTCGACGGGTTCATCGGCGCGTGGGCTGACGTTGCGTCGATGGTCGACCTCGTCGACGAGCGGTCGGACATGCGCATGACGTTCTTCGAAACCCTTACCGGGATGGCGTTCGCGGCTTTCGCCGACGCCCCGGTCGACGTCGCCGTCCTCGAGGTCGGGCTCGGCGGCTCCTGGGACGCGACGAACGTCGCCGACGCGCAGGTCGCCGTGATCATGCCCGTCGACCTCGACCACACCCGGCTGCTCGGGTCGACACCGGTCGAGATCGCACGCGAGAAGGCAGGGATCATCAAGCCCGGCAGCACGGCGATCGTCGCCCGCCAGAGCCCCGAGGTGCTTGAGATCATCGCCGAGAGGTGCGCCGAGGTGGGTGCGCTGATGAAGGTGGCCGGACGTGACTTCGGGCTGCTCGAGCGCTCACTCGCCGTCGGTGGCCAGATGCTGCGCTTGCAAGGGCTGCGCGACGTGTACGACGAGGTCATCCTGCCGTTGCACGGGGCGCACCAGGCCGAGAACGCCGCGGTCGCGCTCGCCGCAGTCGAGGCGTTCATCGGGTCGGCCGGGCCGGCCCCCACGATCGACGTCGACGTCGTGCGGGAGGGCTTCGCGATGGCGGATTCCCCAGCCCGGCTGGAAGTCCTGCGGACGGCGCCGACGATCATCATCGACGCCGCGCACAACCCGCACGGCGCCCGGGCCACCGTGGCGGCGCTGTCCGAGACGTTCGCGTTCGACCGGCTGATCGGTGTCTTCGCATGCAGCCAGGAGAAGGACGTCGCGGGCATCCTCGAGGCATTCGAGCCGCTGATCGACAAGGCGGTCGTCACGGAGAACTCGACCACCCGCGCGATGCCGATCGCCGAACTCGCCGAGATCGCGGAGTCGGTGTTCGGTGAGGACCGGGTGGTCGTCGAACCGAACTTCGAGGATGCGCTGACGCGTGCGGTCGACCTGGCCGAGGAGGACGGCATCGCCGGTGGCGCGGGCATCATCGTGACGGGATCGGTCTACACGGCCGGCCAGGCACGCGTGCTGCTCGGGACCGGGTCGCGGCCGTGAGCTTCTACGGCGGCGCCGGCCGGCCCAACACCGGGCCGCGCGATCCGAAGCGGCCGATGAACGGCACGCTGGCCGCATTGCTGCTCCTGGAGGGCATCGCCATCGCGCTGTCGGTGCCGGTGATGATCACCGTCAGCAACGTCGATCCCACGCCGGCGCTGATCGCCGGCCTCGGCCTCGCCGTCATTGCGTTCGCCGGGTCGAGCATGCAGACCCGCAAGGGCGGCCGGCTGGTCGGAGCGTTCGTGCAGGTCGGCGCCATGGCGCTCGGGATCCTCACTCCGGCGATGGCGATCCTCGGTGCCGTCTTCGGGATCTGCTGGGTGTCCGGGCTGCTCCTGGAGGACCGCATCCGCCGGATCCGCCGGGAGAAGGGCCTCGACTCGCCGGTGCCCCCGGTCAGTACCGGCTGAGCGCGCGGCGCGGTCGATGCCGCGACAACCACCAGGCCATCGCGACGCCGGCGACGGCCCCGAACAGGTGGCCCTGCCAGGAGATGCCCGGCTGGCCCGGTAGCACGCCGAACACGAGCCCGCCGTAGACCAGACCCACGGCCACCGCGACGACGATCGCGCCGAGGCGTGCGGTGAAGATGCCCCAGGCCACCAGGAATGTCGCGTATCCATAGACCAGACCGCTCGCACCGACGGTGACCGTGCCGGGTGCCGCGAACAGCCAGACGCCGAGCCCGGAGAGAAGGGCGACCCCGATCGTCACCCGCCAGAACCGCCGGGTCGTGATCGCGATGGCGCAGCCGAGGACGAGGAACGCGACGGTATTGGCGATCAGGTGCGCGAACCCGACGTGCAGGATCGGCGCGAGGACGATGCCGACGAGACCCTCGCCGCTCCGCGGACGGATGCCCCACACGTCGAACGAGCCCGGCAGGATCGCGTCGGCCGCCTCGATCACCCACATCACAGCGACGAGCGCGAGCACCGGGACCGTTGCGGAACCCCACGACGCCATTGTCGATCCGGCGCGGCGCCCGGTGGTGGAGGTCATGGACATGCGGCCAGCGTAGGAAGCCGGTGCCAAGTCGCGCCGGTAGGCTCCGCGCCGTGACCGAACGCACCCTCGTGATCCTCAAGCCCGACACCGTCCGCCGTGCACTCGTGGGGGAGGTGCTCGGCCGCTACGAGGCCAAAGGTCTGCGCATCGCCGCCCTCGAGCAGCGCCTGCTCACCGGCGAAATCGCCGACGCCCACTACGCCGAACACCTCGACCGCGACTTCTACCCGCCGCTGCGGACGTTCATCACCTCCGGCCCGAGCGTCGTCGGCGTCCTCGAGGGGGACCAGGCGATCGAGATCGTCCGGCTCCTCAACGGTGCCACCGACGGTCGCAAGGCAGCTCCCGGCACGATCCGCGGTGACCTGTCGATGAGCAACCGCGAGAACCTCGTGCACGGGTCGGACTCCGCGGAGTCCGCGGTCCGTGAGATCGCGCTCTTCTTCCCGGACCTGCCGACCGCCGACTAGCCACGTCCCCGGTGGCGAGCCGAGTGTCAGGCGGATGGTGCGTATGAGCGCACGCGTCGTCTGACCGTCGGGCGGTCCGCCGACGCCTGGAGCGCACGCGTCGGCGCCCGACGTAGATTGCGCTCGTGAAGCAGACCCGAATCCTCGACCTCCCGTCCGGCGTGGACGCGACGACCGCCGGCAGCCCGCGCGGTGACTTCTCCGTCCTGGTCGCGCGACCGCGCGACGGGGTCGAGGTCCGTGGGTCGGCCGTCCTCGTCCCTGGCTGGACCGGGAGTAAGGACGACTTCGCCGCGATCCTGCCGCCGCTCGCCCGTGTCGGTTGGACGGTCGTCGCCTACGACCAGCGCGGGCAGTACGAGTCGGCCGGCTATCCCGACGCCGACGACTACACCTGGACCAACCTGGCCGCCGATGCCGCCGCGATCGCCGAATGGCTCGACCCCGACACCCGCGTCCACCTGCTCGGCCACAGCTTCGGCGGTCTCGTTGCCGCGGCGGCGACGGTCGGGCATCCGGAGCGCTGGGCGTCGGTGACGTTCATATGCTCCGGCCCGGCCGGCAAGGACGACGCACCGTCGCAACACGGGCTCGCTCAGATGGCGGACTCCCTCGACGCACTTCCGGACGACCCCGACGAGCGCATCTCCGGGATGGGCATTCTGTGGGACGTCAAACGCCGGCTCGAGGTCGCGTCCGGCGCCGAGCTGTCCGATCCCGACTCCGAGGCGTTTCTCCGCGAACGCTTCGTCGCCGACGATCCGAGCGGGCTGGCCGCGTTCTCCCGCATGCTCGCCTCGGCTCCCGACCGCATCGACGACGTCGCCCGCACCGAGGTGGCTGCGTTCGTCGTCTACGGCGAGGACGACGACGCCTGGCCGATCGACCTCCAGGATCGGATGGCCATCCGCCTCGGCAGCGCACCCGTCGTCATCGCCGGCGCGGGCCATTCGCCCGCGGTCGACCAGCCGCAGACGACCGCCGACGTGCTCGCCGGACTGTGGTGCAGCGTCCTCGGCGACGAGCCCGACGGCGACGAACCGGCCGCCTAGGACAGCGAGCGCAGCCGGATCGTCTGCGGCATCGCGGCGAGCTCCGCGACGACCGAATCGGCGAGGCTCGACGCCACGTCGGTGATCGCGTAGCCGACGTCGCCGCGGGTCCCGAGGAACTGGGCGTCGATGTTCACGCCGTGGCTCGCGAGCACCTGGTCGATCGTGGCCAGCACGCCCGGTGTGTTCCGGTGGATGTGCGCGAGCCGGTACTCCCCGGCGCGCTCGGGCAGGTCGAGTGTCGGCATGTTGACCGACAGCGACGTGCTGCCCGCGGCGACGTACTGGCGCAGCTTCGTCCCGACGAACCGGCCGATGTCCTCCTGGGCTTCCTCGGTCGAGCCGCCGACATGCGGCGTGAGGATGACGTTGCGCAGCCCGCGCAGGTCGGAACGGAACTCCTCGGCGCGCGAACGCGGCTCGGTCGGGAACACGTCGACCGCCGCCCCGGCCAGGTGGCCGTTCTCGATGTGCTTGCGAAGCGATCCGTGGTCGACGACGAAGCCGCGCGAGAGGTTGAGGAAGATCGCGCCGTCGCGCATCAGCGAGAACTCGTCCTCGCCGAACAGGCCGCTGTTGCCCGGCCGGCCGTCGACGTGCAGCGTCACGATGTCGGACACCTCGAGCAGCTCGTCGAGCGACCCGTACCGCCGGGCGTTGCCGAGGGCGAGCTTGTCGGCCCGGTCGTAGAACCCGACCTTCATCCCGAGCGCCTCGGCCACCACCGACAGCTGGCTGCCGATGTTGCCGTAGCCGACGATCCCGAGCGTCCGGCCGCGGATCTCGTGGCTCCCGCTCGCACCCTTGTTCCAGACCCCGGCGTGCATCTCGGTGTTCTTGTCGGTGAGCCGGCGGGTCAGCGCGACGATCTCGCCGATGACGAGTTCGACGACGCTGCGGGTGTTCGAGAACGGCGCGTTGAACACCGCGACGCCGTGCGCGGATGCGGCGGTGAGGTCGATCTGGTTCGTGCCGATGCAGAACGCGCCGATCGCGATGAGATCGTGCGCGGCGTCGAGAACCGCGGGTGTGACGTGGGTGGTGGAGCGGATTCCCAGCAGCTGGACCCTGTCGATGCGGGCAATCAGCTCGGCCTCGCTCAGCGCGCCGGCTGCGGTCTCGACGTCGAAACCGTCGGCACGCAGCAGCGAGACGGCTTCGGAATGGATGTTCTCGAGCAGGAGAACCTTGAGTGCGGTCATGGCGGAGCCCTTCGAGTTAGCTCGGTCGGCTAACGGCTGGCTCGGGGCCCAGGCGTACGGTCCCGCAGTCGAAACGTCCCCGCGGAGGTGCGGGTAGGTCGTCGCTCCCTGGTGGTGAACCCACCGCGAACGCCAGTCACGACGACCAACGCCGCCAAGGTTACGCGATCGGCCGGACGCCCTCCTAGCTCACCGGGGGCTCCGGACGCACGGGCACAGCCACCGGAAGACATAGGCAGAGGTATCACCGGCACGATCCGCCGACCCTTCTCCTTCGACCGGACGCCACGGTCGGCCGCGCGAATGAGGGACCGACCAGTGGTGAGACCCGCAGTCACGGCAATACGCTGTGTGCCTGCGTCCCGGTCTCCGTCATCTGAGCCCGGAGAGAGGTCTGCATGCCAGAGCGCCCCGCCCGCGATCTGCCGCCGGAACCGTCCCTCGAGGTTCCGCCCTGGGTACTCGCGCGGCATGGTGCCCGTGTTCTCGATCCGGTCACGGCGCTGCGACGCCCCGGCGAGGAAGCGCCCCGATCCACCATCTATCTGCAGAACCGGCTTGTCGGCCAGGGCCACGAGGCGTCCCAGCGTGCGGCGATTCCGTTGAAGCGGGCCGTGCGCGGGCTGGGGCTGAGCATGCGGGCGGTCACGAGCGGCACGTCGCCGCGGAGCTTGGTCACCAAGGCCCGTCAGGCCGGCGCCGCCGAGGACGTCTCGCTCGACAACCTCGGTCAGCACTGCTGGCACTTCGAACTCGACACCGACCGCCCGTCCCGGCCGGCCGACGCCTGGCAGGCCCTGCAGGCGTTCCGGACCGAGGCCGCCGAGGACACCGACATCGGCACGGTCGCGCTCGACCACCTGGTCGGACTCACCATGCCGGGCATCGGAGGCTCGCCGTTCACCCAGTCCCACGGCGTCGGCGGCGCCCCGTTCACGCAGAGCCATGGCGGCGACTCGGCGATCGGCAGCTACGCCATCGCAGGCAGCGGCGGCCGCGCGCCGGTGCAGTGGCTCGGTGCGGCGCCGACGCGGCAGTTCCGCGGCCGTCGCCCCGTCGTCGCGATCCTCGACACCGGCATCGGCAAGCACGACTGGCTGACGGCCGAGAACGTCATCCGGGCGCCGCGGCTGTTCGGCGCCCGGATCGGCCTGCCACCCGCTCGAAGCGGCGTCACCGGGGTCTCCGACCCGCTGACCGGCCTGATCGACCCCGACGCCGGCCACGGCACCTTCATCGCCGGACTGATCCGGCAGACCGCGCCGGACGCGATGCTGCTCGACATCCCGATCTTCGGCGGCGGCGGCGTCGTCGCGGAATCCGTCCTGCTCGCGGCGCTGCAACGACTCGTCATCTGGCACCAGCTCGGTGTCGCCGGCGTCCCCGGTTACCAGCCGATCGACGTCGTCTCGCTATCGCTCGGCTACTACCACGAGCACCCGTTGGACCTGAACTACGACGCCCTGCTGAAGGCACCGCTCGAAGCGCTCGTGCGGTCCGGCGTCCTCGTCGTCGTCTCCGCCGGCAACGACGCGACCAGCCGGCCGATGTATCCCGCGGCGTTCTCGCTGACGACGCCGCCCGACGCGCTGCCGGTCATCTCGGTCGGCGCGCTCAACCCGGACAGCACGACCGCTCTGTTCAGCAACGACGGCGACTGGGTCTCGACGCGCCGTGCCGGCGCCTCGCTGGTCAGCACCTACCCGGTGACCGTGCAGGCCGGCGCCAACCCGGCCGTATCCGTGCGGACCACCGGCGGGCGGGTGCGCGCGTCGATCGACCCCGATTCGTTCGTCTCCGGCTTCGCGACCTGGAGCGGGACGTCGTTCGCCGCGCCGGTGCTCGCGGGCCAGCTCGCAGCCCACCTGGCCGCCCAGTACGACGAAAGTGATGCCGTCCTCGATCCGAGTGCCGCCCTCACCCGGGCGCGCACGGCGATCCGCGACGTCGTCACCGAGCTCCGTCCCGTCGTCAAATCTCCGACGGGCAAGTCGGCAGGAGAGAAGGCATCGTGAGTGGTCCCGAGATCCAGGCTGGGACGTTGTTCGATCGGACCGGGCTGTTGTTCGCGGCGTTCCAGGGCGGTGACCGTCCCGCTTTCGACGAGCTGGTGACCGCGTTGACGCCGCTGCTGTGGCACACCGTGCGCTCACAGGGCGCCGACCGTGCCACCGCCGAGGACGTCGTCCAGACCGTGTGGATGGAGTTACTACGCCACGCCGACGCGGTCCGCGAACCACGCGCGGTCGCCGGGTGGCTCGTCACTGCGGCCAAGCGTGAGGTCTGGCGGGTGCTGAAGAAGCAGTCCGCGGTCCGGGTGGACGCCGATCCGGAGTTCGAGCTCGTCTCGACGATCCCGGCACCGCGCACCGACGAACCCGACGAACAGCTGGTGCGCGACGATCGCGACACGATTCTGTGGGCCTCGGTGCAAGCACTGTCGGCACGATGCCAGCACCTGCTCCGGGTGGTCGCGTTCTGCGACCGCCCCGACTACGACGCGATATCGGTCGCCCTTGGCATTCCCAAAGGCAGCATCGGACCGACACGCGGACGATGCCTTGCCAAGCTGCGTGAGCAGCTTTCCGGTAGCACCGCCTGGGAGGGCTGAATGAACGCTTTGGACGGCCTCGCAGGCGAACCACTGGACGACATCGACGAGGAGACGCTCGCCCGGATCGCCGCCCTCTACGCCGAGCGCGATCCGGTGCCTGCCGACCTCGTCGACCGCATCGTCTTCGGCCTCGCTCTGGACGAGGTCTACGCCGAGGTCGCCCAGCTGCAGCGGGAGGAGTCGCTGGCCGGGGTGCGCTCCGGCGGCGAGACGATCGCCGAGCGCATCACCTTCGCGGCCGAGCAGCTCACCGTGATGGTCACCGTGACCCCCGTCGACGCGGCCACCGTCCGGATGGACGGCTGGCTCGCGGCCAACGACCCGTCCCAGGGCTGGGGTGTGAAGCTGCGCACCTCGACCGGCGAGCGGGTCCAGAGCATCGACGAGGACGGCCGGTTCGTGCTGGACGCGTTGCCCCGCGGCCTCGCACAGCTGGTCTTCACTCCGTCGGCGAACGCGGCCGGGGCGACTGCCGGATCGGTCGTCACTCCGACCTTCGAACTCGTGACAGGTGCAGCGATCGGGTGAGTCAACAGGCCGCTGCGACGCGGGCGACGAACGTGCTCGACGCTGCGGCGGCCGAGCACGCGCTCGAACACGCCCGGGCGGTCTACAACGAGGGCTATCCCAAGCGCGCGCACACGCTGTACCGGACGCTGCTCACGCAACTGCCGGAGACCGCGTCCCCGGCGCTCCGGGTTCGTACCCTGCTCGGCTATTCGACCACCGGGTACGAGCTGCACGGGACCGCCGACGAGGCGCTGGTGCTGCTCCGCGAGGCGCAGGCGGTGGCGCGGACCGCTGCGGACGACTCGCTGGTCGTCGCGGTCGGCGGTCAGCTGGGCCTGTTCTACCTGCGCTCGGGCCGTGCCGAGGAGGGCATCGCGGAGTTCGACCGGGCGATGGCGGTGGCCGCCGACGCCGACCCCTACGAGCGGTGCGTGATCCTGCTCAACCGGGGCGTGGCCAGGCTCGAACGGTTCGCCGTCGACGACGCCCGGGCCGACTTCGCCGCCGCGGCCGAGGTCGCCGCCGGCTCGGGGGACAAACTGCGCGAGTTCATGGCCAGGCACAACCTCGGCTACGCCGAGTTCATCGCCGGCGACCTCCCGAAGGCGCTGCGGGACATGGCCGAGGCGGCCCGGATCAACCCCGGCGGCCCGCAGCCCATGACGATGCTGGACGAGGCCCGCGTCCTCGTCGACGCGGGGCTGACCAACGAGGCGGACCATGCGCTGGCGCGGGTGGCGAGCCTGTTCCGCCGCCAGGGACTGACCCACGACGTCGCCGAGACCCTCTACGCCCGCGCGCAGGTCGCCCTGATGGAACGCCGCTGGGCGGACGCACGCCGGTTCGCCCGGGTAGCCCGCGGCACGTTCCGCCGCCGCGGGAACGAACGCTGGGACCAGCGGGCCCAGCTGCTCGAACTGTCCGCGCGGCTCGGCGTGCTCACCGACAACCGCATCGACACCGAACCGGCCACCCCGGCCCGGTTAAAGGCACGGCGCACCGAACTGCGGCTGATCGCCACCCAGGCGTCGGCGCTCGCGGTCGCGTGCACGGTCTCGCGCCGGACCGACTCGGCCCGGACGGCGACGCTGGTGTCGATCGAGGCCCGGGCGGTCGGGGACCAGCCGCCGGATCCGCGTTCGCTGCGGGTGCCCGCGGCGCAGACCTACGACCCGCTCAGCACCCGGCTGCACATCCGGCGGGTCCGTGCGCGGCTCGCCTGGGCCCGCGGTGACGCGCGGGCCGCCGCCCGCCACGTCGACGCCGCCGCCGCCGACCTGACCGACCGCCGTCGCCGGCTCGCGTCCGCCGACCTGCGGACGGCGGTGGCCGTGCACGGCGTCGCGCTCGCCGAACTCGACATCGAGGGCGCAACCCGGTCCGGGTCGGCGTCGGCCGTCCTGCGGTCGGTCGAGCGCTGGCGCGCGCTCGGGGCCGGTGTCCGCCAGGTTCAGCCGCCCCCCGACGATCGCGCCGCCGAACTCGCGGCCTCCCTGCGGGCCACGGTCCGAGCTCAGGCCGACGTCGTCGACGGCGGTGGCACGGCCGAGCAGCGGGCACAGCTGTCGCGCCGGCGCGGCGAGCTCGAGGAGCGGCTGCGCGCGCTGTCGTGGCAGGCCGTCGGTGCCGACGACGTCGCGGCGTCGACCAGCCCGGGGGAGCTGACGACCGCGCTCGCGGGCGCCGGCCAGGTGGCTGCCGTCTGGTTCGTCGGCGCGGGCCGGCTCTGGGCCGTCACGGTGGCGCCGGGCCGTCGTCCGGCACTGGCGTTGCATCCGCTCGGCCACGTGGCGGATGTCCACGAGGCGCATGCGCGGGTGCGGGGCGATCTCGAGGTGCTCGGCCGGGAGCTGGTGCCGTGGCCCATCCGGACGGTTGCGACCGCGTCGCTCGAGCGTGGCCTGCGCCGCCTCGACGCGTTGCTGGTTGACCCGCTCGGGCTGCCCGCGTCGGCGCCGATGCTGGTGCTGCCGCCGACAGAGCTGGCCCTGCTTCCGTGGGCGTTGCTGCCGTCCCGGCGGGGGATCGCGACCACGCTCGCGCCGAGCGCGACCCGGTGGGTGCGTGCGACCGCGGCACGCCCACGTCCTCGGCGGCCGCACGTGAGCGTGCTCAGCGGCCCCGGTCTGATGCATGCCGACGCCGAGGCCAGGGCGGTCGCGGCCACCTGGCCGGGGGTGGTGGCGCGCTCGGGAGCCGACTCCACGTGCGAGCGGCTCGAGAGCGCGCTCGCCGATTCCAGTCTCGTCCACGTCGCCGCGCACGGACGTCACCTGACCCAGAACCCGCTGTTCTCCTCCCTCGAACTCGCCGACGGGCCGCTGTTCGCCTACGACCTCGATGCCGGGGTCGAGGTGGCCGAGGTGGTCGTCCTGTCCGCCTGCGAGCTGGGTATGTCCACCGTGCGGCCGGGAGATCAGTCGCTCGGCTGGACCGCCGTCCTGCTCGACAAGGGCGCCCGATCGGTGGTCTCGGCGGTCGCATCTGTCAACGACAAGGTCACCGGCGAGGTCATGACGGACCTGCACGTCCGGCTCCGCGCCGGTGTCGATTCCGCGTCCGCCCTGGCGCAGGCACAGGCCGCCGCGCACGCCCGCGGGGACCTCGCACCCTTCGCGTGCTTCGGCGCCGGAGTGACCGCGCGCGGCTGAGTCGCCGGGTCTGTCGGTGTCGGTGTGCGACAATGGCGGCAGTCGTACCGCCGTCCGGGCATTTCCGGGTGGAAGGTTCGGCTCGAGACAGCTCCCGCCAGTTCGATGCACGCGGGGCTTGTCCGGTTGGCAGCCTCACGGGCGGCGGCCGGTCGCAGCCCGCTCGCACGCACCAGATCTGGCACCAGGACACGCCGGTGTCCGACCGCGACGGCCTCACAAGGGCTTGCACGCGGCGACCCGGCGCCGACGGCCCGTTCGGGGGAGCAGCCTCGCGGCCAACCAGCACCGCCCCACCGCCCAGGTGGGCCCGGAGCGGTAGGCCTCCGCAGACTTCCGCGACGCGGAGCACGTGGTCTCCCACCTGCTCCGCAGTTCGCGAAACCGAGCTGGTCCCACCGCGTGATGCGGCCGGGACGAGGAGACAACTGAATGTCCCAGAACGATACGAACGACCGGCACGCCGGCACTACTGACAACAGCACCACCGACAACAGCGGCGCCGAGAGCGTGGCCGCCGACAGCGCGGCTGACACGCAGGCGCCGCCCGCCAAGAAAGCCACCCGTAAGCGCGCGGCCAAGAAGACCGCCGCCGCGCCCGAGGCGCTGAGCACCGACGTGGCTGGCTCCGATACGGTCGACCCCGACGTCGGCGCGCCTGAGATCACCCCTGAGCCGGCCAGGCGACCCGCCCGCAAGCGTGCCGCCACGAAGACCGTCGCGACCGGAGAGCCCGTTCCCGACCTCCAGCCGGCGCTGATCGACGCGCCACCTGCCGAACTCGATGAGCCGGCCAGGAAGACCGCCCGCAAGCGCACGCCGCGCAAGACCGCCGCGACGTTCTCCGCCCCGGTCGTCGAGGCCCCGCTGCCCACACCCGAACCGATCGACATCCCGGCCGCGCCGGCCATGACGGCCGCAAGCGTGTCGGCGCTGTTCCAGTCGCCCGGCCCGGCCGCTGCCCGGCCCGCCCGCAAGCGCACGGCGACGGCCCCCGCCCCGGTCGAGATCGCGCCCGTCGACGTGCCCGACGAATCCGTCACCGACACCTCCGACACCTCCGACGCCTCGGGCACCGAGTCCGAGCCCGACAACGACGGCGGCGCGCCCAAGCGCCGGCGTCGTCGCGGCGGGCGTCGTCATCGCAAGAGCGGCCCGGACGACGAGGCCGACGAGACCACCGAGGCCGGCCACGTCGTCGACGCGACCGTCGCGCAGGTCGCCACCTCCGTGGCCGATGACAGCGACGCCTCTACGACCGCCTCGACGGCTGAGCCGACCGACGACGGCGGCACCACCGAGTCGACCGCCGACGACGACGCGGCCGAGGGGGAGACCGACGACGGATCGGCCGACTCCAGCAGTCGTCGCCGCCGTCGCCGGCGGCGTCGCAAGGGTGACGCGACCGACGTCACGTCCGATGACCCATCCGACACCGTCGTCAAGGTCCGTGAGCCGCGGGAGCCCCGCGAACCGCGGGAGAAGCGCAGCCGCGAGCCGCGCGAGAGCCGCGACGACGAGGTCACCTCGCTCGAGGGCTCGACCCGGCTGCAGGCCAAGAAGATCCGCCGCCGCGAGGGCCGGGAGGCCGGCCGACGCCGGCCGCCGATCCTCACCGAATCCGAGTTCCTGGCCCGACGCGAAGCCGTCGAGCGCAAGATGGTCGTCCGTCAGCGCGACGACATGACCCAGATCGGTGTGCTCGAGGACGGTGTGCTCGTCGAGCACTACGTGTCGCGGGAGTCCCAGGGCTCGATGATCGGCAACATCTACCTCGCACGCGTCCAGAACGTGCTCCCGTCGATGGAAGCCGCGTTCGTCGACGTCGGCCGCGGCCGCAACGCCGTCCTCTACGCCGGTGAGGTCGACTGGGCCGGGCTCGGGCTGCACGGCGCGCCCAAGCGCATCGAGCTGGCCCTGAAGTCGGGCCAGCAGATCCTCGTCCAGGTCAGCAAGGACCCGATCGGCCACAAGGGCGCCCGGCTCACCAGCCAGGTCAGCCTCGCCGGCCGCTATGTCGTCTACGTGCCCGGTGGCGGCATGAGCGGCATCAGCCGCAAGCTGCCCGACACCGAGCGGGCCCGGCTCAAGGGCATCCTCGCGGGGATCGTCCCGGACGGCGCGAGTGTCGTCGTCCGAACCGCGGCCGAAGGTGCCAGCGAGGTCGAGCTCACCGACGACGTGAACCGCCTCCGCACCCAGTGGGAGTCGATCACCGCGAAGGCCGAGACCGGCAACGCGCCGAAGCTCCTCTACTCCGAGCCCGACCTGCTGCTCAAGGTCGTGCGTGACCTGTTCAACTCCGACTTCGCCGCACTCGAAGTCGCCGGACCGGAGGCGACCGAGATCGTTCGTCACTATGTCGACCACGTCGCGCCCACCCTGGCCGACCGGGTCACCAGTCACGACGACGACTACGACGTCTTCGCCGAGTACCGCGCCGACGACCAGATCCTCAAGGCCCTCGAACGCAAGGTGTGGCTGCCTTCCGGCGGCTCCCTCGTGATCGACCGCACCGAGGCCATGACCGTCATCGACGTCAACACCGGCAAGTTCACCGGCAGCGGCGGCTCCCTCGAGGAGACCGTCACGAAGAACAACCTCGAGGCGGCCGAGGAGATCGTGCGGCAGCTCCGGCTGCGCGACATCGGCGGCATCATCGTCGTCGACTTCATCGACATGGTCCTCGAGGCCAACCGCGACCTCGTGCTCCGCCGGCTCGTCGAGTGCCTCGGCCGTGACCGGACGAAGCACCAGGTCGCCGAAGTCACGTCGCTCGGGCTGGTCCAGATGACGCGCAAGCGCATCGGCACCGGCCTGCTCGAGACGTTCAGCGTCCCGTGCGAGCACTGCAACGGGCGTGGCGTCGTCATCGAGGACGTTCCCGTCCAGGTGAAGGACGACCAGAACGACGGCAACCACAGCCGTGGCAACAACGGCGGCGGCAACGGTGGTGGCAACGGCCGCAACCGTGGGAATCGTGGCGAGTCGCAGGGCAACCAGGGTTCGCAGGGATCACCGCAGGGATCTGCGCAGACGAAGACCCTCGACCCCGGCGGCATCCTCCGGGTCGCGGCGACGATGGGCCGGCACAAGTCCGACGACGAGACACTCGAGCTCGGGAACGCCAACCTGGACGGCGATATCTCCGAGACCGCCGGTGTCAGCACACTGACAGATGCGGCGATCGTCGATGTCGAGCCGGATGTCTCAGCAGCCGATCAGCACGCTGACACCACCACGATCGAGGTTCCCGACGCCGAGGTGATCGACGACGCCGCGACGACGGACGAGCCGGGTACGACCGCGCCGCGCTCACGCCGTCGTCGTGGACGCCGCGGTGGTCGCGGACGCCGCGGTGAGGCGGCCTCCGAGCCGCTGGCCGACGGCGACGACCCGGACGACTTCGAGCCGGCCGATCTCCACCCCGTGCCGCAGGCAGCCGAGACGAGCACTCTCGAACCGGTCGACGCCGCCATACTCGACGACGAGCAGCCGGCCGACGAGCAGCCGGCCGACCAGCTGGTCGACGTTGCGGATGACGACCAGGACGTCGCCGGCGCGGATGTCACCGATGCGGTCGGAGTCGAACCGGTGGCTCTCCCCGTCCCGGCTGACTTCGAGGACGATTTCGCCGGTGACGGCGAGCTCCCCGCGCGTTCGACCGATCTCTCGTACTGACGCCACCCGCTCGACGATCTCTTTCGGTCGGCGTCCCTGCTCGACGGTCGCTTTCATCGCCGACGCACCCTTCACTCCGCACCCGACGACGATGACGTGGTGTGACCGTCGAGTAGTGGAGCGCGTCCAGCCACGAGTCGACGTGCCCGTCGCCGTCACGCGGTCCGGTAACCGGATCCGGGACGGGGACCGGTCGATCTCGACCGAATCTAGGGACGCGCGCAGGCTCCGGGCACGCCCGGAACGCTACCGGCTGTCCGCCCCGGCGCTCGGTTTGACCCGCACGGCCTCCGATCGGGTAACCTTGACCCTCGGACTGGGAACGGTCCGATCGTCCGCATGGCCACGACTCGTCGGCGAGCCATCAGATCATGAGATTTCTGCCAGGTGCTTCAGCGCGCCGGCAGAGGCAGCAGAACACAGGAAGTAGGTCCGCGGTGTACGCGATCGTGCGCAGTGGTGGTCGTCAGCTCAAGGCCAGTGTCGGTGAGGTTCTCGAGCTCGACCGTCGTGATGACGCAGTCGGCACCACGGTGGAGCTCACCCCGCTCCTGCTGGTCGACGGCGAGACCGTCACCGCCGAGACGTCGGCTCTCTCGGGTGCCAAGGTCGCCGTCGAGGTTCTCGGCGAGACCAAGGGTCGGAAGATCACGATCCTCCACTACAAGAACAAGACCGGCTACCGCAAGCGGGGCGGCCACCGTCAGAAGTACACCCGCGTCAAGGTCACCGGCATCACTGCCTGACCCGAGTCGTTCGGGTACCACGCAACACCATTCACGAGCAGCGACGATTTCAGAGGTAGTGACGAGATGGCACACAAAAAGGGCGCGTCGTCCACGCGTAACGGTCGCGACTCCAACGCCCAGCGCCTCGGCGTGAAGCGCTTCGGCGGTCAGGTCGTCAACGCGGGCGAGATCCTGCTCCGTCAGCGCGGCACGCACTTCCACCCGGGCAACAACGTCGGTCGTGGCGGTGACGACACGCTGTTCGCGCTCGCCCCCGGTGCCGTCGAGTTCGGCACCCGTCGTGGCCGCCGCGTCATCAACGTCGTCCCGGTCGCCGTCGCGGCCGAGACTGCAGCCGCGGCAAAGTAGTCGAGTCGCCCTATGACGGCGCTTCGGCGCCGGATCGGGTACATCTTCATGGCAGTCCCCTCGTTCGTCGACCACGTAGACCTCGAGGTCTACGGCGGCCACGGTGGTGACGGCTGCGCGTCGGTCCACCGGGAGAAGTTCAAGCCTCTGGGTGGTCCCGACGGCGGCAACGGCGGTCGCGGTGGCGATGTCATCTTCGTCGTCGATCCCGACGTCACCACGCTGATCGAGCTGCACCACAGCCGGGTGAAGCGGGCCACTGCGGGCCGGCCGGGCCAGGGCGACAACAAGTTCGGACCCCAGGGTTCGGACCTCCTCGTCCCGGTTCCCGACGGCACCGTCGTCAAGGACGCCGACGGCGAGGTGCTGATGGACCTCGTCGGACCCGGCGCGACCTTCGTCGCCGCCGCGGGCGGTAAGGGCGGGCTCGGCAACGCCGCCCTCGCCAGCCCGAAACGCCGTGCCCCCGGATTCGCGCTCCTCGGCGAGCCCGGTGACGAGCGCCAGCTCGTCCTCGAACTCAAGCTCGTCGCCGACATCGGCCTCGTGGGCTTCCCGAGCGCCGGCAAGTCGAGCCTGGTCGCCGCGATCTCGCGCGCCCGGCCAAAGATCGCCGACTACCCGTTCACCACGCTCGTCCCCAACCTCGGCGTCGTGACCGCCGGCGACACGTCCTTCACCGTCGCCGATGTGCCCGGGCTGATCCCCGGTGCGAGCGAGGGCAAGGGTCTCGGGCACGAGTTCCTGCGTCACATCGAACGCTGCGCCGCACTCGTGCACGTCCTCGACTGCGCCACTCCCGACCCGGGCCGTGACCCGATCAGCGACCTCGACACGATCGAGGCCGAACTCGCCGCCTACGGCGGTCTAGAGGACCGGCCGCGGCTGGTCGCGCTGAACAAGGTCGACGTTCCGGAGGCCCGTGAGCTCGCCGAGTTGGTCACGGCCGAGCTGACCGGCCGCGGGCTCGCCGTCTTCGACATCTCCGCCGCCACCCACGAAGGCCTACGCGACCTCACGTTCGCGATGGCCGAGATCGTCGCGGCCCGACGTGCCGCTGAACCGGCCGCCCAGTCCGCCCGGATCGTGCTGCGTCCGCGTGCGGTCGGATCCGACGACACGTTCTCGGTCCGCCGCGTCGTCGACAAGTGGGTCGTCCGCGGCGAGAAGCCCGACCGCTGGGTGCGCCAGACGAACTTCGGCAACGACGAGGCCGTCGGCTTCCTGGCCGACCGGTTCGCCCGGCTCGGCGTCGAGGCGAAGCTCATCTCGATGGGCGCGGTCGCGGGCGACGACATCGTGATCGGCCCGGTCGGCGACGAGGTCATGTTCGACTTCGACCCGACCGTCGACGGCGGCGCACAGGCGATGGGGCCACGGGGTACGGACTCCCGGCTGGACGACTGATGACCGGCTCGACCTCGAGCCACCGCCCGGCCGTCCAGGCGGCCAGACGGGTTGTCGTCAAGATCGGTTCGTCCTCACTCGCCAACGCGCACGGCGGTCTCGACGATTCCGCGTTGTCCTCGTTGGTCGACACCCTCGCAGCTGTGCGTGCCCGTGGGGTCGAGGTCGTCCTCGTCTCCTCCGGCGCCATCGCGGCCGGACTCGTCCCGCTCGGGTTGCGCAGGCGTCCCCGTGATCTGGCCACCCAGCAGGCGGCGGCGGCCGTCGGCCAGGGCCTCCTGGTGGCGAGCTACGGGCAGGCGTTCGCGGGGCACGATCTGACCGTCGGTCAGGTGTTGCTGACGGTCGACGACGTGACCCGACGCTCGAACTACCGCAACGCCTACCGGACGTTCGGGCGGCTGCTCGAGCTCGGCGTGGTACCGGTGGTCAACGAGAACGACACCGTCGCGACCACTGAGATCCGCTTCGGCGACAACGACCGGCTCGCTGCCCTGGTCGGGCATCTTGTGCATGCGGACCTACTCGTTCTGCTGTCCGACGTCGACGGTCTCTACGACGGCCATCCCGGCGTCGAGGGCTCGCGGATGCTGACCGACGTCCACGGTGAGGCCGACCTCGCGGATATCGACGTCGGTCGCCCGGGCAAGTCCCGCGTCGGGACCGGCGGGATGGTGACCAAGATCGAGGCGGCCAGGATCGCGACCGAGGCCGGGATGCCGGTGGTCCTGACGAGTTCGGCGAACGCTGCCGCCGCTCTGGCGGGGGAGCCGGTGGGGACGTTGTTCCATTCGACCGGACGTCGCCGGTCGACCCGCTTGTTGTGGTTGGAGCATGCGACGTCGGGCCTCGGGCGTCTGCATGTGGACGCGGGCGCCGTGACGGCGTTGCAGCACCGGCAGGCCTCGTTGCTGCCGGCCGGGGTGACCGCGGTGGACGGGGTTTTCAGCGCAGGGGATCCGGTGGACGTGGTCGGTCCGGACGGTGTGGTGGTGGCGCGTGGGCTGGTCAACTACGACGCGGCCGAGTTGCCGTCGCTGCTGGGTCGATCGACGAAGGATCTCGGTGCGGAGTTCGGCCCTGACTACGAACGTGAACTCGTCCACCGCGACGCGATGGTGCTGCTCTAGCTCTTTCTGTACCGCCTGCCGGTGGTGCTGCTGCGGCCGGGCGTGAGGTGCGAGAGCACCCGCGTCCAGCCCGGCACGACGAACACGGGCCCGGCGCCGGGCATCATCTCGATGCGCGAATCCGTGAGCCGGTTCTTCCGCCACCCGGCATGCGCCGGGCGGACGAGGGGGTCGGCGTTGCCGTAGAGCAGCAGCGTCTTCGCGTGGACGTCCGCGGGTTCGAATCCCAATGGGGTCTCATCGTCGGGTGCTGGCGTGCCGAGCAGCACGAGTCGGTCGACGAGGTCGGGTCGACGGGCTGCGAGGGCGAGGGCGATCCAGCCGCCCGTTGACCAGCCGGCTACTCCGGCCGTCGCGATGCCGAGGTGACCGAGGACGGTGGCAATGTCGTCGGCTGCCGCTGCGATCGTCGGCGACTCTCCTGATCTGTAGGGGTCGGAGCCGCCGTAGCCGGGTCGATCGACACCGATCAGTAGGACGTCACGTCGGGCGGTCTGCTCGGGATCGGGGTCGAATTCGCCACTTCCCGGCGCTGGGTGCAGGAAGACGTCGCATCGGTCGGCGTCGCTTCTGCCCGTTGTGTGGAAGCAGATCGTGCGTCCGTCACGCGTGATCGTCGACGTGATCATGAGGTGCATCCTCTCGTTCGCGGTCAGTGAGGTGCCAGGGGTCAGAACGGTGGTCCGGCGGTCGGGTCTATGCGCCAGCCGGGTGCGGTGGTGTCCGCATGGTGCGGTGTGGACCACCTGGCGTCGTTGGTGTCCTCGTCGATGACGAGGCGCCAGCCCCGTGCCTGTTTGAGCCGATGGTGGCGTCGGCACAGGGGCGCGAGGTTGCACGGGCAGGTCGGGCCGCCCTGTTCCGACGGGATCGTGTGGTCGTTGTCGCAGGCGGTCGCTCGTCGCGTGCAGCCGGGGAATCGGCAGTGTCGGTCGCGTCCGTCGACGAAGTCGCGCATCGCCTTGGTGGGATCGTGCTGGGTGCGGACGTGTCTGACGACGTGGCCGGTGTTGCCGACGGCGGTCAGGCACCAGATGCTCGGCTGGGACGCGGCCTGCTTGACGAGGCGGGCGATGACGTCGGCGGGGACGAGCCCGAAGCCGGCGACCTCGGCGACCGTTCCGCGACGTATCGCGTCGGCCAGGTCGGCAAGCATCCCGATCGGTACGACGAGGTCGACCCCGGGTCGTGCCCATGCGGCCGTTCGGGGCTTCCTTTCGGTGCTGTCCGCGCGGTCGTCCTCTGACGTATTGCCGGTCGGCGCGACGTCAGTCGGGTCGGGCTCCACCGGTTGAGTGGTCGCGCCGTCTCGTGCTCGAGGTGCGGGGCTCGGGTTGTTTCCGACGAGGAGGTCGATGAACACGTCGGCGCGGAGCTGGTCGAGCAGACGCGGGTCGCCGAGCTGCTTGATCCCGCGCGCGATCGCGTCGATGTGGGCATAGGCGGCGGCGATGTCGGCGAGCGGGATGTCGCAACCGGACAGGTAGCCGACACCGGGAACGTCGCGATCGGTGCCGTGGGCGAGCCGCCGGTTCTTCAGCGCCGTGCGGGTGCGGACGCGGGAAGCCGCAGGATCGGCGGCGACGAGCGCGGAGCGTGCCCGTCGTTGGAGCTGGCCTGGTGTCTGGCCGATGGTGATGTCGCGTGCGCTGAGCCTTCCCGGACGCGCCGACCGGTCGAACAGTGCCGCGTCGACGACGGCCTTCACGGCATCGCTTGCGCTGCTGGTCGTGCGGGTGACGACGGCGACCTTGCGATGGTCGATCCGGCCGTCGCGCCAGGCGGCCCAGAGGTGCGGATGCCGCCGGTGCGCGTCGATCGACTGGCCGATGAGGTTGGACCCGGTGATCGGCGAAACCTTGAGGACCAAGGCTGCCTCGTCGCCGGCGAACTCCTGCCACTCGTCCAGCCGGGCGGATGGGTGGGCGACGACCGGCGGGCAATGCGCGAACTCGCTCAACGACGCCGCCATCCCGGCCTGAACCCAGGCGAGATGCCGGGCCTCGGCCGCGATCACGTCGATCAGATGATCGCCCGAGAGTGTGCGCCGATCCAGGCTCGCCAGCACCGAGGCCAGCTGCGGGTGGTCGAGCGTCGCCAGCTGATCGACGAGAGGACGCGTGCACGGCCCGGCCACCGGCCTGAGGATCTCGACGTCGTCCATGTGCTAAATAATAATAGAAGGCACCGACAGTTCAGCCGGCTGTGGACAACCGGGAGCGACAGCCCGGCGACAGGTCTGAGCATGTCTTGACGGTTATATGCCTTCGTGCTCATACTCGAGTCGTGTCCGTCTTTGCTGTCATCGCCGAGCCTCGTCGCCGCGAACTCCTCGACCTGCTGAGGAATGGGGAGGCATCCGTCGGCACCCTCGTCGACCGCACCCACATGAGCCAGCCGCTGGTGTCCAAGCACCTTCGCGTCCTTCGTGACGCCGGCCTTGTCGACGTCGAAGTCCACGCCCAGCAACGGCGCTACCGGCTCCGAGCTGAACCGCTCGCCGACCTTGATGCCTGGCTCGAGCCTTACCGCGCCGTCTGGGGTGGTCGACTCGACGCCCTCGAACGCCACCTCGACCAGATCGACCCTCCACCGAATCCGACCCGAGAGGACTCGACTCCATGAGCGTCCGTCCGCAGTCCGACACCCCGAACGGCACCATCGAGCGGGAAGGTGCCAGCACCGTGCTCCGCTTCGAACGATCCCTCGCCCACGGACTCGACGAGGTCTGGGCCGCTCTCGTCGCACCTGACGCCTGGCTCGGGCACTTCGTCGAGCCGCTGGTCGACGGCGACACCTACCGGCTGATGTTCGAGGGTCTCGAGATGGCCGGCAAGGTGGTCGAGCTCGAACCGCCGAACGTCCTCGCCTTCACCTGGGGCAATGACGTCGACTCCGGCGAAGCGGTGCTCCGCTTCGAACTCACCCCCACCGGCGATCGCGGCACCCGGCTCGTCTTCACCGCTACGAGCGACAGCCGGGACTTCCTCGCCGAAGGTGCCGCCGGATGGCAGGGTTACGTGGACGCACTCGAAGCCGCCGCCGACGGCGACACGATCGAGAAGTCCCAGGCGGGCTGGGCGAAATTCCGGGACGCGTATGCCGAGCACTTCGCCGTCTCGCCGTCGCTCGGCGCCATCTCCGAGGTCGACAGTGAACGTGCGATCACCTTCCGACGCCTGCTCGCGCACGCACCCGCGGTCGTCTGGTCGGCGCTCACCGAGCCTGCCGAGCTCGCCACCTGGCTCTCCGCCTGTCGGCTCGACCCGCACGTCGGCGGCACCGTGAGGTTCGGCTTCGGAAACGAAGCCGCTGCAACCGGCACGGTCATCGAGTTCCACCCCTGCATACGCCTTACCTACAGCTGGTCGAGCCCGTCGGCAACCGAGTCGATGCTCCGGTGGGACCTCGCGGACGGTCCCGCCGGCGGCATCTGGTTGACGTTGACCCACACCGTGAGCAGCGCCGAGAACGGCGACGACCTGCTCGCCGGCTGGCACCTGCACCTCGATGCGCTTCGCGAGGCTCTCGACGGTCGCGACCCGGGATGGCGTGAAGGTGCGTTCGAACCGATGCTGGCCCTCTACGCCCGGATGCACTGAGGCCACCCCGGTGAGGCGCCTGGCCAGTACGATTCACGCCATGTCCTCCAAGTCCGGATCCTCGGTCGCCGACCTCGCCCGCGCCGCCCGGGTCGCGGCAGTTCCGCTCGCACTCGCCGGACGTGCCACCAAGGACGCCGCGCTGCTGCAGATGGCGACCGCGCTCCGCGAGCACACCGACGACATCCTTCAGGCCAACAAGGAGGATGTCGTCCGTGCGGAGGCCGCCGGCACCGACGCTGCGATGATCGACCGGCTCCGCCTCGATGCCGGTCGCATCGACGCCATGGCGGCCGGGCTCGAGCAGCTCGCGTCGCTGCCGGATCCGATCGGCGAGGTGGTCCGCGGATCAGTCACCACGACAGGACTTCGGCTCGAGCAGGTCCGGGTCCCGCTCGGTGTCATCGGCATCATCTACGAGGGCCGCCCGAACGTCACCGCCGACGCGGCCGGCATCTGCCTGAAGTCCGGAAACGCCTGCCTGCTCAGGGGATCCTCGTCCGCCGCCGACAGCAATGCCGCGATCATCAGCGTGCTGAGACGAGCCGTGCAGGACGCCGGGCTGCCTGCGGACTGCATCACCGGCATTGGCGGTGACCGCGAAACCGTCAAAGAACTCATGCAGGCACGCGGTCTCGTCGACCTTCTGATCCCGCGTGGGGGTGCCGGCCTCATCCAGACCGTCGTCCGCGAATCCACCGTGCCGGTGATCGAGACCGGCGTCGGCAACGTCCACATCTTCGTCGACGCCACCGCCGACCTGGCCAAGGCGCTGCCGATCATCCTGAACGCAAAGACCCAGCGTCCAAGCGTGTGCAACGCGGCCGAGAACCTCCTCGTGCACCGCGACATCGCAGAGACCTTCGTCCCGATCGTCACCCAGGCCCTTACCGACGCCGGCGTCACCGTCCACGCCGACGACTCCTTCGTCGCCGCAACCAACGGTCTCGCTGGCGTCGTCGCGGCGACACCGCTCGACTTCGACACCGAGTACCTCTCGCTCGACATCGCGGCCACTGTCGTCGACGACCTGACCGCCGCAATCGAGCACATCCGCGCGCACACGAGCGGCCACACCGAGGTGATCCTGACCGAATCGGTCAGCGCCGCCGACACCTTCGTCGCCCAGGTGGACGCAGCCGCGGTGATCGTCAACGCCAGCAGCAGGTTCACCGACGGCGGCGAGTTCGGGTTCGGCGCCGAGATCGGCATCTCGACGCAGAAGATGCACGCGCGCGGGCCGATGGGGCTCGCGGAGATGACCTCGACGAAGTGGATCGTGCGAGGCGACGGGCACGTCCGGGCCTGACCGCCGCGACCCACTAGGCTGCCGCGCATGAGTGCGACCACGCTTCTGCTCGCTGCGACCGAGCACGCCCCGAGGGTCCCGGCCATCGCCGTCGCGCTCATCGTGTTCGGCATCCTCGTGTTCCTGCTGGCGATCACCCTTCTCCTCGGCGGCGGCCGTCCGCACGACTAGGCCGCGCCGGGGCCACAAAGATCGCGGCGGCCGATGACGCGCGCCAGCCGCTCCTCACCAGCCGCCCACGCACGTGCGCTGGCGCCGAAGACGCGCCGCCGGATGGGCATCATGGGTGGGACGTTCGACCCGATCCACCACGGTCACCTCGTCGCGGCGAGTGAAGTGGCCGCCTGGTTCGACCTCGACGAGGTCGTCTTCGTCCCCACCGGCCAGCCCTGGCAGAAGGCCGACCGCCAAGTGAGCCCCGCCGAGGACCGCTACCTGATGACGGTGATCGCCACCGCATCCAACCCGCGGTTCTCGGTCAGCCGGATCGACATCGACCGTCCCGGGCCCACCTACACCGTCGACACCCTGCGTGATCTGGGACAACAGCACGGTCAGGACGTCGACTACTACTTCATCACCGGCGCCGACGCGCTGGCCCAGATCCTGACCTGGCACGACGTCGAGGAGAGCTTCGAACTCGCGCATTTCGTCGGGGTGACCCGGCCCGGGGTGGCGATCAGCCTGGACCATCTGCCGGACAAGCACATCTCCATCGTGGAGATCCCAGCACTCGCGATCAGCTCCACCGAATGCCGTGCCCGGGTGATGGCCGGAGACCCGATCTGGTACCTCGTTCCGGACGGGATCGTCCAGTACATCGCGAAGAGGAAGCTCTACCGCTCGGCGTGAGAGACTGGCGCCCGTCCCACCCACCGCCGCTACGGAGCAGATCCCCTCTCGTGCCAGCTTCTGAAGAGTCCCTGCAGCTCGTCCGCGTCGCCGCGATCGCGGCGTCGGACAAGCTCGCCAACGACATCGTCGCCGTCGACGTGTCGGAACGACTCGCCCTCACCGATGCCTTCCTCGTGTGTTCCGCCCCGAGTGACCGGCAGGTCCAGGCCATCGTCGACGCGATCGAGGAGGCGCTGCGCGAGAAGGGCGTCAAACCTCTCCGCCGCGAAGGCGCAGGCACCAACCGCTGGGTGCTCCTCGACTTCGTCGACCTCGTCGTGCACGTGATGCACGAAGAGGAACGCGAGTTCTACGGGCTCGAACGGCTGTGGCGCGATTGCCCGTTGATCGATCTCGAACTCCCCGCCGAGGCACTGAGAGGCCGCACGAGCGGCGCCGGCGTCTAGCCCGCATGACCGCGGGTCAGCTGATCCTGTGGCGCCACGGCCAGACGGCCTGGAACGCCGAGGAACGCATGCAGGGTCAGACCGACGTCTCGCTCGACGACGTCGGTCTCGGCCAGGCACGTGATGCCGCGGCGCGGCTCGCGGCCCTGTCACCGGCCATGATCTGGTCGTCGGACCTCTCGCGTGCCTCTCAAACCGCCGATGCGCTCGCGGCACGCACGGGCCTGCGCGTGCACCTCGATCGCCGGTTGCGTGAGATCGACGGCGGCAGCCTCAGCGGCCTCACCCGAACGGAATTCCTCGCGCGTCACCCCGGTCTGCGCCTCGGCGCCGGCCCGGACGAGCCACGCGGCGGGGACGGCGAGACCGAGCGCCAGGTTGCGACCCGGGTCGCCGCCGCGTTGCGCGATGCCGCCGAGTCGGCACCCGACGGCTCGACCGTCGTCGTGGCCACCCACGGAGTGTCGTCCCGCGTCGGCGCCGGCGAGCTCGTCGGACTGCCACCGGAATGCTGGCGCGCGCTGGCCGGAGTGGCGAACTGCTGCTGGGTCGCCCTCGGCCGCTTCGCCCGGCCCGCTCCCGCCGAAGGCGTCGCGCCGCCCGTCGGGCCGGGCGCGTTCTGGCGCATCGTCGAATGGAACGCCGGCTCGTTGCCCGAGCCGTTGTTCTCCGACGACGGACCCGCCTGACGCGACGTTGAGGTGAGGCTAGGCTCACTTCGTCGTCGTCCGTCTCTCAGAGAGCGAGCGTGTGAGCGCCACCCGTACCTCGCTCGACCTCCGTCCGACGGCAACCGGCAGTCCCGACATCGCCACCCCGCGCCGGTCCGATCAACGGCCGGCCCGCTCGTCGATCAAGCCGCGGTTCATCGGTGTGACCACGACGCTCGGCTACATCGGGTTCGCGTTCGTCGGCGCCGCCGTGGTCTCCACGATCGTCTAGCCCATCAGCTGCGGGTCGAGGTGGCCGGTCCGCAGCGAGGTGCCGTCGGCGAGCCGCGGCAGGAGGACCGGGGTGTCGCCGGCCAGCCATGCGACCAGGCCGGCGTCGTCGTCGCGCACGACCGTCATCGGATGCACGGTCCGCGCCTCCTGCGGCTGCCAGTCGGGCCGGCGGTACGTCCAGCTGATCTGCTGGCCGGGCTGCCAGAACCCGGCGGCCGGGGTCGCCGCAGTCACGTCGTCGCTCGACACTCAGGCCGTCACGGTCGTCATCGACAGCACGTCCAGCGCCGTGTCGAGCTGCTCGGTCGTGAGGTTCACGCCGTCGACGAAGCCCAGGTCGATGACCGTCTGGCGGATCGTCGCGTTGTTCCTGATGGCCGTCTTGGCCACCTTCGCCGCGTTCTCGTACCCGATGACACGGTTGAGCGGCGTGACGATGGACGGGCTGGACTCGGCGAGCTCGAGGCACCGCTCCTCGTTCGCGGTGATGCCGACGACGCACTTGTCGGCCAGCGCCACCGAGGCGTTCGCGAGCAGGCGCACCGAGCTCAGGATGTTCGCCGCGAGGACGGGAAGCATGACGTTGAGCTCGAAGTTGCCGACGGCACCGGCGAAGGCGATCGTCGCGTCGTTGCCGATGACCTGCGCGCACACCATCGCGGTGGCCTCGCAGATGACCGGGTTCACCTTGCCCGGCATGATCGAACTACCCGGCTGGAGATCGGGAATGGCGATCTCGCCGAGGCCGGCACGTGGGCCGGAGCCCATCCAGCGCAGGTCGGAGCAGATCTTGAACAGGCTCACCGCGATCGTCCTGAGCTGGCCGGACAGCTCGACGAGCGAGTCCTGGCTGCCCTGGGCCTCGAAGTGGTTCGCGGCCTCGGTCAACGGCAGCCCCGTGGACCGGACGAGCTTGGCGACGACCGCCGCGGCGAATCCGGGAGGCGTGTTGATACCGGTGCCGACGGCCGTGCCACCCAGCGCGAGCTCGGCCACCCGGGGGAGGGTGACCGCCACCCGGTCACCGGCGTACCCCAGTTGGGCGGCGTATCCCGCGAACTCCTGCCCCAGCGTGACCGGGGTGGCGTCCATGAGATGCGTCCGGCCGGACTTCACCACGGTGGCGAACTCGACAGCCTTGTCGGCCAGCGCCGACCGGAGCCGGGTGAGCGCCGGCTGGAGGTCCTTCACGAGCGCGTCGGCGACTGCGATGTGGATCGACGTCGGGAACACGTCGTTGCTCGACTGGCTGGCGTTGACGTGGTCGTTGGGGTGGACGTCCCGGCCCAGGCTGCGGGTGGCGAGGGTGGCGATCACCTCGTTCGCGTTCATGTTCGACGAGGTGCCCGACCCGGTCTGGAAGACGTCGATCGGGAACTCGGGGTCGTATGCGCCTGATGCCACCTCGTCGGCCGCCGCGGTGATCGCCGCCGCTACGTCGGCGTCGAGCAGGCCGAGCTCGGCGTTCACCTGCGCGGCGGCGGACTTGATCAGCGCGAGCGCCTTGATGTGACGCGATTCGATCGTCGAGCCCGAGATCACGAAGTTCTCCACGGCCCGTTGGGTCTGCGCGCGCCAGAGCGCGTTCACAGGTACCCGCACCTCACCCATCGTGTCGTGCTCGATCCGGTACTGCTGGCCGTTCGCGGTGTCGTTGTCGGTCATGGAACAGACGTTATCCGTCCGACGGTGGGCGCCGTCGGACAGTCCGGCATCCCTTCCCGGCAGTCCTCGTGCGGTCGTATCGTCAGCGCCGTGAACAGCGGGACGCGACGGGTCGTGGTCGTCGGCGCGAGCGTCGCCGGCATGTTCGCCGCAGCAGCGGCCGCCCACGCCGGCTGCGCGGTCATCGTGCTCGAGCGGGACGAGCCGACCGACGACGTCGGCCCGCACCGCGGCGTGCCACAGGGACGCCAGCCGCACGTCTTCCTCTATCGCGGCCTACTGTCGCTCGAGGAGCTTCTCCCCGGCATCCGCGCCGACCTGATCGCCAGGGGTGCGGTTGCCATCGACACCGGGAACCTCGCCTGGCTGGGAGAGCAGGGTTGGCTGGCGACCGGGAAGCCGTTCTTCGAGATCGTGTCGATGACGCGGCCGCTGTTCGACGACGTCGTCCGGCAACGGGTCGTCGCGTTGCCCGGTGTCGAGATCCGCGGCGGTGTCCGCGTGTCCGGGTTGCGACGGTCCGGACGCCAGTGGCAGGTGGACGTCGCCGGCGGCGAGCCGATCGGCGACGTCGATCTCGTCGTCGATGCGTCCGGCCGCGCCTCCCGGCTGCCAACCTGGCTGGCCGAGCTGGGCGTCGGCGTACCTGCCCTCACCGCGATCGACGCCGGACTGGGCTACGCGACCCGGAAGTACCGGCTGGACGGTGCCGACACGGCCCGCCGCGAGCGCGACTTCGTCGGCGTGGTGGTCGTCCAGACACCCGCGACGCTGCGCGGCGGCATCGCGCTGCCGGTCGAGGACGGGTACTGGCTGGTCACCGGCTTCGGCTGCGGGGAGCGTCGCCCACCCCGGGACGCCGCAGGCTTCACCTCGTTCCTGGAGTCACTTCGTGACCCGGCGCTCGCCGACCTTGTCCGCAACGGCGAACCGGTCGGCGACGTCGCCGTGCACCGGCAGACGGCGAACCGGCGGCACGGCTACGAGCAGCTCCCGGGCTGGCCCGACAACCTCCTGGTGCTCGGGGACGCGTTCTGCGCGTTCAACCCGGTCTACGGGCAGGGGATCACCGTGTCGGTCCTCGAGGCGCTGCTGCTGCGCCGGGCGCTCACCGACGGCCTCCGCCCCGGCTCCACGGGCAAGCTGCTCAAGGAATTCGCCGGCGTGGTGGCGCTGCCGTGGTCGATCGCGACGAGCGAAGACCTGCGGTACCCGACCAGCGCGGGCCGGCAGACTCCGACGCAGGCGGTGCTCGGGCGCTGGTCGCGCATGCTCGGCGCGCTCGCGGCGCACGGTGATGCCCGGGCCCAGGAGGTGCTGGGCCGCGTCTATCACCTGATGGCGTCGCCGACGCTGCTGTTCGACCCGATCCTGATGGCGTCCGCAGCGCGCACCCGGCTGCGCGGGCTCGGGCCGGCAGTGCCGCGCCCGCGCAGCCTCGACTCGCTGGCGGGGCCCCCACCCACGGCATGAGCGACGTGACGACGTGGCCGAATGTCACGGTCCGCAGCTCCGAGGTTCGCCTAGGGTGGGAGCCATGACCGTGCAACCGCCTGAGCCGTCCCCACCGTCGGAGGTCAACCGTCCGGTCGCACCGGCAGCCCCGGGCCCCCCGGCAGTCTCGGGCGACGGGTCCCAGCTGCGGATCTCCGACGCCGAGCGTCACCAGGTCTCGGAGATGCTCCGCGACGCGGCCGGCGACGGCCGGTTGACGATCGACGAGCTGGACGAGCGGATCGAAGCCGTCTACGCCGCGAAGACCTACGCCGACCTGGTCCCGGTCACCGTCGACCTGCCCGGGGCCGCGGCGATCCTGCCGAAGGCCGCATTCACGCCCGCCCCCACGTCCGCCGCGCGCGTCCAGCCGCTCGGCCCGGGATCGTCGCACTCGTCGTCCGGGTCGGTTGCGATCTTCGGCGGCGCCACCAGGTCGGGTGCGTGGACGGTCGCCGAGCAGTACACCGCCGTCGCCATCTTCGGCGGCGTCGAGCTCGACTTCCGGGACGCCACCTTCACCGCTGCCGAGACCACCGTCTACGCCAACTGCCTGTTCGGCGGGGTGGAGATCACCGTGCCCGACGACGTGGTCGTGCACGTGTCCGGAATCCCTATCTTCGGCGGCTACGACCACGGCAACGGCGGACCGGACAGCTATCCACCCGACGCCCCGGTCATGCATGTCAAGGGCCTGGCGATCTTTGGCGGCGTCGAGGTCAATCGCAAGCCCCGCAAGCCGAAAGCGGTCGACAAGAGCTGATGCCGGGAAGCTAGACCGGCAGTGGACCGGCCGCGTCCTGGGCGTTGCCGGCGGCCGGCTCGACGTCGATCGTCACCGTCGCGCACGGATGCCCGAACCAGTGCACGTTCTCCCGCACCATCTCCCAGGCGAAGCCGACCCCGCCGGCGCCGGCCGCGGTGATCGGGAACGCGAACCGGGCGCTCTGACCGGGATCGACGGGTCCGGCCGGGAGCTCCACTCGATTCGTGCCCCAGTTGGTGTTGTCCTGCGGCGCCTGGCTGCCGAGCCGATAGCCGCTCGACGGGGTCCACGTCGTCGACCCGGTGTTCGTCGCGTCCACGGCAACCGACGCGTTCCCGCCCGACGGGACCGGCGCGGTCGGTGCGAGGGCCACGCTCACCGTGCCGTCGTCGATGTAGGCCGGCGCAGGATCAGCATGCTGATACGGGAGCTGGAAGAAGCCGCGGATCCGACCGCCCACCTCGCCGTCGGTCCCGTTGGTGCTGATCGTCTTCGCCGGCGTGGGCGCGCTGACGTCGAGGGTGATGACGATGTCGTCGCGGCCGGGCCGGTTGCAGTCGTAGGTGTGCAAGGCGAGGGACTCGCCGTCGAGGTCGTAGCCCCAGACGAGGACGACGTGGTTCTTGAACACGTCCCACGGCGCATAAGAGTGGACGAGGACGAGCCCGATCGGGCACAGCCGGCCGGCGTCGACCTCGGCCATGATGCCGGTGCATTCGCCGACGCTCTGGTGGTAGAGACCCTTCCCCCAGACGACGATGTCGTGATCGAGCGCGGCGGTGGCCTGCAACCACCGGGCGACCACGCCGACGCCGGCGAAGCTGTTGATCAGCCGGGACAGCAGGTGCTGGGCGACGGCGACGGGGACGGCGGAGGCGACCCGGCCGCGCAGCTGCGGCGTCCCGCTGTCGACGATGTCCCTGGTCAGGAACGACATCCCGCCGCACAGTCCCATCGCGGTGGCGTCGATCGAGACGGGCGGCAGCCCCATCACCGACAGCGAGAGCTTCGTGCCGGTGGGCCACGGGCCGTTGGCGAACAGCGGCGCGTTCGTCGACGGGAGGAAGCCGGCGACCCGCCCGGATCGACGCGCCTGCACGGTGTTCGACGCCCACAGCGCGGGTCGGGCGGCGTCGTAGACGACGAGGTTGCCGTCGTCCTGCAGCACCACCCAGGCGCCCGGGTGACCGTCGGTGCCGCTGGCCCACCACGGATGGCCGTCGGCGGAGTACGCGACCAGGTTCCCGTCGCCCTGCATGATCAGATACGTCACCGGCCGGCCCGCCGTGTTCGACGCCCACAACGGCCGGTCATCGCGGGTGCGGTACAGGACGGCGTTTCCGTCGCCCTGCATGACGAAAGTGACCGAGCCGTCGTCGGCGACGAGACTGTCCCCGGCGCCCAGGACCTGATCTGCGGTGAGTCGATCCATGCTCTGCTCCGCACGAGAAGTGACGACGCCAGGCTCCGCTCGCATGGCGGTGGCACGTCAGGTGTCGGGTAGAGGGACGATCCGGCGGTGCCGAGATACATGATGCGCACCGGTCGCCATCGGCAGATCCGTGTCGTACGCTGTCGTCGTGATCAAGCGCTGGTACGCGTATTTTCCGTTGGCTCTGAAGGGGCCTGCGTCTGACTGACGCGTACCGACCACTTTCAGAGCCAACCAGGGCAGAGAGCAATCTCTGCCCTTCGTCATGTCACCGGCGGGCTCTGGTCTGGGTCCGCCTCATCAGACGGGAATCCCAGGGTCCATGGACATCACCACCGCGCCGCGCTCGACCACGTCGAACCTACGGGTCAACAGGTTCGAAGCTCTTCCCACTCCACGCGACGTCATCGACGAACTGCCGCTGACCGCTCATCACACAGCCGTCGTCGAGCGGGGACGCAGCGAGGTCCGCGCGATCCTGGACGGCCTCGACGACCGCCTCCTCGTCGTCGTCGGACCGTGCTCGATCCACGACCCGGCTGCCGGCCTCGACTACGCCACCCGGCTGGCGCGTGCAGCCGACGAGCACCGTGGCGACCTGCTCGTCGTGATGCGCACCTACTTCGAGAAGCCGCGGACGACGGTCGGATGGAAGGGCCTGATCAACGACCCGCACCTCGACGGCAGCCACGACATCGCCACCGGCCTGCGCATCGCACGGTGGTTCCTTCTCGACGTCGCCGATCTCGGGCTGCCCGCCGGGACCGAGTTCCTCGAGCCGATCAGCCCGCAGTACATGGCCGACCTCGTCAGCTGGGGTGCGATCGGGGCGCGGACGTCGGAGAGCCAGATCCACCGTCAGCTCGTGTCCGGGCTCTCGATGCCGGTCGGCTTCAAGAACTCGACCGACGGTGATCTGCAGGCCGCGATGGACGGCTGTGCCTCGGCCGGTGCGGCGCAGGCGTTCCTCGGTATCGACGATCAGGGACGCGCGGCGCTGGTCGGCACCGACGGCAATCCCGACACGCACCTGATCCTGCGCGGCGGTGCGTCCGGCCCGAACTACTCGTCCTGCCATGTTGCGACGGCGAGCACGCAGATGCGCGCGGCCGGGCTGAACCCGCGGCTGATCGTCGACGCGAGCCATGGCAACAGCGGCAAGAGCCACCTGCGCCAGGCCGAGGTGGCGCTCGAGCTCGCCGCCCAGGTGGCGGCCGGCGGGTCTCAGGTCGCGGGCGTGATGCTCGAGAGCTTCCTCGTCGCCGGGGCACAGAAGCTCGACGTGACGGCGCTGTCGACGCAGTTGACCTACGGCCAGAGCGTGACCGACGCGTGCATGAGCTGGGACGTGACCGCCGAGGTTCTCGGCAGGCTGGCGCAGGCGGTGCGTACCCGCCGCTGAGACGGTCGGCCCGGGCGGGTCAGCCGGGTCCGCCGGTCAGCCGGGTCCGCCGGTCAGCTGGGTCCGCCGGTCAGCTGGATGGGCCCGCGTAGCGACGACGGTTCTTGTGCCAGGCGGCCGACCACATCCGCTGCGGGACGAGACGGGCGAGCTTGCCGACGATGGCGATCGGCAGCGGGAAGACGATCTCGACGCGTCCGCTCTCGAGTCCGTCGGCGATCGTCGACGCCGCCTCGGCAGCGCTCGTCACCAGCGTCCGGTTGGCCACCGACGCCGACATCTCGCTCTCCACCCATCCCGGGCAGATCGTCACGACGTCGACGCCCGTGCCTCGAACCGACGTGCGGAGCGACTCGAGCATGCTGATCTGGGCCGCCTTCGATGCGCCGTAGGCCTCCAGCCCCGGGATGCCCCGATATCCGGCGACGGAAGCGATCGCGCTGAACGTCCCGGATCCTTGCGCGAGGAGCTGCGGCAGCGTCGCCTCGATGACGTTCGCCGTGCCCATGACGTTCAGGGTCATCACCGCGGCGACGGTGCCGGCGTCGAACCGGCGGGCGTCGATCGGGAGTGAGATACCGGCGGCGACGACCACCAGGTCGAGACCGCCCAATGCCCGGGTCACGGTCTCCGCGCTGGCATGGACGCTGTCCAGGGACGTGACGTCACACGGCTCGACGACCATGCGGTCGCCGGCGACCTCGTCGAGGAGCAAACGCCGCCGCGCGGAGATGGCGACGTGCGCGCCCCGGTCGGCCAGCTCACGGGCCAGCGCGGCGCCGATCCCGCTCGAGGCACCCACGATCCACGCACGGACGGCTTCCAGGCTCACGCCCGGACCCTGTCACACCGCCGGGGTGGGCGGCAGCCCGACCGTCGTCCACGCGTCCACGACGGCGGTGTGCTGGCTGGACGCGGCACCGAAGATCTCAGCGGCAGTGTCGGCGGTCACGCCCGCGAAGTCGGCGAACTGCGCCGACGACGACACCTTGCCGCCGGTGAGTGCTACGTACCAGACCTTGCCGGCGCCGTCCCAGGTGTTGCCGCCGATGCCCACCGAGGCGAGGTAGAACGCCCGGTTGGGGATGCCGGAGTTGAGGTGCACACCTCCATCGTCGTCGGTGGTCTCGACGTAGTCGGCCATCGAGGCCGGCTGCGGGTCTTTGCCGAGCGCGGGGTCGTCGAACGCGGTGCCGGGCGCCTTCATGCTGCGCAGCCCGACGCCGTTCACGGCGGCGGTGAACAGACCCGCACCGATGATCCAATCGGCCTCCTCGGCGGTCTGGCCGAGGTCGTACTGCTTCACCATCGACCCGAAACAGTCGGCCATCGACTCGTTCAGCGCACCCGACTGGCCCTGGTAGACGAGGTCGGCCGTCGCGGCCACCACTCCGTGGCTGAGCTCGTGACCGACGACGTCGAGCGGCTTGGTGAAGCGGTTGAAGTAGCGGCCGTCACCGTCGCCGAAGACCATCTGGGTCCCGTCGAAGAACGCGTTGTCGTAGCTGTGCTCGTAGTGCACGGTCGCGAGCAGTGGCAGGCCCTTGCCGTCGATCGAGTTGCGTGCGAAGGCGTCGTGGTAGAGCTGCCAGGTGGCGCCGAGGCCTGTGTAAGCCTCGTCGACGGCGGGGTCGGACGACTCGGGGTCGCCCTCGCCGCGTACCCGACCACCGGGCAGCGTGTCGGTGTCGTCGGCGGTCGAGATCGTGCGGTCGACGGCCTCGGAGATCGACGGCGGGGCGGTCGACGACACTCCCGGCCTCGAGATCGTCGTCGCGAGCGTGCCCTTGTCGAGCCGACCGGACAGCGTGCGCCGCACCCACTCGGCGATCTCCCGGTCGTCCTCGGTGGTGTCGGGATTCAGGTTGGCCAGCAGAGCGGACAGGACGTACGGCGGGACGATGCACATGCGGCTCATCAGGGACTCTCCTCTGTCGACGACAAGGCTTCATCATGGCGTGCGGCGCCGACAGTCCACCGGTCGGTGGCAGACCGATCGGCAGGGGTGGTGCACAGTGATCCGGTGGGTATCCGTGAACTTCGCCGGTTGCTACCCGCGCGTGCCCGTCCGACAGTCGTCACGACGCCGGCCCGCCGATCGCCGGGTCACCGCTCCGACCGCCCGCGCATCGTCGTCTTCCACGGCGGCCTGGTACGCAGCGAGCTGCCCGAGTGGGCCGTCGACCCCGGCTACCTGCGGGTGCTGTGGGTGTATTCGCACCTGATCCGCACGCTGGCACTACGACGCGTGGTCGTCAGCCTGGTCCGTAACCGCGTGATGGGCTGGAACGGCCTCGACGGCGCGACACCCGATCCGGTCCTCGACGCCCGGCACGTGCTCGACCGGATCGCGGCTGCCGACCCCGATACCCCGATCGTGCTGGTCGGCCACTCGATGGGCGGCCGGACGGCGGTGAGCGTTGCCGATCATCCGAACGTGGTCGGGGTGGTCGTGCTGGCGCCGTGGATCGAGCCGGCCGACTCGGTTGAGCCGCTCGCCGGGCGATCGCTGTTCGTCGTGCACGGCACGACCGACCGGACGACGTCCCCGACGAGGTCGCTCGACTTCGCGCGGGCCTGTCGTGACGCCGGGGTGGCCGTCGCGCGGGTGGAGGTGAAGGGCGTCGGGCACGCCATGGTCCGGGGCAACCGGCAGATCCATGCGTGGACGACGGCGGCTGCGGCCGAGATGCTCGGCCTGGTCGGCGTCCGCGGAGTCGATCAGGTGCGGACGATGCTGCGAGGCGTCGACGACGGCGCTCTTCTCGGTCAGCCCCGACTGCGGCACTGAGGGGCGGTCAGTCGCGTTCGTCTTGGGCCGCGATCGCTTTGTCGAGCCGCGCCTTGGCACCGTCGAGCCACGACTGGCAGATGCGTGCGAGTTCCTCCCCGCGCTCCCACAACCCGATCGACTCCTCCAGCGTGCTGCCACCCTGCTCGAGACGACGGACGGTGTCGACGAGTTCGGCGCGCGCCTGTTCGTAGCCGATGGCCGGATCGGTCGTGCTCTGGGTCACTGGCTCGGTCATCGGTGTGCTCCCTCTTCGTTCGGCGTCGGTGTAGCAGTGGTCGGCTTCGGTGTAGCAGTGGTCGGCTGCAGTTCAGCGGTGGTCTCGGTCACGTCGGCGCGGAGACGTCCACGGGCCACCCGAATGTCGAGCGTCGTCCCGACGACGGCCTGCGCGGGATCGGTGACGAGCGTCGCGTCGGTGGTGGCGACCAAGGCGTACCCACGTTCGAGGGTGGCCAGTGGTGAGAGCGCACGGACCCGGGCCCGCTGATGGCGGACGTCATCCTGAGCACGATCGAGCCGGTTGGCCAGGCACCGACGGGCGCGCGCGGTCAGGTCGTCCATCTCGTCGGTACGGGCCCGGAGCAGCGAGCGCGGTTCGCTCAGGGCCGGACGCGAGCGCAGGACCGTCAGCTCGGTGCGCTGCCGGTCGATCATCCGGTAGACAGCGGTGCGCAACCTGTGGCGGGCGTCGACGACACCGGCGAGTTCCTCGGCCACATCGGGCACGAGCAGCCGCGCCGCGTCGGTCGGTGTGGACGCGCGGACGTCGGCGACGAGGTCGAGCAGCGGGACATCGGTCTCGTGCCCGATCGCTGAGATGACCGGCGTGGTGCAGGCGAAGACGGCCCGGATGAGCCCTTCGTCGGAAAACGGCAGGAGATCCTCGACGGAGCCGCCGCCACGGGCAAGCACGATGACGTCGACAGCCGGATCGGCGTCCAGCTCGCTCAGCGCGGCCAGCACCGCGGCCACCGATTGCGGGCCCTGAACGGGGACGTTGCGAATGGTGAACCGCACCGCCGGCCAGCGAAGTGACGCGTTGCGGACGACGTCGTGCTCGGCGGCGGAGTCACGGCCGCAGACCAGGCCGACCTGCGACGGGAGGAACGGCAGCGGGCGCTTGCGTTCGCCGGCGAACAGGCCCTCGGCGGCAAGCAGCCGCTTGGTCCGCTCGATCCGAGCGAGCAGCTCGCCCTCGCCGACCGGGCGGATCTGGCGGACGGAGAACGACAACGTGCCACGCGTCGCGTAGTACTCGGCCTTCGCCTGGACGACGACCTTGGCACCTTCGGCCACGGGCGGGTCGACGATGTCGAAGATCCGACGGTTGACGGTCAGCTGGAGCGACATGTCCGCCGAGGTGTCGCGCAGCGTGATCCACACCATCGGTGAGCCGGCGCGGGACTTGAGCTGCGCGACCTGCCCCTCGATCCAGACCGTGCCGAGTCGGTCGATCCAGCGGGCGACCTCGTTCGACACCCGGCGCACGGGCATCGGGTCGTCTGCTGAGTTGGGGACCGGCATGGCGCCTGACCCTAGCTGTCGCGTCCGACAGCCGCCGGTCGCGTGTGGACGACGACCGGCCGGTGGCCGTGACCTGCCTACGATGGGCAGATGAGCGATGCAGCCGGCCGGAGAGTTCTGCTCGCAGCCCCGCGCGGATACTGCGCGGGCGTCGATCGGGCGGTGATCACCGTCGAGCGTGCGCTCGACGTGCACGGCGCACCGGTCTATGTACGCAAGCAGATCGTCCACAACAAACATGTGGTGGCTCGGCTCGAGGATCGCGGCGCGATCTTCGTCGACGAACTCGACGAGGTCCCACCGGGCGCGGTGACCGTCTTCTCTGCGCACGGGGTGTCGCCGGCCGTCCACGACCAGGCCCGGACGATGCAGCTCAAGACGATCGACGCGACCTGCCCCCTCGTCACGAAGGTGCATCACGAGGCACGGCGATTCGCCGCCGACGACTACCAGATCCTCCTGATCGGCCACGCCGGCCACGAGGAGGTCGAAGGAACGTCGGGGGAGGCGCCGGCGAACATCACCCTGGTGCAGCGTCCCGAGGATGTCGCCGACGTCGACGTCCGGGACCCGGCCAAGGTCGCGTGGCTCTCGCAGACGACGCTCTCGGTGGACGAGACCATGGAGACGGTCGGTGCGATCCGGGCCAGGTTCCCGCTCCTGCTCGATCCGCCGTCCGACGACATCTGCTATGCCACCCAGAACCGGCAGGTCGCGGTCAAGCAGATCGCCGCCGAGTCCGATCTCGTCATCGTCGTCGGTTCGTCGAATTCGTCGAACTCGGTGCGGTTGGTCGAGGTGGCCCTCGACGCCGGTGCCCGGACCGCCTACCGGGTCGACAACGTGGGCGAGGTCGATCCCGCCTGGCTGGACGACGTGAACGTGGTGGGCGTGACGAGCGGGGCGTCGGTGCCGGACGAGCTCGTGCAGGGCGTGCTGGACATGCTCGTCGAGAAGGGCTACCCGGTTGCGGAGGAGATCCGGACCGCGGACGAGAGCCTGATCTTCGCGCTTCCGCCGGAACTGCGTCGCGACCTCAAAGGTGCCGGCCAGAGCGGTCGCTGAGTCGTGTGCCGCCGTACAGGGCCGAGTTCGATCAGCCGACGCAAATATGACTCAAAGCGACATTCGTATCACGTTCAGTAGTATTCGCCTGATATTTCGGACGGCATAGACATACAGTGAACCCCGTGTCCACAGACCCGCACGTCGAACCCCGGCCGCTCGACGTGCCTGACGACGTGCCTGACGACGGGTCTCTGACGGTCCTTCGCGTGCACCCGATGGTGTGGAAGCACGCTCTGGCGGCGGCCGACGGCGATGCCCGGCGGATCGAGATCATCGACGAGACCAACGTCAAGGTGCACAACCGCCGGGTGCGCTGACCGGATCGGTTCATCCCGTGTCGCGATCGTCCTCACGAATGTGGGATCGCGGGCGGTCGGAATCGAGATCGAACGCGGGCGGTGGGTCGGCGACCTCGAGGAGTTCATGCGCGGACAGCCGACGGGTGGTGGCGATCAGCGGAGCAGGAGCCGGCACGGCGACATCGGCAAGATCGAGCGTCACCAGCCTGCGGGCGCTGACCAGGAACCGCTCCTCCATCGAACCGACGGCCGCGTTGTAGGCCGATACCGACGAGTCGAGCGACCTGCCGACCTTGCTCAGGTGGCCGGCGAAAACACCCAGCCGGGAGTACATCTCGCGGGCCAGGTCGAACACCTCGCGCGCGTTGTCGGCCAGGGCGGCCTCGTGCCAGGTGATCGCCACGGTGCGGAGCAGGGCCACGAGCGTCGTCGGCGTGGCGGGCACGATCTTCTGGGCGAACGCGTACTCGAGCAGGCCGGGGTCGGCGTCGAGTGCCGCGGAGAGGAAGGACTCCCCGGGCAGGAACATCACCACGAACTCGGGCGTGGCCGGGACCTTCGCCCAGTAGCGCTTGGACGCGAGACTGTCGATGTGCTGTCGTACGTGGCGGGCGTGCGACGCGAGCAGCGCCGCCTGCTCGTCCTGGTCGTCGGAGTCGCCCGCCTCGAGGAAGGCCGCGAGCGGCACCTTGCTGTCGACGACCACGTGCTTGCCGCCGGGCAGGTGCACGATCATGTCGGGCCGGTGCCGGCCGTCGGCGTCGGTGACGGTGGTCTGGGTGTCGAAGTCGACACGTGCCGTCATCCCGGCGAGTTCGACCGTCCGCTGCAGGTGCAGCTCGCCCCACCGGCCGCGCGCCTGCGGCTTGCGCAGTGCGTTCGTCAGCCCGGCTGCCTCCCGGCGGAGGTCTTCACCCGACCTGCGCACGGTCTCGAGCTCTCCGGTCAGCGCGGCCTGTGCGGCCACTGTCCCGTGTTCGAGCTCACGCAGCCGGGTCTCGAACCGCACCAGGCTCTCGCCGACCGGGGCGACGACGCGATCGGTGGCGGCGACCGTGGCCGCGGTGTGGTCGGCGACGGTGGCCCGGTCGCGTCGCAGGACACCGGTGCCGATCAGGATGCCGGCCGCCAGTCCGAGCGCGAGAGCCAGGAGCAACAGCACGAGCGTGGTGGGACTCATGTGACGACCATCGCAGTCGCCACCGACAGTCGGAGTTCCGCGGCTCGATCGAAAGCCGGCTCCTCTGGCTGGTGAGGGAACTTGTATGATACAACTGGATAACAGGTGGACGTCGACACGCCTACTCGGTCAAGACAACTTCGCGCGGAGGTGGATCGGCCCGATGGCAACTGCCCGCTGGTCCGTCCTCGCACAGGAGCTCCGTGAGCGCATCGCGCTGGGAGATGTCGGCGAGAGCGGCGAGCTCGAGAGCGAGGCCGGCCTCGGCGCTCGCTACGGCGTGAGCCGCGTGACCGTCCGGCGAGCGCTCGAACTCCTGCGTGACGAGGGTCTGATCTCGTCGCGACGTGGTTCGGGCTGGTTCGTCGTCGGCGCCTCGTTCCGCCAGCAGCTCGCGCTCGGAACCTTCCGGCACGCGGCCTCCGCAGTGGCCGAGGCCGGCGGGCTCACCACCCGGCGGGTCGTCGAGTTCGGGTACCGCCGGACACCGGAACCGACGGCAGTGCTCCTCGGCATCGGGACCGACGCGGAGGCGCTGTTCAGCCGTTCGGTCCGGCTCGTCGACGACGTCCCGCTCGACGTCGTCACCGAGTGGGTGCCGGCCGACCTCGCCGGCAGCATCAGCCGCGACGACGCGGAGCGCGACGGGATCTGGCAGACGCTGCAGCGATCCGGCCGGGTCGTCGAGACCGTCCGGCAGACGATCACCGCCGGGGTGGCGAACATGTCCGACGCCACGGTGCTGGACGTCAGCATGGGGTCACCGCTGCTGCTCGTCCGCCGGCTGGCGCTCGCCGCAGGAGACCAGCCGCTCGCCCTGTCCGACCATCGCTACCTCGCCCATCGCTTCACCCTCGAGGTCGAGTTCCACGGCTGGACCTCGGCCGCCGCCGCCGAGCCACCCGGGCTCCGCGTCGTGACCCAGCCCTGACCGCCTGAGCACCGCCCGCCGTCGATCCCCAACATCCAAGGAGCAGTCCCCATGAAGGTCCTCGTCACCGGCGGAGCCGGTTTCATCGGGTCCAACTTCGTCCGCCGCACCCGCCGGCGGCGCCCGGACTGGCAGCTGACCGTCCTCGACGCGCTCACGTATGCCGGTGACCGGGCCAACCTCGACGGGGTTCCGGACGTGGGCTTCGTCGAGGGCTCGATCGCCGACGCCGACCTCGTCGATGCGCTCGTCGCCGACACCGACGTCGTGGTGCACTTCGCCGCCGAGTCGCACAACGACAACTCGCTGTCGAACCCGTACCCGTTCGTCGAGACCAACGTCATCGGCACGTTCCGCATCCTCGAAGCCGTGCGGCGTAACAACGTCCGGCTGCACCACATCAGCACCGACGAGGTCTACGGCGACCTCGAACTCGACGACCCGGCGCGGTTCACCGAAGCGACGCCGGTCAACCCGTCCAGCCCGTACTCCTCGACGAAGGCATCGGCGGACCTGCTCGTGCGTGCGTGGATCCGGTCCTTCGGCATCGAGGCCACGATCTCGAACTGCTCCAACAACTACGGGCCGTATCAGCACGTGGAGAAGTTCATCCCGCGTCAGATCACGAACATCCTCAGCGACGTCAAGCCCAAGGTGTACGGGCAGGGCGCCAACGTCCGGGACTGGATCCACGTCGACGACCACAACGACGCCGTCGTGACGATCATCGAGAAGGGCCGCCTGGGGGAGACCTACCTGATCGGGGCGGACGGGGAGCAGAACAACCGTCAGATCGTGGCGCTACTGCTTGATCTGATGGGCAAGCCGGCCGACTGGTTCGACCTGGTCTCCGACCGTCCGGGACACGACATGCGCTACGCGATCGACTCGGGCAAGCTCCGGGCCGAGACCGGCTGGGAGCCGCGCTACCGCGACATCCGTGCGGGCCTCGCCGCGACCGTCGACTGGTACCGCGACAACCCGGCCTGGTGGCAGCGCTCGAAGGGGCAGACCGAGCAGTCGTACCGGGTGCTCGGGCGCTGACGCGACGTCCGCGGTAGGGGGTCGGGCGGCCGACCACTTACCCTTGTCTGTCGTGGCACTCACCATCGGCATCGTCGGACTCCCCAACGCAGGCAAGTCGACCCTGTTCAACGCGCTCACCCGCAACGACGTCCTCGCGGCGAACTACCCGTTCGCGACGATCGAGCCGAACGTCGGGGTGGTGGGTGTTCCCGACGCCCGGCTGAAGGTGCTGTCGGACCTCTACTCAGCCGCGCGGATCGTCCCGGCGACGGTCAGCTTCGTCGACATCGCCGGCATCGTCCGCGGTGCCAGCAAGGGTGAGGGGATGGGGAACGCGTTCCTCGCGAACATCCGTGAGGCCGATGCGATCTGCCAGGTGACGCGGACGTTCCGCGATCCCGACGTCAGCCATGTCGACGGCGAGGTGAACCCGCGCGGCGACATCGACACGATCACCACCGAGTTCATCATCGCCGACCTCCAGAGCATCGAGAAAGTCCTTCCCCGGTTGGAGAAGGACGTCCGGTTGCACAAGGAGAAGGCGGTCACCGTCGCCGCTCTCAAGGCCGCGGTCGAGGTGCTCGAGGACGGCCGGACGCTCTACGCGGCTGGTGTCGACCCCGAGCCGCTGCGCGAGGTCTTCCTCCTGACCACGAAGCCGTTCATCTACGTGTTCAACTGCGACACCGACGAGCTGTCCGACGAGGACCTGAAGGCGTCCATGCGCGACTTGGTGGCACCGGCCGAGGCGATCTTCCTTGACGCGAAGATCGAGTCCGAGCTGGTCGAAATGGAGCCCGAGGATGCCCGCGAGTTGCTGGCCGAGATGGGGATCGAGCAGCCCGGCCTGGACATTCTCGCTCGCGTCGGGTTCGACACCCTGGGCCTGCAGACGTACCTGACCGCCGGGCCGAAAGAGGCGCGGGCGTGGACGATCCCCAAGGGGGCAACGGCACCTGAAGCTGCCGGGGTGATCCACACCGACTTCCAGAAGGGCTTCATCAAGGCCGAGGTGGTCGGTTTCCACGACCTGATCGAGGCGGGGTCGATGCAGGCGGCGAAGGCCAAGGGCAAGGTCCGCATCGAGGGCAAGGACTACCTCATGGCCGACGGCGACGTGGTCGAGTTCCGCTTCAACGTGTGAATCCGCGCGTTTGCGCAGGTCAGAGGGTGTTTGGGGCTCCGCGGTCCGCAAATAGTCCGCAAGAATCCGAGGACAGGTTTGCTGCATGACCTTGATGAGGAGGCCCGCGAGAGTCGGAAGGGCGTCGGAGCCTTGCCTCCCAATGAGTCTTAGGCGGCGGAATGACGCACCCCGTGAGGGCGCCTAGGAAGGTCTGCCCGTGGTTTGGTTGACACTCGGGTTTGAGGTTCTCAGGCGGTCTGCGGCTGCGCAGGGCGGAGCACCACGCGCGGTGTGCTGGCGCTCCGCTGAGTGACAGCATGCGCATCTCAAGAGCACCTTGAGGTCCCAACGCGATGCTTCGCTGCCCGGGCTGGACCGGGCGCTTCTGCTTGCCACAATCTGACACGCTTGGCGAGCGTCTGAGGAGCGCTAGCTAGCCTCGGTCGTTCGTGTTGGGCGGGAGTTCAAGATGTGTAATACTTGCCGCATTGCTCCCCACCTTCCCTTCGGGGATTGGTGGGGCTTTTTCGTTCTAAGGGGCGATCGTGCAGCGAGTAGCCGTCTTCGTCGACTACGAGAACGCGCACCGCGGTGGACACGGTCGCTTCGGCGGTGTCGGTCAGCCGAAGCACGAGACGGTGCTCGACCCTCTCAAGCTCGCTAAG
>DAIQRJ010000025.1:0-56315 GCA_036786375.1 Actinopolymorphaceae bacterium
GCCATCGTCGCCCTCGAGCACACGATGCTGATCGCGATCTGGGACATGATCACCATCGGTGTCTTCTACGAAGATCTCGGCGGCGACTACTAACACGAAACTCAACCCCGACAAGACCCAACAGCGTGCCCTCAACCAGCTACCCCAGATGGGCTACGACGTCACCCTCAGCCCGCTTCAGACCGCGGTGGCCGGGTGAATCTTCGCGTCAGGACCTTATGGGCTGACGTTCCGCACATCCGCCGAGTGATATCCCGGCAATTGCCGGCTCAGCCCTCGGCGTCCTGGAACGCCTTGAGGGACCGGGCTTCGAGGTCGGTGAGGAGCTCGCGGAGCCGGCGGGCGTTGTCGAACCAGGGCTGGTAGCGCGCGGCCTGCTCGGGGGTGAGGGTGCGGGTCACGGTCTTGCCGGCCACGGTGCGGGTCCAATGCAGGTAGGGCCCGTGCAGGACGGGTGATTCGGCCTTGCAGCGGCAGTTCGCCTTGCCGCAGCGCATATAGCGGCTGGCCAAGGTGCCGGGCAGCGCGTAGCCGGGCCCGGTCAGGTCGGCGGCGACGCGCGTCCCAGCTGAGACTGCTGGTTTCTTCGGCACTCCAGGACCTTCCGCGTGTCACGCCCTTCGGTTATCAACCGAAGGATAGCGTGTGGTGTGCTGGACGCAAGCCCGGACCGGAGGGTGTCGTGATGAGCGACCGCAACGAGGATGGGAATGGGGACGGCGAGTTCGGATTGGTCTCGCGCACCCTGGGTGGGCTGCCGATCGTCAACCTGATGCTGGACCGGCTCGGGCTACCCGCGCTGCTCGCCGACGCGCTGCCCGGAGGATGATGCCCGCCTCAAGCTCGCCCCAGCGGTCGCGATCCGGCTGGTGATCACGAACCTGGTGCACGGCCGGGAACCGCTCTACGGCTTGGGCGAGTGAGCCGCCCGTCACGACCCGGCGCTGCTCGGGCTCAGCACAGGCGATCTCGCGGTGCTCAACGACGACCGGGTAGGCCGGGGCCCTGGAAGCGCTGTTCGACGCCGACCGGGCCAGCCTGCTGACCACAGTCGTGCTCCGGGCGATCAGCGAGTTCAGCATCAACACCGACCAGTTGCACAACGGAACACCGGTCAATCCTGGATCACCATGCGAGCCGGGCGATCCGTAACCACGCCGACTCGCCCAGACTGGCGTCATGACCGCGGACGGGACGTCACGGATCGACGCGCGGCTGGCAACGGCCCGTGCACGGCTTGCCCGGATCGAGCCGTCGACCGCGGCGGGCCGGCATGCGAGTGGTCACCTTCTCGTCGACATCCGCCCGCGCGATCAGCGAAGGATTGAGGGCGAGGTCCCCGGCAGCATCGTGATCGAACGCAACGTCCTCGAGTGGCGGCTCGATCCGGCCTTCGCCGCACGTATCGAGGACGTCGCACAGACCACCCCGGTCATCGTGTTCCGCCAGCAGGGCGACACCTCCAGCCTTGCGACCTCGGATCTTCTCGATCTCGGTCGCGCCGACGTCACCGACATCGACGGCGGCTTCGAGGCCTGGCGCGACGCCGGCCTGCCAGTCGTCGACGGCGGCCGACCGGCCGACCCTGAACGTCAGCCGGCCCCGACGTCGGCCGCCCACGCGTCGTGGCGCGCCAGCAGGTCGGCGACCACGTCGGGGCGCTCGTCCGCGAGGTCGCTCGTCTCGCCGGGGTCGTTGCGCAGGTCGGTCAGCCGCCGGCCGTCACCCGGCTCGGCGTGCTCGACGATCCGCAGCCCCTGCGCCGTGGCCGACGAACCGTCGGTGTGGCTGAGCTTCCAGTCCCCCGCCCGCACGGCCCACGCGTACCCGACGTCCCAGTGCAGTTCGCCGTGCCCGGCCGACTCGCCACCACGCCAGAGTTCGAGCTGGTCACGGCCGTCGGCATCGGCGTACGCCGACACGTCGGCGCCGGCCGCGGACAGCAGCGACGGGTAGAGGTCCATCGAGCTGACGACACCGTCGCAACGACGGCCACCGGCGATGCCACCCGCCGGCCAGCGCACCAGGAACGGGACCCGGATACCGCCCTCCCAGAGGGTGTACTTCGTGCCTCGCAGCGGCGTGTTGTCGGCGTAGTTGCAGGTCGAGCCGCCGTTGTCGGTCAGATAGACCACGATCGTGTCGTCGGCGAGGCCCAGCCGCTCGAGCGTGCCCAGGACGTTGCCGATCTGGGCGTCCATCAGCTCGAGCTGGGCCAGGTAGTACTCCCTGCCGTGCTCGAGGTTGGGCGAGATCACCCCGTCGTACCAGTCGGCGTAGTCGGGCTCTGCGTCGCCGGTCCAGTCCGAGCACCCCGGCAGCCCACGTCGTCGGAGTTCCTCGGCGGGGAGCTGCCAGCAGAAGTTGTGCACGGCGTTGAAGCACAGCTGCAGGAAGAACGGCTCGCCGTCGTGCCGGGTGATGAACTCACACGCACGCCGCCCGAGCTCGTCGGTGAGGAAGCCCTCCAGCTCCACCGGCTCGTCGCCGTCGAGCATCGGCTGGACGGCCATCCGCCACGACGCCGCCGGTCCGTATTCGTCGACGGCCGCCTCGGAGTGGTGGAGGTAGTTCAGCCGGCCCATCTGCTGACCGGCCAGCCCGTAGAACGTCTCGGCGAACCCGTGATGCGGCGGGCAGCCGCGATCGCCGACGTCTTCCTTCCCGTAGTGCACCTTGCCGAGGTAGCCGGTCGCGTAGCCGAGCTCGGTGAACCGCTCGGCGATGGACGGGTAGGCCGACGGGAAGGCCGAGTCGCCGAACCAGTGCACACCCCACCGTGCCTGGTAGCGGCCGGCGATGAGGCCGGCCCGTGACGGCGAGCAGATCGGCGCGGTGACGTAGGCGTCGGTGCAGGTGACGCCGCCGGCGGCGAGGGCGTCGAGGTGCGGGGTGAGCACGCGCGGATCGACTGCGCACGCGCCGCGGTCGGCGTACCCGTGGTCATCGGAGAGGATGACGACCACGTTGGGGCGCGCTGCCATCAGGAGCGTCCCGTCGGCGTCCCGTCGGGATCGGTAGCGGCGTCAGCGGAGTCATGCGCAGGAACCGACCTCGCCGTCGCCGTCGTCTTCGCCGGCGTCGTGGAGGGGCCCGGCGTGATCGGGCCGGCGCCGATCATCGCGTTCGGGCCGACCCGGCGACGACGCGCTTCCCGGGCGCGGTAGCGCGCGACCATTCTCGGGTCGGCGGTTCCGGCAGCGATGTCGGCCCGCATCAGCTCGTCCGCGGTCGGCAGGTTGGAATCGACCTTCTTGATCTGGCGGTTCATGTTCTTCCAGAGGAGGAAAGTGCCCACGCAGATCGCCAGGAACACCAGCGAGCCTGCGAGGCCCATCCCCGGCCAGGTGTCGGCCGGCGTCCCGGCTGCCAGCACCGTCGTCGCGTTCGTCATCGCCTGCTCAACCCCTGCCGCTCGTTCGTGCTCATCTGGTGCGTGCGCCGGCGGTCACGCCGACGCGGCCTGTGCCTCGACGCGGGTGCCAGCGAACAGATCGTCCTCCGGCGTCGGTGCATCGACAAAGCTACGTGCCAGCTCGAAATCCTCGGTGGGCCACGCCTGCTGCTGCAGATCGATCGGCACCTGGAACCAGCCGCCGGTCGGGTCGATCTGGGTGGCGTGCGCGATCAGCGCGGCGTCCCGGTCGGCGAAGTAATCGCTACACGGCACCCGCGTGGTGATACGGGCGTCGTCGGCCGGGTTGCGCGTCCGCTTGGCGAGGCGCTCGGCGTAGGGGGACTCCAGCCCTCGGGCGAGCATGGCGTCGTTCAGCGCCGAGGTCTTCGCGTAGCTGTGGGACCGGTGGTAGTAGAGCTTCAGCGGCTGCCACGGCTCGCCCGCAGCCGGGTACAGGTCGGGGTCACCGGCCGCTTCGAAGGCCGCGATCGAGACCTCGTGGCAGCGGATGTGGTCGGGGTGCGGGTAGCCCCCGCTCTCGTCGTAGGTCGTCATCACGTGCGGCCGGAACCGGCGGACGATCTGCACCAGCCGCTCGGTCGACTCCTCGAGCGGGACGAGCGCGAAGCAGCCCTCGGGCAGCGGCGGCTTCGGGTCGCCCTCGGGCAGCCCGGAGTCGATGTAGCCGAGCCACTCCTGGCTCACCCCGAGGATCTCGCGTGCCCGGTCCATCTCCGACACCCGGATCGCGGCGATGTTGTCGCGCACCTCGGGCCGGTCCATGGCCGGGTTGAGGATGCTTCCACGCTCACCACCCGTGCACGTCACGACGAGGACGTCGACGCCCTCGTTGGAGTAACGGATGCTGCTCGCGGCACCCTTGCTGGACTCGTCGTCGGGATGGGCGTGCACGTGCATGAGGCGCAGCGGCTCATCCGGGCCGACGATCGAGGCGTGTTCGATCGAAGTCACGCGCCCATGTTCGCGCATCGCCCGTGCGCGTGCACGGCGGGCCAGGATCCGGGCGCCCCGGAGACGTGCGGGAACACCTGGGATGATCCCCGGGTGAGCACCGCGCCGGCCGACCCGGCCACCCCAGCAAGGACACCGACGGGGGCCCGCCCGGCCCGACGTCGGCGGCCACCGGCTGGCCTGATCGCCGTCGGGGTCGTCATCGCCGCCGTGGTCGGCTACGCCCTCTGGGCCGGCGTCGCGGCACTCGGCCAGCGTCCCCTCGTCGGCACGGTCACGACCTACTCCGTCACGTCCGATACCTCGGTCGAGTACGGCTTCGTCGTGACCGGCGAGCCCAACTCGACGGTGCAGTGCGCGATCCTCGCCCGGGCCAGCGACTACGTCGTCGTCGGCCAGGACGAGCGGAAGCTGCGGATAGGTGCCAACGGCGAAGCCCGCGACTCCGGCACGGTCACCACCCTGCGCAGGGCCACCAATGCCGAGGCCGGGGACTGCGAACAGCGCTGAGACTGCGTTGCGAAAAGGCCTCAGGAGCGCCTTTCCGGTCGCACGCGGTGACGATGGTTGGTAGTCTGATCCTTTCCGCTCGGCTGGGGGTGCGCCCCCAGCCGGATTCATGTGCTCGTGAAGGCACTCGTTCCGGGTGCTTCAGGAGGACATGCTTCAGGTAGAAATACAGCAACGATCTCTACCTCATGGCGCGTCGGTGAGTTCCACGTCGTCCGTGGGTATCCGGTCGGCGCCACGAGGCACCGGCCGGTTCGCACGAATCGACAGGTCCGCCCGCTGCACCACCGTGCTGGACGACATCACGTCTGCCAGCCTGTCCCACGAATCTGGAGAGCCACCGTGACGCACCCTGTCGACCAGAGCCAGGAGGTCTGGCTGACCCGTGACGCCTTCGGAAAGCTCCGGGCCGAACTCGAAGACCTCAAGGGCCGCGTCCGCAGCGAGCTTTCCCGTCGTATCGGCGAGGCGCGCGACGAGGGCGATCTGAAGGAGAACGGCGGCTACCAGGCCGCGAAGGAAGAACAAGGCAAGGTCGAGGCACGCATCCGTCAGCTCGAGGGCATGCTCGAACGTGCTCGCGTCGGCGAGGCCACCAACGACGGCCGGGTCGAGCCCGGGGTCAAGGTGACGATCGCGTTCGCCGGCGACCCGGAGCCGATGACGTTCCTGCTCGGCTCGCGCGAGATGGTCGGGGCCGGTGTCGACATCGACGTCTACTCCCCGCAGTCCCCGCTCGGTTCTGCACTGCTCGGCAAATACAAGGGCGACACCGGCACCTACTCAGCACCTAACGGCAAGAGTCTGACCGTCGAGATCCTCGACGCCGTGCCCTTCACCAGCTGACGCACGCCACCGACTGAGGCGGTCAGCCAAGGAGCAGGCGCTCGGCCTCGTCGACGGCCAGATCGCCGGCCGCGAGACGACGCAGGATGTCGTCGCGGTCGCCGGCCGGAGCGGCCGTCGGCTCGTCCGAATCGCGCGGCGCGTCGCCCAGGCCCAGGCGGCCGAGGACGTCGGCGAAGCGCTGCCGCGCGGTCGGATAACTCACACCGAGATGCCGCTCGACCTCACGCATGTTCCCGCGGCTGACGAGGAACACCTCCAGCAGCGCGCGGTCCGCGGGCCCGAGCGCGCAGAACGCGCAGCCCGAGAACACACCGGACAGCTCGGAGCCGCACGAACCACAGCTGAGCCTGGTGGTCTGGAGGCGGTCGCCGCACACCGGGCAGTCCGACGGCGCCTGATGAAGGTGCCGTGAGCCGTGCACGCCGGCCATCGATGCGGCCGATCCGGGCGAGGTCACGACGCTTCCCGCACGCTGACAGCGCCCATCATGGCTTCGATGCGCAGCCCGGCGGCGCCATTGCCGACGACCCGTTCGACCGGTCCGCCGGACTCGCCGTCCCACGTCAATCGGCCGAGCTGGACGTCGTTGGTGACCGTGGCGTTCGTCCCGACGAGCAGGTTGACTTGGAGCGACCCCGACTCGACCCGGAGCTTCGAGTCGCCCATCGAGATTCCGCCCTCGACCGTTGCGGACCCGCCCTGGACGAGGAGGTCGAGCGGGCCGGTCACGTCACGCAGCTTGGCGGAGCCGGCGGTGATACGGACGTGGGAGACCCGCGGCGCGCGTTCGATGGACACACTGCCGGCGGTGACCTCGATCTCGACCTCGAGCCGCGGGTTGACCTTGATCACGAGCTCGCGGGTGAGGTCGACGAAGCGTTCCTGCAGATCGCGCAGGTTCGGTGTGCGGAGGGTGAAGTTGTCGAGCGTGGCCTGGAACTCGCCCTCGCTCGCGATGGTGAGGACGTCACCTTCGTGCCGCATCACGTGTGGACCCTCCACCGCCACGGTCGACAGGAACGGCTCGCCCACGATGCGCACGCGGCGGCCGACGGCGCGGACGCGCAGCCGGGTCGGACCCGATGCACCCGGCCGGACGACGGGTTCGTTCGTACGGGACGATGCCGACGGAGCGTCGGCGGCCGGCGCGTCGGCGATCGTCGCGCTGACCGGCGCGGTGGCCGTGCTGTCGTCGACTGGTGGTGGGGTGGTCGTGGGCTCGGCGGCGGCGGCGGCGTTGCCGGCAGCTCCCGGCGCCGACCGTGCGGCGAGGAGTGCGCTTGCTTCCTGCGGCGTGATCCGACCCGCGGCGACGCTGTCGAGGATGTCGCGGAGGTCGGTCTCTGAACTCTGGCTCATGCCCCTATGAGACCTCGCGATTCTCAGATACGCAAGTCTTCTTACGAGATAAGTAGCCTGAGTTTCCATAAATCAGGGATGACCCTGACAGACCCCTCGCCAGAGTGCACTCTCAGAGGGACACGAGGTAGCCCGACGACCGCAGCGAATCGACGATCTGGTCACGGTGTGCGGGTCCGCGGGTCTCCAGATCGATGGCCACCTCGACGTCGTTCACACCGAGGTCGTCGGAGGTGCGCCGATGCACGACCTCGAGGACGTTAGCGCCGGTGCCCGCGACGCAGGCGACGAGTGCTGCGAGCGAGCCGGGCCGGTCGGGGAACCTGACCGTCACCGACAGGTACCGGGCGGACGCGATGAGCCCGTGCCGGATGACGCGGGACAGCAGCAGCGGATCCACGTTGCCGCCCGAGAGGACGACCACGACGGGTGGCTCGAAGTCGCCCGGATCGGCCAGTACCGCGGCCACGCCGGCAGCACCCGCCGGTTCGACGACGAGCTTCGCCCGCTCGAGGGTCATCACCAGCGCCCGCGACAACTCCTCCTCGGAGACTGTGCGAATCGCGTCGAAGCCGTCCGGACCCGCGATCAGGTCGAACGGCACGTCGCCCGGCCTGCCGACGGCGATCCCGTCGGCCATCGTCGCCTTCGATGCAAGCGCGACCGGATGGCCGGCGGCCAGCGACGCGGGATAGGCGGCCGCTCCCTCGGCCTGGACGCCCACCAACCGGATCCGCCGGTCCGCCGGCCGGCCGGCGCGCAGCGCCACCGCGAGGCCGGCCGCGAGACCGCCGCCGCCGATCGGGACGACGACGGTGGCGACATCCGGGCACTGCTCGAGGATCTCCAGGCCGACGGTGCCCTGCCCGGCGACGATGTCGGGATGGTCGAACGGGTGGATCAGCGTCGCGCCCGTGCGCTGCGCGAACTCGGCCGCGAACACGAGGCACTCGTCGATCGACTCACCGCCAAGCACGACGTCGGCGCCGTATCCCCTGGTCGCGTTCTCCTTGGGCAGGGGTGAGCCGGCCGGCATGAAGACCGTCGCCGCGATCCCGAGCAGTGACGCGGCCACGGCGACTCCCTGGGCATGGTTTCCCGCGCTGGCGGTCACCACGCCGAGCGCGCGCTCGACGTCGGTCAGCCTCGACATCCGCGTGTAGGCGCCGCGGACCTTGAACGACCCGGCGCGCTGCAGGTTCTCGCACTTGAACCACACCGGCCCGCCGACGAGCGCACCGAGCCACCGGGACTCCTCTATCGGGCTGGGGGCGAGCACGTGCGCCAGTCCGTCGCGGGCCGCCCGCACATCGTCGATCGTCACGGGCGCCATGGCAGGCAGCCTGCCACGCGCCGGCCGGTATCACGGCGGTGTGATGTCGGCGACAAACCGCAGATCTTGCGCGAAAGAAGTTGCACGGCACAAGCAAACACTTATGCTTGCATGCAGCAAACAAATCTTGCCGCGCCGTTCGAGCGCTCGCAGTCGCTGCGCAGTCTCAGTCCCTCGCAGTCTCAGCCCCGCAGTCGTCGTACCCCGAGAAGGACCATGACCACCAACACCACGCCCGACCTGGCAGCTCGCCCGGTCGACCCCATCCCCGTTGCCGACACCGAGGGCGTCGGCGACGAACTGCTCGTGGGCTTCCTGCGACTGGCCCGCGCGCTGAAGTCCGTCCATCCGCAGGAGCTCGAGCCGCCGCAGTCGTTCATCCTGCACGTGCTGTGCGAGAACGCCCGGGCCCGACTGTCGGACCTCGCGGGCATGGTCCGCCTCGATGCCTCCACCGCCAGCCGCCACATCCGCGGCCTCGAACAGCTCGGCTACGTCGAACGGGCCACCGACCCCGCCGACGGCCGCGCCACGCTCCTGTCCGTCACCGACCCCGGTCGCGAAGCACTCGAACGGCAGTTCGAGGCCAACCGCAAGCGCATCAGCCACATCATGCGCGAGTGGTCCGCCGAGGACGTCGCCGCGCTCCGGCACTACCTCTCACGCCTCACCCGCGACATCGAGTTCGACGAAATCGAAAGCAGCCATCGATGAGTGAAAAGACGCTCGACCCCGTCGACCAGGCGCCACCGCCGGGTCATCACGCACCCGGCCGGCACGCGGCCGGCCGCGTCCCCGCACGACCCCCGGTCACGACGCAGGACGCCGCGCCGGCCAACGCGCCCCCCGTCCCCGCGGGCGGTGAGAACCCGTACATGTCCCACCGCGAGATCCTCGTGGTGCTCTTCGGCCTGATGGCCGGCATGCTGCTGGCCGCCCTCGACCAGTCCATCGTCGGGACGGCGCTGCCGCGCATCGTGTCCGACCTGGGCGGCCTCGACAAGCTCTCCTGGGTCGTCACCGCCTACCTGCTGACCTCCACCGCGAGCACGCCGCTCTGGGGCAAGATCTCCGACCTCTACGGCCGCCGGCCGATCTTCCAGTCCGCGATCGTCATCTTCCTGGCCGGCTCGTTGCTCGCCGGGTTCTCCACGAACATGGAAGAGCTGATCGGCTTCCGGGCCATCCAGGGCCTCGGCGCCGGTGGCCTGATGGCGCTGGCGTTCGCGATCATCGGCGACGTCATCGCGCCGCGTGAACGCGGCCGCTACCAGGGCTACTTCGGCGCCGTCTTCGGCGTCTCGTCCGTGGCCGGCCCGCTGCTCGGCGGCTGGCTGACCGACGGTCCGGGCTGGCACTGGATCTTCTGGCTCAACATCCCGATCGGCCTCGTCGCCCTGGTCATCACCTCCTACGCGCTGAAGATGCCGCGTATCCACCAGAAGGCCACCGTCGACTGGGCCGGCGCAGGCCTGATCGTCGGCGCGGTCAGCGCGCTGCTGCTCTACCTGTCGTGGCGCGGCAAGACCTACGGCTGGACCGAGGGCTGGGCACTCGTCCTGCTGATCGGCGGCCTCGCGCTCGCGGCCATCTTCGTGTTCGTCGAAACCCGGATGTCCGAGCCGATCATCCCGATGCGGCTGTTCAAGAACCGCACGTTCTCGGTCGGCAACGTCTTCGGTTTCATCCTGGGCTTCGGCATGTTCGGCGGCATCATCTACCTGCCCGTCTACCTGCAGGTCGTGAAGGGCTGGACGCCCACACAGTCCGGGCTGGCGATGCTCCCGATGGTCGTCGGCATCTTCTCGACCTCGATCAGCTCGGGTCGGCTGATGAGCAAGAACGGGCGCTACCGCATCTACCCGATCCTCGGCGGGGCGTTCATGACGATCGCGATGCTGCTGATGTCGACGCTCGCGATCGACACACCGTTCTGGACGATCGCGGTCTTCGAGTTCCTGCTCGGCGCCGGCCTCGGCTTCGCCATGCAGACGATCACCGTCGCCGTGCAGAACGCGATCCAGCGCCGCGACATGGGTGTCGCGACGAGCGCGGTGACGTTCTTCCGGTCGATGGGCGGTGCGTTCGGCACCGCGATCTTCGGGGCGGTCCTCACTACCAGGCTCACCCATCACCTGACGGACACGCTGCCGGCGAGCACGGTGGCCCAGATCCCGGCGGGCGCCACGTCCGACATCTCCAGGATCGCGGCGCTGCCGGATGCGATCAAGGGACCGGTGCTCGACGCGTTCATGCACGCCATCCAGGACGTGTTCCGGACCGGCGTGCCGTTCATGGCAGCGGCGTTCGTGGTCGCGTTCTTCCTGAAGGAGATCTCACTCAAGGGCGCGCATCCGGAGCCGGCGGCCGTCGTCGACGAGCAGAAGGCGCCGGCCGCGGTCATGCCGCACTGACCCGGTACCCATCGCTATGGCAGAGGAGCGTGGCACGTCCGATTCGGACGTGCCACGCTCCTCTGCCTATCTTGAGCGCGTGGCCAAACCCGTAGCGCGTGCCGACGACGAGTTGTTCGCACCGGCCGAGGCGACCTGGACGACGGTCGAACCGGCGCTGGCCACGGTCCGGCGGGTCGTCCTCGCCGTTGCCTGCGTGGTCGTCGCTGCCGTCGCCTGCGTGATCCTCGGGCTCGCCGCGCCCGCGTGGACGATCGCCCTGCCGATCCTCGCAGCCGCCGTCGTCGGCCCGCTCGGCTCGGTGATGATCGGGCGCAACCAACGCTCGTGGCGCTATGCCGAACGCGAACTCGACCTGCTGGTCAGTCACGGCGTGATGTTCCGCTCGCTCGTCGTCGTGCCCTACGGCCGCATGCAGTACGTCGACCTGCAGTCCGGGCCTTTGCAACGCGCGTTCGGCATCGCGACCGTCGAACTGCACACCGCCACCCCGCAGACCGACGCGCAGATCCCCGGCCTGAAACCCGAGGATGCGGCGCGGCTGCGGGAGAAGCTGGCCGCGCTCGGCAACGCCCAGGCGTCCGGCCTGTGACCGACCAGGACGAGCCGAACGCCGACGGTGAGAGGCTGCACCCGCTCACGCCGTTCCTGCGCGGCGGCGCGTTCGCGATCGTGATCCTGGCCGGCATCCTGCGCGACCAGGTCAGCCACCCGAACGTCGGATTCATTGCTGCCGTCGCCGGTGCCGTGGTCGTCGTCGGCGGCACCTACGGGCTCTTCACCTGGCTGTTCACCCGCTACCGGCTCACCGACGACTCGCTGCGCATCAACACCGGCCCGATCGTGCGACGCAACCGTGTCCTGCGCTACGACCGCATGCAGGCCGTCGACGTCAACCAGCCGTTGCTCGCGCGGATCTTCGGACTGGCCGAACTGCGGATGGACGTCGCCGGCGGGGACAAGAGCGAGGGCCGGCTCGGCTACCTGACCCTCGCCGACGCCCGCACACTTCGCGCCCGTCTGCTCGCCCGCGCCGCGGGTCTGCACGCCGACACCCCCACCGCTCCCGAGCAGATCGTGCTCAGCGTCCCCACTGCGCGTGTCTTCGGCGCCAGCCTGCTGTCGACGCCGGTGGTCGGATCGTTCGTCGCGTCGGTGACCGTCCTCGTCGTCACGATCGTGCTCGGGCAACCGCTCGGCCTGCTGGTGATGGTCCCGTGGGCGCTCGGTGTGCTCGCCCCGATCCTCCGGAACATGGCCCGGCTCGGTGGCTTCACGTTGTCGTCGAGCCCGGACGGGCTGCGCACCCGGCACGGCCTGGCGAGCGTTGAGCACCAGACGCTGCCGCCCGGCCGGATCCAGGGGCTTGCGATCAGCCAGTCGCTGCTGTGGCGCGTGTTCGGATGGTTTCGCGTCGAGGTCGACGTCGCCGGGATGGGCGGGCAGAAGGAAGGCGGGCTGTCGTCCGCGGTGGTGCTTCCGGTCGGTGACCGCGCTGACGTCGCCACGGTCGTCGGGCAGTTGTTCGGATCGATCGACCCGCTCGCGATCAGCCGCCACCGTGCGCCGGGCAAAGCCCGGTGGCTGCGTCCGCTCGGAGCGGCCTTCCTGTCCTGGGGCCGCGACGAGGCCGTGTTCGTCACCACCGAGGGCTGGATCGACCGTCGCATCAACGTCGTGCCGCACGCGAAGACGCAGTCTGTGCGGGCGACCCAGGGTCCCTTGCAGCGACTGCTCGGACTGGCGAGCGTCTCCGTCGACACCCCGCTCGGACCGGTCAACGCGGTCGCGCTGCATCGCGAGACCGCCGAGGCCGCCAGGCTCGTGCACGACCAGATCGAACGGGCCCACGTTCTGCGGGCCCGCTCGGCCGGCGACCAGTGGATGCGGCCGATCGTCTGATCGCACGGTCCATGGCCGCACGGCCGATCGGACCGCCGTCCGGGGATGTGTCGGTGGGGTGCGGTATGGGTACGGCCTCAACCGGAGTCGTTGCCGGGAGCCGCCTGATCGGCACCGGCTGATCGGCACCGCCCCGCCGGGACCGGCCGTACCGGAACAGTCAACCGCCCGAATACGGTTGCACGACGCACCGCGCACGCGAGCTGGACGGAGATTGTCATGATCCGCTTCGAAGCTGTGACGAAGCGCTATGCCGACGGCACCGTGGCCGTCGACGCACTCGACCTCGAGGCGCCCACCGGCCAGATCACCACGATGGTCGGGCCGTCGGGTTGTGGCAAGACCACGTCGCTGCGGATGGTGAACCGCATGATCGCCCCGACCGGCGGACGCATCATGCTCGACGACCGCGACACCGCGTCGGTCCCCGCGGCGCAACTACGGCGCGGCATCGGCTACGTGATCCAGAACGCCGGGCTCTTCCCGCACCGCACGATCGCCGAGAACATCGCCACCGTCCCCACCCTGCTCGGCTGGTCGAAGGCCAGGTCCAAGGCACGGGCGATGGACCTGCTGGAGCGGGTCGGGTTGCCGGCGACGATGGCGTCGCGCTACCCGGCCCAGCTCTCCGGCGGCCAGCAGCAGCGGGTGGGAGTCGCCCGCGCACTCGCCGCGGACCCGCCGGTGATGCTGATGGACGAGCCGTTCAGCGCCGTCGACCCGGTGGTTCGGCTGCAGCTTCAGGACGAGTTCATGCGCCTGCAGAGCGAGCTGGGCAAGACGATCCTGTTCGTCACCCACGACATCGACGAGGCGATCAAGCTCGGCGACACCGTCGCCGTCCTGCGCGTCGGCGGCAAGCTCGCCCAGGTCGGCCCGCCGCACGAGGTCCTCACGAATCCCACCGACGACTTCGTCGCCGATTTCGTCGGCCGTGACCGCGGCTACCGAGCTCTCGGATTCGCGCAGCCCGCGACGCAGCTCACCACCGAGCCCGAGCCGACGATCGAGATCGGTGCCCCCGTCGGCTCGGCGAGCCCGCGAGCCGACGGCTGGCAGCTCGTCGTCGACGCCGACGGAACCCCGGCCGGCTGGCTCGACATCACCGCCGAGGACCCCTCGGGTGTCGTCGACCAGGCACGACTGCGGCGCTCGGGCACGGTGGCCGGCACGAGTGACTCGTTGCGTGCACTGCTCGACGCCGCGCTGTCGTCGCCGTCGGGCCGCGGCGTCGTCGTAGACGAGCACCGTCAGGTCGTCGGAACCGTGACCGGCGAGGCCGTGCTGGAGGCGATCAACGCGTCACGTCAGCCGGCCGCCGCGGCCCCGGTCGACGGTGTGCCGCGATGATCGGGCTCGTCCGTGGAATGGGTGACTACCTCGGCCTCTACGGGGGTCAGGTGCTGCGTCAGACCGGCTGGCACGCGATCCTCTCGCTCGTGCCGGTCGCGATCGGGCTCCTGATCTCGATCCCGCTCGGCTGGCTCGCCAACCGCGTGTCGTGGACGTACCCGCCGTTGGTCACCCTCGCCGGCGTCCTCTACACGATCCCGTCGCTGGCGCTGTTCGTGCTCATGCCGCCCATCCTCGGGACCAGGATCCTCGACCCGATCAACGTCGTCATCGCGCTCTCCGTCTACACGGTCGCGCTGCTGGTGCGGGTGGTGGCCGACGCGCTCGGCTCGGTGCCCGACGACGTCCGGCAGTCCGCGCTCGCGATGGGCTTCAACGGCTTCCAGAGGTTCTTCCGCATCGACCTGCCGGTGGCCGTGCCGGTGATCGCCGCGGGCCTGCGGGTGGCGGTGGTGTCGAACGTCAGCCTGGTCTCGGTCGCAGCCGTCATCGGCATCCCGCAGCTCGGCCAGCTGTTCACCATCGGCTTCCAGAACAGCAACTACGCGCCGATCGTCCTCGGCATCCTCGGCTGCCTGATCCTCGCGCTGATCTTCGACACGCTGATCCTGCTCGCGTTGCGGCTGCTCACCCCGTGGCGGGTCGCAAGGGGCCGGTCATGATCGCCAACATCGGCGCCTGGCTGATCGACCCGACGCACTGGCAGGGTACCGACGGGATCGGCAACCGGCTGGTCGAGCACCTGGCCTGGTCGGCGCTGTCGGTCGTGATCGCGTTCCTGATCGGGTTCCCGCTCGGGCTGCTGATCGGCCACACCGGACGCGGCAGCTTCCTCGTCGCGGGCACCGCCAACGCCCTGCGCGCGCTGCCGACGCTCGGCCTGCTGATCCTGCTCGTGCTGATCTTCACCAACCACACCCCCGGGCTGGCCGGCTACCGCGTGCCGGCGCTGATCGTGCTGGTGCTGCTGGCGATCCCGCCGATCCTGTCCGGCACCTACGCCGGCATCGCCAACGTCGACCCGGCGGTCCGCGACGCAGCCGTCGGGATGGGCATGACCGGATCCTCGGTGGCCTGGAAGGTCGAGGTACCGATCGCGGTCCCGCTGATCGTCGCCGGGCTGCGCAGCGCGATCCTGCAGGTGGTGGCGACCGCCACGGTGATCGCCTACATCTCCCTGGGCGGGCTGGGCCGGTTCGTGCTGGACGGCCTCGGCCAACAGGACTACCCCCAGATGGCCTCGGGCGCAATCCTGGTCGCGGTACTGGCGATCCTGCTCGACCTGGTCATGCTGGCTGTCCAACGGGTGGTGACGACGCCGACCGCTCGGCCGAGCACCTGATGACACTCCACGCACGACCGGCGCTTATCTGTCTCCGGCGTGCAATCGACTACAACCACACGCCCGCACCGTGAAAGGGTTCCGACCATGAGATCTCCGCGCAAGACCTGGGTGGCCGTCACGACCGTGACACTCGCCCTCCTCCTGACCATCACCGCCTGCGGCAACAGCAAGGGCAGCGACCCACTGGCCGCCGGCACGAGCGCCGCTCCCTCGGCCGCCGCCGGGACGATCGTCGTCGGCTCGGCCAGCTTCCCCGAGTCCACCCTGATCGCGAACATCTACATGGCCGCCCTGCAGGCCAAGGGCGTCAAGGTCAGTTCGAAGTTCGCGATCGGCAACCGCGAGGCCTACCTTCCCGGCCTGTCCGACGGCTCGATCGACCTGATCCCCGAGTACACCGGCAACCTGCTGCAGAGCTACGACAAGAGCTACACGGCCGAGACCTCCGACCAGGTGTACTCGCAGCTGAAGACCAAGCTGCCGAGTGATCTCCTGGTGCTCGACCAGTCGAAAGCGCAGGACACCGACTCCGTCGTCGTCACCAAGGCGACGGCCACGAAGTACAACCTCAAGTCGATCGCCGACCTCGCCCCGGTCGCCGGCCAGCTCACGCTCGGTGGATCCGCGGAGTGGAAGACCCGTCCGAAGTCGGGTATCCCGGCGCTGAAGTCGGTCTACGGAGTGACGTTCAAGAACTACATCACCCTCGACGCCGGCGACAAGCTCTCGAAGAACGCGCTGAAGACCGGCCGAGTGCAGGCCACCGACATCTTCAGCACCGACGCCGACATCACCAAGAACGGCTGGGTCGTGCTCGCGGACCCGAAGGGGATGTTCTCGGCGCAGAACGTCGTCCCGCTGATCAACAAGGCCAAGGCGACCGACACCGTCACGACCGCACTCAACGCCGTGTCCGTCAAGATGACGACCGCCGGTCTGCTCGCGCTCAACGCCGAGGTCGCCGGGGGCAAGGACCCGGCCGTCGTGGCCAAGGAATGGCTGAGCACGCAGGGCCTCATCTGAGCATGGGTCCGCTGGTCACCACGATCAGCGGCACGCTCGGGCGGGACGCCGGCGACGCCCTGCCGGGCCCGATGGCGGCGATGACCAACCCGATCTGGCTCGGCGGTCCGGCTCAGGCCTGAGCGGGACCGTGCTGGTCGTCGGTGGGATCGTCGGTGGGATCACCCGCGTCGATGGACACGCTCGGCGACTCGGCCACGGACCCGTCCGTGGCCGGCGGTTCGGCGAGATCGTCGGGTGCCACCGCCGGGTCGGCGACCGCCGGATCGGTCGGTGGCAGGTCGACGTCGCCGGCACGTCCGCTCGCGAGGTGGTGCACGACGGCATTCACGAAGGCCGCCGTCGGGACGGCGAACAGCGCGCCGACGATGCCCGCGAAGATGGCGCCGGTGGCGATGGAGAACAGGATCGCCAGCGGGTGCAGGCGGACCAGCCGACCCATCAGGAACGGCTGGAGGACGTGCGACTCGATCTGCTGCACGCCCAGGACGCCGCCGAGCATGATCAGCGCGATCACCGGGCCGTGCGCGACCAGTGCGAGCAGCACGGCGACGACGCCGGACAGCAGCGCGCCGACCACCGGGATGAACGATCCGAGGAAGACGATGACGCCGATCGCCGGCGCCAACGGCACCCGCAGGATCAGCGCGACGATCGTGATGCCGACGGCGTCGGTGAACGCCACCAGGATCGTCGCCCGGACGTAGGCGGTCAGCGAGACCCAGCCCTTGCGCCCGGACGAGTCGACCGAGATCCGCGCGGTCCGCGGGAACAGCCGAACGAACCACGCCCAGATCTCGCGGCCCTGGTACAGGAAGAAGAACGTGGCGAACAGGGCCAGCGCGATGCCGGCACCGACGTGCCCGACCGTCGTGCCGACCGCGAGGACACCGCTGGCGATCCCGTCGGTGCCCGAACTCAGCGAGGACCACACTTTGTCGTAGGCGCTGGTGATCTGGGCGTCGCTGATCTTGAACGGTCCGTGGAGCAGCCACTGGTGGATCTGGCTGAAGCCGGCGCTGACCTGATCGACTATGGTCGTCGCGTTCGAGCTGACCTGCTGGACCACGAGCGTGATGGCGCCGGCGATGACGATGACGCCACCGATCAGGACGATCCCGGTCGCGAGGCCGCGCGGGAGCCAACGGGCGAGCCACTCGACCAGCTCGATCATCAGTGCCGTCAGCAGCAGCGCGACGAGCACCGGGATGACGATCTCGCTGAGCTTGGCGAGGATGTAGCCGACCACCACCGTCGCGCCGACGATGGCGAGAAGGCGCCAGGCCCAGGCCGCGGCCGTGCGAACCGCGACCGGCATCGCGACCATCGGATCCTCGGGCAGGTGGTCCCGGGTCGGGTCGAGCATGCGGTTGGCCGACTCGTCGTGCTCGGCGTCGCGCGCCGGCTGGGCCGGCCGCGGCAGCCGGTCGGCGAGACCGCGCAGCCGAAGCCGGTTCAGCACCTCGTGGCGCCTGCTCGGGTGGTCGGGATGGTGCTCGCTCATGTGCTCCTCGATGGTTCGGCCCTCGATGGCGCTCTCCGAGCGCCATGCAGTCGGAGAAGAGTATGCGGGCTGGATCAGGACAGGGCGCGGTCGAGATCGGCGATCAGGTCGCCGACGGTCTCGATACCCACCGAGAGCCGAACCAAATCCCCCGGCACCTCCAAGGCGGACCCGACGACCGACGCGTGCGTCATCCGGGCCGGGTGTTCGATGAGCGACTCGACCCCGCCGAGCGATTCCGCCAGCGTGAACAGGCGGGTGCGGGCGATCATGTCGAGCGCGGCCTGCTCACCGTCGACGTGGCGGAAGGAGATCATGCCGCCGAAACGGCGCATCTGCTTGGCCGCGACCTCGTGGCCCGGGTGGTCGGGCAGGCCCGGGTACAGGACGTGGCCGACCTTCGGGTGTGCGACGAGGAAGTCGACGACAGCCTCGGCGTTGTCGCAGTGCCGGTCCATCCGCACGGCCAGCGTCTTCAGGCCGCGCAGCACGAGGTAGGCGTCGAACGGACCGGCGATCGCACCTGTCGCGTTGCTGTGGAAGGCGATCATCTCGGCAAGGGCGTCGTCGCGCACCACGAGGGCCCCGCCGACGACGTCGGAGTGCCCGCCCGCGTACTTCGTTGTCGAGTGGACGACGACATCGGCGCCGAGTTCGAGCGGCTGCTGCAGGTAGGGGGTGGCGAAGGTGTTGTCGACGACGAGCTTCGCGCCGGCGTCGTGGGCGATCTTGGCGAGCGCGGCGATGTCGGCGACCGCGAGCAACGGGTTCGTCGGCGTCTCGACCCAGATCAGCGACGTCTCCCCCGGCCGGACCGCGCCCGCGACGGCGACGAGGTCGGTCAGACGCACCGGCTGGTAGGCGAGCCGCCAGCGGCTCATCACCTTGTCGAAGAGCCGGAAGGTGCCGCCATAGGCGTCGTCGGGGATGACCACGTGCTGCCCGGGGCCGGTGAGCGCCTGCAGGAGCGTCGCCTCGGCGGCCATCCCGCTGGCGAACGCGAACCCGCGTGTCCCGGCCTCCAGGGCGGCGATGCAGGCTTCGAGCGCCGTCCGGGTCGGGTTGCCCGTGCGTGAGTACTCGTAGCCGGCGCGGAGCCCGCCCACGCCGTCCTGCGCGTACGTGCTGGTCGCGAAGATCGGGACGTTGACCGCACCGGTGCTCGCGTCCGGCTCCTGGCCGGCATGGATGGCGAGCGATTCGAAGCCGAGGGACGATCCGTCAGTACTCACGGGCCGAGGGTAGCCGCGCGGACCGGCGGGCGGCCGGTCCGTCCGGGCCGGGCGTCAGGGGGTTCGGTCGGTCAGGTTCGGTCAGGCAGAGGGTGCGCATGACCGCACGCTTCGCCTGACACACCGGCGAGACCCGGGTCGACGCGACGGGAACATCGGCACCCGTTTGTACGGTTGAGCCTGTCGGTCCATAGGAGGCGATCACATGTTCGATCTGTTCCGTAATTCCAAGTCCACGATGGTGACCCCGGAGAAGGCGCTGCCCGGCCGCGCATCCCGCCCGTTCGCCCTCGCCGGCATCCACACCGTCCTGCGCACCCCCATCGACGCCCCGCTCCAGACCGATCAGGCCGTCGCGGTCCTCGGCCTCGGCTGCTTCTGGGGTGAGGAGCAGACCTTCTGGCAGGTCCCCGGTGTCTACTCGACGTCGGTCGGCTACGCCGGGGGGTTCACCCCGAACCCCAGCTACGAAGAGGTCTGCTCGGCCCGCACCGGTCACGCCGAGGTCGTCCGGGTCGTGTTCGACACCACGAAGCTGTCCTACGCCGACCTGCTCAAGGTCTTCTGGGAGAACCACAACCCCACCCAGGGCATGCGCCAGGGCAACGACATCGGCAGCCAGTACCGGTCGGTGATCCTGACCACCACGCCCGAGCAGCAGGCCCAGGCCGAAGCATCGAAGGTCGTTTACCAGAAGGCGATGTCCGAGCGTGGGTACGGCGAGATCACCACGGCCATCGAGCCGCTGCGTGAGTACTACTTCGCCGAGGACTACCACCAGCAGTACCTCGACAAGAACCCCGGCGGGTACTGCCCGCTGCACGCCACCGGCGTGAAGTACGCCGACGCCTGAGGCAGTCGACCGAACGACCTGAGACGCCGCCGAGCCACCCCCGGCCCGGCGGCGTTTTCAGTGTCCGAGCACGCCGGTGTCGGGGTCTCGCCGAGTGACGCAGTAGTGCCGTCCGGTCGGATCCTCGACGGTCGCCCAGTACTGCATTCGGCGAACGACCGCGCCCCGAGCCCCAGGTGGCGGTCCACTTCGGCCTCGACGCCGTCACAGGCCAGGTCGAGGTGCGCGGTCACGGGCTGCCCCGGGTCGGCGTCGTCGAGCCGCTGGAACAGCAGCCGCAGTGGCTGCCCGGCCGGCGGGCCGGCCGGCCGAGAACGCTGAACGCCGGGCGCGAGCCGCCGTACAACTCCCAGCCGGTCAGCGCTGCCCAGAACCGTCCTTCCGGTTCGAATGCCGGCGCCGGAACGTCGAGACACACCTGGTCGACGAGGCTGCGATGTCCACCAGGCCAGCTCGCCGGTGTCGGCCGGTGTGCCTCACCGTGATGGTGGACAAGGCAGAACACGAACCCGCCGGGTGACGCGAGCACGACGATCGGCCGGCCGCGGTCAGCCCGCACCTCCGCACGCACGTCCGCACCAAGAGCGATGGCCCACTCGGCGGCCACGGCCACGTCGTCGACGTGCAGATCGAGATGGCAGCGAGCCGGCCCGGCGACGAGATCCTGCACCCGTAGATAGGCGTCGCCATCGGGCGGGACGAGCGTCGTGAACTCGTCGCGCTCGCCTCGTCGCCCGGACAGCGACGACCCGGTGACGTCGCACCAGAACGCGATCCCAGCCGGAACGTCGCCGGGCGCGGCGTCGAGGAACGCGGTCGTCCAGCGCACCGGCGACCGGGGTTCAGCCGCCATCGCTACCCGCGACGGTGAGCTCGCCCATCTCCGCCCAACCCTGTCCGGGCACCTGAACGTTCACGATCTCCGGCGTCTTCACCAGCATCGTCGGCATCAGCTGCATCGCGGCCTTGAAGTGGGCGGAGCCGACGTGGTCCGAGCCCGCGGAACCCTCCTCGAACGCCTCCAGAAGGACGAACTGATTCGGGTCGTCGACGCTGCGCGACCAGTCGAACCAGAGGTTTCCATGCTCCTGTCGCGTCGACGCGGTGAACGGCTCGACCGCGGGCAACCACGCCTCGGCGAACTCGGGATGGACGGTGAACTTGACGACGATGAAGATCATGGCGACATCCTGGCGCGGAACGGCCCGCGTGCGCAGAAGTCGAGTCGTCGAAACCTCTCGCATCGGCCTCGAGACGCTTCTACCCTCGGCGCGTGATCGACACCCCGTCCGCCTGGCCCGTGACCGGCCTCCGCCTGCGCAGCGGCGATCTCACCCTGCGGCCGGTGGTCGAGGCCGACCTCGACACCCTCGGCGCCGACCTGCCGTCCGACGTCGAACTCGACCCGTCCATCGCTTTGCCCTTCGGACTCGAGCCGCCGCAGGCCCGTGCCGTTGCGATCCGCCAGCAGTACTGGCGCCGGCTCGGGTCGTGGACGCCGGCCGGCTGGATCCTCGAGTTCGTCGTCCTCCGCGGCACCGACGTCCTCGGCACACAGACGCTCGAGGCGCGTGACTTCGCCGTCCTCCGGACCGTCGAGACGGCGTCCTGGCTGGTCACCGATGCCCGCGGCCAGGGCATCGGCAAGGCCATGCGGACGGCCGTGCTCGCGCTGGCGTTCGACCGGCTCGGAGCGCAGCTTGCCGAGACCGAGGCGTGGGCCGACAACGCCGCGTCGCTCGGCGTCTCGCGAGCGCTCGGGTATCAGCCGAACGGCACGACCCGGCACGTCAGGACCGGTGGCCCCGGGAACCCGGATCCGAGCGCCACCGTCAGCGGCGACATGCCCAAGCTGCGTCTTGACGCGAACGGCTGGCGCGCACGTGCCCGGCCGGCCGTCGAGATCTCCGGGCTGGACGCCTGCCGGGCCTGGTTCGGCGCACCTTAGTGGTCAGGGTTGTAACTCCGTTGGGGGTTGGTCAGCAACCCCTGGCAGTACCAGTCCTGGATCCTCATCACCGACCCCAACTTCGCCGCCACGGCCGCACCAGTTCTTGACCTGTACGCCCGGGTCTGGGACGGGGACCCGTTGTCAGCAAACGACTACGTCATCTCCGCCGATGAAAAGACCTCCATTCAAGCCCGGTGCCGGTGCCACCCGTCGACACCGGCAGGCACATCCCCGATGATGCGGGTCAGCCACGACTACCACCGCGGCGGTGCGCCGGTCACCCAGGTCATGACCCAGGAACCGTACGCCTCCGCCGACCGCGTGTTCTGGGTGGTCGACAACGGCTCCTCCCACCGGGGACAACAAGCCATCGACCGGCTCACCGAACAGTTCCCCAACGCGACCATGGTGCACACCCCGATCCACGCGTCTTGGCTCAACCAGGTCGAGGTCTACTTCTCCATCATCCAGCGAAAAGCGCTCTCCCCCAACGACTTCACCGACCTCGACGCGATCGAGCAACGCCTTACCCGCTTCGAGACCCGCTACAACGCAGCGGCCAAACCCTTCAAATGGAAGCTCACCACCACCGACCTGGCCGACCTCCTGCACAGACTCGACCGACACCAGCAAGCCCAGACCCTCAACGGCGCCCAACCCAAAGCCGCCTGACCCCCACGGACTTACAACCCTGACCACTAAGCTCGGGCTTCGTGGCCGAACCCCGAACGTGCCCGAACGTCGTCGTGATCCTCGCCGATGACATGGGCTGGGGTGATCTCGGTTGCTTCGGCGCCACCAGGATCCCGACCCCGCGCATGGACGCGATCGCCGCCGCCGGTGTCCGGCTGACGAACTGCCACTCCGCCTCGGCGGTCTGTACCCCGAGCCGGTATGCGCTGCTCACCGGCCGCTATGCCTGGCGCGGCGCGCTCAAGCAGGGCGTCCTGGCGGGCCACTCGCCGCCCATCCTCGAACCCGGCCGCCCGACCCTCGCCTCCGTGCTGCACGACGAGGGCTACGCCACCGCGGCCATCGGGAAGTGGCACCTCGGTCTCGGCTGGCAGTGGAAGGACGGGTCGCGCCTGACCGCCTTCGGGCCGGATGCGCACCTGCAGCCGACGCCGCTCGCGGACTACGGCGCCGACGTCGACTACACGCAGCCGTTCGCGGACGGGCCGACAGAGCACGGGTTCGACCGCTTCTTCGGCATCGCCGGGTCCCTCGACATGCCGCCCTACGCGTTCCTCGACCAGGACCGCACCTTCGGTGTCCCCGATCGGGAGAAGGAGGTCTACGTCTCCTCGCAACGGGCCGGCCGGCAGACTCCGGGCTGGCGCGACGACCAGGTCGACATCCGGTTCGTCACAGAGGCGTGCCGGTGGGTGCGGGCACAGGAGCAGCCGTTCCTGCTCTACCTGACCCTCGCCTCACCGCACTATCCGTGCACGCCCCCGGACTTCATCCGCGGCCGGTCCGACGCGGGTTCCCGCGGCGACATGGTGACGCTGGTCGACTGGGCGGTGGGCCAGATCGACGACACCCTCGCCGACATCGGCGTCACCGACGACACCCTGCTGATCGTCACGAGCGACAACGGCGCGATGTACGCCGACTTCCGCTCCCCAGACACCCACGGCCACTCGAGCAACGGTCCCTGGCGGGGACAGAAGGCCGACATCTGGGACGGCGGACATCGGGAACCGTTCGTCGCGCGTTGGCCCGCCGCCATCCCGGCCGGGCTGGAACGCGACGACCCGGTTTGCCTTGTCGACCTGCTCCCGACGATCGCGACGGCCGTCGGCACGGGCGGTCGGCCCGACGCCGAGGACGGCCGGGACATCCTCGATGTCCTCACCGGGGCAGCCGATATCGACGGCGAACGCGTGCTCATCCACCACAGCCTGCATGGGATGTTCGCCGTCCGGCGTGGCCCGTGGAAGGCCGTGTTCGGCACCGGCTCAGGCGGATTCACCATCCCCGCCGGCGACCTCAGCGACGACACGGGCCAGCTCTACGACCTGGCGGCCGACCCCGCCGAGGCGCACAACCTCTGGGCCGAGCATCCGGACGTGGTCGCCGAACTGAGACGCGAGCTCGACCCGACCCCCGACCCCCGACTCGCGACTACCTGACCTGCCCAGGTGAGAACCGATGGCCTAGCCGCGGGTTGCCCAGTCCCCCAGCGACCAGTCCCTGACCTCCGGCATGTCCTCCATGTGCTCGACCACGTACGCCTCGTGCTCGGCCAGTTTCGCCAAGCACCATTGACGAAGCTCGTCGGCGCCGGCAGGTGCGCGCTTCGCGTTGTTCAGCGCGTCCATCACCAGGTGGTAGCGCGACGCCTTGTTCTTCACCGTCATGTCGAACGGTGTTGTGGTCGTGCCCTGCTCGATGAACCCGCGCACATGGAAACGGTCGGCGTCGGGCCGGCCGTGCACCAGCTGGTGGATCGCGCCCGGGAAGCCGTGGAAGGTGAACACGACGTCGACGGTATCGGTGAACAGCTCGCGGAACAGGTTCTCGTCCATCCCGTGCGGGTGGTCCCTGCGGCGCGACAGCACCATCAGGTCGACGACGTTGACGACGCGGATCCGCAGCGCAGGCAGCTTTTCCGTGAGGATCTGAGCGGCGGCGACGGTCTCCATCGTCACGACGTCACCGGCGCAGGCGAGCACGACGTCGGGGTCCTGGGTGCCGTCGTCGTTGCCGGCCCACTCCCAGATGCCGGCACCGACCCGGCAGTGCTCGATCGCCTCGTCCATCGTCATCCACTGCAGCTGCGGCTGCTTGTCGATCACGATCACGTTGACATAGGAACGCGACCGGAAGCAGTGGTCGGCCACCGAGAGCAGGCTGTTCGCATCCGGCGGCAGGTAGATGCGGACGACGTTACCGCGCTGGGTGAGCGCCACCTGGATCAGACCAGGTCCCTGATGGGAGAAGCCGTTGTGGTCGTTGCGCCATGCCGTCGAAGTCAGCAGGATGTTGAGGCTGGGGACTTTCGCCCGCCAGGGCAGGTGCGCCGCCTCCTCGAGCCACTTGCCGTGCTGGACGGTCTGAGACGCGCTCACCATCGCGAACGCCTCGTAGGTCGCGAACACCCCGTGCCGGCCGGTCAGCGTGTAGCCCTCGAGCCAGCCGTGGCAGTTGTGCTCCGAGAGCACCTCCATCACCCGGCCGTTCGCCGACACCGACGTATCCGTGTCGAGAATGCGCTCCATGCTCTGCCGGTCCGAGACCTCGAAGACCGCGCCGAGCCGGTTGCTGTTCGTCTCGTCCGGGCAGAAGAGCCGGAACGTGTCGGGGTTCGCCGTGTAGATGTCGCGCATCATCTCGCCCAGGCGTCGCGTCGATTCGAGCCGCAGCTGGGCGGGTTCGGTGACCTCGACGCCGTAGTCGCGGAAGTCCGGGATCGCCAGGTCCCGGGTGAGAAGGCCGCCGTTGGCGTGCGGGTTCGCGCTCATCCGCAGGTCACCCTCGGGGTTCGCCGAACGGACGAGTTCGCTCGGCCGGCCGGCGTCGTCGAAGAGCTCCTCGGGACGGTAGGACTTCAACCAGGTCTCGAGAATCGCCAGGTGCCCGGGGTTGTCACGGACCCCCGACAGTGGCACCTGGTGTGCCCGCCACGTGCCCGTCACCTTGACACCGTCCACTTCGGCCGGGCCGGTCCAGCCCTTCGGGCTGCGCAGCACGATCATCGGCCAGTGCGGACGACGACCGTCCGACTTCCCCGTCCGGGCCGCCTCCTGGATCGCGCGGATCGACGTCCACGCCTGGGTCAGCGCGGCGGCGAACCGCTCGTGCATGCCCGGCAAGTCGTCACCGGTGACCTCGATGACGTCGTACCCATGACCCTCGAACAGGGACCGCACCTCGGCCGGGTCCTTGCGGGCCAGCACGGTCGGGCCGCCGATCTTGTAGCCGTTGAGGTGCAGGATCGGCAGGACCGCGCCGTCGTGCTCGGGGTTGAGGAACGAGATTCCTTTCCAGGCGCCTTCGAGCGGGCTGGTCTCGGCCTCACCGTCGCCGACCACGGCCAGCGCGATCAGGTCGGGGTTGTCCATGACCGCACCGAACGCGTGGACGAGGACGTAGCCGAGTTCGCCACCCTCGTGGATGGATCCCGGGGTCGTGACCGACACGTGGCTGGGGATGCCGCCGGGCGCGGAGAACTGGCGGAACAGCCGGTGCATGCCCGCGGCGTCGGCGCCGATGTTCGGATAGATCTCGCTGTACGTTCCCTCGAGCCAGCCGGCTCCGACCAGCGCCGGACCGCCGTGGCCCGGGCCCGCCAGGTAGATCATCTGCTGGCTGGTGTGCTTGATGATCCGGGACGCGTGCGCGTAGATGAACGCAAGGCCCGGGCTGGTTCCCCAGTGCCCGAGCAGCCGCGGCTTGATGTGCTCGGGCCGAAGCGGCTCGGTCAGCAACACGTTGTCCTGCAGGTAGATCTGGCCGATCGTCAGGTAGTTGTCGGCACGCCACCACGCGTCGATGGCCGCGATCTCGGCATCGGTCACGGCAGGAAGGGTGTTGCGCACATCGGTATCGCTAGCTGTCATCGCGCATCCTTCGGTCGGGTTGTCGGTGAGCGTGCTGGTCGAGCAGGCGAACGGTTTCGCGGGCGATCTGGAGTTCCTCGTTCGTCGGGACGACGAGCACCGCCACGGGTGCGCTGCCGTCGTCGATGCGGTGTGGCTCGTGGCTTCTGAACGCGGCCGCGTTCGCAGCGTGGTCGAGCCGGATACCGAGGTGGGGCAGGGTCGAACAGACCTCGGCGCGGAGGTCCGCGGCGTTCTCGCCGACACCTCCGGTGAAGACAAGTGCGTCGGTGTGCGGCAGTACCGCGTGGTAGGCACCGATGTATTTCCGCAGCCGGTAGGCGTAGATGCCCAACGCCAGCACGGCGTCCTCGTCCCCGGCGGCGGCCGATGCCTCGACGGACCGCATGTCGGTCGCGCCGGTCATCCCCAGCATTCCGCTCTCCCGGTTGAGCAGGTGGTCGACCTCGTCGATGCTCAGGCCGGCTTCACGCTGCAGGTACAACGGGACCGAAGCGTCGAGATCGCCCACACGGGAGCCCATCATCAGACCCTCCAGCGGCGAGAAGCCCATCGACGTATCGACGCTCCGGCCGGCCTCGACCGCGGTGATCGACGCGCCGTTGCCCAGGTGGCACACGATCATCGCGACGTCACCGGGGTCCCGGCCGAGAAACGCCGCCGCGGTGGCCGACACGTAGGCGACGCTCGTGCCGTGGAACCCGTACCGGCGGATCTGCCAGCGTTTCGCGACGTCGACCGGGAGTGGGTACGTGCTCGCGACAGCCGGAAGACCGGCGTGGAAGCCTGTGTCGAACACGGCCACCTGCGGAAGGTCGGGCCGGAGCTTGCGCATCGTCTCGATGCCGTCGAGGTTGACCGGATTGTGCAACGGGGCCAGCGGAATCAGGTCACGGATCGCGTCGATCACATCGGTGTCGATCAGCGTCGCCGAGCTGAAACGCCGGCCGCCGTGGACGACGCGATGCCCGATCGCCGCCAGATCCTCGAGCGGCGGGCCGTGGTTCGCGAACGTGTCCAGCATCAGCGTCAGTGCCTCCGCCGGACCCGTGCCGGGGCAGTCGATCACGAGTTCGTCTCCGGTGCCCGGCCAGTGCCGGAGGTCCGCGTCGGGCGAGGTGAGCCGTTCGACCAGCCCGCGGGCAAGGGTCCGGTCGGACGCCGGGTCGATCAGCTGATACTTCAGCGACGACGAACCCGCGTTCACGACGAGAACGTGGGAACCCGGACTCATGCAGACACGGTAGAAGCGACTGCCGGGTGCCACAAAGGGCATTCGGCCCATCCCGGCCGACAATCGGCTGGTTCCTCGCCGGTTCGGGCGTCCTGTCCGAGGATGTGGACATGGCCGATCTCGTTCTGCACCGCTCCGGCCCGCCGGCCGGCGAAGCCCCTGTCCTCGTCCTGCTGCACGGCCATTCCGACTCCGGGCCCAGCTGGGCCGACGCAATCGCGCGCTGGTCGCCCGACTACCACGTGGTCGCCGTGGACCAGCGTGGCCACGGCGAGTCGCCGCGCTTCACCGAGGCCGAGTTCGACCGGGGCACCACCGACGTCATGACCGACGACACGTTCGCGCTCCTGGCCGAACTCGCCGCCGAGACCGGCCGGCCGAGTCTGCTGGCCGGGCACTCGATGGGCGCGCGCGTCTCCGGGTTGGCCGCCGCCCAGGCACCTGACCTGGTGGCCGCAGTCGTCCTCGAGGATCCTCCGTGGTGGCTACCCGTCGGCGGACCGAGCCCGTGGGAGCGCCGGGCGGCGCAGGCTCCGGTCACGTCCTCGTCGGCCGCACCCGAGCCCGAGGCCGCTCCGGAGCCGGCCGAGCCGACCGTGGACGAACTCGTCGCCGCGCAGCGGATCTCCTCGCCGAACTGGCCGGAGAGCGAACTGCGACCCTGGGCGGAGTCGAAGAAGCAGTACGACGCAGAGATGAGCAAGCACCGCCGCGACCGGACGAAGGACTGGACCGACACGGTGCGCGGTCTGACGATGCCGGCTCTGCTGGTCACCGGGACGAACAACGTGCTCATCGGACCGGACGTGCGCGACGAGGTAAGGCGGATCGCGCCGGGCGTCGAGATCGCGGTGATCGAGGACGCCGGGCACTGCGTGCGCCGGGACCAGGGCACGGCGTTCCACGCGGTCGTGGATGCGTTCCTGGCGGCGAACAAGCCGAAGGTCTGAGCCGGGCGAGCGTTGGCCCGCCGACGAGCCCCGCCCCCGCCCCGCCCCAGACCGAGCGCGGGTCAGTCGGTCTCCTTGGGATGTCCGGTGTTGCAGCGTTCGATGAGGACGCAGCCGGCCGACTTCTTCTCGCTCGGGGTTCGGTCGATGAAGTACCAGATTCGTCCGCCATCGGTAATCTCGTACTGGAAGCGCTCGTAGGTGACGCCCTGGTATGTGCCGGTCGCGAAGTCACCTTTGAGGCGGTAGAGGCGTTGGCTCTCGAGGTCTGGAGTCGTCGTCAGGCACTCCCAGGCATCAACTGCTGCGTTACGGGCCGTCGCCAGACAGTCGACCCACCCCTTCTGGGCCTGGGACGTCGCAAAGACGAGGACGAATTCACTTCGCTTCAGCGGACGCGGCACCGCCGACTGCTTACTCACACGTGGATTCGAGGGTCGGCCACTCGGATCACACCACGTGGCGGGAGGTAATCCAGATCGGCCCCCCCGGCGGTGACGTGCGGGTCGGCGTACGCCTCGGCAGTGGCTCGCCAGGCCTCGAGGAGGATGGTCAGGCGATCGAATCTGCCGACGGCTGCGCAAGCCCGCGCGGTGCGCAGGAAGTCTCCGACGAACTCTCGGCGCACCTGAGCGGGCAGGAACTCGGCCCAAGGGAAGGGCTCGAGCAGGTGCTGCGCAACTCGGTCGGACATCTCGTCGTCCAGCGAGGCCGCGATCAGCTGAGCGAGCGCGTCAAGAGTGCCGACTTCGGCGGTCGCGGGGCCGGCGAGTGAGAGTCGCAGCGGCTCCGCATCACGACGGGTGAGCACCACATCCCCCGCATCGAGCTTGCCGATCACGTCGTTTGGTTTCCGCAGCAGCTCGGAGAACGTCACGGTCGTCGTCATGACCACATTGTTCAGATGTAATTCTGAACTGTCAACTGTCGTCGAGGTGCCGATGGATCAGCCGGTGGTGCCGACCAGGGTCCGCACCAGCCGCAAGGCGACCTGAAGGCGGGCCAGGTCGGTGTCGGATGCATCGACGAGCTGGCCGAGCGTGCCGGTCACACGCGTGATCACCGGCCGCTCCTCCGCTTCCCACGCCGCCAGCAGCTCCTCGGGATCGCTGGTCGGTTCACCGAAGCCGACCACCTGGTCGAGCAGCCGGACGTGGACGGTCTGCAGGTCGTCCCGCAGCGCGGCCCGTGCCATCGTCCGCCACTGGTCGTCGCGCGGTAGGTCGAGGATCCGGGTGAGCAGCTTGTCGAGCTGGAGCCGTTCGCCGAGCTCGGCATGAAGACGCGCGACCGATGCGAGGTCGACGTTGCGCCGGTCGGCCGTCTCGATGATCCCGAAGCCCGCGTAGGCCGGTGACAGCACGGCGATACGCGTGGCCAGTGATTCTGGCAGCCCATCGGCGATGTAGCTGTCGCGTTCCTCCGCGAACGCCCCCGCCGCGCGTCCCATCAGGATCCCCGGCAACACCTCAAAGAGGCGCTGCATCCGTGGTCGGAAGAACTCGACCGTGTCGACGATCGAGAGCGGTGGGCGCCGGTTGTTGAGCAGCCACCGGCACGACCGCTCGGCGATCAGCCGCGACGCCAGCCGGGCCCGTGTCTGCGCGGCCGCGGACACGACGTTGTCGAGCGCGGTGATCTCGCGCCACAGCTCGTCGGTACCGAAGATCGCCCTGGCCGTGACGTGCGCGCGGGCAACGTCGGCGGCGGTCGACCCGGTCTCCTGCGACAGCCGGTGGAACATCGTGATCCCACCGATGTCGACGAGATCACCCACCACCCGGGTGGCCACGATCTCGCGGCGCAGCCGGTGTGCATTCATCTGATCGGCGAACCGTTCACGCATCGGCGTCGGGAAGTACCGCCGCAATTCGCTGTGCAGGTAGGGATCCTCCGGCAGGTCGGAGTCGACGAGCTCGTGGGTGAGGGCGATCTTCGTGTACGCCATCAGCACGCACAGGTCGGGCTGGCTCAGGCCGTCACCGGTGGCCTTGAGGTCGGTCAGGTCGGCGTCGCTCGGAAGGAACTCCAGCTCACGATCGAGCAGACCGGCGTCCTCGAGCCGGCGGATCCAGCCGGCGTGCACGTGCAGGAGATCCGATGCCTGAGCGACCGCGTTGGCCAGCCCGACGTTCTGCGCGATGTTGTGCGCCAGCACGAGATCGGCCACCTCTGCGGTCATCGACGCGAGGAACACGTTGCGCTGCTTGACGGTCAGGTCACCGGCGCCCACGACGCGGTCGAGGAGGATCTTGATGTTGACCTCGTGGTCGGAGGTGTCGACCCCGGCGGAGTTGTCGATGAAGTCGGTGGTGATGCGGCCGCCGGAGCGGCTGTACTCGACCCGGCCGAGTTGGGTCAGCCCGAGGTTGCCGCCCTCACCCACGCACCGCGCGCGGAGCTGACCGCCGTCGATGCGGACCGCGTCGTTGGCACGATCCCCCACCTGGGCGTGGGATTCGGTGCTCGCCTTGACGTAGGTGCCGATGCCGCCGTTGAAGAACAGGTCGACCGGCGCCATCAGGACCACCTTGATCAACGCCGCGGGTGTCAGTCTGCTGACGTCCTCGGCGATGCCGAGTGCCGCGCGCAGCTGCGGGGTCAGCGCGATCGACTTCGCCGACCGCGGCCACACGCCACCACCGGTGGAGATCAGGGAGCGGTCGTAGTCGTCCCAACTCGAACGTGGAAGCTCGAACAGGCGTCGCCGTTCGACGTAGGACGCAGCCGCGTCGGGATCCGGGTCGACGAACACGTGCCGGTGGTCGAATGCCGCCACCAGGCGGGTGTGCGCGCTCGCCAGCAGGCCGTTGCCGAACACGTCCCCGGACATGTCACCGACGCCCACGCAGGTGAAGTCGGTGGCGGCGGTGTCGATGCCGAGTTCACGGAAGTGCCGCTCGACCGACTTCCACGCACCGCGCGCTGTGATGCCCATGACCTTGTGGTCGTAACCCGCCGATCCGCCGGACGCGAAGCCGTCGCCCAGCCAGTACCGGTAGTCCGCGGCCACCGAGTTGGCGATGTCGGAGAAGGTCGCCGTGCCCTTGTCGGCGGCGACGACCAGATAGGGATCGTCGCCGTCGTAGCGCACAACATGGTGCGGTGCGACCACGACGTCGTTGACGAGGTTGTCGGTCAGATCGAGCAGACCGGCGATGAAGATCGTGAAGCAGGCGATGCCTTCGGCCAACCAGGCTTCACGATTCTGGCCCGGGTCGGGCAGCTGCTTGGCGAAGAAGCCGCCCTTCGCGCCGCTCGGGACGATCACGGCGTTCTTCACCGTCTGCGCCTTCACCAGACCCAGCACCTCGGTGCGGAAGTCCTCCCGGCGGTCGGACCAGCGCAGGCCGCCGCGCGCGACGGCGCCGAAGCGCAGGTGGACTCCTTCGACCCGTGGCGAATACACCCAGATCTCCGCATGCGGCCGCGGCTGCGGGAGGTCCGGGTTGCGCTGGCTGTCGAACTTGATCGACACGTAGTCGCGGAGCTCGCCGTCGTCGCCCGGCTGGAAGTAGTTCGTCCGCAGCGTCGTACGGATCAGCGTGATGTAGCTGCGCAGGATCCGGTCCTCGTCGAGGCTGGTGACGCCTTCGAGCGCGGTCTCGATGTCGGTGCTGATGCGCTCGACGGCGGCATCCCGGCCGTCCGCACGGGCGGGGTCGAGCCTCGCGTTGAACAAGGAGAGCAGCAGTCGCGCGACCGGCAGGTTGGCGCAGATGGTCAAGGCGAGGTATTCGTGGCTGAACGTGGTGCCGGTCTGGCGCAGGTAGCGCGCGTAGGTCCGGAACACCATCGCCTCACGCCAGGTCATGCCGGCGCGAAGAACGAGGGCGTTGAAACCGTCGGACTCCGCGCGGCCGTCCCAGATCGCGACGAACGCATCCGAGAACAACGCCCGGACGGACTCGATCACGGTCGAGGACGCGACCTTGTGGTCGGCGGTCGAGGTGCCGAGATCGGCCTGGACGCCCAGGTCGTAGATGGTGGCCGAGCGGTGATCGGGCGTCCGGATCGGGTACGGCCGTTCGTCGGTGACCTCGAGGCCCATCCGTGACAGCACCGGGAGCAACGCCGACAGGGACAGGGGCGTGCCGGTGCGGTAGAGCTTGAGCCGACGGTCGGTCGAGCTCGCACCGACCGGCTCGTACAGCGACACCGCCAGGCCCCCGGTGTCGGGAAGCCCTTCCAGCACACGCAGATCCGACACCGCGTGCCGTGGCGTGAAGTCGGCCTTGTAGGCCTCGCCGAACGCGTCGCCGTAGCGCCGCGCCCACCGCGCGCCGTCCTCCTCACCGACCTGCTCGGTGAGGGCGTGGGAGAAATCGTCGCCCCACGACGTCGAGGCCGCGGCCAGCTCGGCCTCGAGCATGGCGACGTCGACGTCGGGGACGTCGGCGCCGACCGGCAGCCTTACGACGAAGTGGATCCGGCTCAGCACGGATTCGGAGTGCCGCAAGGAGAAATCGAGGCTGCGGCCGCCGAACGCGTGCATCAGGATGTCCTGGATGTGTAGCCGGACGGAGGTGGTGAACCGGTCCCGCGGGAGGTAGACGAGCACGCTGACGTAGCGGCCGTACGGGTCGGTGCGGAGGAACATCCGCAGCTGGCGGCGCTCCTGCAGGTTCATCACCGACAGGACGGTCGGCAGGAGTTCGTCGACACCGACGCCGAACAACTCGTCGCGCGGGTAGGTTTGCAGCACGTCCAGCAGCGCCCGGCCCGAGTGCGACTCGGGGGCGAGTCCGCTCAGCGCCAGCACCTCGGCGGTCTTGCGGCGCAGCACCGGAATCCGCTCGACCGACTCGGTGTAAGCGACCGAGGTCAGGAGGCCGAGGAAGCGTCGTTCGCCGACCACCACGCCGCCGTCGAACACCTTCACCCCGATGTAGTCGAGGTAGCTCGGACGATGCACCGTCGAGCGGGAGTTCGCCTTCGTCAGAACGAGAAGCTTCGGATCGCGGGCACGGGCACGCACCCGCGGTGGCAGCACCGCGAACGACCCGGACGCCTTCTCGTCGGAGCGCAGGATGCCGAGCCCGGACCCGGCGACGGGGACGAGCGCATCCGCACCGTCGTGGTCGACGAGCCGGTATTCGCGGTAGCCGAGGAAGGTGAAGTGATCGTCGGCGAGCCAGACCAGCAGCTCCTCCGCCTCGTCGACCTCCACCTGCGGCAGCGGTGGTGGGGTAGTGCGCAGCGCATCGGCGATCTGCTGGGCGACGCCCGTCATCTTCGGCCAGTCCTCGACCGCTTCGCGGACGTCGGAGAGCACCCGCAGCAGGCCGGACTCGATAGCGGCCAGGTCGGCACTGGCAGACTCACGGTCGATCTCGACGTGGATCCAGGACTCCCGCAGCGCCAGCGCCCCGGTGGCGTTGTCGTCGGGAGCCAGGGCACCGGTCGCGGTATCCGATCCGTCCGGGTCGAGGCGCAGGTCGACGAGCTCGCCCGTGACCGTCCGCCGGACGTCGAACAGCGGGTGCACGACGAGGTGGATGCCGCGATCCTGACGCGACAGCTCGGCGGTGATGGAGTCCACCAGAAACGGCATGTCGTCGGTGACGACCTCGACCACCGTGTGACCGCACTGCCAGCCGTTCTCCTCGACCGTCGGCGTGCTCACCCGGACCAGTGGCCGGCCCTGAGGTCGCTGCTGGGCAAGGCGATAGTGGCTCAGGGCCGCGCCGAAGACGTCGACCGGATCACGCTGGAGAACATCCTGCGGCGAGACGTAGCGGTAGTACTGGCGGAGGAAGTGCCGCACGTCGCCGGGCAGGCCGGTCGAGCGCGGGTCGGCGCCGACGTCGGCGGCCTTGTCGAGCAGTCGGTCCAGGACCTCGGGGGTCACCGTGGTGGTCAACGACCTGTCCTTCGAGCGAGCGCGCTGCCGCGCGGGGGACGGCGTTGTCCCCGTCACGACACTAGCCCGAAGATGTTGGTGGCGGCCGGGATCGGCGACCGAGCCGCCGCCGAAGGATGGCAAATGCACCGCCCATCGGTCCGGACGGGTGCATTCGGCATTTCTCGACACGGGACCGGGGTCCACGACGGTAGACAACATGTCTTTAGCAACATACGTTTAGGAATGTGACAGACGTTGATCTCGCCGATCCGCACGTGCTCCGCGCCCTCGCTCACCCGCTCCGGCTCCGCATCCTGAGCGTCCTGCGTGAACGGGACTCCGCAACCGCGACGGAGGTCAGTGCCGCGGTCGGCGAGAGCGTCGCGAGCTGCTCGTACCACCTGCGCATCCTCGCCAAGTACGGATTCATTCGTCCGGCCGACTCCCGGACCGGCCGGGAGAAACCGTGGGTCGCGGTCTCGGTCAGCTATGCCCTGTCGACCACCGGCATGTCGGCTGCCGACCGTGGACGCGCCGCCGCGATGGCACGAGCCGGCCGCCAGAGCTTCTTCGAGCTGCTCGAACGCTGGGCCGGCGAGACCGATTCGCACCCGCCGGACTGGCAGGAGGCGTCGTTCAACATCGGGTACGGGCTCAACCTGACCGCGGCCGAACTCGCCTCCCTGCGCAAGGACGTGGCCGACGTCGTCGACGGCTACTGGGGTCGCGACCCGGAGCGGCCCGGTTCGCAACGCGTCGTGTTCCATGCCTGGGGCGTCCCGACTCCGGGCAACTCCGAACTGGTGGGCACGACCGATGGTCCGGGGCGATCCGCGTGAGCAGCCCCGGCCCGAAGCGTCGGAAGGGCCGCGCGCGCGCCGTCGTCGGCGCGGTCGAGGGTCGTGTTCGCGGCCGCCCGTGGGTCCTTCCTGGCCGCGGTGGCGCTGTTCGCCATCTCCAGCCTCGGCATGGTGGCTCTGTTGTTCATCGGCAACCGCCTCCTGCAGGAGCTCATCTCGAGCGACTCGGCCGGATCGTTCACCGGGCGGGTGGGTGGCCTGGTCGTGGCCGCGCTCGTGATCGGTGGCGTGGTCTCCTTCGCCGGGTCCGCGGCAGCCGGGATGCACCGGCTGCTCGTCGAGCGGGTGTTCCGCTACTACAGCGAGATCACCTTGCGGGTCTCGGCATCGGTGCCGCTCCGCGAGTTCGACTCCCCCGCATTCCACGACCGGATGCAGCGGGCGAAGGCGAACCAGATGGCTCCGATGCAGCTCGCGATGGCCGTCCCGAGCCTGATCGGCGCAAGCATCGGAGTGGTCGGCGTGGCCATCGGATTGGCGACAGTCAGCCCGTGGCTGGTCGGAGTGACGTTGATCGCGTGCGTTCCGCTGTGGTTCGTCGGGCGGAGCAACAGCGAAAGCATGTACTCGTTCAGCTTCGGCAATACCCCCAACGACCGCATGCGCTTCAACATCGAGCACGTCGTCGACGACCGTCGGTCGGCGCCCGAGGTCCGGGCCTTCTCGCTGGCGGAGTTCCTGCTCGGACGCTGGTCGCGGCTCTACGACGACCGCATCCGCGAGATCCGGTCGATCGTGTCGCGCTTCGTCCGCAGGTCGGCGATCGGAAGTGCCGTCGGCACTCTGGTCATCGCCGGCATCTTCGCGGCCGTGTACGTGCTCGTCACCCGTGGATCACTGAGCATCGGGGCTGCGGCGACGGCCAGCGTCGCCGTCCTCCTCCTCGCCAATCGCGGTCAGCAGGTTGCCACGAACCTGGGTCAGATGCTGGAACAGGGGCTCTACGTCGAGGACCTGCTCGAGCTACGGCAACTGGCCGCGACGGTCGACGCCTCTCCGGTCGTGGCCGTCCGCCCGTTCTCGCGGCTCGCTGTCGACGATGTCACCTTCACCTACCCGTCGGGAGAACGGCCGGCACTGGATGCCGTCAGCTTCGACATCGCTGCCGGTGAGGTGATCGCCGTCGTCGGGCGGAACGGATCGGGCAAGATCACGCTGGCGAAACTGCTCTGCGGACTGTACGAACCGACGAAGGGCGGCATCAGCTGGGACGGCCGGCCGATCGGGACGCTCACGCGCGACGGCGGGCTGAGCGAGGTGGGGGCGGTCTTCCAGGACTTCGGCCGCTACTGGTTCTCCGCCGCTGACAACATCGCCGTCGGCGACGTCGGCAGGCTGGACGACCGCGCCGGCATCGAGCAGGCGGCGACCAGGGCCGGCGCGTCGGAGTTCATCAGCGGTCTCCCTGACTCGATGGACACCCCGCTCGCCGTCGAGGTCGACGGCGGCGTCGACATCTCCGGCGGCCAGTGGCAACGCATCGCCATTGCCCGGGTGCTGTTCCGCGATGCGTCGTTCATCGTTCTCGACGAACCGACCGCCGCGCTGGACGCCGAGGCGGAGGCTGAGCTCTTCGAGACCATCGAGGGCCTGCGCGAGGGTCGGACGGTGGTGATCATCTCGCACCGGTTCTCCACGGTCCGCTCGGCCGATCGCATCCTCGTCCTGCACGACGGGCGGCTGGTCGAGCAGGGCAGTCATGACGCTCTCATGCGCGCGAACGGCAGGTACGCCCACATGTACACCCTGCAAGCCGAAACCTACGTGGCCGGCTCACGTTCGTAGTCCGGCGGGCGCGCGCTCACGAGTCCGGCCCACCGAAGACCGGACTGAACCGACGGCGAGAAGCCCACTCCGGAAGCCCGACGACGCACCCGGACCCGGCCGGATGACCACATCCGTGGGCGCCGTCCCGGCGTGGTGTTGGATGACCGGCATGGATCTGCACCGCGAGATGAGCTACCCCGCGCCGCTGGACCGCGTCGTCGCCATGATGATCGACCCGGAGTTCCAGCGGCAGCGCTGCGAGTCCCAGCACGCGCTCGACCACACGGTCAGGGTTGAGCCCGAGGGCGCCACGTATGCGACACCACGGCTGACGGTGACCACCCGACGCAGGCTGCCGACCGACCAGATACCGGACTTCGTCCGCAAGTTCGTCGGCGCGACGATCCAGCTCGAGGAGATCATCACCTGGCTGCCGGGTGACGCCGGCAGCCGCACCGCGGAGGTCCGACTGAGCGTCGCGGGCGCGCCGGTGACGATGTCCGGCCGCTACACGTTCACCGCCGACGGCGCCGGCACCCGCGAGGTCGCCGACGGCACGGTGAAGGCGTCGATCCCGTTCCTGGGCGGCAAGGTCGAGGAGGCCGTCCTCCCCGTCATCCTGGCCGGGCTCGCGGCGGAGGAGAAGCTCGGCGCGGCCTACCTCACCGGGTCCGCGGCCTGACCCGTCCGCACCTCGCGGGACTCCGCTGCGGCGACACGCCGGGGCGTGCGAACCGAACTGTCGGCGGTCGGTGGGACGGTGGAGCCATGAACGCACAACCGCTCGCCCCGCAGTCACCGCTCGCCAGCGCACAGTCACCGCTCGCCAGCGCACAACCCGCCCTCGTCGGTGCGGAGTCAGCCCTCGTCATCGCCGCCGACGGCCGCTTCGGCTACTGCGGCACCTGTGCCGCCGAAACGTTCTTCGACCGGCCGTGGTGCATCGACGGCCACGGCGATCTGTGTGCCGAATGGGTCTGCACCGACTGCGGCACCGCGGTGATCGTCGAGATCGGCGACTACCTCGAGCCGCTCCCCGTCGAGGCCGTCGAACACGTAGGCAGCATCGCCGGTTCGCGCCGGATCGCCGCTGCCTGACCTCAGATGACTTCCAGGCCGTCGGCGTCCGGCAGCACCGGGAACGGCGCATGCGGCTCCGTCTGGTACCACCACACCGTCGAGGCGATGTCGTCCTGCAGCGGCAGGTAGCGACCACCCTTACGCCAGCCGAGCGCCTGGATCGTGACCCGCAACCCCTCGGTGAACCGGATCGGGTCGGCCACGTGCCACCGGTACAGCCCGAACCTCTGCTGGTTACGCAGGAAACCGTCCGGCTGGATCACCTGGGGCATGCCCAGATAGGGGGTCGTGAAGGTCTCGTACTTCCCGTCGACGATGAATCCCCACGCGCCACCGAAATAGTCCTCCGTGCCGGTGCCGCAGATGGTCGGGAGTTCGTCGTCGCCGTCGATGTAGAACTTGACCTCGCCCTCGCCCCACCAACCCGTGTTGTTCGCTCCCCAGGCGATGTAGGTACCGACGTACTGACCCTGGCCGGTCACTCCGTCGAGCAGCGTGTGCACCTCGCCGTAGGGCAGCGGATTGTTGCGCCGGAACTGGCAGTGCAGGTAGGCACGGTCGGCCGGGACCTCGGTCAGGGTGTAGCTGATCTGGTAGAAGAATCCCTCGAGCGTCTCGTCCTCGAGGTTCTCGATGGTGAAGCGCGCGTGCCCGCGGAACGGCATCTCCCAGTAGGAGTTGAAGCCGCCCTTCGGGTTCACCGCGACCGGGATCGAGTTGACCTGGCAGTGCTCACCCCAGCCGTTGCAGAAGAAATCGCCCAGCGGCACCTCGATGGACGGCGTCTCCTCGTCGTCCCAGTAGGCCCGCAGGACCAGCGACCGCCACTTCGTCGAGTCGGTGGTGATCCAGATATGCGTAACCGCGCCGGGACCGGTGATGTCCGCCAGCGTGGTCACGCTGTTCGGCTCGAGCGTCAGGCAGGGCGAGAGCTTCCAGCCCCGGCCCAGATCACGCGCTGCCGACGAGGCGACGCCTTCGCTGTCACCACCACCCGCGCCCCTGCCACCGGTGCGGTTCTCTGCACTGATCGACCGGCTCTGCGCCGGCGACAGCCGCGCGAGATTGCCGAGATGGACACCGAGACCGTCGAACTGCTCCATGGGTGCGCTTCCTCGAGTTCGCAGGGATGACCGACGCGTTCCATCCTGGCGACGAACCCTGAAGCAGGGAAGGGAAACGGCTAGCCTCACCCGGCCATGTGCGGGTATCCGTAGGAGTGCGGCGGGTCGAACGTCTCCTTGATCGAGCGCGCCGACACCCAGCGGATGAGGTTCCAGATCGAGCCGGCCTTGTCGTTCGTCCCGGACGCCCGGGCGCCGCCGAACGGTTGCTGGCCGACGACCGCGCCGGTCGGCTTGTCGTTGTAGTAGAAGTTGCCGGCCGCGAAGCGCAATCGTTGCGACGCGGACGCGAGGACGTTCCGATCATCGGCGATGATCGACCCGGTCAGGGCGTAGCGCGACGTCTCGTCGATGTGCCGGACGACTGTGTCGTAGTCGCTGTCGTCGTAGACGTGCACCGACAGGATCGGGCCGAAGTATTCGATCGAGAAGATCTCGTCCGCGAGGTCGGCCGATTCGAGGATGGTCGGACGGACGAACCAGCCGACGCTGTCGTCGCAGGTGCCGCCGGCCCGGACGTCGATCGTCGGGGTCGCGTGGGCACGGTCGATGGCCGCCTTGTGCTTGGCGAACGCGCGGTCGTCGATGACCGCGCCGGTGAAGTTCGACAGGTCACGGACGTCGCCGACGGCCAGTTCGTCGGTCGCGGTGATCAGGTCGTCGCCGCAGCGGTCCCACACGCTGCGGGCGACGTAGGCTCGGGAGGCGGCCGAGCACTTCTGTCCGGAGTACTCGAATGCCCCACGCAGCAAGGCGATCCGGGTCGTGTCGGGATCGGCGGAGGGGTGCGCGAGGACGAAGTCCTTCCCGCCGGTCTCGCCGACGATGCGGGGGTAGGACCGGTACCCGGTGATGTTGGCGCCGACGGTCGACCACAGCTTCTGGAACGTCGCCGTCGAGCCGGTGAAGTGGATGCCGGCCAGGTGCGGATCTGCGAGCGCCACCTCGGAGACGTCGATGCCGTTACCAGGCAGGAGATTGATGACTCCCGGCGGCAGCCCGGCCGCTTCGAGCACCCGCATGCCGATGTGGGCGGCGAGCTGCTGGGTGGGCGACGGCTTCCAGAGGACGACATTGCCCATCAGGGCGGGCGCGGTCGGCAGGTTGAGCGCGATCGCGGTGAAGTTGAACGGCGTGACGGCGTAGACGAATCCTTCGAGCGGGCGGTAGTCGACCCGGTTCCAGACCCCACGCGAGGACGACGGCTGCTCGGCGATCAGCTCGCGGGCGAAGGCGACGTTGAAACGCCAGAAGTCGATCAGTTCGCACGCCGCGTCGATCTCGGCCTGCTGAACCGTCTTGCTCTGGCCGAGCATCGTGGCCGCATTGATGCGAGCGCGCCACGGGCCAGCGAGAAGGTCGGCGGCCCGGAGGAACACCGCGGCACGCTCGTCGAACGGCAGGTCACGCCAGGCCGGTGCAGCGGCGAGGGCGGCATCGATGGCGTCCTGCGTGTCGGCGCCGGTGGAGTGGGCGCTGGTGCCGAGCACCTCGGCGTGGGCGTGTGGCTGGACGACGTCGAACGGGGCGCCGGACGGCATACGTTGCCGGCCGCCGATAGTGGCGGTCAGGTCGATGCCGCCGCCGGCGAGGTCGGTGAGGGCTCGCTCGACGTCGGCCCGTTCGGTCGACCCGGGCGCATAGCCGAGGACGGGTTCGTTGACGGGCAACGGGACTGCGGTGACGGCGTCCATGCCGGTCATGCTGCCACGTCGGGTCAGGCGCTCTTGGCTGTCCTGACCGGAGCCTTCTTCGTCGCCTTCTTGGCCGCCGACTTGGTCGAGGCGGGCTTCTTCGCCGCCGTGGCCGAGGCGGACGACGACGCAGTCTTCTCGGCCGGGGCCTTCTTGGCGGGGGCCTTCTTCGCCGTCGTGGTCTTCGCGGCCGGCTTCTTCGCCGTCGACTTCTTCGCCGGAGCGGCCTTGTCGTTGTCGTCATCGTCGGGGGCCGCTGCCTGCGCGGGCTCGCCGCGCTTGCGACGTGCCTCGTCGACGCTGGCCCGCAGCGCCGCCATCAGGTCGACGACGTTGCCCTGCGTCGGCGTGGACGGCGCGGCCTCGAGCTCATGTCCCTCGACCTTCGCCGTGATGACCTCCTGCAACGCCTGCCGGTACTCGTCGTGGTAGCGCGACGGATCGAAGTCGGCCGTCAGCGTGTCGATGTAGGAGCGTGCCATCGCGACCTCCTGCGAGCGGAGTTCGATGTCGGCCGGTGGGAACACCGCCGCCGGCGACCGGACCTCGTCGGGCCACAGCATCGTGTGCAGCACAAGCGCATCCTCCGACGGTCGGACGACGGCCAGCGCCTCCCGGTTGCGAAGTGTCACCTTCACGATGGCCACCCGGTCGCTCTCGGCAAGCGCATCGCGAAGCAGCACGTAGGGCTTCTCGGCGGGGCCGCCGTCGGCGCCGAGGTAGTAGGCACGCGCCAGCGAGATCGAGTCGATCTGCTCCATCGGGACGAACTCGAGGACGTCGATCACCTTGCGCGACGTCAGCGGGAGGTCGGCGAGGTCGTCGGCTTCGAGGACGAGGATCTCGCCGTCGGGCATCTCGTAGCCCTTGGCGATGTCGGAGTAGGGAACCTCCTCCCCGTCGATGTCGCAGACCCGCTTGTACCGGATCCGCCCGCCGTCGGCCGCGTGCACCTGCCGGAAGCTGATGTCCTTCTCCTCGGTGGCGGCGAACACCTTGACCGGAATGGTGACGAGCCCGAACGACACGGCGCCTTTCCAGATCGACTGCATCGTCGGCTCCTCACGCGTCGGATCGCCTCAGTGGGCCTCGAGCACATCCGCCAGTTCCTGCACAGCGAACCAGGTCAGGTCCGCACCGGCAAAGCTTGCCACGTCACCGTCGCCCGTGGGTGGTCCCGCAGCATCCGGAGATTCCAGGTACACAGCGACCCAGTGCTCGATCGGGACGTCGATCAGCACGCTGACACCCGATCCGTCGCCGGGCGTCGAGCCGATCGCGGCGTCGTCCACCTCGGCCTCGACGACGACGGCGCGGCTGTCGCCCTCGGGTCGCGCGAGCTCGGCCGAGGCTAGACCGGCATCGGTGAGTGCCTCGAACCGGAGCATCTCGTCGTCGTCGGGCGCATCGGGGAGCTCGTAGTCGCGGGCGAACTCCCGGGTGACGGTGTGCGCGGCCAGCGGTGCCGGAGCGGCACCCGCCGCGACCCACCCGCGCAGGGTCGCAACGGTGGAGGGGAGATAGATGCGTGCCGTCATGGCGAGACCTTCGATGATGTTGCGGCGGCGAGCAGTTGACGTTGGGCATCGTGCAACGCCGGGACCAGCGCGGCGACATCGGCCATCGCGTCCCGGTCGGCGGTGAACCCGAAGTACACGCGGCCCGCATAGGAGGTGAGTCCGGTCGAGAGGGCCTGGCCGGCCATCAGCGGGACCACCGGATACGCGGCCACCAGCAGCGCGTCGTCGGCGTACAGCTCACGCTGCGGGCCCGGCACGTTGGTGACGACCGTGTGGTAGAGCCGCTTGGACAGCCCAGCGGCGACCCGGCTGCCCAGCGAGTGCAGCGTCGGCGGTGCGAACCCGGCGAGACCGACCAGCGACCGCGCGTCGACTCCGCTACCGGAATCGGCGTGCGCGCGCATGCCGAACGACACCTGCTGCAGGCAGACCACCGGGTTCGCCTCACCGATCGGGAGGTCGACGCTGTGCGCGCGGACGCGGGTTCCGGCCGGCCGCTCGGACGGGTCGTCATCGTGGACGCTGACGGGTACCAGGGCTCGAAGCGTCGACGTCGCCGTCAGCGGCTCGCCGCGGGAGAGCAGCCACGAGCGCAGCGCGAGCGTCAGTGTCGCCAGGATCGCGTCGTTGACGGTTCCGCCGAGCCGGCGGCTGACGGTGCGGAACTCGTCGAGACCGACGTCGGCGACCGCGAACCGGCGGTGCGCGCCGGTCGTCACCTTGAGCGCCTGCGGGCCGGGCCGCCGGACCGCCGCCAGCGTGCCGGCGGCCGACAGCGCGGTGCTGGCCAGCCGCGTCATCGTCGCCGCGATGTCCTTCGACGCCTCGCGTGCCGATCCGAGGATGCGGCTCGGGCGTTGTGCGAGCTCCACAGCAGCCTGAAGGAGCAGGTCGGCGCTGGACGGTTCGGGTTCGGGTTGCCAGGAGGCGAGCGGGCCGTCGGTACCGGCCCCGCCGGGTGCCGTGCTCAGGATCACCTCGCCGAGATCGACGGCGGCGACGCCGTCGATCATCGCCAGGTGGGTCTTGGAGACCAGCGCGAACCGGCCGCCATCGAGCCCCTCGATCAGGTATAGCTCCCACAGCGGACGCGCGCGGTCGAGCGGGCGCGACATCAGCCGCGCGACGAGCTCGCACAGCTGGTCGATGTCACCGGGATGCGGCAGGGCCGAGCGGCGGACGTGGTAGGTGACGTCGAAGTCGGTGTCGTCGATCCACACCGGGCCGGCGAGCCGGCCGGGAACCGACTTCACCCGCTGGCGGAACCGCGGGACGAGGCCGAGCCGGGACCGGACGAGCGCGACGACGTCCTCGTAGCCGAAGCCGGTGTGGCCCGGCGTGAACACGGCGACCGTGCCGACGTGCATGGGCGTGGCCTGTTCCTCGACGTAGAGGAACGACGCGTCGAGGGCACTGAGCCGCTCGGGCACCGCGGTCAGCTCGCCTGGCTCTGAGCCGACGGGGCGGATCCGTCGGCGGCGGCATGCTGCGACGCCTTCGCCTTCGCCCGGCCGCCACGGCGACGGGTGCCGACGGTGACGCCGGTGAGGCGGGCGGCGAGGTCACGGATGGCGAGCCGGGCGGCGGAGCTCGGGGCGACCTCGGCGAGCGTGCGGCCCTGCGCGATCGCCGCGTCGAACGCGGCCCTGTCGTAGGGGATCAGCACCGCGTCGTCGATGCCGGCGTGACGTTCGAGCGCCTGCCGGATCTGCTTCTCCGGGCTCGCTCCGACCGGGGCCTTGCGGACACCGTTGACGACGACGAGCGGGGTGACCATGGGCACGGCCTCACGCAGCTGGGCGAGGCCGCGCACCAGTCGCTGCAGGCCGATCGGGTCGGCCGAGCCGACGGCCACCACCGTGTCGGCCTGTTCGAGGGTGACGAGGGTGGCGCCGTTGCGACGCGGCGCCGCGGTGTCGAAGGAGAGTTCCTCGTCCAGCTCGAGACAGAACCCGAGGTCGACGACGGTGTGTGCGGCCAGTGCCCGCACCGCCTGCCAGACGATCTCGAGCGACGACGCCCGGAGCTCGGTCCAGCGGTCGGGCCGGGCGATGCCGGTGAGGACGAAAAGGTCGGCCGACACCTCGCGGGTGTGCCGGACCAGGCCGGTGGAGTCGAGCGTGCCCGAGTTGGCGGAGCGGCAGGCGGCGGCGAGGCCCGGGGCTTCCTCCAGCAGTCCGAGGGCCTGGGCCACCACCCCGCCGTAGACGTCCGCGTCGGCGAGCATCGTGCGCATGCCGAGCCCGGAGATCTCACTGGCCAGGTTGATGGCCAGCGACGTGCGACCGGGTGCGCCGGTCGGACCCCAGACGGCGATCAGCGAACCGGTGCCGACGTCGAGCGGCGCGGGGTCGGCGAGCTCGTCGCGCACCGGGAGGGCCGGCACCGACGCGCTGGGGTCGGCGATGACGAAGTCGGCCCGGGTGCCGGTGCTCGGGTCGTTGGTGGCGTCGATGGCGGCTTCGACCGCGGCCGCGAGGACGTCGGGCGACGCGTCGGCCGGCACGACCTGGTGGACCCCGAGTGAGTTGAGACGTTCGATGGCCGGGTGGTCGCCGGGGGTCACGACACCGATGACGGCGACACCGGTCGCACGGAGCCTGGTGACGGCGTCGCGGTCGAGCCGGCGCAGGTCGGCCGAGAGGACGACGGCCTTGGCCTGGCCGGAGTGCGCCGCGGCGAGCAGATCGGGCAGGTCGACGCAGCGGCGCACGACCGAGAGCGAGATCGGGCTGTGCTCGAGCGAGGTGACGAGGTCGGACTCCCAGCGTGCGCCGGTGACGGCGGTCAGAACCGGAACACTCACGTGCTGCTCACCTCTCTGCGCGACTGGACAGCGCCCGTGCCGGTCACGGGCTCTTGTCGTCGAGTTTGACGATATAGACGGTGCTGTCGTGCAGGCTGGCCGCAAGTTCGACCGAGTCGAACGCGGTCTGGCTGGCCGGGTTGACGCGGACGGTGATCGACGACCCGCCGGTGCTGCCCGAGGAGAAGGCCCCGCCGGAGCCGCCCGGCACGCTGGTCACCAGGACGTTCGCCAGCACTCTCGTCGGCGACGCCTTGGCCGTGCCGGTCGTGGAGTTCGGCACGACGATGACGTCGACGCGGGAGTTCTTGGTGACCAGGGCGATGTCGCCGGTGCTGATGGGGACGCTCAGCTCGACCGTCGGGGTCTGCGCCTTCGGCGATACCGAGCCCTGCGTGAGCATCTCGCCGGCACGCAGGTCGTGGTTCACGACCTGGCCGGTGGGCAGCGGCTGGGCGGCGCTCACGTAGTTGTCGGCGGCCGAGCTCTCGGAGAAGTGCACCCGGGTGATCGCGACCGAGTCGGCGGTCAGCGCGTCGCCGGTGAACATGGCGGCCTTCACCTGATAGACCGCGACGGTGTCGTCGGCCGAGGCGAACACACGCGCACCCAGGAGCATGGCGACGATGACGAGCAGGAGACCGAGGAGCAGCTTGGGATCGAGCCAGCGCGGCAACGCCAACCGCGACGCCTTGGGCGACACGGGGGCCTTGGTGACGGCCTCGGACAACGGTCAGACTCCTCGGATGCGACGATCGGGCCGCTGCGTCGATCGGGTCGCTGCGGCGCGGACCAGGTTCGGCTGCGTTGGGCGCGCCTGCTGATTGTCCACCGGATCGCTCAGGAGGACGAAACGGCTGTCCACACCCGCAGGCTCCGTGACCGGCCGGGTCGGAACCTGTGGATAACCTGCCGTGGTCGGCTACGGGATGCCAGACTTGGCCGACCACCCCTGTCCGCACACCGACGTCCGAGGAGGGCCGCATGCCAGAGGCACGATTCCTCAAGCTGACCGACGTGGCCGAGGCCCTCAACATCTCCGCGTCGCAGACGATGTCGCTCGTGCGCAGCGGCGAACTCCCCGCGATCAAGATCGGCGGCCGCGGCCAGTGGCGGGTCGAGACCCGTCAGCTCGAGCAGTACATCTCCCGCATGTACGACCAGACGAGGCAGTTCATCGACGCCCATCCCTACGGACGCGGCGAGGACGACACGCTCGACTAGTTCTCCCGCCGGATCAGCGCGAGGCCGGTGAACGGCACGGTCCGCACACCGGCGATGCTGCCGGCCCGGCGCGACACGTCCAGCGCGTGTTCGGCCATCTCGAAGAAGTCCGCGCCCACCCGGTCGATCGTGCCGGTGAGCACGCCCTCGTCGCGCAGCCCGACCGCGACCGTCGAACGGTCCCGGGCGACGCCCCGCAACGCATGCCCGAGCGTGAGCCGTGCCGCGATCTTGCCCTCGGACCCGGGTGCCGCACTGAGGTTGCCGAGGCCCGCGACGCTGGTGACGGCATCGAAGGGGACGAGCACCTCGGTCCCGCGGTCCTCCCGCACCAGCACCCAGGTGTTGCCGACGCCGACGACCAGTCCGTGAACGCTGAACCGGCCCGCCAGGGTGAGGGCGATGCGGTGCCCGAACGCGGGGCGCAGACGGTCGACCAGCCGGAACTTCGAGACCTCGATGCGGGTGCGGTCGGCGACTTCACCGGCGAGCTCGGCCTCCTCGAGCTGGCCGAGCTGAGCTTCGAGGTCGTCGAACAGATCGTCCCAGCGCATCGGCATACGCTATCCCGATCCCGACCAGGTGATTTGCACCGGTTCGTCACCTGTGGGTAGCCCGCCGACTACGCAAGGCTTGGCGCAGTTCCGCGACACCTGCCGCAACCGACGGAAGGCGCCCACCCCTCATGGCCAAGTACGTCTATCGCTTCAGCGAAGGCGATGGGACCCGAAGGACCTGCTCGGCGGCAAGGGGGCGAACCTGGCCGAGATGACCCGGCTCGGGCTGCCGGTCCCGCCGGGTTTCACCATCACCACCGAGGCCTGCCGCGAATATCTTGCCCACCGGCGGCGACCGCCGCGCCGGCCGGTGGCTGGCATCGCGCGACGGTCCGCGGACTCGACCATCCGACGCCGCGCGGCGTCATCCTTCGGCTCGAGGTGCCCGGCGCATCGACCACCTGCCCGGGCAGCACTATGTCGTCCGGCTGACCGCGGACGACGGCTGCACCGCACAGCGGTCCTACTCGGTCGCGTCCCCGCCGTCGGACCCGCTGGTGGAGCTGTTCGCCGAACGCCTCGAGGACGGCGAGGTGTCGAGCTATCTCGCCGACGCGGTCCAGGTCAGGGACGAACTCGATGTCCGCGGGCCGATCGGCGGCTGGTTCGTGTGGCGCGGCGACGTGCCCGCGGCCGGGTTCGCCGGTGCGAGCGGCGTGGTGCCGCTGGTCGCGATGCTCCGCACGCCGGCGATCTCGGCCGGGCCGACCTGCTGCGGCTCGTCGTCTCGGCCCGGACGATCGCCGAGATGCCGTACGCGACCAGGCTGACCGAGGCCGGCGCGCTGCTCGCGGTCACCCGCGAGCCGTCACCGTCGGGGCGGCCGTCGCACCGGCTCACGACAGCCGAGCTGGCTTCGGCGGTCCAGCCGGGAGCCACCTCGTTCGTCTGCGGGTCGGCGGGATTCGCCGAGGCGACGAGTACCGGACTCACCGACCTCGGTGTCCCGGCCGCGATGATCCGCGTCGAGCGCTTCGGCCCGACGGCCTAACCGCCTGACCCGTCTCGGTTCGTGATGAACTGTCCGTTTAGTGACGTGATCTCCGTCACTCCATGTCTGGCCAGGAACGACCATCGCGTCCAGTCTTCAGGCGTAAACAACGTCAATCAATGGTAAATGTAAGTAACAAATGGTTAACAGGTGCTACATGCATCGAACGACTGTTGTTGACGGTTGTCGACGTCAAGGCGTAGACAGTCCCTACAAGCGAGCCGAGGAGGGTTGACCGATGACAGTTGTCCGCAAGGTATTCTCCGCAGTCGTTGTCGTCGCAGCCTTCGTGGTCGGCGGCTTCGGGTTGTCGGTACTGACCGCCGGCAGCCTGACCGCCGTCACCACACCGGGCGTCACCTTCGATGCGCTCATCACCCTCGTCGGCGCAGTTCTCGCCTGGGTCGTCTTCGGTTACCTCGCGCTCGGAGCGGTGCTCGCGCTTCTGGCAGCGCTGCCAGGAGCGGCGGGTGCGGCGTTCGACTCGATCTCCGAGCGCGTCACCCCCCGTGCCTACCGGCGTGTCGTTCAACTCGTCCTCGGCCTCACGGTCGTCGCCGGCCCGGCGATCGGCACCGCGGCGCAAGCCGCACCGAACGACGTCACTACGTCGATCACCGCAGTCGCCGGCCGCGTCAACCTGGATCGTCCGGGTGAGTCGCCGGCCAACGCGGCCTCGCGGATCGAGCTCGAGCGTCCGGGAGACCCGTCGAACAACGGCGGATCCCGGGTCGATCTCGACCGGCCGGGTACCGGCGCGGTCGACACCAAAGCTCCGGGCAGCGCCCGCCCGAACGCCCACGACCTACTGGTCAAGCCGGTCCGCGACCGCGCCGACCGCTCCTACACCGTCGTGCGCGGCGACTGCCTGTGGGACATCGCGAAGGCCCATCTCCCGGCCGGCGCGACCGACTCCCAGATCGATGCCGAGTGGCATCGTTGGTACGCGGCCAACCGGTCGACCGTCGGCACGAACCCCGATCTGATCCTTCCCGGACAGGTGTTCACACCTCCACCTTCGACCTGATCGGCGGTCGCGCCGGAACCCCGCTGCCGCCCTTGTCACCACTGCTCGGCCCCTGCCCTGCCACAGCTCTGCCCCCACGCTGCCCGCACCCAACCTTTGGAGGTCGTCATGACCATCACCGTCACCGACATTCGCCCCGACGCGAGTGCCAGCCAGGTTCACGGTCGCCGCCTACCGCGCCGGATCCCGACCCCGATCAGCCAGCCGCCGTACGACGACGAGCGCGGTGACTTCAGCGGCCGCCCGCAGACGAGCGGATCGCTCGCACTGAGCCCCGTTGTCCGTCGGGTGCAGCCGCAGCCCCACCTAGAGCTGGTCGTCGACAAGCCGGTCAACCGTCGCAGCGTCGACGACGAGACTCTGTTCGGCCGTCAGCCCACCCCGACCGCCGCGCTCCCCGATGTGCGCGCCTGGGCCGGTCGGCTCGGCCGGTCCGTCGCCGAGGTCCTCACCGGTGACCGCCCCGCCCAGCAGCTGATGCGCTGGACGAACGACGCCGTCTTCACCGACCTCTGCCGGCGCTCGGAGGCTCTCGCCGGTGCGGGCACCTCGCACCGCGGGATGCGCAACCGGGTCTCGATAATCTCGGTGCACGTGTGCGAGCCACGCGACGGCGTCGCCGAGGCATCGGTCCATTTGCGTCACGGACTCCGCTCGCGGGCGTACGCGCTGCGCCTCGAAGGCCTCGACGGCCGGTGGCGCTGCACCGCCCTTCAGATGGGCTGAGCCACGCAGCTCGACGCCAGGTGCTTCGCGGTGAGACTGCAGAAAAGCCGCGTGGGGAATCGTCAAGCCCTCATGGTGATTCCGCGAGCGCGACGCGGTAGAGCCACTCGACCGTGTGCTCCAGGCTCGATGACGCCGGGACCACCCTCTCGTCGGCGACACACAGCCGGTCGTCGTCGTCGAACCACTCCCGCATCTGTGCCGGAGTGAACTCGGCCGCCCCGGGCCGGTCGCGTGCCGCCGGACGGTCTCCTCGAACGGGACGTCGAAGTAGTACACGTGGGTCGACCCGACATGCTCGCCGCATATCGTCCGCAGCATCTCACCGTAGTGACCGGTGAAGAGAATCCCCTCGCAGACAACGTGGAACCCCCCATCGAGCGCGAACCGGACGGTCTGGTCGATCAGCTCGATATTTCGCCGCGCCAGGTCGATCGCGCTCACCGAGCAGCACCCGCCGCAGGTGGTCCTGCTCGACCCGGGCGAGCCCACGCCCGTGACGCGCGAGCAGACCGCGGGCGACGCTGGACTTGCCCGAGCCGGAGTTACCGCGCGGCAGGATCAGCCGCGTGTGCGGCTGACCCGTCGACGACACGACGCGAGGGTCGAGCTCAGCCGGCCATCTTCGCGACGGCCTTGGGATCGCCGTGGCAGCGCTTGTACTTCTTACCGGAACCACACGGGCACAGGGCATTCCGGGCGGTGCCGGGGAAATCGGTGCCGTCGTCGATGACCTCGCTGGTCACCTCGACGCTGCCGCCCCCGTCGACGCTCGGCGCGCTGTAGGACAGCCGGCCCGACCGGGCACGCTCACCGAGACCGGGTGCCGTCACCTTCGGACGGTCGTTCGCCATCGCCTTGACGACGTCGAGCGCGTCGACCGTCTCACCCACGACCGGACGCCGGGAGGCCTCGGGCGCCGGTGCGTCGACCTCGATGATGTTCGCGCCCTCGGGGGCGTCCTCGGCGGGCTGGAGGTCGACGTTGAAGACGTAGCCGACGGCCTCCTCCTTGATCGCCTCCATCATCGCGGCGAAGAGGTCGTAGCCCTCACGCTGGTACTCCACGAGCGGGTCGCGCTGGGCCATCGCGCGCAGGCCGATCCCCTCACGCAGGTAGTCCATCTCGTACAGGTGCTCGCGCCACTTGCGGTCGAGAACGCTCAGCAGCACGCGGCGCTCGAGCTCGCGGAGCGCCTCGGACCCCAGCTCGGCCTCCCGCAGGTCGTACGCGGTGGCGGCGTCGGCGCGCAACCGGTCGATCAGGAACTCCGCGCTCAGGCCCGCTCCGCCGCCGGCCTCGTCCTCGACGTCGTCGATCTCGACACCCACCGGGTAGACCACGCGCAGGTCGGTCCAGAGCTGCTCAAAGTCCCAGTCCTCGGTGAAGCCCTCCGCGGTCGCGCTGCGGACGTAGCTGGCGACCGTGTCGTCGATCATCGTCACCAGGTCGTCGTGCAGGTCGGCACCTTCGAGCACGCGGCGGCGCTCGTCGTAGATGACCTTGCGCTGACGGTCGAGGACGTCGTCGTACTTCAGGACGTCCTTGCGGATCTCGAAGTTCATCGCCTCGACCTGGCCCTGGGCGTTGGCGATCCCGCCGGTGACCCGCTTGTTCTCGATGGGCACGTCGTCGGGGATCTTCATCGTCTGCAGGATCGTGTTGATCCAGTCGGACTTGAAACGCTTCATCAGGTCGTCCTCGAGGGACAGGTAGAAACGCGTCTCCCCCGGGTCGCCCTGACGTCCGGACCGGCCACGCAGCTGGTTGTCGATGCGGCGGGACTCGTGCCGCTCGGTCGCCAGCACGTACAGGCCACCGAGGTCGACGACCTCCTCGTGTTCGGCCTTGACCTGCTTCTCGAAACGCTCGACCGCCGCGGCCCAGCCGGCCTCGTACTCGTCCGGGGTGTCGAGCGGGTCTAGCCCCTGCTTGCGCAGTGCCTCTTCGGCCAGCGCCTCCGGGCTGCCGCCGAGCATGATGTCGGTGCCGCGGCCGGCCATGTTGGTGGCCACGGTGACCGAGCCCTTGCGGCCGGCCTGCGCGATGACCGAGGCCTCTTTCGCGTGCTGCTTCGCGTTCAGGACCGAGTGCGGGACACCCTTCTTGCGCAGAGCGGCAGACAACTCCTCGGACTGGTCGACCGATGTGGTGCCGACGAGAACCGGCTGTCCGGTCGCATGCCGCTCGGCCAGGTCCTCGACCACGGCCGTGAACTTCGCGTCGTGCGTGCGGTAGACGAAGTCGGGCGAGTCGAGCCTGATCATCGGCTGGTTGGTCGGGATCGGGACGACGCCGAGGTTGTAGATCTTGTTGAACTCGCTGGCCTCGGTCATGGCCGTACCGGTCATGCCGGAGAGCTTGTCGTAGAGCCGGAAGAAGTTCTGCAGGGTGACGGTCGCCAGGGTCTGGTTCTCGTCCTTGATCTCGACGTTCTCCTTGGCCTCGAGCGCCTGGTGCAGCCCCTCGTTGTAACGGCGCCCGGCCAGCACCCGGCCGGTGTGCTCGTCGACGATCAGCACCTCGCCGTCGGTGACGATGTAGTCCTTGTCGCGGATGAACAGTTCTTTCGCCTTGATGGCGTTGTTGATGAACTGCACCAGCGGCGTGTTGACCGCTTCGTAGAGGTTTTCGATCCCGAGCTGGTCCTCGACCATGTCGATGGCCGGCTCGAGAACGCCGATCGTGCGCTTCTTGATGTCGACTTCGTAGTGGTAATCGGGGCGCATCTTCCGTGCCAGGGCGGCGAACTCGGAGTACCACTTCGAGCTCTGCTCCGCCGGGCCGGAGATGATCAGCGGCGTGCGCGCCTCGTCGATGAGGATGGAGTCGACCTCGTCGACGATCGCGAAGTTGTGGCCGCGCTGGACGCAGTCGGCCGCCGTCCACGCCATGTTGTCGCGCAGGTAGTCGAAGCCGAACTCGTTGTTGGTCCCGTAGGTGATGTCGCAGGCGTAGGCCTCTTTGCGCTGGGCAGGCGTCATCGAGGACAGGATGAAGCCGGTGCTCATACCGAGGAAGTGGTAGACGCGGCCCATCTGCTCGCCCTGGAACTGCGCGAGGTAGTCGTTGACGGTCACGACGTGGACGCCCTTGCGGGTCAGCGCGTTGAGGTAGGCCGGCAGGGTGGCCACGAGGGTCTTGCCCTCGCCGGTCTTCATCTCGGCGATGTTTCCGAGGTGAAGCGCGGCACCGCCCATGATCTGGACGTCGAACAGGCGTTTGTCGAGCACCCGCTTGGACGCTTCCCGGACAGTGGCGAACGCCTCGGCGAGGATGTCGTCGAGCGTCTCACCATCGGCCAGCCGCTCGGTGAAGATGTCGGTCTGCGCGCGGAGCTCGGCGTCGCTCAGGGCCTGGATGTCGTCCTCGAGGCTCGCGACCTGCTTGGAGATGACCTCCAGTTTGCGCAGGACCTTGCCTTCGCCGGCACGGAGGATCTTGTCGAATATGCGGGGCACGGGTACCTCAGCGGGGTTGGCGGTGTGACGGACTGACGGGCTGACTCACTAGCTCGCTGGCGCAGCGGCTTGACCATCGTAGGCGAACGACGCGAAGCTGAGCCCCTCGTGAAGTAAGTGGACGCTAACCGTCGCGTGATCATCTGGTTGGATCGCTTGATATACATAGCGTCATTATGTAAGCTGGCGCGGTGACTCCATTCCCCGCCACTGAGCTTCCGGCCACTGAGCTTCCGGCCGGTGAACTCCCGGCCACCGAACTCCTGGCCGCCGACGACGGCGCCCGGCTCGACATCCTCGACGACACCCGGGCCCTGGCACTCGACCTCGTGCTCACGAGCACCCGGCTGGTCCGGCTCGTCAGCAGCCAGCTCGACATCCCGCTGTCGCTGCCGCAGTCGCGAGCACTGGCCGAGTTGCGCGAGCACGGTGCCCTGCGGATCTCCGTCCTCGCCAAGAGCCAGCGCTGCTCCCAGCCGTCGATGACGACGCTGGTGGACCGGCTCGAAGCGGCGGGTTACGTCACCCGTTCGACCGACCCGACCGACGCGCGCGCCGTTCTGGTCGACATCACCCCGACGGGTCTCGAGACGGTCGCCCGGGCCGGCGAAGCCATCGCCGAGGCACTCGCCGAGCCCCTCGCGCACCTGACCCGCGACGAGCGGGCCGAGATCGCACGATCGCTCGACAGCCTGCGACACGTCACCGCCGAGGTCCGTTCGACCTCCAGCCGCTGACGCCCGCTTCTCCCTCACCACCTGCTCACCGCTGATTCGTCACCACCTGCTCACCGGCACCTGCTCATCCGCGAAAGGTCACACCCCACCTCATGACCACCTCGGTCACCTCCTCGGGCACCCCGACCACGACATCGTCGACACACAACCCCGGAGGAGCGCGAGGCGTCGGCATCCTGCACCAGCCCAAGGCTGTCTGGGCGGTCGCGTTCGCCAGCGTCATCGCCTTCATGGGCATCGGCCTGGTCGACCCGATCCTGCAGCCGATCGCGGAGAAGCTGCACGCGAGCCCCTCGCAAGTGAGCCTTCTGTTCACCAGCTACATGGCCGTGACCGGGATCGCCATGCTCGTCACTGGCGTCATCTCCAGCCGCATCGGCTCGAAGCGCACGATGCAGGGCGGCCTCGCGCTCATCGTCGTCTTCTCCGCGCTCGCCGGTTCGTCGAACACGATCGGGCAGATCGTCGGGTTCCGGGCCGGCTGGGGTCTCGGCAACGCTCTGTTCATCGCGACCGCACTGGCGACCATCGTCGGCGCCGCGAGCCGTGGCGTCGGCGAGGCGATCATCCTCTACGAAGCCGCGCTCGGCGTGGGGATCGCGACCGGCCCGCTCGTCGGCGGGCTGCTCGGCAGCATCAGCTGGCGCGGGCCGTTCTTCGGGGTCGCCGTGCTGATGGCCATCGCGTTCATCGGCACGTCGACGATGTTGAAGAACACACCGCCGAGCACGAAGCCGACGTCGCTGGCCGACCCGTTCCGCGCTCTCCGGCACCGCAGCCTGCTGACCGTCGGGATCACCGCGCTGCTCTACAACTTCGGCTTCTTCACGATGCTCGCCTACGCGCCGTTCCCGCTGGGGGATGCCGACCACCCGATCCACGGCGCGATCAGGATCGGCCTGATCTTCTGCGGTTGGGGTGTGTGCGTGGCGATCTCGTCGGTGTTCCTCGCCCCGCGTCTCCAACGGGCGATCGGGACGGTCAACGGCATCGCCCTGGCACTGACCCTGTTCGCCGTCGATCTCGCCGTGATGGCCGCCTTCACGCACAACTCGACCGTGCTGATCGTCTGCATCATCGTCGCCGGGTTGTTCATCGGCACGAACAACACCCTCATCACCGAGACCGTCATGATCGCGGCTCCGGTTGCGCGCCCGGTCGCCAGCGCCGCCTACAGCTTCGTCCGGTTCGGTGGTGGCGCGATCGCGCCGTACCTCGCGGGCAAGCTCGGCGAGTCGTTCAACTCCCACGTCCCGTTCTGGGTCGGCGCCGGGGCCACGCTGATCGGCGTCGTCGTGCTGTTCACCGGGAAGTCGGTGCTCTCCCATGTCGACGACGACGAGCCCGCTGCGCACTCGGAGGCCGAGGCGGCGGCACTGACCGTCGGCGACGCGGACTGATCGCACCGCTCGCCGCTGGCAACGACGTCCCGGGTGGATCGGTCGCGGCTACGCCGAACACGTCTGCGAGTATGTGCGACCCGATCTGACGTTCAGCCGGCACGTGCTTGTCGATGCACAACTCGCCCGACGGTCAGCGATGGCCCGAGGGCGGGCGGTGGCCGGGATTCGTAGCGGTGGCCGGTGGGCGTGACGATGATCCGATGTCGGCCGGTTCCACTGGTCTGCCAGCCCGGCACCTGATCGACCAGGTTCCCTCGCTGACACAACCCGACACCGTTCTCCGCACTCGTCGAACCACCGTTGGCGTAGTCGTGCAGATGGTCGAGATCGCGGATCGGTGCGTTGCAGTACGGATCGCGACACACCTGATCCCGTAACCGGATGAAGACCGCCAGCGCTCCGCTGAACCGGCGCCGCCGGGTGTCCATGCTGGTCACGGTGCCGTCGATCGGGTCGGTCAGCAGCCGGCGGACCCACGCCCGCGCCCGGTTCGCATCCGTCACACCCGTATCTTGGCTGTCGTCGGTGCTACTCGAGTCCGCTCCGGCCGACGCAGCAGCACAGGCCAGCTGCCGTGCCAACGCCGCCGGGATCGGCCCGTAACCGGGCAGCTGCGCCGGCGTCTCGGCCCGGCCGAGCAACGCGTTCTCGGTCATCACGAGACCGATCTCGAGCGGCACCACACCCGCCAACGACTGACAGTGATGATGTGGGTGAGCCCTCGCAGCGGTCGTTCTGACTCAGCCA
>DAIQRJ010000026.1:0-56088 GCA_036786375.1 Actinopolymorphaceae bacterium
CCCGAACTACACGAATGTAACTCGATCGACCAGATTATTTACGCGCGAGCACTAAGGGCGTGCCTGAGACGCGTTAAGTCCTTAGCCATCTCGCGCAGATGGTGGCCGAGTACTGACCCCAATTCCCGTCAGGGGGTTCACGCCGCGTGTGTCGCGAGTCGGCGGCGGGAGACGGTGCGTTTGGTGGTTGCGAGCTGGTCGGCGATGTCGCGGATGGATTTGCCGCATTCGGTGAGGCGACGCACGACTTCGTTCTGTTCGGCGATCGTGAGGTGTTCGAGGCGCATGCCGACGGCTTGCAAGGGTGGGTTCGAGCAGGATGCTGTCGTTGCGGTTCGCTCCGTCGATGACCCAGCCGATGGGGATCCCGAACAGGTCGGTCGCGACCGACCATTTCCACCCGATCTTCCCTCTGTCCGTGGGGTTGGGGCCGGTCCCTTCACCACCGCACGGGGCTTTGTGCAGGCTGCCATCGAGGGCTACCTCGGATAGGTCCAGGCGCTGATCGTCACGAACTCGGCAGTCGGATCCGGCGCTACCGCGAGATCCATCCCATCTTCGAGGTGTGGCCGACCCGGATGGCTGGGGAGACCGCCCCTCAGCACTCCGACGGCTCGCAGCTCAAGCCGCGGCATCCTCCAGACGCGGCGCAGAGCCGATCTAGCTCCAGCGCCTCTCACTGGCCCCTGATCAGCCACACCGCCGGCGAAGCCCCGCGAGGCGTGAACTCTCCGCGCGCAGCCTCCGGCACAACTCACTGTCACCCAGAATGCATCTCGGGCAGTCAAGGGACGTCACCGAACTGAAGGAGCACGCGCACCGATGAGCAACCACACCACTGCGTCCTCGCCCGGGAGCGTCGACCAGGCACAGGCCGAGGTCGACCGGATCCGCGCCGACCTCGCCGCCACCGTCGACGCGCTGGTCGCGAAGGCCGACGTCGCCGGCCGGGCGAAGGAGTCCGCTTCGCATCTCACCGCCGAGGGCCGCCAGCGCGTCGAGGCGGCCGGCGAGCAGGTCCAGGAGACCTACGAAGCCGCGCGGGAGAAGCTGCTCAGCGCTGCCGACGGTCGGGTGACGACGCGAACGATCGCGATCGGCGTGGCCTCGGCCGCGCTCGTCGTCGCCGTGGTTCTGATCGGCCGTCGGCGTTGAGCCCCGAGAGCCGCGCCCGAAGCGCTAGCCGAAGATGTTCTGCATCGCCGTGTAGGCACCCGCGACACCGAGGGCCAGCGGCACCACGGACAGCAGGACCGTCACCTCGAGCACGTCACCGAGCCGGCCCCAGTACGGGGTGAGCCGTCGCCCCGCCATCCGGACGCCCCACACGAGGGCGACGACGGCGCCGAGAGACAGGACAACCGGCACGAGGACGCGGACCGCGGCCGAGTGGCCGGCTGCGATCGCGTGCACGGCCAGGCCGAGACACACCGTCCCGGCGCACAGCAGCCAGCCGCGTTGCGGGCTGGCAGTGAAGTGCCGGGCGCGCAGCCACAGTGCGATACCGACCACCGCGGCCAGCATCGTCCCGTACCAGGAGCCGTCGTCGGCGATCCAGCCGGCGCAGAGGGCGAGGGTGACAGCGCTCGCCGCGGTGAGCGAGGTGAAGACCCGATCGGCCGCGCGGGCCCGGGTCAGGACGTCGCGGCCGGGCATGACGTCGGTCGCGTGCCGGATGTCCTCGGCACTCAACGGGAGAACGGGCATCGGCAGCCTGGCGATGCGGGCTGCCAGTGCCGGCAGGAGCGGCGTGACGGCCAGCAGAACCACCGCGGTGATCGCGGCCACCCCGGCCGCGTCGCCGATGTCGAGGGTGCGCGCACCGGCGGCGGCCACACCGACGGACGCGGCGGCGACCACTCCGACGAACCCGTCCTGGCCCTTGCCGACGGCGAGAATCGCCAAGCCGGTCAGGACGAGCGCGATCGTGGATCCGACCAGGACGGCGCTTGCGCCACCGCTCCGCCAGCCGCCCGGACCCGCGGTCAGCACGACGCCACCGAGAAAACCGAACGACACGGCGATGCCCGCGACGGCCACGCCGGCGTCCGGGCTGCCGAACGACCGGGCACATGCCGCGGCCAGGCCGATGCCGAGGACGGCCGCGGTCAGGAGCACCGCGCTCGGCAGCACCCACGACGGCCCGGTCGACACGAGCGCGACCGCGGCACCGACCGCGAACACGCCGCCGCACAACGCCGACGCCAGCTTCGTGGTGGCCGGGGTCCAGGCGTCGCGGCCGTCACGCCGGGTCGCGGCGGTCATCGCGTCGGCGACGTCGTCGAAGGCGAGCTCGGGAAGCGCGGAATCACGGTGCCGCAGATACAGGACGTCACCGTCGCGGATCCCGGCTGCGGACAGCCGGCGCGCGGTGTCGAGAGGCGGCTCGCCGACGCGCTGGAGCGACCAGCCGCCACGCAGGAAGGCCGGGTCGTTCGGGTCCTCGCCGGCATGCCGGAGCAGCGTCGGCAGCACGTCTGCGAGCGTCGCGTCGACGGGAAGGGCGAGGTCCATCCGGGTGCGCGGCGCAACCACGGTCAGCCGGCACAGCTCGATGTCGGTGTGCAGGTCCGGGGTCGAGTCGGTGTCCGCCTCGCGCGTCAATGCCGTCACGTCGCCTCCGTCCCCCCGATTGCCTCGATCGTCTCGATCGATGTCCGGGCACCCACCGTAGAGAAGTCGGCGCCCCTCGTGCCGCCCGTCATCCACCGCCTGTGGGCAACCCGGCCTGTGGGCAACCGACCGCACCGGCACGCCTGATCTCCTTACGCTGCTTCGATGACCACGACGGTGTACCGACGCAGCGGGCGACGTCCGCCCCCACCCCTACCCAAGGGTGAGCTGCTGTTCGAGTCCCCGCCCGAGCTCCCTGAGGTGACCGCCGCGGGCGCGCTCGGCAAGCTGCTCGGATTCCTCCCGATCCTCGCCGGTGGCGGCTCGATGGCCTTCATGTTCACCCAGGGCGGCAGCACCAGCAGGCTCGTCATGTCGGGGCTGATGGCCGTCTCGATGCTGGGCATGTCACTCGGCCAGTCCGGCAACAAGAAGACCGACCGCAAACGCGAGATCGACGCCGCCCGACGCGACTACGTGCGATACCTGAACCAGCTCCGCGACCGGGTTCGGGTCGCGGCGTCCAGGCAGCGTGAGGCGCTCGTGTGGCGCTACCCGAGCCCGGATGCACTCGCCGCCGTCGCTCTCACCGGGCGGCTGTGGGAACGACGCCCCGGCGACAACGACTTCGCCCACGTCCGCATCGCCCGCAGCCCACAACGCTTCGCCCTCAAGCTGATCCCGCCCGAGACCAAGCCGATCGCCGACCTCGACCCGGTCTGCGCCGGAGCTCTACGACGCTTCATTCGCACCCACAACACGGTGGGTGAATTGCCGGTGTCGGTCGGGCTGCGCAGCTTCGCGCAGATCGGCTACGACGGTGACCTCGCCGAGATCCGGGCCAACGTCCGTGCCGTCGTCACCCACCTCGCCGCGTTCCACTCGCCCGACGAGCTGATCATCGCGGCGTGCGTCTCCCCGGATCGTCGGGGTGAGTGGGACTGGCTGAAGTGGCTGCCGCACGCATTGCACCCCGATCGCCAGGATGCGGTCGGACGGTTGCGTCTCGTCACCGGATCGATGGCCGAGCTCGACGAACTGCTCGCCGACGAGCTCGAGGGTCGCGGCCACTTCTCACCCGGCAACCCCGGCAACCCCGGCGGCGACGTCCGCCAACTGGTCGTCATCCTCGACGGCGGCCACGTCACCGACCGATCTCGGTTGGCCGCGCGGCCCGTTGCCGCCACCACGATCCTCGACGTCCGGCACGTGCTCCGGCGCAACGTCGGCGACGCTGCACTCGCCCTCCAGATCGAGGACGGCGAGATCAGCCTCGGCGAACGCGACCAGCGCGGCCAGCGGCGATGGCGCGCCCTCGGCCTGCCCGACCTCGTGGCGGTGCCGCAGGCCGTAGCGTTCGCCCGCAGCATCGCCGGGCTACGAGCGCCCGACCGCGGCGCGGCCGCACCTGCCGACGACAACGCGCCGGCGCAGCAGGAGACGTTCACCGAGCTCGACCTGCCGAACCTGCTGCACCTCGACGATGTCGGCCGGCTCGACCTCGACACCCTGTGGCGGCGTCGCTCCAACCGCGACCGGCTGCGGATCCCGTTCGGGATCGACCAGCACGGCCGTGCCGTCGAGCTCGACATCAAGGAGTCCGCGCAGGGCGGGATGGGCCCGCACGGGCTCGTTATCGGGGCGACCGGGTCGGGCAAGTCCGAGCTGTTGCGCACCCTCGTGCTGGGCATGGTCTCGACGCACAGCTCCGATGCCCTCAACCTCGTGCTGGTCGACTTCAAAGGCGGCGCGACGTTCCTCGGGATGGACGACCTGCCGCACGTGTCGGCGGTGATCACCAACCTCGAGGAGGAGCTGGTCCTCGTCGATCGCATGCAGGACGCGATCGCCGGTGAGATGAACCGGCGTCAGGAACTGCTCAGGCACGCAGGGAATTTCGCCAATCTGCGCGACTACGAGGCCGCGTGGGAAGCCGGCGCACCGCTGGATCCCCTGCCCTCGTTGTGGATCGTCGTCGACGAGTTCTCCGAGCTGCTGTCCGCGAAGCCGGAGTTCATCGAGCTGTTCGTGATGATCGGCCGGCTCGGTCGGTCCCTCGGCGTGCACCTTCTCCTTGCCTCACAGCGATTGGAGGAGGGCCGCCTGCGTGGCCTGGACACGCACCTGAGCTACCGGATCGGGCTGCGGACGTTCTCCGCCGGTGAGAGCCGCAGCGTCCTCGGGGTCCCGGATGCCTACGAACTGCCGCCCGAGCCGGGTCACGGCTATCTCAAGTTCGCCACCGAGCCGCTGGAGAAGTTCCGCGCCGCGTACGTCGGCTCGACCTACACGCCGTCGGCGTCGGTCGCGGTCGTCACCGACCTCGGCGAGCCGGCCATGCGCGTGCCGGCCACCGTCTACGTCCCGCAGATCGCCGCCTACTCCACCGAGTTCGCCGAGCCGAGGACGGCGACGGTCGTCACCTCGGCGTCGGCCTCGGGCCCGAGGGCGCCGGGATCCCCCGGCACGTCGCCCGACGCGGCCGACGGTGCCGCCGGCACCGACCTCGACGTCGTCCTCGGAACCGGTCCCGACGGGACGATCTTCGACGTGATGATCGCCCAGATGGTCGGTCAGGGACGCCCCGCGCACGCCGTCTGGCTGCCGCCGCTGGACCGGTCGCCGCCGATGGACACAGTCCTTCCGGGGTTGACCGAACTGCCCGGCCTCGGGCTGCAGCCGGTCGACTGGCCGACCCGCGGGAACCTGCGCGCGCCCATCGGGATCGTCGACCGTCCCTACGAGCAGCGACGCGATCCGCTGTGGCTCGACCTCGCCGGCGCGGGCGGGCAGGTCGGCATCGTCGGCTCGCCGCAGTCGGGCAAATCCACCTTGCTGCGTTCGCTGATCTCCGGTCTCGCCCTCACCCACACACCCGACCAGGTGCAGTTCTACTGCCTCGACTTCGGTGGTGGCGCGGTCGGCGGCATGACCGCCCTGCCGCACGTCGGTGGCGTGGCGGCGCGCCTCTCACCGGATGCCGTCCGGCGCACCGTCGGCGAGATGACGACGCTGCTGGACGCGCGCGAACGCGCGTTCGCCGACTACGGCGTCGACTCGATTGCAACCTACCGCCGGATGCGCACAGACGGCCGTGTGCCGGCCGACCGGTTCGCACCCGACGTGTTTCTGGTCGTCGACGGCTGGGCCACCCTCCGCGCCGAGTACGACACGCTCGAACTGCTGATCCAGAACCTCGCGGCGCGTGGTCTCGGCTACGGCATCCACGTCGTCCTCACGGCGTCGCGCTGGATGGACTTCCGGGGCGCGGTGAAGGACACCCTCCAGACCCGGCTCGAGCTCAAGCTCGGCGATCCCTACGACTCCGAGGTCGACCGCAAGAAGGCGGCCAACGTCCCGGCCGGCCGGCCGGGACGCGGCATCACCCTCGAGGGACTGCAGTTCCTCGGTGCGCTGCCGCGGGTCGACGGGCGGGACGCGACCGACGACCTCGCCGACGCCGTGCGGGAGATGGGCGCACGGATGTCGGCCGCGTGGGACGGGCCGGTCGCTCCGCCGGTGCGGCTGCTGCCCGAGGTCCTCACCGAGGTCGAGCTGGCGACGATCGCCACGACCACACCGCCGGCGGGCGGGCGCGTGCTCGGAGCCGGTGCCATCCCGATCGGCCTGGACGAGAACGAGCTCAGCCCGGTCTGGCTCGACTTCGCGAACGAACCGCACGTCGTCGTCGTCGGCGACAACGAGTCCGGCAAGTCGAACCTGCTCGATCTGGTCGCCCGGCAGGTCGTCGAGAACAACACGCCTGCCCAAGCCAGGTTGGTGATTCTCGATTACCGGCGGGCACTGCTCGACTCGGTGGCCGGTGATCAGCTGATCGGCTACGCGGCCAGCGCCGACGCGGCCCAGTCGGTGTGCCGCGACGTCGCCGCCGCGTTGCGCAAGCGGCTGCCCGGCCCGGACGTCACGCCCGACCAGCTGCGGTCGCGCTCGTGGTGGAAAGGGCCCGAGCTGTACGTGTTCGTCGACGACTACGAACTCGTGGCCTCCTCGACCGGGAATCCGCTGGCCCAGTTGGCTGATCTGACCAGCCAGGCCAGTGACATCGGGCTGCACCTGGTGATCTCGCGCGGGTTCGGCGGCGTCGGCCGGGCGATGTACGACCCGGTCATCCAGCGGATCCGCGACATGGGCTGCCCGGCGCTGGTGATGTCGGGCAACAAGGACGAAGGCGCGTTGTGGGGCGGCGTGCGCGGCGAGCCGCTGCCCGCCGGACGCGGCCGGCTGGTCTCCCGCCGGCTCGGCACTCGGCTGGTTCAGACCGCGCTGGGCAACGAGGGCGTGCCGCGGTAATGCCGTCGAGCCCGACGTAAGGCCGTAGACGGGGTTACCACGGTGGCGTCCGGCATTACGTACCTGCGCCGGAGGCAACCAGCCCGCGCCTCGTCCGATGCAGGCCGGTCGATGTCGACCACTGAGGTCACCGACGAGAGGCCGGGTAGGCCAAGCTGGACTCCGTGATCGAAATCGCAGAGATGATCGGCAGTCCGGAGCCCTCGCGGCTCGTCACCCTGTGCCGCCAGATGGGCGTTGAGAGAGCGGTCGGCGGGCTCCCTTCGGGCGCGCTCATCGAGGGTGGTGAGGCGCCCTGGGACCTCGGTCCCCTGACCCGCCTGAAGGCCGGCTACGAGGCCCTCGGCTTCTCGCTGGACGTCATCGAGTCACGGCCCCCGCTGAACCTCGCCAAGCGCGGCCTGCCCGGCGCTGACGACGAGATCGCCACCGTCGTCACGCTGCTCGAGAACATGGGCAAGCTCGGCATCCCGACCTGGTGCTACGAGTGGATGACCGACTTCAACTGGCTCCGCACGAAGACCGACATCGTCGGCCGCGGCGGCTCGCTCGTGAGTGGGTTCGATGCCTCGGTGATGGCCCAGGAGCCCGACACCGAGCTCGGCCCGATCAGCGAGGAGAAGCTCTGGGAGACCCTCGAGCACTTCCTGACCATCGTCGTCCCCGTCGCCGAGCGCGCCGGTGTCCAGCTCGCCATGCACCCCGACGACCCGCCGCTCTCACCGATCCGCGGCGTCGGCCGGATCATGAGCAGCATCGAGAACTACCAGCGGCTGATCGACACGGTGCCGAGCCCGATGAACGGCATCACGCTCTGCCAGGGCAACTTCACGCTCATGACCGACGACCTGCCGTCGGTGATCCGCAAGTTCTGCGGGCAGAAGAAGGTCTTCTTCGTGCACTTCCGCGACGTCTCGGGAACCGTGCAGAACTTCGTCGAGACCTGGCACGACGAGGGCAAGACCGACCTGCTCGCCTGCATGCGGGCCTACAAGGAGGTTGGCTTCAACGGCGTCCTTCGGCCCGACCATGTGCCGACGGTCGACGGTGACAGCAACGACCACCCCGGCTACTCGCCCTACGGCCGGCTCTACGCGATCGGCTACATCCGCGGCTTGCGCGAGGCCGCCTACCGGCTGGGCTGAGGTCGCGCTGGTCGGACCCGGCTGGCAGGTGTTCGCAGTCGCCGGGCCCGGCTGATCGCCATCCACCCACCCGCGACCAGAGTGCCGAGACCGAGGGTCGAGCCTGCGGCGGCCACGCCGAGGTCACGACGGCGGGTGTCCGGCGGCGGTGGAAGTGCGAGTGCCGGCATCGCCGCTGTCGGCTTTGCCGAAGCGGGCTTGGACGTCTCGTCCGGGAGGACATCGGTCAGCGCGGCGACCGGGTCGATCGTTCCCCAGCCGAGTCGCGTGTCCGGCAGGTTCCCGGCGGGGTCGCCGGCGGTGATCTCGATCCGGCGTCTCACCTGTGCAGCGGTGAGATCGGGGTACGCGGAGCGGACGAGGGCGGCGAGGCCGGCGACGAACGGGGTGGCGAACGACGTCCCGTCCGCAGTCACGTCGCCGGAGATGGGCGCGGACCCGGTGACCGCGACGCCGGGAGCGGCGACGGAGATGGCGACCGAGCTCTCCGAGTTCTTCCACCACGCGCCGTCGGACCCGATGGCCGCGACCGCGATCACGCCGGGATAGCCCGCCGGGTAGGTGACCGCATTGCCTTGTGCGCCGTCGTTCCCGGCCGCGGCGACCACCACCACGTCGTGGTCTTCCGCGTAGGCGACGGCCTCGGCGAGCGGGCGGTAGTTGGAGTTGGTGACCGACGAGATCGAGATGACCTGCACCCCGTCCTCGACGGCGGCCCGGATCGCAGCCGCCATCGGTGCGACGCGGCTGGCCTCGCCGCCGTCGGTCCACCGGTAGCTGCGAATCAGGGCGTCCGGTGCGACGCCGACGAGACCGGAATCGCTGCTGGGGCGGGCCGCGATGATCCCGGCGGCGAGCGTCCCGTGGCCGTCGCAGTCGACCGTTGCAGCGATGCCGTCCGCGACGAGGTCGCGGCCACCGACGACGGCCTGACGCAGCTGCGGGTTGGCGGCGCTGACGCCGGTGTCGACCACACCGACGGTGATGCCCGCGCCCGTGGAGAACTGCCGGGCACGGATCAGCCCGAGTTTCGTCTGTGCCCAGGGCGTCGAGGTATCGGCACGGCCGGCGGCGAGCTTCGGGCACGCCTTCGCTTCGGAGGTCAGCGGCGTGCCGGGCTCGGCCGACGCCGCCGGCCCGGGCCAGCAGAGCAGCGCGGCCAGGGCGGCAACGGTCAGCGCAGCGGCGGCTCGAGCGGGTCGCCCACCGGTGGCGGGGACTCCTCGACGCCGCTCGCCGGACACCGTCCGAGGCTAGCGACATGGGCCGGCTCACTCGGGTCGCTCATCCACAGGCACCGTGGTGGGTGGCACGATGAGCGCGTGCCAGTGCAGCTGCCCGACGGGCACCGGATCGAGATCATCGCGCACCGCGGCGCGTCCGCGCGCGAGCCCGAAGGCACCCGAGCGGCCTATGCGGCGGCCATCGAGCAAGGGGCCGACGGGCTCGAATGCGACGTCCGGCTGACCGCCGACCAGATCCCGGTCTGCGCGCACGACGCCACCGCCCGGCGGATGGCCGGGGTGCCCCGCGCGATTTCCGCGATGACCCTGGCGGAGCTGCGCGAACTCGACTTCGGTGCCCGCGGTCCGGTCGGTATGACCGCGAGCCGCGACGACCGCGGCATCTTCACCCTCGAGCAGTTCTGCGAGCTGGCCGTCGATGCCGGCCGGCCGATCGTGCTGGCGGTCGAGGTGAAGCATCCGTCCCGCTTCGCCGGCGCCGTCGAACGTCAGACCGTCGAGGCGCTCGACCGTTTCGGACTGCTCGGCCGTGACTCCCGCGGCGTGCTGACGCCGCAATCCGAGCGGGTGCGCGTCCGTCTGATGAGCTTCAGCCAGACTGCGCTCGAGCGCTGTTCGCGGCTCGCGCCGAACCTGGAGCGGGTGTTCCTCACCGATTCCGGGCCGTTGTCATGGCCGTGGGGACGGCATCTCCCGGGCGGCGCGGCGATCGCCGGACCGTCCGTGCGGATGCTGCGGAGCCAGCCCGATCTCGTGCGGACGTGGCAGCAGTCCGGCCACCGGGTTCACGTCTGGACCGCGAACGAACCCGCCGAGGTGGCTGCGTGCGTCGACGCCCGGGTGGACGCGATCATCACCGACCGGCCCGCCGAGACGCTGGCCCTCGTGCAGGACCTGGCTCGCCCGCGCAGCGCATGACCTCGGCGCGGAGCCGGTTCAGCGCTTGACGCGTGCGGCGACCCGGACGTACACGTCGTCGCGACCCAGCGCGGTGTGGACGGAGGCGGCGGCGTGCTCGGCGGCCGCGGTCACCGCGGCGAGGTCGGCCTGAGCGGACAGCGTGGGCGCGAGTTCGACCACGATCTGGCCGCGGTCGCGGATCGCCTTGCCACGGCAGTTGATGACGTCGGGCCGGCGGGCGAGTTCGGCGGCCGCGGCGGATGCGACCGCACCGACGTCCACGACCGGAGCGACCGCCGCGGCGTCAGAGGTGGGAACGCCGGCCGCGCCGGCCGAATCGGTTGTCTCGAGTTGCAGGGGGCCGACGCGCCTGCGGCTGGCGTGCGCGATGAGCCAGCCGAGCCCGACGACGACGATGATCACACCGCCGAACCCCGCAGCCCACGGGACCCAGCCCGAACGCAGGAAGGTCAGAACACGTTCGGCATCGGGATGGGCGGGCCAGTTCGGGCCGAGGCCGCGGTCCCAGACGAACGCGGCCGCACCGATACCGACGAGGACCAGCCCGGCGACGAGGGTGGCCGCCCGGTCGAGGAAGCGGATGACGCGTGTCATGGCGTGCTCCCGGGAGTCGCGGCGTCAGGCTGTTTGACCGACACGGTGATCTTCGGTGCCTTGGCCAGCGGCGCGAGCCGGGCCGCGATCGCGTCTCGGACCGATGTCGCCAGTTGCTGGCTGTCGCCGCTGCCCGCCTCGACGGTGACGTTGACCGTGCGGCGGCCGGCCGAGCCGCTAGCTGAGCGGACACCCGGGACCTGGGCGGCGGCGGCGACGGCGAGCCGGCCGACGCCGGAGTGCTCGACCCACATGTAGGTCGACGAGGTGACGGTGACACCGCGAACCCGACGCGGCTTCAACGCGAGCACGACCAGCCAGATCCCGACGAGCGCGAGGGCGGCGCCGGCGAACGTCATCCACAGCTGGGGCGTCAGGTTCTCCACCCAATGGATCGTCGCGCCGGTCCAGGTCGCGCCGTGGACGCTGATGAGGTCCCACGAACCCGATCGGGTCCAGTAGACGAGCGCGTCGTGGATGCCGACGACGCCGATGCCGATGGCGACGACCGCGAGGAGGATTCCGGGGACGAGCGCGGGCAGGGTGCCGAGCGGACGTCGGACAGCTTTGGCCGGCTTGACCGGCCCAACTGGCGCAGACGCCGCGACCGGGATGGGCGCGGGGGCCGCCGCCGGTGTTTGCGGAGCCGGAGCCGGAGTCGACGCGACGACCGGTGCCGGCGCGGTCGGGTTGGGCATCGTGTCGGGCTCGACCGTCGGCAGTTGTGACGTCGTGGGTTCGGGAGTTCGCTCCGGAGGCTGCTCGGTCATTCCGATCGCTCATTCATGTCGGCCGACTCCATTTCCCCAACGACGTGTTGCCAGGACTATCCGTGCACGGCCACGGTAACCAGCAGAACAGCCTAACCCGCCGCAATCGGTGCAGCGCGCCGCGCGTTCCGAGACATCCTGGGTGTCGCGACGTACCGGCGGATGGGCAGAAGTCGGATTCGGTCCGCCGGGCCACGCTCAGCGGTCGGAACCGAGGGGACTTCTGCCCACCTGGCGGTACGCAGCGCGGGCGACCCGATCCGAGATTGGCCGGTTTCGCACGCACGTGGGCAGCTCTGCCGCTGGCCGGGACGCCTCCCGACCGTCGAGGCTGACCCCATGAGGATCGAAATCGTGGTGTTCGACGGGTTCGACGAGATCGACGCGATCGGCCCGTTCGAGGTGTTGTCCAGCGCGGGCTTCGACGTGACCCTCGTCGGCGTCGAGAAAGCCGACATCGTGGTGAGTCAACGTGGCGTGCGCCTCGACGTCGCGGCCGCCCTCGGAACCCCGGAGGGCGTGATCGTCCCCGGCGGTGGCTGGCTCGATCGCGCGCCCGAGGGTTCCTGGGCGCAGGCGCAACGCGGCACGCTGGCGGCGAAACTCCTGCTGGTGTCGGCGTCCGCGCATTGGCTCGCGTCGGTGTGCACCGGCGGGATGCTGCTCGCGACGGCCGGCCTCCTCACCGGCCGGTTCGCCACGACCAACCGCAACGCCCTCGAGGAGTTCCGGCCCTTCGTCGGCACCGTCATCGACGAGCGCGTGGTCGACGACGGCGACCGCATCACCGCCGCCGCGCTCACCGCCGGGCTCGACCTCGGCCTCTGGATCACCGAGCGCGAGCTCGGTACCGAAGCGGCCGATCGGGTGTCCGTGTCGCTCGAGTACCCGCGGCAGGGCCGGGTCTGGCGCGCGCCGCCGCGGCACTGACGGGCTACCGTCCCCCGGAGGCTCCGACGGCAGGTGCGGGGTTGTGGTCTGGAGGATCGACGATGGCGAAGAAGAATCGACGCGTTGCCCGGGGCCAGAGGCCGTGGCCCGAGGGTGCCCAGCCGGTCGGGTTGCGTGAGCCGTGCCCGTGCGGGTCGGGCGAGCGGTACAAGAACTGTCACGGACGCACGAGCCACGAGCAGGTCGGCGTGCCGGTCAGCCGGCCGTTCGCGGGGGTCCCGTTCGAGCGGGATCTCGTCGCCTTCCGCGAGTTCGTCCCGTCCGCGGTGGCGACGCTCCCGCTCGTCGGCGAGTTCGTGGCTCGCACCGTGACGCTGGTGACCCTCCTCCCGATGGCGTGGCCCGCGATCGTCCGCCCGGACGGCGAGATCTGGCTCGCCGCGCAGCTGCAGTACCCGAGCCAGATCGACCCGGCGCGTGACCTCGTCTCCACCCTTCGCGCCGCCGTCACCCTCGAGCCCGGCAACCCGGTCGAGGAAGCGCCGGACTGGCGGGTCGATGATCCGACGCTGGTCTCGCTGATCGCACCGGGAATCGGCCTCGACATCGAGATCCGCGACGGCTTCGACTGGTGGACCGAGGGTGCCGACGACGAGACCGGGGAGGTGGGGGCGTCCCTCGAGCGGGCCAACGCCGCGGTGTCTCCGACGGCCAAGCTCGCGGGTGCCGAGGCGGCGTACTGGTGCGAAATCGGTGCGCGGACCTATGTCCGCTGGGTCCGCGACGAACCGGAGGGTGCACTGCTCGATGCGCTCGCCCGGCTGTCCGCAGCGGATGCGGTCGGGCTCGGTCCGTCGAGTCGATTGATCGGATCATTCCGCACGTGCGGACTGGTCGTGCCGGTCTGGGACCTCGAGCCGGGCACGCAGCCGGACGAGGTCGAGGAGGGCCTCGCACGGATGGACGCCACGCTGCGCGAAGTGATGGGATCGACGGCACCGCTCAGTGATCGGGAACGGTCCATACGCGCAAACATCAACAGCCGGCAGGTTACTCTCCGCTAGTACTTGAATGCGCAACGTTCAATCTCGCGGCGATCCCGACCGGACATCTCGTGACGATCACGGCAGGCCCTCGGATTTGCCGCCGGCAATCGATATGTGGCACGAAGTACTTGCGTCAAGCGGCATCACGCGCTTATCGTTGCAGGACTAGGTCGCCGTTGTATCCCCCGTCAACGGCGACCTAGTCTGATGCCCGGATCCGGAGAGATCCGATGTCTGATCGGCAAACATTCCGAGCGGTCACGCTCCGTGAGGAAATGCACGTCGAGATGACTTGGGGCGGCGATCCTCTCACCGCTCCGGGTCCTCCTCGGGCGCTTCCTCCGGCTGGTGGAATTGGACGTCGACGTCCTCGAACCCCTTCATCCGCTGTGCCTGGGCCTGCGTCGAGTAGGCGCGCCGGTCGCCCGCGGTCAGGCTGACGTTGTCGGTGAGCGGGGTGAGCAACGCACGCGGATGCAGCTTGTTCACCCGGACGACGTTGATCTCGATGCACAGCACCGCCGCGACCGAGGCGACGTAGAGGAACGCGATCAGCCCCAGCACGATCGCGAAGACGCCGTTCATGGCGCCTGCGTTCGCGACGACGTGGCGGACGTAGACGACGCCGAAGGACTGCAGGAGCTGCCACACCACGGCCGCCGCGATCGCTCCCGGCGCAACATCCCGGACCGTCAGGGAGCGGGCCGCGGCGACCCGGAAGACGAACACGAACACCGCCGCGTTGAGCGCCACCGAGAGGACGAGGGCCGCGACCTTCAGCGGGGGTCCCAGCGCACCGGCGCCGCCCATCGTCGACAGGACGGTCGTCCCGATGATCGGCACGCCCGCGGTGGCCAGCAGGAGCAGGCTCAGGCCTCGGGCCTTGAACGGGTTCGGCCGGCTGTTCCGCGGCACCGCCCACGCCGTGTTCATCGCGTACTGGACGGCCTGCGCGACGCCGAGCGCGCCGTACAGCGAGCCGACGATGCCGATCACCAGTCCGACCGGCCCACCGCCGAGGTGACCCGGATCGCCGAGTTGGCCGCCGACCACCGGGAACTGGTGCAGGGCCGAGTCGAGCACCCGTTGCTGCAGGGCCGGGTTGCCGCTGAGTACGAAGCCGAGCACCGTGGACAGCAACAGGAGCAGGGGAAACAGCGATACGAACGCGTAGTAGGTGATGAGTGCGGCGAGGTAGCCGCCGGTGTCGTCGAAGAACTTGTAGACAACCGCGATCGGGAAGCCGGCCGCGGGATGGGCCCGCTCGTACCGGTCCACCCGGCCCGTGCTCACGGACACGCCTGCGCCAGCGGGTCGCGGCGGATCGGGCAGGACATGCAGCGCGGGCCACCCCGTCCGCTGCCGAGTTCCGAACCGGCGATGGCGATGACCTCGATGCCGGCCTCCTCGAGCCGGGCGTTGGTCTCGGTATTGCGTTCGTAGGCGACGGCCAGCCGCGGCTCGAGCGCCAGCGTGTTGTTCCCGTCCTCCCACTGCTCGCGCTCGGCGGTCACCGGGTCGAGGCCGGTGTCGATCCGGCGCACCTCGTCGAGCCCGAGCGCCACCGCCGCCGCCCGCAGGAACGGTGCCGGACCAGCGACCGACAGCACCAGATCCGCTGGACCGGCTGCCTCGGTCGAGCCCGGTTCGGCAGTGATCGTCCAGGTCATCAGGGCATCGGCGACGTTCGGGTACATCACCACGGCGTCCGCGTCGACCATCGTCACGATCGTGTCCAGGTGCATGGTGGCCCGGCTCTGCGCGATCGGCACCGCGAGCACGCTGTGGACCGTCCCGTCATGCAGCACCGCCCGCGCGAGCCGCTCGACGCCGGCCGCGGACGTCCGCTCGCCGGTGCCGATGGCGACCACCCCGCGCCCGAGCAGGAGCACGTCGCCGCCTTCGAGGTGCTCCCACTCCGGCGCGTAGGTGTGCGCCTGCGCGGCGAACCGCGGGTGATGGGTGTAGATGATCGACGTCAGCCCCGTCTCCCTGGCTCGGGCGGGCATCGCCAGGCTCGTCACGGCGACGCGATCCCCGATCCACACGCTCGAGTCACGGGTGAAGAGCAGGTTGGGCAACGGGTCGACGACGAACGCGTCCGCGGAAAGCAGGCTCGACACGATGCTGTGGTCGGAGCCGACGCCCAGATGAGCGAGTTCGTCGTTGCGCAGGCCGGCGATGGCGATCTCGGCCAGGTGCGCGGAGTCGAGGTCGAGGAGGACGGGCGCCAGCCGATGCTGGAGCGTCTGCCCGACCCGGCTCCCGGCGAGCACATCCCGGACGGCCTTCGCCCGAGCCGCCGGCACGTCGAGCGCCTCGGTGAGCAGATCGACGAGCGCGAGCACCTCGACACCACGGGCGCGCAGCGCAGCGGTGAACGCGTCGTGCTCCTCCTGCGCACGGCTCACCCAGGGGATGCCGTCGAACAGCAGGCTGCCGTTGTTGCGGGGCGTGAGGCGGGAGAGTTCGGGCCCGGGCCGGTGCAGCATGACCGTGCGCAGCGTGCCGACTTCGCTGTCCACCCAGGGTTGGTCCACGTACGCAGATTACGGGTTTCCGATCGCTGCGGCACTCCGGTCGGTAACCTTGCCGACGTGTCCGAGCCCCTTGTCCATCCGCTGAGCGTGTCCGCGCACGCCCGGGGCGCGGTACGCATCGCGGCGGTCATCCCTGCGCGAAACGAAGAAGAGCGCATCGCCGCAACCATCGCCGCTGCCCGTTCGGTGGACGGGATCGACCTCGTCGTCGTCGTCGACGACGGATCCACCGACCAGACGGCCGCGGTCGCCCGCAAGGCCGGCGCGATGGTGGCCGCGCACCCGTCCGCACGTGGCAAGGGCGAGGCGATGGCCACGGGGGTGAAGACACTCCGGCACGCGGGCGTCGACAACTACCTGCTGGTGTTCCTCGATGCCGACCTCGGTGAGTCCGCCGTCCACGCCGATGCCCTCATCGCCCCGGTCGTGTCGGGCCGGGCGGCGATGTCGATCGCCGTGCTCCCACGTGCGACCGGTGACGTCGGCGGGCACGGCTTCGTCCTCGCGCTGGCCCGGGACGGCATCAAGCGGGCGACCGGACGCGAGATGGCGGCACCGCTGTCAGGCCAGCGGTGCCTGACACCGGCGGCGTTCGTCGCGGCCGAGCCGCTGGCGGCGGGCTGGGGTGTCGAGGTCGGCCTCACGATCGACGTGCTGCGCGCCGGAATGGACGTGCTGGAGGTGGACGTGCCGTTCGGGCATCGCGTCACCGGGCACGACTTCGGCTCGCAACTGCACCGGGCACGGCAGTGGCGCGACGTCGGCCGGGCGCTCGCTGCGCGCAGGATCCGGCCGGGGATGGCGGCCCTGCCGGGACCCGTCCGGGGGATGGTCTCGGACCTGGCCGGCAGGCTCCGCAGGGGCGGACGGTCGTGACCGCGCTCGTCACACCGGCAGACGCCGCGGCAGCCGGTCCGTCGTCCACCGGTGCGGTCCTCGGCCGTCGTGCGTCGATCTACCTGGCCGTGAGCGTCGCCCTGATGGTGCTCACGGGTTTCCTCGGCCCGTCTGCGACCGAGCCGTCGCTGCCGGGTCGGCACCGGTTCCTGCCGCCGTACTTCGTGGTCGCGAATCCCTCACCCTGGTTGGTGAGCGGGCTGATCTTCGCGTTCCTGCTGCTGGGCGCCTGGGGTGTGCACGTCGGCCTGAAAGCGATCGAGCACGGCTGGCGGCCGAACCTGCGCCGGCTCGCGCCGACCGCGGTGCTCGGCGCGATCGCGGTCGCGCTGGTCCCGCCGATGGGATCTGGCGACATCCTCATGTACGCCGCGTACGGACGGATCGCCGACCACTACCACGGCGACGTCTATTCGCTGACCCCGGACGAGATCAGCCGCTTCACCTACGACCCGGTGACGTCGATGGTCGAACGGCCGTGGCAGAACACGCCGTCGGTGTACGGCCCGATCGCCACCTGGGCACAGCAGTTCGCCTCGTGGATCGGCGGCGACTCCGTGCATCTGACGGTGTGGATCCTCCAGGCGATCAACGCGGCGGCGTTCATCCTGGCCGGCCTGCTCGTCCTCAAGCTCGCGGGCCCCGACCCGGCAGCGCGAACCCGCGCGCTGCTGATGGTGCTCGCGAATCCGGTCCTCGTCTGGGCGCTGGTCGCGGGTGCGCACAACGACGCACAGGCCGCCCTGTTTGGACTGATGGCCCTGCTGGCGTTGAAGAAGTCGCCCGCCGCGGCCGGGGTGCTGCTCGGTGTCGCCGGGGCGATCAAGCTCTCACTGGGGTTCTACGGACTGGTCCTGCTGTGGGCGCTGCGCGGGACGAAACGTGGGATGGGCGAACTCGTCGTCGGCGCGGCCGTGAGCCTCGTCGGGCTGTACCTGACGACGAGCCGGCACGCGTTCGACCAGATCCTCACCGCGTCGAAGTTCATGTCCACCGGCACGCCCGCGAAGATGCTGTACGCCCCGCTGTCGTGGGTGTTCTCCGACAACCTGTCGCGGCGCATCCTGTCGGCGATCGTCTGGTTGGTGCTCGCGGTGATCGTCGCGATGCTCATGCAGGTGATGCCGAAGGTCATCGCACGACGCGAGGCGTCGAAGGCCGAGCGAGCGGCCGAGGCGGCGATGCGAGCGATCCCCGGCCAGCCCGTCAGCCTGCTGACACGTCTCACCGGCGGCGCGGGCTACGACGGCGACGCGGTCCAGGCGGACGCGCTCAAGGCCGCGGTCGCGGTCACCTTCGTGTGGCTCGTCACTGCGCTGTACAGCCTGCCCTGGTACGACATCGTCACGTGGATGCCGTTGGCAGGGCTCGTCGCGAGCCGTCTCGACCGGCTCCTGCTCACCCGGACGACAGTGATAGCGGTCGGGTATATCCCTGGTCGCGACTCGGACCTGTCACCGGTCCTGCAGTTCATCACCGATCGGCTTCGCGACACCGTCGCCCCGATCGTGCAGACAGCGGTGATCGTGTTGCTGGTCAGGTGGTGCCTGCAGCGCGGCGCGATGGGGCCGCGCGGGATGCTCGCCTGGCTGCGCGATCCTCAGCGTCGCCGGCGTCGCGGCGCGAGCACGCCGGCGATGGCCAGCGCGGGCACCAGCGGGAGCACGATCGCCAGCCCCAGCACGAGCCCGGAGTCGTTGGCGAGCATGCCGAGCACGCCCGTCAGCGCCAGCGACCAGACCCCGAGCCGCAGCGACGGCCACACGTCGTAGGCGACCGCCAGACGGCTCATCGACCGCCGCGCCGCATCCCACCAGCGCACCCAGCGGCTGGCGGCGAACCGGGCCGGCGCGCACACGGCGATTCCGGTGACCACCAGCGCCAGCAGGAGAATCAGGGCGACCGCGGGCGGGCCGGCGGCATGCAGCGCGTCGCCGATCTTGCGGGTGATGATCGTCCACGCCTCGCCGTCGAACACCCGGGCGGCGAACTGGCCGATGTGGGTGCGGTCGTTGACCGGCTGGGAGTAGTCCAGCCCGCCGACCACGAGGAACACGACGATGCCCGCACCCGCGACGACCAGCAGCCGCAGCCAGGTGAGGCGGACGCCGCCGACCAGCAAGGCGAGCAGCAGCACGCCGGGAGTGAGCGAGAGCATGCCGCCGACGTCCGCGCCGGTGGCGGGAAGTCCGTCCAGCAGGATGCCGGCGAGACCGATCACGGCGACCGCGCGGACGGCCAGCGTGCGGCCGCGACTGGCGCCGTCCGCGTCGTCGGGGCTTACGTTGGCGCTGGCCTCGGCACGTCGACGGGCGAAGAATGCGGCGCCGGCAGCTGCCAGCAGGACGCCGGCCGCGAACAGGCCGAACGTGAGGTTCCGGATCCCGTAGAAGCGGCCGCCGAGCACCGGGTCGTTGCCGAACGGCGTTGCCCGCTGGAGGGATCCGCCGGTGAGCGTGTCGAGTCCGAGGATGCCGGCGGTGACGGCGGAGATGACGAGGACCCCGAGGAGACCCGCGTGCCTGGGGTGGCGGCCGAGCCAGAGGATGAGCACAGCGGCGCCGATCGCGGCCAGCGCAAGCGTGCTCACGGTGATCTGCACGCCGGGCGACGCCAAGGTCCCCAGTGGTATCAGCTTGCTGAGATAGGTGGTCAACGGCACCCACGCGACGAACGCCAGCCCGCCCGCGATGGCGCCACGCCCGACCGCGCGCGACCCGCCACGGGCGTTGCGGATCCGCACTGCGGCGATGACCGCGATCGCGGTGAGACCGGCGATCACCAGTGCGGTCCAGCCGGCCACCGCGCCGCTCGATGCGCGTTCGCTGGTGGTGACGAGCGCGCGGATGTCGCGGACGGTGTCCGACGCCCCGCTGCCACGGCGTCCGTCGTCCGCGATGCGGGTACCGACCACGTCGCCGGGCGGCGTGACTCCGGCTGCGGCCAGGATCGTCGGCGTCAGATCGGTGAGCTGGGCGAGCCCGGCCCAGCGCGTGGACGGTGAGCTCAGCCGGCTGCGTTCGGTCGGGACACCTCGCCCGTAGCGCTGATGCACGAGAACCCGCAGCCCGGGCTCCGAATCAGCCGATTTCGCGTCGGCGATGCCGGCCAGGTAGACGTCGGTGACGGTTCCGCCGCCGGTGAGCGAGTCCGACAGTGCGGCCGTCTCGGCCTCCAGGTCGGTGCCGGCGACCAGGGTGATCGCGCAGTCGGGGTCGATGCTGCCCGGCATCGTCGGCCAGTAGCGGGCGACGTGCCCGTCCGAGTTCGCCGCTCCGAGGGCCGCCTCGGGTCCGACCGCACATACCTGCGCGCGGGCTGCGGCCGCGACGTCACCCAGCAGGCCCGGCCGTGCGTCGTAGTCCTCACGACGCTGGCGGTCGCGCAGCGTCGACCAGTGATCGACGGTCGCGCTCCCGTCGTCGGCCGTGGTCACGCTGATGTGGGCGCAGTCGCCGGTCGCGCGGCGACCGGCTGAGATCGTGAGCCACGCGTCGGTCAGGCAGGTGCTGGCGGCGACCGTACGCACCGACAGTGAGGCGATCCCGCCGTCCTCGGCGGTGGCGAACAGGCGCGGCGTCGCGGTGCGGCTGACGTCGGCCCAGCGGGCTCCCGGGACGCCGACGAGGATGACGTGCCCGGACGGCGCGGCCGGCGTGGCTGTCGTGCCGGCCGGTGAGGACAAGAGCGTCGGGGCGATGCCCAACGCGGCGAGGACGAGAAGCAGTGCGGCCACGGTGACCCACCACGGATGCCGGCGGGCGGTCGCTCGAAACCCCACAGACCCTCGCCTCCGTCATGCACGCGTCGAGCCGGATGAGCCGAGTGACCCTCGACCGGCCGGTCCCGATCGTAGTCAGCGAGCGGGCATCAACCGGGCTTCGGGCCGGTGGAGGCGCGCCGCGCGGTTCGGACCGCGACGCCGGCCCGAGCGACCAGCAGGTCGACGTAGAACACGACCGCGGCGATCGCGAGGACCTCGTGAGCGATCAGAAACGGCCTACGATACGGTCGTTCGCGTGACCGCATCGCCGTTGCCGGAGGACGTGAGGGCCGCGATCGCCGCGATGCCGGTCGAGTATCAACCGCTGCTCGCCGACGTGCGCGACGTCCTCGCCGCTGACCCGCGGTTCCTCGCGTTGTTCCTCGGTGGGTCGATCGGCCGCGGCGTTGCCGATGCGGGGTCGGATCTCGATCTGCTCGTCACCGTGTCCGATGCCGACTTCGACACGGTCGCCCGCGAACTCGCCGGGATCCTGGTGGCGACGGTCGACCCGGTGATCACACTGGCGATCCCGGGTATGCCGGGCACGAATGCTTACACCACTCGTCAGGGCCTTCGGGTCGACGTCGTGCTGGAACGGATCGCGGACCTCGATGAGCCGGCGTTCCGCAGGCGGGTGACGGTGTTCGACCGGGGTGATGTTCGTGCGCTGATATCACCGGTCGAGGACGCCAACGCCGGCCCGGACGCGGCAACGCTCGGGGCGATCGTGCAGGAATTCCTTCGCCAGCAGGCGATCTACCCGGCCGCGGTCGTAGGACGAGAGGATTGGCTGCTGGGTCAGGAAGGCGTGCACAACGCCCGACTGATGCTGTACCAACTGTTCGTCGAAACGAACCAGCCGTTGCCGGTGATGGGCGTGAAGCAGTGGACGAGCAAGCTGACGTCGGCGCAGCGCAGCGTGCTCGAGGCGCTCGATCCGCCGACCGCCGGACGGGAGCAGGTGATGGCGGCGATGGCGGCGGTGCGGAGCGCGTTCCGGACGTCGGGACGGGCGGCGGCCGAGGCTGCCGGGATGACCTGGCCCATCGAGATCGACGACGCGATCGCCGCCTGCTGGAAGCGGAATGGCCTCGTCGACTGACTCCCGCCCCCGCAGGGACGGTGCTCGACGTCATGCGATCTGCAGCTCCGCCGCCACGATGACGGGCAGGTTGAGGGGGAGCGCGGCGACACCAATCGCCGTGCGGGCGTGCTCGCCGGCAGTGGTGCCGAAGACGTGGAGGATCACCTGCGAGAAACTGTTCATCACTGCCGTTGTCTGTGGATAGCCCGGTCGCCCGGGGGCATCTTCGGCGCCTCGGGCAGGGTCAGGCCGAGCGCGTCTAGTCGATCCAGCACACCGATCGGACCCGCCGCCTCTCGTCGAATTCCGGTTGCCGATTAGCCGGCGCCCCGTAGGCGCACGCGTACTTCGATCTCACGCTCACCGTCTCCAGTCCGACACCACCTGCTCGAGATCTTCCGGTCGGTCGTCGAGCGAATCGCCGATCCGCTCGATGCGGTCCGCGAGGACGGCGGCGCGTACGTCGATCGGCTTCCCACACAGCCGCTCGTAGTGCGCGCCGACCCGTGCCATGAGGTCGGGGGATCGCCCCGCGAGATAGCGCAGGTCCGCGGACCTCGGTCCGAGCTGCACACACGAGAAGTCCCACACGCCGGTCAGACGTCCGACCGGACCGGCGAGCACTATGTTGCTGAAGTCGAAGTCGTTGTGCGTCACGACCAGCTGGTCACCGTCGGGTTGACGGGCACGCGATTCGGCCTCGTCCAGGACGTCATCAACGACGGATCGGACGCTCGCCGGCACGCTCGCGATCCGCGTTCTGATGGTCGCGATCGGCACGAACGGGTCGCCCGGCGCGGGGATACCCAACTCGGCGATCTCCACGGTCGTGAGTGCGGAGTGCATGGCGACCAGGAACCCCGCGAGCGAGGAGGCGAGCACGTCCCGCTGACCTGATGAAGCTCCCTCGTAGACGTCGTGGTCGAACTCGCAGCCCTCGAGCTTGCGATAGGCCGCGAAGGTCGCGTGCTGACCGGTCCACTCGACGACCGGAATCGGTGCGGGCAGTCGGCCCTGTAGCCGATGCAGGATGGCCAGCTCGCGCTCGAAGGCGACGTGCGGGCGCGGGAACCGATAGATCCAGCCGTCACCGCCGTCGAGGACGATGCTCTCCCAGCCCGACCTGACCGTGGCGCCCGACAGGTCGAGATCATCCCGGCCCTCGCCGAGGACGGCGGCGATGAGTGAGGCCCGGTCGACACGCATGGACGCAGGCTAGGGGGATCGACCGACGCACGCGCACGTGCGCGGAGCGCGTTCCCAGCCGGCTGTGGTGAATCCTGACCAGTTCCGGGTGGCTTGTGACCACCGCGGCGACGCTGTCACGTTCTAGCGTGGCGGGATGACGTCGAGCCCGACAGCCGCCCGGACCCGTGCCGCCGAAGCGGAGGCCGATGGTCGTCGACGCGCCGGCAACCTCGGCAGCCTCACTGCGGAGCAGGTGGCCACGTACGACAGCGAGGGCTATCTCGTCATACCTGGCCTGCTGGACGCCGACGATCTGTCGGCCGCGCAGGCCGCGCTGACCGAGAAGGTCGACATGATCGCGTCGGAGTTGGTCGAAGCCGGGTTGATCTCCGATCCGCTCTCGGGCGAGCCGTTCCGGACCCGGCTGGCGCGGCTGTTCGACGGGCTCGATCCCGAGCACTTCCTGACCTTCGGACGCAGCTGGCGGGATCGCATCGGCGGATACCACACGCTGATGAGCAACGCGAAGATCCTCGACGCCGTCGAGAGCTTGATCGGCGCGGAGATCTTCAGCAACCCCGTCTACAACGTCCGCCCGAAGGTGCCCCGGGTCGCCGCAGGTGCGGTGCCCTGGCACCAGGACAAGTCGTACTGGCCGGACGCGAACTCGAACCCGGTGATCACCGTCTGGATCTCCCTCGTCGACGCGACGCTGGAGAACGGCTGTCTGCACGTGTTGCCGCGAACACAGCGGCATCGGGTGATGGAGTTCCACGCCGAGACCTACACCGGGACAGGGTTTCTCGAGGTTGACGAGAAGCAGTTGCGGCTTCTCGAGGCGGGACGGGCGACGCCGCTGCCGGTGACGGCCGGCTCCGCCATCCTGTTCAACGACCGGCTGGTGCACAGCTCGACGCCAAACAACTCGAACCACGTCCGCTGGAGCATTGACCTGCGCTATCAGCCCACCGACCAGGATCCGATGCCGGCTTACGGGGCGGGGTTCCTGGCCCGCAGCCGCCGACATCCGGAACGTGTGGCGACGTTGACGGACTGGCTGACCGAGCGCCCGGAACACCTGACGTATTGAGTTGACCGGACGACGCTAGGCGGCACGCCGGCCGAACTCCGTTGACGTCCTCGCCGATCGTGACCTCTCGTTAGCCCATGCTCCAGCATGAGACGCGCGCCGCAGGACGACGGCCCGATGTTGTGGGCTTCGAACGACCTCCCGAACATCGGTGGCACAGCCGACCGTTCGGTGCCGAGTGCGCTTCGTCCGAACTCGTGGTCGCGTTCCCCTGGCTGGTGTATCACGCGTGATACAGTCCGGGCATGGAGTCGGTGAGTGTGCGCGACCTGCGCAACCATGGGGGCGAGGTGCTCGATCGGGTCGCCCGTGGCCAGACCGTGATCGTGACCCGTGACGGCGTCGCGGTGGCCGAGCTGCACGGGCGTCCGCGGCGTGGTCCGTCCGCGGCTGAGCTGATCGCTCGTCGCCGCCACCTTCCCCTCGTCGATCCGCAAGCGGTCCGTCGCGACATCGACAGCGTCATCGACGCAACGCTGTGACCACTCACCTGCGCGGGATGCTCGATACCTCGACGGTGATACTGCTCGGCCGGCTCACGGATTCAGACGCCCTGCCTGAAGAGTCAGTCATCAGCGCGGTCACCCTCGCCGAGTTGTCCGTCGGCCCGCACGTAGCCAAGACCTCGACGGAGAGAGCGGCTAGGCAGGCGCATCTGCAACAGGCTGAAGCCGACTTCGAGCCGATCCCGTTCGACGCCGCCGCGGCGCGCGCCTTCGGGCTCGTCGCTGCATCTCTTCGTAGTGCAGGGCGCAAACCGACCGCCCGCGCGTACGACGCGCTCATCGCAGCGACCGCCATCGCGAACGATATGCCTCTCTACACGTGCAACCCGGGCGACTTCGCCTCGATCCGAGGCTTGATCGTCTGCGCGATTCCGCATCCTGGTCCGGGATGAGAGTCGACCGGGTTGGCGTCGGCAGCCCGGCGACCGCGAAGTAGCGTCGCCCGTTGTGGCGGATGGGCCGCACGGCTGCTGCTGCAGTGGTGCTTGCGACCCGAGCGGCCTGATCACGCGCTCAGTTTGGTGAAAGTCGTGCACCGCCGGTGGGGTGGCGATCGGCGCCGGATCGCGGCGCTGTCGACGCTGGTCGTGGAGGCGGCTCGTCGCGATGACCGGGCGGCCGCCGCCATATTGCGCGAAGCGGCGTCCGAGCTCGTCCGGATGGTCGAGACGGGTCGGCGCGCGCTGGGCTTCGAGGAGACAGAGCCCGTTCCGGATTCCTATTCCGGCGGTGTCTTCGCCGCGGATCAGGTGAGACAGGAGTTCCGCGACCGGATGTCCGCCTTGTCGGTGGACTACGACCTGCGGGCCCCGCTGCTGAGCCCGGTGCTCGGCGCCGCTGGGTATGCGGCGAAGCTGGACGACGCTGCATTCGCACCTTCGCTCGTGCAGATGCTGGGCGCGACGCAGGTCGACTGATCACGCGCTCGGCATGGCGAAAGTCGCGTCCCGATCACAGGCGATCGACCATCCGCTCGGCCTTCGACCGCACGCTTCTCGCGAGGGGGACGCCCGAGTCGAGTAGTCGCTGCATCTGCACACGGGTTGGCCCGATCGCCATCGTTCCGATCGTCACGTCGTGATCCGGCCGTTGCTCGACGACGATCTCGTCGCCGGACTCGATGACGCCCCGAGTCACGACCGCGAGCATCGCGCCCACCCGGCCGGTGGCGTTGAAGCGACAATGGAAATGCTCGATTCCCATCTGCAGCGAGAGGTTCTCGCACGGGTTGCGCGGCAATCGCACCTCGAGCACGACCTCGTTGATCCGCCACCGTTCCCCGATCAGCGCACCGGTGACATCGATCCCGCTCGTCCGCAGGTTCTCGCCGAACAGGCCGGGCGGAATCTCGCGGCCCAGTTCGGCGGCCCACCACTGCGCGTCCTCGATCGCATAGGCATAGACGGCTTTGTCCCGGCCACCGTGAACTCGACTCAATTGCCGGTCACCGGCCACCCCGAGCTCACCGACCTCGACCGGCCCCATGACCGGGCGCTTGTCGATCGCGGTGTCGCCGAAGTAGCCGGGCGTCACCCGAGCGACGACGTTGACCGCAACCACCCGTCCCAGCTGCACGCCTCCATGATGATCCGACGCGGCACACCCGGCCGGACCTTTCTCGCGGACTCGGAGTCCGGTTACGGTGTCGGCCTCGGATTCAGACGATCGGGACGGGCGGACGCCACGTGAAGTTCATTCTCGAAGTAAACTTGGACGCCGGTGTGGTCGATGCCGATCGGGTCGGCGAACTCGGCCGGATCCTGCGGTACTGGGCCGGCAACCTCAAGCACTACCCGCTTGACGACGGCGACAGCCAGGCGATCTACGACAGCGACTACGCGCCCGTCGGCGCCTGGCGGATGAGCGGCGGCTGATGCTCTACCCACCGCTTGCTAGACCTCGAACCACCCAGAACTCATCGTTCGCACCGGGCCGTACGCTCGCGCAGCAGGAGGCCCCGATGGCAGAACCGCTTGCACCGATCGTGTCCGACATCGATCTCGGCGACGCCGGCGTGCCCGGCACCAGCCCGAACCTGAAGGCGGTGCTGGCCGTCCCCGGCGGGCCCGGACCCTGGCCGGCGGTGGTGCTCGTGCACGAGGCGTTCGGCCTGACCGAGGTGATGCGGCGGCAGGTGATCCGCGTCGCGCAAGCCGGGTACCTCGCGATCATGCCCGACCTCTTCAGCGACGGCGGCGCCCGGAAATGCCTGATCCGGACTTTCCGCGCCATCGCGGCGCGCGAGGGGCGCGCGTTCGCCGACGTCGAGGCAGCTCGCCGGCTGGTGATCGCGCGGGAAGACTGCACCGGCCGGGTCGGCCTCCTGGGTTTCTGCATGGGCGGCGGGTTCGCCCTCGCGGCGGCGTCCGGCAGGAACTTCGACGTGGTGTCGGCGAACTACGGGCAGCCGCCGAGCCCGCTGGACGAGGCGCTCGCGGACGCGTGCCCGATCGTCGGCAGCTACGGCGGCCGCGACCGGTCGATGCGCGGCGCGCCGGAGAAACTGGAGGTCGCGCTCACCGCCGCCGGTGTCGCGCACGACATCAAGGAGTACCCGACCGCCGGACACTCGTTTCTCAACGACGCCGACACCGGCCCGCGGGCGTTGCGCCCGATCACGCGCCGGATCCTCGGCGCCGGGCCCGATCCGGTTGCCGCGGCCGACGCCTGGCAGCGCATCGAGCGGTTCTTCGGCGAGTATCTGGCCGAGTGAGTGCCCGCCGGGGACTCCGGGCCAGGACGCGCCGGGGTGATGATGGACCGGTGCCGATCCGTCCGCCCGTACTCGTCGCCTGCGCGCACGGGACGCGAACCGCCGACGGTCGCGCGACCTACCTGGCTCTTGCCGACGCGGTGCGAACCGGGTCCGGAGTGCGGGTCGAACCGGCGTTCGTCGACATCCAGGACCCCGACGTCGGTGATCTGGTCGGGCGTCTCGACGCCGCCGGCGAGCGCGTCGTCGTCGTCCCGCTGCTGCTCTCTTACGGGTTCCACGTCGGCGTGGACGTCGCCAAAGCCGTGGCCGGGCGCACGACTGCCGTCGCGGCCCGGCATCTCGGCCCGTCCGACCTCCTCACCGATGTCCTCGTCGACCGACTGGCCGCGCTCGGCGTCGACCCAGGGGTGGTCGTCCTCGCGGCGGCCGGGTCGTCGGACCCGGCCGCAATCGACGACACGACGGCTGCCGCTGACCTGCTCCGGGTGCGGATCGGCATCGACGTCGTCGTCGGTTACGGCGCGAGTGCGCGGCCAAGTGTCGTCGAGGCAGTCGACCGGGCCCGGCGCCAGAGCACCGGACCGGTCGCCGTCGCGTCCTATCTGCTGGCCCCGGGCTACTTCCACGGGCTCCTCGCCCAGGTTGGGGCCGACGCCATCAGCGCACCGTTGTGCTCGCCGTCGGACATCCCGGCCGCGATCGTCGAGCTCGTGCTGGCGCGCTACACCGCCGCTCTGACCGACTTCTGAACCCTCAACCCCACAAGGACGATGCCGCCGCCTGGGCCTGCGCCAGCACGACCTTGACCGGCAGGCCGGACGCCGTGGCGGCGGCTTCGACGTCGTCGTGCTCGGTCTGTACGTTGACGACGGAGCCGGCCGGATCGACGGCCAGCTTCACCCGAACGGTCGCCCCGCCCGGCAGTGCGACGGTCTCGATCCGGCGCGCGAGCGCCAGCTTGCCCACCGGGTAGGACCTCAGCCCGATGGCCGATGTCTGCGCGAACACGGCAGCGCAGACGGCGTCGTAGTGCTCGGAATCGGTCAACGCAGCAAGGGTGTGTGCGGGCCGGCCCTTCTTCATCACGATCGGCGTCAGCCACGCGTCGGCAGCACCCGCGGCGAGCAGGGCGGTCAGTACGTGCGGCCACAACCGCGGGTCGAGATCGTCCACGTTGGACTCGACGACGAGCTGCGTGCTGACGCTGCCGTCACCGGCGACCGCCTCGCCGATGACCATCCGCAGGACGTTGGCCTTGCCGGCGAAGTCACGGCCACCGGCCCCGAAGCCCTGTGCCTGCAGGCGCATCGTCGGCATCGCCCCGAACCGGGTACCCCAGGTGACCAGCAGCGCGGCCCCGGTCGGCGTGCACAGTTCGACATGCACACCATCGGGCTCACCGCCGCCGTAGGACTGCGCGTCGGAGTGTGCGAGCAGTTCGACGACGGCCGGTCCGGGCACCGCGAGGATGCCGTGGGCGGCGCGGATCGTCCCGGAACCCAGGGCGATCGGGCCGACGACCACCTCGTCGAGATCGAGGCTGACCAGGCCCGCACACGTGGCGACGACGTCGGCGATGGCGTCGAGCGCACCGACCTCATGGAAGTGCACGTCCTCCGGCGACGTTCCGTGGACAGCGGCCTCGGCCACCGCAAGTGCTTCGAACGTCGCCAGGGCACGGGATTCGACCGCGGCGTCGAGGGTTCCCGCGGTTATCAGCTTACGAACATCGGACCAGTGCCGGTGGTGGACGGAGTCGGTCCCGTCCACATGCACGCGGGTGGCGGCGAGACCACCACGCTCGACTCTCTCGGCCCGCAACGAGATCGGCTCCGGCGCCACCGCGTCGACGGCGGCCTGCAGCAGCGCGATGTCGACGCCGAGGTCGACCAGGGTGCCGAGCAGCATGTCGCCGCTGGCACCCGATGCCGGGTCCAGCCAGCCGATTCGTGTCACGATTCTCCTTGGTGCGTTGAGGATTCTGATGTCGTTGGTGGTGGCGTCGATTCACGTGCGCGGCCGATGGCACGCGCCACCCGGGCGGCGAACACCCCGGCGCCGAAGCCGTTGTCGATGTTGCACACGGTCACGCCGGCCGCGCACGAGTTGAGCATCCCGAGCAGGGCGGCGAGACCGCCGAAGCTGGCGCCGTACCCGACCGAGGTTGGTACCGCTACAACGGGAACCCCGACGAGACCGCCGACGACGCTGGGCAGGGCGCCTTCCATCCCGGCAACGACGACGAGACAGTCGGCCGCGTCGAGTCTGTCGCGCACGGCGAGCAGCCGGTGCAACCCGGCCACCCCGACGTCGTTGACCCGGACGACATTGCTGCCGAAGACACGTGCGACGAAGGCGGCCTCACCGGCGACGGCCTGATCCGAGGTCCCGGCGCTCACGACGGCCACCTGTCCGTAGGCGGGGACGAGGTCGCCGATCGCCGCGCACCGGCTGACGTCGTCGATCAGCGCATCCGGGAACGCCGCCAGGATCGCGGCCCGCGTCGTGTCGTCGGCCCGGGTCGCCAGAACCGTGCGGCCGGGGTGCGCGTCCCGCAGGGCGGTCAGGAGGGCGAGGGTCTGCTCGGGTGTCTTGCCGGCGGAGTAGACGACCTCGGGATCACCGGTGCGAGAGGCCCGATCGGTGTCGACGCGGGCGAATCCGAGGTCGGTGAAACTTGCTGGTCCACCGACGTCGGTCATGCCGGGAAGCCTAACCGTCGTGGTTCGTGGCGCTGGCCGGCAGTCGTTGCGGGGTAATCGGAGCGACCCTCCCGGCCGCCGCCATTACCCTGACGCGGTGACCAGTCAGCCTGCCGCCGAACCCGACCTTCCCGCGACCGTGCGGACCTACGGCTACTTCGGTCCGGCCGGGACGTTCACCGAGCAGGCTTTGCGGACCCTCCCCGGCACCCAGGGCGACGACGCGGTCCTGATTCCGATCGACACGGTTCCGCGCGTGATCGAGGCCGTGCGCTCGGGTGAGGTCGACTTCGGCCTGGTCCCGATGGAGAACTCGATCGAGGGCGGCGTCAGCATCACCGTCGACGAGATCGCGTCGGGGGAGCCGGTGACGATCGTCGCCGAGGCGCAGATCCGGGTGAGTTTCGCCCTGCTGGTGCGGCCGGGGATGGCGCTCGCCGACATCAAGACGGTCGGGACGCACGGGCACGCGCTTGCCCAGTGCCGGCGTTGGCTGGCCCGCGAACTGCCACAAGCACGCCTGGTCGCCGCGTCCTCGACCGCCGGTGCCGCGGCCGATGTCGCCGAGGGCGTGCTCGACGCGTCGGTGTCGGCGCCGGTCGCCGCTCGGACCTATGGGCTGGAAACCGCGGCCCAGCGGATCGAGGACAACGAGGGCGCGGTCACCCGGTTCGTCCTGCTGTCGCGGCCGGTGCCGCCGCCCGCGCCGACCGGCTCGGACAAGTCGACCGTGTCGGCCTTCATCCGCGACAACCACCCGGGGGCGCTACTCGAGATCCTGGACGAGTTCGCCGTCCGCGGCATCGACCTGACCCGGCTGGAGTCCCGTCCGACCGGTACCGGGATGGGGCGTTACTCATTTTCGATCGACCTGGAAGGCCATGTGGCCGAGGCCAGGGTCGCCGAGGCGCTCGTCGGGCTGCGCCGGGTGTGCGCGGACGTGCGCTTCCTCGGGTCGTATCCGCGCGCGGACAACGAGCCGCCGCGGGTGCGCTACGGGACGACCGACGCCGACTTCGTCTCGGCCCACCGGTGGTTGGAGCAGCTCGTGTCGACGGGTCGCTCGGACGAACCCACCGCGTAGCGCGCCCAGAGCGCCGACCCCGTACCGCCAGCTGGGCAGAAGTCGAACTCGACGCTTCGCCCACGCTCAGCAGCCCGGCGGCGGGGACTTCTGCCCAGGCGGCGGTACGCCGTGTCCCTGCTCTTGCGTTCCGGCATCCGGCGTCGTCCACTTCTCGGGACGAGAGGTGAGTCGAGTGACAGCACGGGGACGCCGATGGGGACGGCTCGCGGTGGCGTGCACGGTCGTTGCTGTGGGTTTGGCGCTCGCCGTCGGTGACGAGGTGGCGGTGGCACGGCCGACGGCCAGTCCTCCCGTCGTCGTCCTTCGGGCAGTCAGGTTCGAGCCCGGCCCAGCTCCTGTCGCGAAGGTCGCGCCGGACGGAGCAATGATCGGCAAGGTCCTCGGAACCTCGGCCGCCGGGGGCGCCAGCTGGCAGAACCAGCAGGAGGCGATGTCCGCCTACTCCGCGAAGCTGCAGGCAGCCGCTGGCCATCGGATCGTCGGCGCGTTCGTCCCTCGCGGCGCGACGGCGTATGCGGTCGTGATCCGGATGAGCGGGTCCGAACCGGCGCCGACATTGGAGGCGCTCGCGGCGACGGCCAGGTTCGGCCCGGCTATTCAGGCGGCCCAGGACGGTGTCGGCGGGATCGGACCCGACGAGGCGACGTCGGAGATCGCCATCGCGGTGACCGTGGGCGTCGGCGACCCGGCGCTTGCCCGGGCGCAGGCCGCCGCGACGTTCGGAGCGGCTGGGATCCCGTTCCGGATCGACCTCACCAGCGAGGATTGGCGGATCGTCCCGTACTGAATCCGGGCCGCCGAGCCGGACGACCCGGGTGTCACCGGCTAAAGCGGGACCGCCGCGGGATCCGCACCGCCAGCACCTTCGTCTCCACCTGGCAGAACAGCTCGCGCCCGGGTGCGATCGTGTCGCCGTCGAGCTGGCGCGGCACCGAGCGGTCGAGGATCCGCACACGGACCTTCCGGCCGGACATGAACTCGAGGTGCTGGTCCACCCGATGCCGGCGGGCCATCACCCGGTAGGCGACCCGCGGCCAGTCGGTGATCCGCCCCGGCGACACCAGCGCGAGCTCGAACCGCCCGTCGTCGGGCGTCGCGTCGGGCAGCAGCGTGAACCCGCCCGTCAGGGTGCCCACGTTGCCGATCATGATCGCCCGGGCCTTCCGGACGACCGGAGGCTTGTCGTCGACGGTCAGCTCGACCTCGACCGCGGGGAACGACATGTGCCGCAGTCCCGCGACCACGTAGGCCATCCAGCCGACCTGCTTCTTCAGCCTGTCCCCGGTGTCGTCGACGATCGCCGCGTCCAGCCCGAGCCCGGCCATGACGACGAAGGTGTCCGGCTCCATGTTGTCGCCGGTGACCCGCACGAGGTCCATCCGGAAGTCGCTCCCGGCGAACGCCACCTCGATCGCCTCCGGCTGTTCGAGCGGCAGCATCAGGTTGCGGGCCAGGAGGTTCCCGGTCCCCGACGCGATGATCCCGGCCGGCACGTCGGACCCGGCGAGCTCGGTGCAGACCTTGCGAACGGTGCCGTCACCGCCGGCGACGAGCACCAGCGTTGCGCCCGCGGCGAGCGCCTCGCGGGCCTGGCGACGACCCGAGTCCTCCCTCGTGGTGGCGAAGAACATCGGCTCGGCGTAGTCGTGCAGCTCGGCGGCCGAGCGCACCAGCTGGGTGAAGTCGGCGACGGACGGGATCTTGATCGGGTTGTAGACGACGGCCACCAGCGGAGCCGGGTCGTCCTCCGCGTGGACGGCGTGCCGGCTTCGACGCCGGCGCAGCGGGGACACCCCGAACGACAGCATCGTGCTCGCCAGGACGGTCACCCCGAGAAGCCACCCGCCGACGATGTCGCTCGGGAGGTGGGCGCCGAGGAGCAGCTGCTCGATCGCCGACAGGGCCACCACGCTGATCGCGATCGTCCGAGCGAACCACCGGAACTCCGGCCAGCTCAGCACCGCGACGACGAGGAACGAGGAGACGACGAGGATCGCGGTCGAGGCGTTGACCGACGGGTACGGAGCGTCGAACGCCGACGTCAGCACGGTGCTCGGCAGGTCACGTCGGATCAGTGCGCCGAGCAGCGACGACACGGCGACGTTCACCCCGACCGTCACCGCGAGCCAGGCGGCGAGCCGGCGGGCCACGCGGCGCAACAGGATCAGCGCCAACCCGAGCGTCGCGACGACCATCGGGACGAGGGAGAAGGTCGCCCCGACCACCCGGGTGATGCTCACGACTGCGGCCGGCGCGTCCCGGAGCAGCTCGGACGTCCACGTCGTCACGGTCGTGTCCAGCCCGGCCAGCGGCTCCCAGCCGCTACCGACCAGGATCGTCAGGACGCCGAAGATCGTGCCGCCGAAGAGCAGCGCAACGCCGGCGACCAGGGTCGAGGGCGGCCGCATCGTCCGCGCGCCCGAGTCGACCGCGGTCGGTAGCCCGCTCATCGCCCGCACCACCTGGTCGCGGGCGTCCCGGGCGTGCGAGCTCACCGGCCGGCCCTGTCCATGGCGTATGTCTACCTGTCCGGCGGCGGCCGCGGGTAAACGGCTCGGCGGCCTCGGAGGCGCGTCGATAGGCTGGCCGCATGATCGACGTGAAGAAGCTGCGTGACGACCCCGAGCTCATCCGGCAGAGCCTGGTGAAGCGTGGGTCGTCCGGTGACATCGTCGATCAGGCGTTGAGCCTCGACGAGAAGCGCCGTGCGGCCATCCTCGAGTTCGACGAGCTGCGCTCGGAACAACGGTTGCTGAGCAAGCAGATCCCGACCGCGCAGGGCGAGGAGAAGCGGGCCCTCCTCAGCCGGACGAAGGTGCTGGCGGCGCGGGTCAAGGTCGCGGGTGCCGCCCAGACCGAAGCGGCGGCCGCCGTCGACGCCGTGGTGGCGCAGATCCCGAACCTCGTCCACCCCGATGCGCCGTCGGGTGGTGAGAACGATTACGTCGTGCTCGAACACGTCGGCGAGCCCCGCGACTTCACCGTCGACGGCTTCGAGCCGCGTGACCACGTCGAGCTCGGCAAGATGCTCAAGGCGATCGACATCGAGCGCGGCGTGAAGGTCTCGGGTGCCCGGTTCTACTACCTCACCGGCATCGGCGCGCAGCTGGAGCTCGCTCTCGTGCAGATGGCGATGAAGACGGCGGCGGACTGGGGGTTCATCCCGATGATCCCGCCGGCGCTGGTGAAGCCGAGCGCCATGGAGGGAACCGGCTTCCTCGGCCAGGCCGCCGACGACGTCTACCACCTCGAGAAGGACGACCTCTACCTCGTCGGCACGTCGGAGGTCCCGCTGGCGGCCTATCACAGCGACGAGATCCTCGACGAAGGATCGCTCCCGCTTCGGTACGCGGCGTTCAGCCCCTGCTACCGGCGTGAGGCCGGCACCTACGGCAGGGACACCCGCGGCATCATCCGGGTGCACTGGTTCGACAAGATCGAGATGTTCACCTACACCACGCTGGGCCAGGCCGAGGCCGAGCACGAGCGTCTCCTCGGCTGGGAGAAGGAGTGGTTGATGATGCTCGGGCTGCCGTTCCGGGTGATCGACACCGCCGGCGGTGACCTCGGGCTGTCGGCGTCGCGGAAGTTCGACTGTGAGGCGTGGATCCCCACCCAGGGCCGCTACCGCGAGCTGACGTCGACCTCGAACTGCACGCAGTTCCAGGCACGGCGGCTCAACATCCGCACCAAGCGGACCGGGGGCACCGAGCCGGTGGCGACGCTGAACGGCACCCTGTGCGCGATGACCCGGACGATCGTCGCGCTGTTGGAGAACCATCAGCAGGCGGACGGATCGGTCCGTGTCCCCGCAGCTCTGCAGCCGTTCCTCGGCGGAGTCGAGCTGCTCGTACCGCCGGCGTGAGCTTCGTCCCGAAAGCCGTCGCCCTCGACATCGACGGCACCGTTCTGACCCGGATGGGCGTCCTGCCCTCCTGGGTGCACGAGTCCGTCCGGCACGTCGTCGACGCCGGTGTCCCGGTCGTGCTGGCGACCGGCCGGTCGTGGCGGGCGACCCGCCCGGTCGTCGAGCAGCTGGGCCTGCCCGACGGCTACGCGGTGAGCTCGAACGGCGCGACGGTGATGCGGTACGAGACGGCACGCCCGGAGCTCGACCACATCGCCCACGCCGAGACGTTCGACCCCGCGCCGGTGGTGGCCGCGGTGCTGGCGCTGCGCCCGGACGTGCTGCTCGCCGTCGACCAGGTGGAGGGCTACTACGTCAACCGCCTGTTCCCCGACGGCGACCTGTCCGGCGAGATCATCACGCGGCCGGTCGAGCGGATGGTGGCCGCGCCCGTGACCCGGCTGATCATCCGGGACGCCGAAGGTTCGGAGAAGGAGTTCGAGGAGCTCGCGGCATCGCTCGGGTTCCACGGCGTCGAGTACTGCGTCGGCTACACGGCCTGGCTCGACATCACGGCTGCGGGCGTGTCGAAGGCGTCCGGCCTGGCGAAGGTCGCCGGCTGGGTCGGCGTGGGCGCCGCCGACTTCCTCGCGTTGGGCGACGGACGCAACGACATCGAGATGCTGCGCTGGGCCGGCCGCGGCGTCGCGTTGGGCGACGCGCCACCCGAGACCCACGCCGCCGCGGATGCGGTGACCGGGTTCTTCAGCGAACGCGGGACCGTCCAGGAACTCGGGCGCTGGTTCGGCCCGCGTCCGACGGCGTCTTACTGACGTCGTCCACCTAACCGATGGGACCGCCCAGCAGCTCGTCGATCTGCACCGGCTGACCCGTCTCGAAGGCGACGTTCGCCGCGGCGCCGACGGCCATCGCCATCGCGCCGTCCACCTCGTTGGCCCGCAGCCGGCTCGCATCGCTCGCCGAGGCATCGACCGGCGCGCCGTCGATCCGCCCGAACAGGTCGTTGAGCAACCGCGCATCGCCACCACCGTGGCCTGCATGGTCGAACGGCACGTCGACGACCACCGGCGGCTCCCACAGCCGGCGCAGCAGGATCTGCGCGCCGCCCGCGTTCGGAGCCGCACCCTCGCCGTGCAGGGCGGTCTGGGCAGTGCTGCCGGACGGCGGGACGGTCCACTCGCTCTCGACGACGTCGAGCTCGAGCCGTCCGCCGGTCCCGTTGATCATCACGCGGTACCCCTCCCACGGCGAGTAGGCCGTCAAGTGGTAGCTCATCGTCGCGCCCTGGTCGTAACGGACGAGGACGGCCATGTCGTCCTCGCTGGTGATGCCGTCGCCGAACACGTTCTGATCGCGCTGGTACCCGTCGTACTTCTCCGCGTCGAGGTACATCTCGCGGTTGCGGGGATCGGCTGCGAGGTCGAGCGCGTACGGGTCGGTGGCCGCCTCCGGGGATCCGGTGGCCCGTTCGTAGTCGCGCCGCAAGCCGAGCCGGGTGCCGTTCTCCCTTCCGTAGAAGGCTTTCTGGCCGAACGCCATGACCGTCTGCGGACGTTGCGAGATCCACCAGTTGACGAGATCGAAGTGGTGGCTCGCCTTGTGCACCATCAGGCCGCCGCAATTGGCCTTGTCCCGGTGCCAGCGGCGGAAGTAGTCGGTGCCGTGCCGCGTGTTGAGCGTCCATTCGAAGTGGACGGAGACGATGTTGCCGATCGCGCCCTCGGACAGCAGCGTGGCGAACCGCTCGTGAACCGGGTTGTAGCGGTAATTGAACGTGACCGTCGGATGATTCCCGGTGCGTTCGACGGTGTCGAGAATCCGCCGCGCACGCGGACCGTCGGTGGTCATCGGCTTCTCGGTGATGACGCGTAACCCGGCTTCGAGGCCGGCGACGATGTAGGTGTCGTGGGTGACGTCCATGCTCGTGACCACGAGCGTGTCGATGTCGTTGCTCGACACCATGGCGTCGAAGTCGTCGGGCGCATAGGTCGCGGCCGGATCGCTGCCGGCGTTGCGGATCTGGCTGTTGTGGAACGCCATCCGGCCGGCATTGAGGTCGAGAAGCGCGGCGATCCGCATGTCGGGCCGTTCGGTGACGGCGCGGTTGTACATGAGGCCGCGGCCGCCGGTCCCGACGAGGGCGACGTTGCGGGTGGGGTGCGTGGGCACGGGTGGAACCACCTGACCGATCTGGTTGCGAGTGGCAACCGGTTGCCATGAACGGCGTCGAGCCTACGCGTGTGCAGGTTCGGCGAGCGAGGCCGAACCTGCGACAATCCGCGATGTGACCAGCGACGGCCAAGTCCCCGACCTCGGTGACCGGCTCATGCTGCCGGCCGTGGTGGCCACCGACCTCGACGGCACCCTGCTCGACGCCGACGGCGTGGTCGGTGCACGAAACGTCGCGGTCCTGACCCGGCTGGCCGAGCTCGGCGTCCACATCGTGTTCGTCACCGGCCGCCCGCCGGAGATGGTGGGCGTGATCGCCGACGAGGTCGGGCACACCGGCCTGGCGATCTGCAGCAACGGCGCGATCGTGCTCGACATGAACACGCTGCTGCCGGTGATCGAGTACCTGCTCGACGCAGACGTCGCCCGCAAGATCTGGGCGCACGTGAGCGCGGCCATTCCCGGTTGCACCTTCGGCGTGCAACTCGACGACCGGTTCATCTGCGAGGCTGCCTACCCCTTCGACCCGTGGTATCCCGGTGGGCCGGAGATCGTCGCCATGGCCGCCGACCTCTTCGACGTCCCGGTCGCCAAGCTCGTCATCCGCCAGTCCGCGGTCAGCGGCGACCACCTGCTCGCCCAGTGCCGCACCGCGGTCGAGGGTGGCGGGCTCACCGAGCTCGCGGAACTGACGATCTCAGGCCCGACCGGGTTCGTCGAGGTCTCGGCAGCCGGGGTTAGCAAGGCATCGACGCTCGCGCACGTGTGCGAGAAGTGGGGTGTCGGGCCGGAAGCCGTGGTGGCGTTCGGCGACATGCCCAACGATGTCAGCATGCTGGGATGGGCCGGGTTGTCCTACGTCATGCACGGTGGCCATCCCGACGCCGCCGCAGTGGCCGACGGCATCGCACCCTCCAACGAGGACAGCGGAGTGGCGCAGGTGCTGGAGCAATTGTTCGCGCCGGTGCTGTGACCACGTCCGCCATCGGACGTGTGATCGAGCGCATTACACTGCGCCGGCTTGAGCGGGCGTCCTGGGTCGTCTACATCGGCGTCACGTTGTACTTCGTGATCACCCACGCCGGGTATCACCTGATCGACCTGTCGGTCTATCGCTACGGCGGCCACTCGTTGCTGCACGGCATCAATCCGTACGCGGGCCGGGCGAGTTCCGGTCTTCCGTTCACCTACCCGCCGTTCGCCGCGATCGTGTTCGCCCCGATCTCACTGCTGCCCGATCTGGTGGCACGCGCCTTGATCACCGCGGGTGGAATGGCCTGCCTGCTGGCGATCGTGCGCATGCTGCAACGCCGTCTGCGTCCCGACGTGGTCGTGTGGTGGCCCGTCTTGCTGGCGTCGTCGATCGTCGTGTTCAGCGAGCCGATCCGGGAAACGCTCCGGTTCGGCCAGATCAACCTGCTGCTGACCGCCCTCGTGATGGCCGACGTCTGGCGGTTCGGACGACCCTGGCGTGGCACCGGGATCGGTGTCGCCGCGGGGATGAAGCTGACCCCGGCGACCGCCGGATTCTACTGGCTGGCCAAGGGGAACTGGCGTGGTGTGATCACCTCTGCGGCGACGTTCGCGGTCACGGTCGGACTCGGATTCCTCGTTGCCCCGGCCGCCGGCCGGCAGTACTGGATCGACGGGCTCGCGTTCGACGCGAGCCGTATCGGCGGCACCGCCTACCTCGGGAACCAGTCGCTGTCCGGGTTCGTGATCCGGTGGGGAGGCAGCCCGAACGCCCTGCCGTCGTTGCGGTGGGTGCTGTCCGGGCTCGTGTTGCTGATCGCGCTGGTGACGGCGTGGTCGTTGCTCCGCCGCCCCGGTGGTGAAGTGCGGGCGCTGGGTGTGGTGGTGCTCGCCGGGCTGTTGTCGTCGCCGATCACCTGGACGCACCACTGGGTGTGGTGGCCGGTGATCGCGGCGGCCGTGTGGCAGACAGGTTCGATCGGCGGAACCGTCTGGCGACGTTGGTGCCGTGGGTTCGTCGGTGTGTTCGGCCTTGTTCTGCTGCTCGGTCCGATCTGGTGGATGCCGCACGGATCCGACCGCGAACTCCATCGGGCGCTGGGGCAGGCACTGGTCGGGGAGCTGTACGTCGAGCTGGGGTTGCTCGCGCTGGCGACGTTGGCGGTGGGCGCGGTGTTGTCGCGGCGAACGGCGCCGTCAGCGGTCGAGGTGGGGGTTTCCGCGGGTGACCGCCCTCAGGCCAGCAGGTAGTAGATCTGCGTCTCGAGCTCGTCGGGGTCCTCGTGCCAGTCGCCGTAGACCTCCCACCGGACGCCGCTGAGCTCGTGCCCGTGTTCGGCGCACCACTCCCGTACGGCGAGGTGTGTATCGCCCAGCCCGTCGTAGGATCCGCGATGCACCATCGTCGCGGCCAGGCCGACGGGAAGGGTCGAACTCACGACCGGACCGTCCGACGTGAACGGGCCGGCGACTTCGACCCCGACCTCGACGCGAGGCGTGTCGTCCAGGTAGACCATCACGTTCTGGCCGTCCTGGCTGGCGCCGCCGCCCCGGACGAATCGGTAGACCTCGTCCAGCAACTCGGCCCAGAGCGAGGGGAATTCCTCCCACGTGGTGGTCCGCGCCACTACCGCGGTGTGCCGTGTGGTCGCCACGACGATGTCGATCGGATCGGTCATGGGCTCAGCTTGCCGTCCCCGGGCCGCTGAACCCGCCGTTTAGACTCTTCGGACGCAACGCCAATGCTGCGACGGGAGGACGCCGATGGCCGAGTACCACGAATCGTGGATCGACCGGCAGATCCGCGAGGCCCAGGAACGCGGGGCCTTCGACAACCTCAAAGGTGCGGGCAAGCCGCTCAAGTCGATCAACGGACGCGACGACCCCGACTGGTGGGTCAGGGGTCTGATGGAGCGCGAGGACATCTCGCACTCCGAGCTGCTCCCGGCCGGCATCCGCCTCCGACGAGAGATCGAGGACCTGCCCGAGACGCTCAAGTCCGCGCACTCCGAACGCGACGTCCGTGCGCTCGTCGCCGATCTGAACGACCGGATCCGGGACGCGCGGAAGCCGAGACCGACCGGCCCGCCGGCCTTCATCCGTACCGTGGACGCCGACGAGGCCGTCGCGCAGTGGCGGGCCGACCGCGGGAAGAAAGTCGGCCCCAGCCAGGACGGCTAGAGGTACATCCCGCCCGAGCTGCCGCCGCTGGGCGGCACCGGCGCCTCGCCCTCGCCGCCGGGACCGAAGCTCGTGGGGCCCGTCGTACCCGACGGCAACGCACGGCGCATGTGCTCGAACTGCGCCCGGGCCGCAACCTGTTGTGCGAACAGCGCGGTCTGGATGCCGTGGAACAGGCCCTCGAGCCAGCCGACCAGCTGAGCCTGCGCGATGCGGAGCTCGGACTCGCTCGGAACAGTGCCCGCGTCGAACGGCAGCGACAGCCGCTCCAGCTCGTCCACGAGGTCGGGCGCGAGGCCCTGCACGAGCTCCGCGATCGACGCGCGATAGATCTCGGTCAACCGGACCCGGCTGGCCTCGTCCAGCGGCGCTGCCTTCACCTCGTCGAGCAGCTGCTTGATCATCGTGCCGATCCGCATGACCTTCGCCGGCTGGGCGACCATGTCGGCCACGGACTCGCCGCCGCCGTCGCCGCCCTCGACGGACATGCCGTCCTGGCCGACGATCAGGACACGGGGTTCGCTGCTGTCCTGACTCCCGGCTCCCGGGCTGCTGCTCGATGTGAACGCGGGACCCTGCGCTGTCGTCATGAGTCCCATCGTGCACCACCGGGGCTACGGACGGCCGGGTGATCCCGTCGGGTCCGTGCGTCAGTCGTTCGTCAGGCGTCGACGGACTGCGTGCTCAGGCTGGCGCCCATGGCGTCGAGCAGGTCCGAGGTGCCCTGCCGGCGTCCGTCGGCCTGGTCGTGGCCGTCCAGGAACGCACCCTGCTCGGTGAAGATCAGGTGCGTGCCGATGCCGTCGGGGATCATCTCGATCGTCGTGACCGAGACCGACGTGCGGACGTCGTCCATGTCCATCTCGTAGGTGTAGACGATGCGTTCGAGAACGAACGTGTCGTGGACGACGCTGTGATCGGTCATGACTGCTCCCTGGTATGTGGTGATGCCGAATGCTGTTCTGGCACAGGTGAATCCGGGTTTTCGGCGAGGTAATCGACGAGCCGGTCGAGCCGGCTCTGCCAGGTCGTTCGACGGTCGCGGATCCAGAGATCGGCCATGCTCAGAGCGGCTTCCTCGATCCGGCAGGTGCGGACGCGGCCGACCTTCTCCGAACGCACGAGACCGCTGGTCTCGAGCACCTTCACGTGCTGCACGACCGCCGGAAGCGACATCGCGAACGGCTTCGCGAGCTCGCTGACGGATGCGGGTCCCCGGCTCAGCCGCTCCACCATGGCGCGGCGGCTGGGGTTTGCCAGTGCCTGGAAGAGCAGGTCGAGCAAGTCGGTTTGCTTAAGCACATCCTTAAGTATTGGGATCCGTGGCCGGATGTCAAGGCGGGTCGCCGCCGACCTCAGCGCAGGCTGGGATACGTCGGCATCGGGGCGAGGTCCACCCAGCGGCCGGTCAGCCGGCGATGCAGCGCCTCGGCCGTTTCGGCCAAGCCGGGCAGGGCATCGGCGCGGCGGGCGAGGTCGATGAACAGAGGCAGCCGGTAGATGAGCCGCGGGCGGCGACGCGTTCACACACCAGCACGGTGGGAACGGGACCGTCAGGTAGGCCCCGTCGATCATCGCCGGCCGCGCCCGCGCGAACTCGAAGTCGAAGTGGACGAGGTCGCCGCCGGTGGTGACGGCGTTGTTGTCCGGGCACGGATCGCCGTGGGTGGATGTCGGCCAACTCGCGCTGCCGGTCAGCCGGCCGCGGAGGTCCGCCAGCTCGCACCGGGTCGCGGCAGCGAGCGGGATTCCTTGTGCGGCCAGGGGTTCCTCGATGCGGTCGACCGTCGCGTGGTGATCGGAAGCCAGGAGCAGGTCGGCCAGGCTCCGACGATCGCCGAGGTCCTGCATGACGAGCAGGTGGCCCGAGATGTCGTCGCCGCGAGGATCGTCCGCGGGCCCCGGCTTCAGCCGTTTGACGATCGCTGTCCGCGGCGCGTCCGGGCCGCGCAGGTACAGCCGGTGGATGGCGCTGCGCCGGCGGTCGCCGCCTCCACGAGGGCGCGCGGCTCGCCGGTGAGTCGCGCTGTCATGCCGGGTCACGGCCGGGCGCGAACGACATGCCGTCGGCCGAGCCGTCGAGGACCAGGTCGACGTCGAAGCCGGGTTCGTCGACGTACCCGCCCGTCCTCGTGTCCACCACCCGCATGCCGAGTTGGCGGGTGGCCGGCCGCCACCACACCAGCCGGATCCGGGGCATCGTCTCGAGCGGCGCCATCTGCCAGTTCTGGAACGACTGCAGGACTCCGTGCCCGCAGTCGTTCGCATCGACCCGCCAGCTCACCGATGTCGGCACCTGGTGACCCGAGAAGACGCCTACCAGGTTGGGCATCCGTCGCAGGGTCTGCTCCCAGAGCTGCTCGCCGTCGAGGGCATCGGTACTGCCGGGGTATGCCCGGGGGTGGTAGCTGGACTGGGTGTGCGTACGCCGCGCGTCCGGATCGAGATAGGAGTGCGTCAGGACGAATGCGCTGCGATCGGAATGCCGAATGAGCAGATCCTGCGCCCAGGCGACCACCTCGGCTCGAGGGCCGAACTCGAGTGCGAGCACGATGACCCCGCCCGACGGCGGGTCCAGCAGCGCGTAAGAGTTCTCCGCGGCTCCCGCCTCGAACGTGCCGGCGAGCTCCTGTTGGCCAGCCAGTGCCGCGAATCCCACGTGTGCGTTGAACAAGCTCAACTCGCGTGACTCGTCCAGCTCGTCGTCGTAGTCGTGGTTGCCGGGAACGACGAGAAGCGGGATGGCGGCGTCGAGGATGCTGCGGTGCGCGCGGGCGGCGAGGAGGTACTGCGCCGGGTCGCGGCGACCCTTGTTCACGACGTCGCCGACGTGCAGGACGAGCCGCAGGTCGAGGCCGGCTGCGTTCTCCGCCAGCCAGCGGGTCTCGCCCAGATACGCCTGCGGGTCGAGTTCGGTCATGATCTGGGTGTCGGGCAGGACGGCGAAGCAGAACGTCTCGGCACGCGGCCAGTCGATCGGGGTCACCCCGGCGACGTTACCGGGTCGGCCGCGTCAGCGGACCGAGCTGCGGACGAGTTCGGTGCTCTGCCGCAGCGTCGCGGCGATCGCGGTGTTGCCGACCGCCGCGGGCAGCTTCCCGCCGGTCTCGATCCACACGACGGTGACCGTGGTCCCGCTGGTTGCGATCCCCGTGAGCGCAGTCCAGGTGGTCTCGGATCCCTTGCTCTGCTGGGTGAACCCGCCGGACCACCAGCCCGCCGTGTCCGCTTTCGAGTCGATGTGGACGAAGTGGCTGACGGTCGCGGCGTCGTACCCCTGCCGCTGCATCCGGGACGGGCAGGTCTGGCGCCACGACTGCATCGCGCTGTAGGCGCGCCGGGCGTCGACGATGGTGTCGAAACTACCGATGACCTGCCCGGCGGTGGCATCCGAGCGCGTACCGGGCCCGGAGAAGTCCCGGCGTGCCACGTCGAACGCCCCGAGCGTCGCCAGCGTGGTCACTTCACAGGACGCGCCCGGTGTGGACCCCTCACCGGCCGTCGTGCCCAGGGTCTCCCACGCCCAGTCGTTGCCCAGCGGGGCGATCTCGACGCGGTCCATCATGTGGATCACGCCCGGCCCGCCGGTGTCGGTTCCGTTCGTGCCGGGCTCGGGGGTGATCACGACGGCGGTCGGATCGACGGTGCCGGCCAGGGGGGCCGCACCACCGGCACCGGTCATCGGGCGTGGCGGCGACAGCGTCGCCACCGGCGCCGAGGTGACCGCCGGTGTGGGTCCGGGCAGCGCGAGCACGCCGGCGGCGATGACCGCACCGGCTGCGGCGGCGATGAGCCCCGCGGTCCCACGCGTGGCCACGGGTCAGGCAAACTTCTCGATCAGGTGACGGCGCATGACCGCCCGCGCGTCGTGGATACGCGCCTTGACCGTTCCCAACGGGACGCCGAGCTGCTCGGCGATCTCGTCGTAGGGCAACGAGCCGAGGTCGCGCAGGATGAACGCCTCGACGAGTGCGGGGTTCGTCTGCTCCATCTTGTCGATCGCCTCGAGCAGGTCGATCCGGGAACCGGCGATCACGCTCGTCGTCCGTGGATCCTTCGACTCGGGCAGCTCCTCGGTGGTCTGCTCGGCCGAGCGGCGCTTGAGCGCGCGGTAGGTCTGGCGTGCGCTGTTCGAGGCGATCACCGTCACCCAGCCGGAGAACGACCCGGTCCCCGCGTAGCTGCCGATCTTGCGCGCGATCGACGTCATCGCGTCCTGGCATGCCTCCTCGGCGTCCTGCAGGCACGGCAGGAATCGCGACGTGCGCCTCATCACCAGCGGGTAGACCCGGCGCAGCACCTCGTCGAGCGCCGCGGCGTCACCGGCCGCGGCGTCACCGGCCAGCGTGCGCAGTTCGCGCTCGTTCGCCTCGGCCTCGCTCATCGAACTCATGCCGGGATCCCTTCCGCCGCCGCGATGGTCGCGTCCGCGCTTACGCGCGTCCCACCCCGGACGCTACCTGGCGACACGCACCGGATCCGCGGGTGGGAAACGCGCAACGACCCCACCCGGTGGAGGTGGAACCGGGAGACGCCGAAACAGGAGAGGATGTCCGCGATGGTCGCAGCCGGGGAACGCATCGGGCGCTACCGGCTCAAGGATCGGGTCGGAGCGGGAGCTTTCGCTACCGTCTGGCTGGCCTACGACGAAGAACTCGACATCACCGTCGCGGTCAAGGTGCTGGCCGACAACTGGTCCGCCCACGCCGATGTGCGCGAACGGTTCCTGGCCGAGGCACGGCTGCTGCGGCGCATCTCCGACGACCGGGTGATCCGGGTGCACGACATCGGCATGCTCGACGACGACCGTCCCTACTTCGTCATGGACTTCGCCAACGGCGGGACGCTCGCGAACCGCGTCGGTGACGGCTGCCCGCCGCAGGAGGCGCTGCTGCTGGGCGCGGAGGCGGCCCGGGCCGTGCAGGTCCTGCACGACCACGGGGTGCTGCACCGCGACGTGACGCCGGCGAACCTCCTCATCGACCACCAGCCGGACGGCTCCCAGCGGGTCGTCGTGACCGACCTCGGGATGGCGAAGGCGATGGCCGAGCTGTCCGGGCTCACGCTGGCCGCGGGGACGCCGGCGTTCATGGCGCCCGAGCAGGCGGGTGGGCTCGGGGGATTCGACGCGCGGGCCGACGTCTACTCCCTCGGGGCGGTCGTCTACGCGCTGTTGTCCGGCAAGCCACCGTTCACCGGGTCCACCTTGACCGCGGTGCTGGCGAGGTCGGAGAGCCTCGAACCGGACCTGCTCGCGGCGACGTTGGACGGCCCGGCCGAACTCGACGACGTGTTGCTGCGCGCGCTCTCGCACGACCCGGTGGGACGGCCGGCCAGCGCGCGTGAGCTTGCGGTGGCACTCGACCGGGTCGCCGACGACTGGACGACGGGACCCCGCCCGGGCGAGCGACCGGCACCCGCGCCGATCGTCGCGACCACCGCCATGACGCCGGTGCCATCCTCGGTCGAGACCGGATCGGTGCTGCCCAAGCCGGTGCGGCCACGCCCCGCCGCCGCCCGGGAGCAGCCGAGCGCGGCACCTGCCGCAGTCGCGCCTGCGGCTGACGTGGGACTCCGGCCCGTTGCCCGGCAGCCCGTCGTTCAGCCGAGAGTCCGGAGACGGGCGATGGGGTCGGGAGCGTTCTGGGTACTGACGCTGCTCGTGTTCGTGGTGGCCGCCCTGGTGACGTGGTTCGTCCTCGATTACGTCGGCTAGCCGGGGCGTCGGGTCAGCTGTGCCAGGCGATTGCTCTGAGGGCGTCCGAACTCAGGCGGTTGATCGTGGCGGCTGTGGACGGATCCGGCACATCGAACGCTGCCGCGGCCCGCTGGATCGTGTGGGCGATCTCATGCCAGGTGATCCAGGCGACCGAGTTCGGGATCGCGCGCCGGAGATCGCCGAGCACAAGCGTGTGGTCGAGCGTTCGCCCGAGAACGCTGTCCAGGCAGAGTTCGATCGCCTCGGGGACCGTGAAGTAGCCGACGGAACCGACCCGCACCGGAGGGTCCTGTCCGAGTATCAGCAACAGCAGCGGTGACCGCCCGGCTGCGGCGCGGTGAATGGTCACGAACTCCCGAGCCAGTTGCTGGGCCTGAAACCGACTGGGTTTGATCCGTTTCGCCTCGACGAGCACGAGCGAATCCGGGGTCGAGATGAACCCATCCGGTTGAACGCCGAGGTCGGGACTCAGATTGACCTGACCAGGGAGCAGCGAGATCGAAGCCGCCTCTATCTGATTCGACACCACCAGCCGAGCGTCGTCTGCGCCGTGCGCCGCCTCGATCACTGCCCCAAGGAATGCTCGCCGCGGAAGGAAGTCCAGGGGCATCAGGACCTCTGCAATGAGCACGTTCTCGAGTCCTCGGCCGCCGTTTCGATACCTCCGGACGGCAACGAGACGAACGGGTCGTGGCCCATGCGTGGACGATAATCCCGGTACGTCGGCACGCCGCTACGACGCGGCCTGGTCCGGGTCGTTCAGGCCGAGATCGAGGTAGCCGGACAGCTCGTCCAGCGACAGCTCCAGGACGCTCGCCAGCCGATGCTGATCCTCGGCGGTTCGGACGACTACGTCGGTGGCGCCGACGGCTGGACGGTACGCAGCGCCAACGGTCGTCGTGCCGCGCACAGCGAGCACACCGTCGCGATCATGGAGGACGGACCGGTCGTCCTGACCCTGCCGTAGCGGCTTGGGCAACGAGCGGGCGACGCCGGCGGAACGCGCTCAGAACGTCAGCAGGATCTTCCCGATGTGCGTGCTGGATTCCATCAGCCGATGCGCGTCGGCGACCTGCTCAACCGGGAACGCGCGGTCGACGATGGGTCGGACGGTGCCCGCCTCGACCATCGGCCAGACGTGTGTCCGCACCTGATCGACGATCGCCGTCTTCTGCTCGACCGGTCGTGCCCGCAGACCGGTGGACGCCACGCTCCCGCGCTTGGCCATCAGCACGCCCAGGTCGAGCTTCGCGTGCCGGCCCTTCTGCATGCCGATGATGACGATGCGACCGTCGGCGGCGAGCACCTCGAGGTTGCGCTCGAGATACGCGGCCCCGACGATGTCCAGCACCACGTCGGCACCCCGTCCGCCCGACGCGGCACGGACGACCTCGACGAAGTCCTGGGTCGTGTAGTCGACGGTCACGTCGGCGCCGAGTTCGCGGCAGCGCCGGAGTTTGGCGGCCGAGCCGGCCGTCACCGCGACGTTCGCGCCGAGTGCCTTGCCGATCTGGATCGCCGTGGTGCCGATGCCGCTCGACCCGCCGTGCACGAGTAGCCACTCACCTGAGGTCAGCCGGCCCACCCCGACCACGTTGGACCAGACCGTGCACGTGGTCTCCGGCAACCCGGCCGCGTCGACCAGCGACACCGCGGACGGCTTGGCGAGAACCTGTCCCGCGGCCACCGCGACGAACTCGGCATAGCCACCAGCGGCGAGCAGGGCACAGACCTCGTTGCCGACCGCCCAGGTCTCGACGTCGGCGCCGACGGCGGCGATGCGGCCGGAGACCTCGAGGCCGAGAACGTCCGAGGCACCCTTCGGGGGCGGGTAGTGCCCTTCGCGCTGGGCGAGGTCGGCGCGGTTGATCCCGGCCGCGACCACCTCGATCAGCACCTCACCGGCCGTGGGCACAGGGGTGGGTCGATCGAGAACGACGAGGGCTTCGGGTCCGCCGGGCTCCGGGGCGAGGACAGCACGCATGGACCTCAGTCTGCCGTGCGGCCGTCCAGCAGCCGCACGAGGCGGGCGGGCGCGATGTGGCGGTACGCGTCCTCGACGATCTCGGCGAGGTCGTCCCGGTGCGCCTGCCGCGCCGGGCCGGTCAGCGGCAGGTCGAGGTAGACGCCGATCCAGCCGCGCACGCCCACGTACGGCGGGAAGAAGAAGCGGTCCGGTGCGAGGTCGAGCCAGCGGGCCTGCGCATTCTCGGGTGCCGCGGCCCAGACTCCGACCCGGTCGTCGTGGTGGTGATCGGCGAACATGGCGAACTGCTTCTTCACGAACCACGCCGATTCGCCGTGACTGACGCCCTCGGTCGCCTCCGGCAGTGCCAGGCACAGACGGCGCACCCGCTCCAGTTCGTCGCTCATGGACCGACGTTAATGCCCGCCGTCGCGGTGTATCGAAGGGGCTGATCGGCTGCTCCTCTGGCGATGCAGGTGCTGACTGCCGTTCGAACCGCTGCCCGTCGGGTCGCCGACGCGTGGCGGTGGTTCGCCGCGCCGGTGCTCACACCGTTCGGGCGGTGGCTACGGCGGCGCGTATTCGGCCCGCTGTGGAAGGCATTCGTCGTGCGGGCCGCATGGGACTGGCCGCAGGAGCAGCGCCGCGGCCTCGTCAAGGCCGGTCTGATCGGCGGTGTGCTGACGGTTGTGCTGACGGTCGCGATGCCGCTGGGGATCGTCGTCGCGATGCGCGATCCGGCGCCGGCGCGGGTGTCGGGGTTCCCGGATTCGTGTCCCGCGTTCGGGGCGAAGGCGGAGAAGGGCCTGACACCAGACGCCGTTCTCGTGCTTCGCTGTGTGCACGCGCAGTTCCCGAGCGTCAAGGACTTCGTCGGCAACTACGCGGCGGGTGCGGGCTCGGACCACAACACCGGCCGGGCGGTCGACTCGATGATCCCGGGCTGGCAGACCAAGGCCGGCAACAACCTGGGCTGGCAGCTCGCTTACTGGGAACAGGCACACGCGCAGCAGCTGGGTATCACCTACCTGATATTCGACGACCACATCTGGTCGGTGCAGCGCAACGCCGAGGGCTGGCGCAAGTACACGAACCCCTACCACGAGGCGGGCCCGTCGGCCCGGCACCTCAATCACGTCCACACGTCGGTGAAGGGCAGTGCGGCCACGATCTCGCGGTGAACTCAAGCGGCCGCGTGCTGGCCCGCGTGCCGACGTCCGCCGTGCCGCCGGCCATGCCACCCGCGGGCACGTTCTATCAGCGTGTAGAGCACCGGCACGAGGACGAGCGTGAGAACCGTCGAGGAGAACAACCCGGCGATCACCGGCGAGTCGACACCGTCGGGGAAGGTTCCCTGAAGACGGTTGACGGCGATCTGGAGCTGGCTCTGGACCTTGTCGAGGTCGGTGCCGTACTTCACTTGGACGGTCACGACACTCGTCCCGCTGCTCGCCGTGGAGGTGACCTTCTCCAACCCGGTCACACCTTTGACTGCGTCGGAGAGCGGCAGGGAGATCTGCTCGTCCACCACCGCCGGCGACGCGCCGGCATAGGTCGTGATGACCGCGGCGACCGGGAGTTGCAGCGACGGGATCAGTTCCTGCTTCAGCGCACCGGTCGACAGGAGGCCGAAAGCCAGGACGAAGATGGTCACCAACGCGATCAGCGCGCGGTTGGCCAGGCTGAATCGTGCGAGGCTCTGCATCGGGTTCTCTCGGGTTGTCGCAGGTGATCGTCGGCTCGAGGCCACTGATCGGTGATGACAGTCGACACCCGCGCGACGAGGAAGGTGAGGACGTTCACATGACCGGCGCCGCCGCCACTCCGTCGCCTGCGGCGGGGGCATCCGGATCGGACGTGCTGAGGCGCCGGCGACTCGTCGAGCGGATCCACGCAGACCAGGCCGCGCTGAGCTGTCTTCTCGTCGATGGGCGGCCGCCGGGTCGGCTCGACGTCGATCTGACGATGCGCCAACTGCACTGCCTGACGATCGTCGCCGTGGAGCCCGGCGTCACGAGCCACGACCTGGCGCAGCGGCTCGGGGTCCGGCAGCCGACGGTGTCCCGCCTGCTCGACCGGCTGATCGCCGACGGCCTCGTCGAGCGCGGCAACGACGGGCGTGACCGGCGACGCCATCCGCTGAGTCTGTCCACGACCGGGGCCGAGTTGCTCGCTCTGACCGATGCGAACCTCGCGATGTCGCAACGGCTGTTCGCGTTGGTGGACATCGAGATGCTCACCCGGATCGCGGATTCGCTGAGCGAGCAACTGGCGATCGCGTCGACCGCGGCCGGGGTGGCACCCGTGGTCGAGGATCGTGCTGCACCGGTCGACTCCGCTGAGCCCGCCGGCTCCGGCGAACCGGCTGCGTCGACTCCTGCCGCCCGCGCGGCGGGTGTCCAGGTCGGTGTCCTCCAGTTCGCCGCGTCGCTCGATGCCGAGGAGAACCTCGCAACGATCGCGTCGCTCGCGGAGAATGCGGTGGCTGCGATCGGCGACGTGTCCGGCGGGGTGGTCCTCGTCGCACCCGAGGCGGCGATGTGCGACTTCGGTCCCAGCTCGTTCGACCTGTCCGCGGTTGCGCAGCGGTTGGACGGCCCGTTCGTGATCGGCCTTGCGGCGTTGGCGAAACGGCTCGGGGTGACGGTCGTGGCGGGCATGTTCGAACGGCCGGCGCGAAGGTCACGTCGGGTCTACAACACGCTCGTCGTCGTCGGGCCCGACGGTGGTCTGCTGGCCAGCTATCGCAAGATCCACCTGTACGACGCATTCGGCTACGTCGAGTCGGAGCGGCTGATACCCGGCCCGGTCGCGCCGGTGACCTTCGGCGTCGGCGACGCGCGGTTCGGCTTGATGACCTGTTACGACCTCCGGTTCCCCGAGCTGGCGGCTGCGCTCGTGGACGCCGGTGCGGACGCGCTGCTCGTCCCGGCGGCGTGGCTCGCCGGGCCGCACAAGGTTGATCACTGGTCCACGCTGCTGCGGGCACGGGCGATCGAGACCACGAGCTATGTGGTCGCGGCCGGGCAGTGCGGAAGTCACTACGTCGGGACCTCGGTGGTGCTCGACCCGATGGGGCTGACCGTTGCGACGCTCGCGGACGAGCCCGGGACCGCGGTTGTGGCGATCGATCTGCAGCGGGTCGCCGAGGTGCGCAAGGTGAATCCGACGCTAAAGAATCGTCGACACTGGGCGGAGTCGCCCCGGTGACGACGCGGCGGCACCTCGTCGGTGTCCCGGTGGACGCAATGACGATGGCCGAGACGATCGAGTGGGTAGGGACGGCGATCGAAGCACGCCGGCCAGTGGCACACCTCTGTGTGAATGCCGCGCACGTCGCGTCGGCGCGCGACGACGCGTCGTATCTGGCTCTGCTCGAGGATGCAGACGTGGTCGGTCCCGACGGGGCGTCCATGCTGTGGGCCGGTCGGGTGCTGGGCGAGCCGCTGCCGGAGCGGGTGACCGGGATCGATCTGATGGCGTCGATCTGCGCCGCATCGCCGACGGCAGGGTGGCGGATCGCCTTGCTGGGTTCGCGTTCTGATGTCGTCGAACGGGTCGCGCAGAAGCTGCGCGGGCAGGGTGTCGACGTCGCGTTCGCGCGCGACGGTTACCTGGACGGGCTCGATCTCGACGAGGTCGCGCGCGGGGTGTTCGAGGCTGGTGCGGACGTGCTGTTCGTCGGAATTCCGAGCCCGGCCAAGGAGAGGTTCGTGATCGAACACGCGCGCCCGGCCGGTGTACCGGTGACGATCGGCGTCGGCGGGGCATTCGATGTGGTGGCCGGGGATCTGCGTCGCGCTCCGCAGGCCTGGCAGCGGCTGGGAATCGAATGGTTGTACCGGTTGCTGCAGGAGCCGCGTCGGCTGTTCAAGCGTTATGCCGTGACGAATACCCGATTCGTCGTTGCCGTCGGGCGCGAGCGGTTGCGGCGCCGACTGCCGCGAAGGGCGGCGTGATGTCCACCTGGAAAATCGCAATGGTGCACTGTTCGGCTGGTGGCGCGCACGCGCTCGACGATCGTTGGGGTGTCGCCGGCGGGCTGGCCTGGGTGCTGGACGGCGCGACGGACCTGAGCCAGGGCGTGCTGTTCCCGGGGGCGCCGAGCAATGCGTCGTGGTTGGCCGAGCGGGTGTCGCGAGCGCTGAGTGCGGGTACCGCCGGTGGTTCGGCGGCGGATCGGCTGGCGGACGCGATCGCAGCAGCCGACGCCGAGGCGACTGCTCTGGGGGTGGACGAAGTGGTCGGATTCCCTACCGTGGTTGGGATCCTGGCTGAGCCGATGGCGGCGTCTGTCGTCGGTGGGCGGCCCGGGATCGAGTTCACGGTGATCGGTGACTGTGGTGCGGCGGTCGAGGTTGTTCGCGACGGTCTCGTGACGGTGGAGCTGATCACCGATCCGGCGTGGGCCCCGGGTGCGCCGAATGCCGCTGCCGGTGGTCCGCCGTGGTCGACGCTGTCGGCTGACGAGCTGAACGAGAAACTGCAAGCGATTCGTCGTCGACGCAACACGCCCGAAGGCCGCTGGATCATCCGGCGCGAGCCCGAGGCGGCGGCACATGCCCATCAGGAGACGGTTCACGACACGGCGGGACGGGTGGTCCTGTTCAGCGATGGAGCGGAGCGTGCGCTGCGGCGACCGGGCTTCGATGCCGCTGCGTTGCTGGCGGTCGCATTCGACGACCCCGACGCATTCGTTGCCGATCTGCGGGCATGGGAGGACACCGCGCCGGCGGAGATCCCGAGCTGGTGGACGCCGCACGACGACGTGACGATCCTGGCGTTGACGATCGCCTGAGCTGCTTCGGCTGGGAGTCACTGCCGGAGGCGTAGCTGGAAGCGTTTGTGGCGTTGGGGTTGTCGGTACTCCTCGTTGATCGATGGTGGGATGACTTCGGGTATCCCGTCTGCGCTCATGCGCATGTGCCAGCGTTCGTGCTCGGTGGCTCGATCAGCGTGGGGGTCGGGTTCGACGAGTCGGTGGTGGGTGGGGCAGAGCAGGGCGGCGTTGTCGAGGCTGGTGGGGCCGTGTTGCTGCCAGGGTCGGATGTGGTGGGCGTCGCAGTCACGCGGGTCGCGGTGGCAGCCGGGGAACACGCATCCGCGGTCGCGGAGGACGATGGCTTGCCGTAGGTCGCCGGCGAAGAGTCGGGTGGTGCGTCCCAGGTCGAGGATCTGCGAGGCGCTCCCCATGACGGCGGGGAGGATGTCGGCGTCGCAGGCGAGCCGGCGGGCCTCGCTGGGACTGATGCGGGTGTTCGACCCGAGAAGCGTCGCGCCGCCGACACCACGGAGCAGGTCGTCGTAGTTGACCAGGACGGTGACCCGGGGTCGGTCGCCACCGTGTCGGGGACCGTGACCGCCGACCGAGTAGGCGTGGACGAGGGTCATCAACGCCTGCGCCCGCCTCGCCTCATACGACAGTCCGGGCTCGGCCCACGAACCGTCGCCGGTCGCGCTGCCGTTGGCCTTGTGTGTTCCGTTGGCGATGGCGTCGACCACCGCCCGGAGCGCTTCACCGTCGGCGGCGGGCAGTTTCCCGGCGATCGCCACCGACCCGTCGCCGTCGTCGCGGAGCCGCAGGAACTGGGTCTTGCGTGCTTCCCGGTCCTGAGCCTCCAGCGCCGCGGCTTCAGCGGCCTCGGCGATCTCCGGCGCGATCACCTCGAGCAGGTGACGGGCCAGATCACGCAGACCCTTCGGACCATGCTCGGCCGCGAACCCGATCATCATCGCCTCCGCCGCCTGCACCTGCTCCACGGTCAAGGACTCGGGCAGCTTCTTCAATACCCCGACGATCGCGGCGGCCTGTTCCGCGGACACCGCACCCGCGGCCATCGCCGCCACAATCGCGGGGAACCGGCGATGCAGACCGCGGGCGAGGCCGGTCTCGCGGTACGCGGCGTTCAGACTCGACGCGGTCGTGCCGTTCAACCACGCCGCGGTGCCCAGGTTCGTGGTGTGCTGGGTGACCTGGCGTTCCTCCATCACCCCCAACAGCTGGAGCTTGATCGCGGCCACGACCGATTCGACGTGTTGAACGGTGAGCATCGTGGTCAGGCATTGGTCGTCCCCGAGTTGCCACAACCGGATCTCGCCCGGATCGGCAACGGGCCGTAACAACGTCAGCGCGTCGACCAGGGCGTGGGCGACCGGATGGTCCACCCCCGCGGCCGGCGTCGTGCTCGTTGTCGTCATGCAAGCAACGCTAGAGCACCCCACCGACAATCCACCGAACGAGAATCACCAACCCAGCAAGGCGAATGCGACGACGCTGCGTTACGCGAAATCACATGCACCCAGCAGTCGGGCTACGACGAGAGTGCGCTCGGGAACCGAGTCTCGAAGTCCAGGATTGCGACCCAATCGGGTTGCACGGAGATGCGCGCCATCCGTTGACCGCGTAGGCCGGACACCCAAGCTCGGCCGGCGTCTTCGCCCATGTAGCGCTCGCATGCCGACGCGTAGTCCTCGTGGACGTCGTCCTTCATCTCGACATTCGCTCGGCCCCGGATCAACAGGACCTTGGACGGCATCGCGTTGCTGTCGATCGTCAGCGCAACGCGGGGATCGGTTGTCAGTGCCCTGAGTTTCGGAGCCTTGGGCGGTGTTCCCATCACGAGCTCCTTGCCCGTCCAGCGGAAGTAGATGGGCACAACTCGGGCGGTGCCATCTGTCCACGTATAGGCCAGGCGAGCGGGAATCGTCCAGGTGAGCAGCTCTTTGGCCACCGGATCGTCGAGGAGCGCGACGTCGCCTTGTCTGGTCATGGTTCGTCCTTCCCAGCCACGATGTTCGCGAAAGCTACGCCCGGGCGGGTCGACTGTCCAGGCCTCGTGACCAGGACGCCGACCAGGCCATTGTGTCGAGTACGGTCCGATGATGCCGAACCCCTTCTCTCGTCCTACCGCGCCGGCGAGAACCGGGTCACCAGCTCCACGATGGCAGTCTTCGAACGTGTCGACCTCGCGCTCGTCCAGGAGCTTCTGGGGGCTGCGAGTGGCGCTGGTGCCGAACTGCGAGGAGTGACCTTCGAGAACCAGGTGATGGGTACCGGTTCCGTGCCGGACGCTCGTATCTCGGGCCGTTTCTCATGGTGGTTCGAAACGAAGACCGTGCGAGGTGACTACCGAGCAGAAGGACACGGACGGCAGCAGGTCCGACTACACAGCCGCAAGCTCGAAGGCGACCCCGAGTCTCTGCTGTTCGTCCTGACACCTGACGCCGAGCGCCCCCACTGGTTTGGTGAGCTGGACGGCGTGGACACGTCGGTGCGAGACCGGATCCTCTGGGTCGGCTCCGAGACCTTGCCGAGGCGATCACCACGTTGGTCGGGGACGCTGCGCGTCCGATCGGGGAACAGGCCAGGTCCCTGCTTTCGGAACTTGTCGCGCTCTACGAGACGGATGGCCTGTTGTCGTCGGACGACACGGTGATTGTCGCGGCGCGGGTTGCCTGGCCCGAATACCAGGCGATGAGCGCGTATGTATGTCAGCCGGAGCGCGCGTTCCGACCTGGCCTGACGCACTTCGGGTTCTACGCAGATGGCGCGATCCAGCCGTTGATCGCCCGCATCGACGGACCGAAGCAGACAGCCGTGCCGTTCACCTACGCGGAGGCGCAGTCGCGGAGAAAGGCGGGTCAGTTGCGAGTTGCGTCACTGATCGACGAGCTGCTCGGCAACGGCAGCCGCATCGTCGGCGAAAGCTATGACGTCATCCTGTTGAGCGGTCCAGCAGATCCACGCACTGTGCGACTGGAGACTCCCGTCCTGAACGACACCATTACCGAGGCAGGGCGAAAGTGGGCCTGGACACTCGGTCAGCGCTACACGAGTATCGACCGGCTGAAGAGCGGCGTCACGCTCACGAGTCAGCTGTAAGCCGTCGGCGAGCCAGCCGGGTGCCGTAGTCTTGAGCGGCGTTGGCGCCGCCTGGCTGGAGCGGGCACGTCGATCAGGAGGGCTCGCATAGTGGCCTAGTGCGGCGGTCTTGAAAACCGCTATGGGGTTACACCCATCAAGGGTTCGAATCCCTTGCCCTCCGCCCCTCTGACGCGAAGATTCACCCAGCCACGGCGGTCTTCACTGGGCGCAGCGTGAC
>DAIQRJ010000027.1:0-53145 GCA_036786375.1 Actinopolymorphaceae bacterium
CATCAGCAGCCCATCTGGAACTACCGACACAAGGATGGTGCACCAGTGAGCGCGACCCCGGGTACGACCGCTGCCGTCCCGGCCGCGCCGGCCGAGGTCGTTACTCACGCCGTCAGCCACGACGTCGCCCTGCCCGGTGCGGCCGGGACGATGGTGCTCATTACCCTCGACAACCGCGCCGACCACCGTCGGCCGAACTCGTTCGGTCAAGCAGGCTTGGCCGAACTCGATGCGGCGATGTCGACTGCCCTCGCGCGGGCCGACGTCGTCGCGGTCGGCGTCACCGGCAAGCCATACTCGTTCTGTGCCGGTGCCGACGTCACCGGCATGCCCTTCGTGACGACCCGCGAGCAGGCGCTGTCGATCGCTCGCAAGGGCCACGAGGCCTACGCACGCATCAGTACCGCCACCAAACCGACCTTCGCCTTCGTGAACGGGCTCGCGCTCGGCGGCGGCCTCGAACTCGCACTGCACTGCCGCTACCGGACCGTCGCCACGAACGTGCCCGCGCTCGGACTGCCGGAGGCGTTCCTCGGCCTCGTCCCCGGCTGGGGCGGCGCCTACCTGCTGCCGAAGCTGATCGGCGTCGAGAAGGCGCTTGGCGTGATGGTGTCGAATCCCCTGCAGAACAACAGACTTCTCACCGGTGCCGAGGCGTTCGAGCTCGGTATCGCCGATGCCGCCTTCGAGCCGGCCGACTTCCTCGTGCGATCGTTGGAGTGGGCCGCGGACGTCGTCGCCGGCCGTTCGTCGGTCGTCCGGCACGACGTCGACACCGACCCGCGGCTGTGGGCCGGCGTGATCGGCGGCGCGCGTGCGCTGCTCTCGGCGCGGACGCACGGTGCGGCACCCGCGCCCGAGCGCGTACTCGACCTTGTCGCGGCCGGGCCGACGACCGAACCGGCAGCTGCCTACGCGGCCGAGGACGATGCACTCGCGGATCTGCTGCTCTCGCCGCAGTTCCGGGCGGGCATCTACGCGTTCGACCTCACCCAGCGCCGGGCCAAGCGGCCGTCGGGTGCACCCGACGTCTCGACCGCCCGGCCGGTGACGAAGGTCGGCGTGGTGGGCGGCGGGCTGATGGGCCGCCAGCTCGCCTTGCTGTTCGCACGTCGGCTTCAGGTTCCGGTGGTGATCGCCGATCTCGACGCCGACCGGGTCGCGGCGGCCGCCGCCGGCGTTGCCGCCAGCGTCGAGAGAACCGTTGCCCGCAAGCGGATGTCGGCCGGGACCGCGGCCCGCATCGCCGCGATGGTGAGCGGCACCGTCGATCTCGCCCACTTCGCCGACGCCGACCTCGTCATCGAGGCCGTCGTCGAACGCAGCGACGTCAAGGCGTCGGTGTTCGCTGATCTGGAGGGTCACGTCCGGCCGGACTGCCTGCTCGTCACGAACACGTCCGGGCTCTCCGTCGCCGGGATGGCTGCCGGCCTCGCGCACCCCGAGCGTGTCGTCGGGCTGCATTTCTTCAACCCCGTCTCGGCGATGCCGCTGGTCGAGATCGTCCGCGCAGAGCACACCGACGCCGCCACGCTGGCGACTGCGTTCAGCGTCGCGAAGTCGTTGCAGAAGGTACCGATCCTGTGCGCAGACGCACCGACGTTCGTCGTCAATCGCATCCTGACCAGCTTCATGGGCAGCGTCCTGGGCGTGATCGATCAGGGTGCTGACATCGGTGTCGCCGATGCTGCGCTCGACGCGCTCGGGCTGCCGATGTCGCCGCTCGAGCTCGTCGAGCTGGTCGGTCCCGCCGTGGCGCTGCACGTCGGCCAGACCTGTCACGATGCCTGGCCCGACCGGTTCGGCGTGTCGGCCCTGCTGACCGGGATGGTCGAGCGCGGCATCACCGGCGCGTGGGAATCCAAGGGCGACCCCCGCGATCCGCGAACTGCCCTTGCACCCAAGCGACTTCGCGCCGATGTCAGCGCACTGATGGACGAGCTGCGCGCGAATGGCGCGATCGCCACGCCGGCAAGCCAGCCGACCGCGGAGGACGTGCGGACGACGACGTTGACGGCGGTCACCGGCGAGATCGGCAGGCTGCTGGACGAGGGTGTCGTCGACGATGTCCGCGACGTCGACCTGGCGCTCATCCTCGGTGCCGGCTGGCCGTTCTGGCTGGGCGGGATCACGCCGTACCTCGACCGTGAAGGCTACAGCGAAACCGTGCGGGGCAAGCGATTCCTGCCACTCGGCGTGGCCAGCCTGCCGGCCTGACGGCCGCTCAGCCGAAGTCGTCCGGCAGCCCGGAACTCGACGTGGCGACCTGCGGGTCGAGCACTCCCCCGGCCACCCGCGCGTGCGCCTCGACGATCCGACGTGTCAGCTGCTGCGGGGTCAGACCACAGTCGTCGAGCACCTGGCCGCGGTCCCCGGGCTCCGGGAACTCCTGCGGGATCGCGCACACCAACACGGGTACGTCCACACCGGCGGCGGCCAGTTGAGCCATCACCTCGCTGCCCACCCCGCCGACGCGTCCGTTGTCCTCGACCGTGACGACCAGCCGGTGCGCGGCGGCCAGCGCAGGCAGGCCGGCAGGCAGTGGCTTGACCCAGACCGGGTCGATCGTCGTCACCCGGACACCGTGGCGGGCGAGCCGCTCGGCGACCTCGAGGCAGGTCGGCACCATCGCGCCGATCGCCACCAGCAGGACCTCGGGATTGTCGTCGGCCTGCAGAACATCGCAGCCGCCGCGCTGGTCGATGGCCTCGATGTCGGCCGGCGCGGCACCCTTGGCGAACCGCACGACAGTCGGCGCGTCGGTGACATCCACAGCCGCGCGAAGAGCTGCGCGGAGCCGGACCGTGTCGCGCGGAGCGGCCATCTGCAAGCCAGGAACGAGATTCATGATCGACATGTCCCACATGCCGTTGTGGCTCGGGCCGTCGGTACCGGTAATGCCGGCGCGGTCGAGCACGAACGTGACGCCGAGCCGGTGCATGCCGACGTCGAGCAGGACCTGGTCGAAGGCGCGGTTGAGGAACGTGGCGTACAGGGCGATGACTGGGTGCAGCCCGCCCATCGCGAGCCCGGCGGCGGAGGTGACCGCGTGCTGCTCGGCGATCCCCACGTCGAAGAAACGGCTGGGGAACTCGGCGGCGAACGCGTCGAGGCCGGTCGGATACATCATTGCGGCGGTGATCGCGACGATGTCGGCACGCTCACGTCCCAGCGTGCGCATCTCCTGACGGAACGCATGCGTCCAGCTGTCGGCGGCGAGCCCGACCTCCGGGCCGAGCTCGGGATCGAACGGTTTCGACGGCGAGTGCAGCCGGTCTTCCTCGTCGCGTTCGGCCGCGAGGTAGCCGAGGCCCTTCTTCGTCACCGCGTGCACAATGACGGGCCCGGTGAAGCCTTTGGCACGTTCGAGCGCCTGCTCCAGCGCGTCCAGGTCGTGTCCGTCCACCGGCCCGATGTACTTCAGCCCGAGGTCCTCGAACATGCCCTGAGGATTCACGACGTCCTTCAGGCCCTTCTTCAGACCGTGCAGGACGTCGTAGAGGGGCTGGCCGACAAGGGGGGTACGCGCCAGGTTCGACTTCACCAGCTCCAGGACCTGCTCGTAGCGCGGGTTCGTCCGCAGGCCGGCGAGGTGGTCCGCCAGACCGCCGACGGTCGGGGCATAGGAGCGCCCGTTGTCATTGATGACGATGACGACGGGCCGGTTCTTGGCGGCGGCGATGTTGTTGAGCGCCTCCCACGCCATCCCGCCGGTCAGCGCGCCGTCACCGATGATGGCGACCACGTGCCGCTTCTCGCCGCGGATCGCGAATGCCTTGGCCAGGCCGTCGGCGTAGGACAACGAGGTGGACGCGTGCGAGTTCTCGATCAGGTCGTGGTCGGACTCGGCGCGGCTGGGGTAGCCGGACAGGCCACCGCGTTTGCGCAGGTTGCCGAATCCGGCACGGCGGCCGGTGAGCAGCTTGTGCACGTAGGTCTGGTGGCCGGTGTCGAACACGAGCGCGTCGGTCGGCGAGTCGAAGACACGGTGCAGGGCGATGGTGAGTTCGACGACACCGAGGTTCGGGCCCAGGTGACCGCCGGTGCGGGCCACGGACGTGATGAGGAAGTCACGGATCTCGCGGGCCAGCTGGTTGAGCTCAGCGGCGTCCAGGGCCTTGAGGTCGTCCGGTCCGTCGATGCGGTCCAGCACAGTCATGCCTTCTCCTCGCGCACGGTTGTCGGTCCCGGTCCTGCTCGGGCGGTCAGTCTAGTTCGTCCCTATTGCCACCCAACGAGAGCAACGAACCAGCACGCGCCAGGGTTTCCTTCGCGGCCGGTGACCACCTTCGCAGCCACCTACGCTGCTCGTCATGGTGCGCCGCGACGAGAACACCTTCTTCGAGTGCGTGCACTGCGGGCAGGACGTGGCGCCGGTCACGAACGGGAGCTACCGCAACCATTGCCCGCACTGCCTGTGGTCGCTGCACGTCGACGATCTGCCCGGCGACCGGGCCAGCGAGTGCCACGGTTCGATGGCACCGGTCGGGTTGACCCGGCCGCGCGGCAAGGACCTGGCGATCGTGCACGTCTGCCGGGTGTGCGGCCATCGTGGCGTCAACAAGGTGGCGCGCGACACCGTCATGCCCGACGACCTGGATGCTGTGCTCGAGCTCCCGCCTGCCTAGGGCTCGGGCTGCCTACGCGTTTAGCCGCGACGCCAGCCAGTCGACGCTTCGAGCGACCAGCGACGGCACGTCCGGGTAGCCGACGAAACAGTGGTCCGCGTCCGGCACCCGGGCGAGCTCGATGTCCATGCCCGCGGCGATTCCGGCCGCGAGCAGCTCCTCGCTCTGCGAGAACGGGACGGTCAGATCGGCGTCCCCGTGGATCAGCAGGATGGGCGCGGCCGTCGGGCTCACATACGTGACCGGGCTCGCCGACGCGGCCAGGGCGGTGTCGGTCGGTGCGCCGGACGCCTGCCCGAGCAGCATGGCGATCGGGCTCGGCTCGTCACCGCTTTGCTCGCCGGCCCAGGCCCGGATGTCGTGCACGCCGTACCAGTCGACGACGGCGGCCACGTCCGAGCGGCCGTCGGGAACGCCTTCGGTTCCGTCGATCGCCGCGATACCGGCCGTGAGGGCGAGCAGCGCGACGAGGTGACCGCCGGCTGACTCGCCGAGGGCGCCCAGCCGGTCCGCGTCGATGCCGAAGACGTCGGCGAACCGCCGGACGTAGCGGATGGCGGCCTTGACGTCGTGGATCTGGGCGGGGAACGGCGCCTCGAGCGCGAGCCGGTAGTCGACGGCGACGTACGCCATTCCCCTTGCGAGCGCGGCGTCGGCGAGTTCTCCCGGTGCGAGCGTGGGTGGCAGGTAGCGGCGGTCGCCGGCCCACCAGGCGCCGCCGTGGACCCACATGAGCGCAGGCAGCGGCGTGGGTGTTCCTGCTGCTGTTGCGTTGGTGAATGCCGGGACGCGGACGTCGAGGAGGACCGGTCGATAGCCGATGCCGGTCGAGAAGCTGAGACCGGACCACGTCTTCGACCCGTCCGGGCCGATGACCGGCTCGAACGGCGGGTCGTAGTTGAGCTGTTCGACGGGGGCGGCATCGGTTGTCATGCGGAGCATTGTCGTCCCGTCGTCCTTCTCGTCGACCGTCGGCACGGGCACCACCCGGCATGATGGTCGCCGTGACCGACGGATTCGATCCCAGCTGCCTGTTCTGCCGGATCGCGGCTGGCAGCGAGCTGGCCGACATCGTGCTCGAGACCGACGAGGTCGTCGCGTTCCTCGATGTACGGCCGGTGTTCAAAGGCCACGTCCTGGTCGTGCCTCGGTTCCATGTCGTCACGTTGCCGGAGCTGCCGTCCGATCTGTACTCACCCCTCCTCGCGGCGACGTCACGGATTGCCGCTGCCGTGGTCGACGGCCTTGCCGCGCAGGGGTCGTTCGTCGCCATGAACAACGTCGTGAGCCAGAGCGTGCCGCACCTGCATGCGCACGTGATCCCGCGGACGAAGGGCGACGGTCTGCGGGGCTTCTTCTGGCCGCGTCTTCGTTACGCCGACGGTGAGGCCGCGGGCTTCGCCGAGAAGCTCAGGACGTCGCTCGCGAGCGCGTCGTAGCGGCGGACCCTGGTCGAGTGGTCGGTGCAGCACGTGATTGGTCGTCGAGTGGTCGCTGCGGGACACGTTCCTCGGCGTGTCGGGTAGCGGAGCGTCCACTCTGACGCGGAGAGCTTGGCTCGCCTTCACCCGCGCGGCCTCCTCCCAGCACCCGCTGGCGGAGTGGTCAGTGCAGCGGGTGGGAGTCGTGGAGTGGTCGCTGCGGGACACGTTCCTCGGCGTGTCGGGTAGCGGAGCGTCCACCCTGACGTGCGGACGCACTCCCCGCCGTGGCCATGGCCGGTCGAAGTGAATGTGCAGAAATCCGCGGTGTCGTGCGCTGGGGACCGCGGTGTTCTGCAGTCTCATCCGACCGACGCGGCCTCAAGCCGGTGACCGTGCGTGGTTGAGATTCGTCTTATCTGGTTGAGGATTCTGGTTCGGTGGATTGTCGGTGGGGTGCTCTAGCGTTGCTTGCATGACGACAATGGGCACGACGCCGGCGGCGGGGGTGGACCATCCGGTCGCCCACGCCTTGGTCGACGCGCTGACGTTGTTACGCACGGTCGCTCATCCCGGCGAGATCAAGTTGTGGCAGCTCGGGGACGACCAATGCCTGACCACGATGCTCACCGTCCAACACGTCGAATCGGTCGTGGCCGCGATCAAGCTCCAGCTGCTCGGGGTGATGGAGGAACGGCAAGTCACCCAGCACGCCACCAACCTGGGAACCGCCGCCTGGTTGAACGGCACGACCGCGTCGAGCCTGAACGCCGCCTACCGGGAAACCGCACTGGCACGGGGACTGCATCGCCGGTTCCCCGCGATCGTGACGGCGATGGCCGCGGGTGGGGTGTCGGCGGAGCAGGCCGCGGCGATCGTGGGTGTATTGAAGAAGCTCCCCGAGGACCTGTCGGTCGAGCAGGTGAAGGCGGCGGAGGTGATGATGATCGGGTTCGCCGCCGACCACGGCCCTAAAGGCCTCCGCGATCTCGCGAGGCACCTGCTGAACGTGATCGCCCCCGAGATCGCCGAGACCACTGAAGCAGCGGCGTTGGAGGCCCAGGACCGGGAAGCGCGCAAGAACCAGTACCTGCGGCTCCGCGACGACGGCGACGGCTCCGTCACGATCGCCGGGAAACTGCCCGCAGCCGACGGCGAGGCACTGCGGGCGGTGGTCGACGCGATCGCCAACGGAACACACAAGGCCAACGGCAGCGCGACCGGCGAGGGATCCTGGGCCGAGCCCGGACTGTCGTATGACGCGAGGCGGGCGCAAGCCCTGATGACCCTCGTCCACGCCTACTCCGCCGGCGGCCAAGGACCCCGACACGGCGGGGACCGGCCCCGGGTCACCGTCCTGGTCAACTACGACGACCTGCTCCGCGGCGTTGCCGGCGCGACCCTGCTCGGGTCGAACACCCGGATCAGCCCCAGTGAGGCCCGCCGGCTCGCGTGTGACGCCGACATCCTGCCCGCCGTCCTCGGCTCTGACTCGCAACTGTTGGACTTAGGTCGGACGACGCGATTGTTCGCCGGTGACCTGCGGCAGGCGATCGTGCTGCGAGACCGCGGGTGCGTGTTCCCCGGCTGCCACCGCGATCCCCGCGACTGTGCGACGCCCACCACATCACACCCTGGACCGCCATAGGGCCCACCAGCCTCGACAACGGCGCCCTCCTGTGCCCCACCCACCACCGATTGGTCGAACCCGACCCCAACGCCGACCCAGCCACCGAACACGAACGCTGGCACATGCGCATGAGCCACGACGGCATCCCCGAAGTCATCCCACCATCACTCAACGACCCTTACCGACAACCCCAACGCCACAAACGATTCCGACTCCACCTGCGCCGGTGACCGGTCGAGCTTTTCGGGCTTCACATACCGGGCGCGGCGATGCACCAAGCCGGTTGGCCGTAGTCGACGGACTCGACGCGCGCATGTGCGCGAGGACTTCACCTCCGACGGTGACGGTCGAGCTATTCGGGCTTCACATACCGGCCGCGGCGATGTGCCAAGCCAGGTTCGCTCTCGTCCATCAGGTTGATGTCCTCGATCACGGCCTCGATGAGAATCCCCCAGCCCACTCGACGGTCCAGCCGATCGTCGACCCGGCAGCCGGCCCAACCCGACGCGTCGGCGAGCTGGGGACCCCAGTGCCCCTGGATCCACGTCCCCGTACGGAACGGGCCACCACCCGACGGTGCGGTGCCGGCGAACACGTCGGCCACCTGCTGGTGCGCGGGGCTGGATGTCAGCAGGCTGATGGCAAACATCGACGCGCCGTCGACCAGCGCCTCGCCGAACGCCGAATCGGGATCCACCAACCCCAGCACGCGTCCCGGCAGCCCGTCGGCCACCAACAGAGACGACACCGTCAACCCGGCGCGCTCACGGCCGGTGCCGCACGCCCACACCGTGACCGGTGCAATCAGCCGTCCACGCAGGCGTCGCAACGGATCGCGTTCGTCGTCCGGGGTGGCGAACGGGTGCTCGGTGTGGATCGTCATGCAGCACTGACTTCCACGCCGGGCACCCGTCTCGACCGCGGTCCGCTGCTCAGCCGCTCAGCTGCTGACGAGCGAACGGAGGACATATTGCATGATCCCGCCATTGCGGTAGTAGTCGGCCTCACCGGGTGTGTCGATCCGGACGACCGCGTCGAACTCGACCGGCGTCCCACCATCCCGGACCGCCGACACGTGCACGGTCGCGGGAATCGGGCCGTCGTTGAGAGCGGCGATGCCGGTGAAGTCGAACGCCTCGGTTCCGTCGATCCCCAGCGACTCCGCGCTCTCCCCGTCCGGGTACTGCAGCGGCAGCACACCCATGCCCAGCAGGTTGCTGCGGTGGATCCGCTCGTAGGTCTCGGCGATCACCGCACGCACACCCAGCAGCGCCGTGCCCTTGGCCGCCCAGTCCCGCGACGAACCGGAGCCGTACTCCTTGCCGGACAGGATGACCAGCGGAATGCCCGCTGCCTGGTAGTGCTCCGACGCCTCGTAGATCGAGGTGACCGGGGCGTCGGGCAGCGTGAAGTCCACCGTCACGCCCCCTTCGGTGCCGGGCGCGAGCTGGTTGCGCAGCCGGATGTTGGCGAACGTCCCGCGGATCATCACCTCGTGGTTGCCTCGACGCGACCCGTAGGAGTTGAAGTCCCGACGCTCGACCCCGTGCTCGCTCAGGTACTTGCCCGCCGGGCTGTCGGCCTTGATCGAACCCGCCGGGCTGATGTGGTCGGTGGTCACCGAGTCACCCAGCTTCGCCAGGACACGCGCGCCGCTGATGTCGACGACCGGCTCGGGCCGGGCCGGCATGCCGTCGAAGTACGGGGGCTTGCGGACGTAGGTCGAGTCGGGATCCCACGCGAACGTGCTGCCCTCGGGCGTCGGCAGGCTCTGCCACGTCTGGTCGCCGGCGAACACGTCGGAGTAGTCGCGGGTGAACATGTCACTCGCGATGACCTCACCGACGACGGCCTCGACGTCGGCGTCGGTCGGCCAGATGTCGCGCAGGTACACGGGATTCCCAAAGGTGTCGGCGCCGAGCGAATCGTTCAGGATGTCGACGTCCATCGAGCCCGCGAGCGCATACGCCACCACCAGCGGCGGCGACGCCAGGTAGTTCATCTTGATGTCGGGGTTGATCCGGCCCTCGAAGTTCCGGTTGCCCGAGAGCACCGAGACGACGGCGAGATCGGCCTCGTTCACTGCGGCGCTGACCTCGGGGATGAGCGGGCCCGAGTTGCCGATGCAGGTAGTGCAGCCGAACCCGACGAGGTTGAAGCCCAGCTTGTCCAGGTAGGGCGTCAGACCCGCACGGTCGTAGTAGTTCATGACGACCTTCGACCCCGGCGCGAGCGTCGTCTTGACCCACGGCTTGCTGCTCAGGCCCTTGTCCACGGCGTTCTTCGCCAGCAGCGCCGCACTGATCATCACCGACGGGTTGGACGTGTTCGTGCACGAGGTGATCGCAGCGATCGCGACCGCGCCGTGGTCGAGCTCGAACGAGGTGCCGTCGGCCAGGGTGACCGGCGTCGGGGACGAGGCCCGGCCGATCGACGCGGCGGCGGGGACGCTCTCCTTCGGCGCCGACGCGCCGTTGGAGCCGTGGTAGGCAGGCGGATCCGAGGCCGGGAACGACTCGGCTTCCGCCTCGTCGTACCCCTTCTCGTCGGACTGGACGTAGTCGCGCAGCGCCACCCGGAAGTCGCTCTTCGCGTTGGTGAGTGCAACGCGGTCCTGCGGTCGCTTCGGGCCGGCGATCGACGGGACCACCGTGCCGAGGTCGAGCTCGAGGTACTCCGAGTACGTCGCCTCGTGGTCGGACTCGTGCCACAGGCCCTGCTCGCGGGCGTAGGCCTCGACGAGGGCGACCTGCTGGGCGTCGCGGCCGGTCAGGCGCAGGTAGTTCAGCGTCGTGTCGTCGATCGGGAACACCGCGATCGTCGAGCCGTACTCCGGGCTCATGTTGCCGATCGTCGCGCGGTTCGCCAGCGGCACCGCGCCAACGCCGGGTCCGTAGAACTCGACGAACTTTCCGACCGCGCCGTGCTTGCGCAGCATCTGGGTGATCGTCAGAACGAGGTCGGTGGCGGTGGTGCCTTCGGTGAGTTCGCCGTTCAGCTTGAAGCCGACGACCCGGGGAATCAGCATGCTGACAGGCTGGCCGAGCATGGCCGCCTCGGCCTCGATGCCGCCGACACCCCAGCCGACGACGCCGAGGCCGTTGACCATGGTGGTGTGCGAATCGGTGCCGACGCAGGTGTCCGGATAGGCCTGCAGCACACCGTCGACCTGCCGGTCGAAGACGACCTTCGCGAGGTGCTCGATGTTCACCTGGTGGACGATGCCGGTGCCTGGCGGGACGACCTTGAAGTCGTCGAACGCCGTCTGGCCCCACCGGAGGAACTGGTAACGCTCACGGTTGCGGCCGTACTCGATCTCCACGTTGCGGGCGAACGAGTCGGACGTGCCGAAGACATCAGCGATCACCGAGTGGTCGATGACGAGCTCGGCCGGCGCGAGCGGGTTGATCTTGTCCGGGTCGCCGCCGAGATCGGCCATCGCCTCGCGCATGGTGGCGAGGTCGACGATGGCCGGGACGCCGGTGAAGTCCTGCATGATCACCCGGGCCGGGGTGAACTGGATCTCCTTGCTGGGCTGGGCATTCGGGTCCCAGTCCGCGAGCCCGCGGATGTCGTCGGCGGTGGTGTTCGCGCCGTCCTCGGTGCGCAGGAGGTTTTCCAGCAGCACCTTCAGGCCGTACGGCAGGCGCTCGGCGCCGGGTACCGCGTCGAGCCGGAAGATCTGGTAGCTCTGATCGCCGACGGAAAGCTCCGCGCGGGCGTTGAAGCTGTTCGGATGGGACGAACCGGTCATGGTCGACTCCTCGCTCGGGTGCTCGGACCAGATTGCCCGTCCGGACCGCAGGGCAGCCAGTCAGGTCACCCTAACTGCGGCTGGTGGGTCGGACGAGACCAGCTCACGGCACATCTCGATCGGTGTGGCAGAGGTCCCGGCGGACGCCGAAACTCTCTCGACGTCAAGATACACACCATCGCGAGAGATGAGGCGACGTGCTACTCGCTGAGCGTCCGAACGCGGTCACACCGCAGGGCTCGGGTTGCTCGGTCAGACGTCGCGTGCGGACATCCGCACGGTTCGCCTGACCGACGCGCGTCGTCTGACCGACGCGCGTCGTCTGACCGACTCGGGCCCGACCGCGAATCAGCGGAACGCCGGCAGGACCTCCCGTGCCACGAGCTCGATCTGGGTGATGTCCGTCGGATCCTGCAGCTGGAGGTAGATCCGGGCGACCCCGAGCGCCGAGATCGCCTCGATCCGCTCGATGACCTCGTCCCGCGTCCCGACCAGCGCGCGGTCACGCATGTCCCCCGGGGTCGACCCGTGCGTCGCCGCCCGCGCGAGCAGCGTCGCCTCGTCGGTCGCGCACGCCAACTGGTGCGCCGCCGACATCCTGATCGACTCCGGAGCCCGACCGACCTCGACGCACGCCGCCCGCACCCGGTCGAACCGCGCCGACGTCGTCGCCAGGTCGGCGAACCCGGTGTTGTACTCCGCAGCGAAGCGCGCGGCCAGGTTCGGCGTCCGGCGGGGCCCGCCACCCCCGATCACGATCGGCGGATGCGGGCGCTGAACCGTCCTCGGGAACGGCGGCGCGTCCACCAGCCGGTAGTGCTCGCCGTCGAAGGAGAACCGCTGGTCCGGCGGCGTCGTCCAGAGTCCGGTGACGATCTGGAGCTGCTCCTCGAGCAGGCCGAACCGCCCACCGGGGAAGGGAATCCCGTACGCCTCGTGCTCACGGGCGTACCACCCGGTCCCGAGCCCGAGCTCGACCCGGCCGTCGAACATCTCGTCCACACCCGCCACCTGGATCGCCAGGATCCCCGGGTACCGGTAGGTCACCGAGCTGACCAGCGTCCCGAGCCGCAACCGCGACGTGTCCCGCGCCAGCCCGGCCAGGGTCGTCCATGCGTCGCTCGGGCCGAGACCCGGATCGCCCTCCGAGGTGTGCAGGTAATGGTCGGACCGGAAGAAGCCGTCGTACCCGAGCTCCTCGGCGGCCTGGGCCAGATCGCGCAGCTGTGCGTAGCTCACACCCTGCTGGGGTTCGGTGAACACGACGAGCTCGACAGGAGGCATGCCGGCCATTCTTCCCGGCGCCCGAGCCGGGCCACAGTGCGGGTATGAAGCGGCACCACCCCGCCGACGTCCGCGATTCAACCCCCCACGGCCTTTGCAGGGTTGAATCGCGCACTCTCGCGGTGCGGCCGAACGGGTGAGGACCATGCCGGTGCGTAGCGTGGCCACGTGCCGGCCGACCTCGACGACGTCCTCGCGCACTGGGACGTCCGAGCCGATCGCGTCGATGCGGCACCCAGAGGCTCCAACAACTCGACACGGCTGGTCACCCGTGGAACCGACCGGTTCGTCCTGCGGATCAACACCTGGCTCGACGCCGGCCAGCTCGAGGCCGAGGCCCGGCTGCTCGACCGCCTCAACGCCGCCGGCCTGCCGTTCCACGTCCCGTGCCCGCTGCCGGGCGCCGACGGCAGCCGTCGCTTCGACACCGGCGCCGGCAACGCCACCTTGAGCCGGTTCATCCCCGGCCGACGGCCCGAGCTGGACAGTCCCGACGCCTACCACCGCTTCGGCACCACCGCCGGACAGCTCGCCGCCGCACTCGCGACCGCGCCGGATCACGCTCTCATCAGCGACTGGTCGGGTGGCCCGATGACGCTCGTCCGCGACGCCGGCGAGGTCGGTTCACTGGCCCGCGCGCTCGCCGACGCCGGTATCGAGCACGCGCGGACCGGCCCGATGGTCGGCTACGCGGCCACCCTCCTGACCACCTGGGCATCGACCACCGCCCACCTCCCCCGGCAGCTCGTCCACGGCGACCTGGCCGCGTCCAACTCACTCGTCGACGACGCCGGCAATACCGTCGCCGTGCTCGACTTCGAGCTCTGCGGCCTCGACGCGCGGGTGCAGGACCTGGTTGTCCCCCTGGTCCAGACGACGGCGCTCGACCGTCCGAGCTGGACGCGCGCGCTCGTTGCCGGCTGGTCGGCCACCCACTCGTTGACGACCCCGGAGCTCGAAGCGGTTCCGAAGCTGCTGGAAGCGGGCGCGTTCTCGTCGCTGCTCTGGCGAGCGCGGATGTGGAAGGCGGGAACGGCCTCGCTGGACGACGTCTCCAGCCGTCTGACCAGGTTCGTCGAGATACGCACCTGGGTGCGCGCCCACGGCGACGAACTGGTGACGGCCGCTCGCCCTTTCGCCGATGACCTGGACGCCACCGAGCCAGACGCCATCGAGCAGGCAGCTGTCGACCCGGACTGACGGCTCAGCCGACGACGGCGGCCGTGGGTGTCAACAGCGCCAGGCACTCGACGTGGTGGGTCATCGGGAACGCGTCGAAACCACGGATGGCCGACAGCTCGAAACCGGCTTCGACGAACGACCCGACATCGCGTGCGAGCGCGGCCGGATCGCACGCCACGTAGACGACGGCCCGCGGGGTGCGTGCGACCACCCCGGCGACGACCTCGGCACCGGCACCCACACGCGGCGGATCGAGCACGACGACATCGGCGTGCTCGGTGACCGAGCCGTCCACGAGCGCGTCCTCCACCCGTCCGACGACGAGAGACACCTGCGGCAGGTCGTGCAGGTTGCGCCGCGCGTCGGCCACCGCGGCGGCCGATCCCTCGACGGCGGTGACGAGGCCGAGCTCGCCGACCCGCTGGGCGATGACCCCGGCGAACAGCCCCACGCCGCTGTACAGGTCGAGCGCGGTCTCCCCCGGCTGCGGATCGAGCATCTCCAGCACCACGGCAGCGAACGTGTCGGCTGCGCCCGGATGGACCTGCCAGAACCCCGAACCGGTCACCCGCCACGTCCGGCCGGCCGCGCGCTCGTGCAGATGCGTGCGGCCGCGCAGGCGGGCGCCCTCGGTGGTCAGCACACCGTCGGCCTCGAGCTGGCTGGGGACGTGCACGCGCGGCCGGGCGCCCGGCTCGACCACGACGAGCCGCTCCCCGGTACTCGACAGCACCGCCTCGACCGACGCGGTGCCCGGCCACGGCAGGTCGGTAACGGCCGGCAGCCCGGGTTGCGCGACGGCACAGACGTCGACCGCGACGACGTCGTGCGAGCGATGCCGGCGCAGGCCGAGCGTCCCGTCGGCGCCGGTGGCGTAGCGGACGCGGGTGCGCCACCCGAGTCCCTCCGTATCGCCGGGTACCGGTTCGACCACGACGGGCACGTCGAGTCCGGCGATCCGGCGCAGCTGCCCGCTGACCACACCGGCCTTCCACGTGCGCTGAGCCGCCAGCCCGACGTGCTGGAGGTCGCAACCACCGCAGCCGCCCGGATGCGCCAGCGGGCACGGCGGGGTGACCCGATCGGGCGACGCGACCCGGATCTCCACGGCGTCGGCGAACGCCAGCTTGCTACGCACCGACGTGACCTCGGCCAGCACATGCTCGCCGGGCAGCGCATGTCGGACGAACACGACCCGGCCCTCGAACCGGGCCACGCACGTCCCGCCGTGCGCCGGCTCGCCGATCGTCAGCTCGATCCGACGTCCGACGACGAGTCCGGCCGGGTCGACGCCGCGCCCGCTCGTCGCGGTGGGATCGGCCCCACTCCGTCCGCGGCGCTGCCGGTCAGATCGGTCGGATCGGCCCGATCGCCCGTGCCCGTGCCCGTGCCGACGGTCCGGCCGGTCCGGGCTCACGGAATCGGCTTGTGCTGGGTGTCGCGTGCCGCCGCGACCCGCGCCGCGCGCAGCTGACCGCTCTCGTCCGCGGAGGCGAGGACGTAGGGCACGGACGTGACCATGACACCCGGGGTGAACAGCAGCCGGCTCTTGAGGCGCAGCGCGTACTGGTTGTGCAGCGCCTGTTCCCACCAGCGGCCGACGACGTACTCGGGGATGTAAACGGTCACGATGTCACGCGGCGAGGATCTCCGGACGCCGCGGACGTAGTCCACCACGGGCCGGGTGATCTCCCGGTAGGGCGACGCCAGCACCTTCAGCGGCACCGGGACGTTGCGGTCCTCCCACGTCGCGACGAGACGTTCGGTGTCCTCGGGATCGACGTCGACGGTGATCGCCTCGAGCACCGCCGGCCGCGACGCCTTCGCGAACGCCAGCGCGCGCAACGTGGGCTTGTGCAGCTTCGACACGAGCACGATCGCGTGCACCCGCGACGGCAGCACAAGCTCCTCGTCGGTGTCGAGCGCGAGCTCACGGGCCACCGAGCGGTAGTGCCGGTTGATGCCCTTCATCAAGACGAACAGCGCGACCATGGCGGCGATCGCGATCCACGCGCCGTGGACGAACTTCGTCAGCAGCACGATGATCAGCACGATCCCGGTCATCGCCAGGCCGACGGTGTTGATGACGCGCGAGCGGTGCATCCGGCGACGTTCGACCGGGTCCGTCTCGGTCTTCAGGTGCCGGGTCCAGTGCCGGATCATGCCGGTCTGGCTCATCGTGAACGACACGAACACCCCGACGATGTAGAGCTGGATCAGCCGGGTGACCTGCGCGTCGAACGCCGCGATCAGGATGATCGCGCCGAGCGCGAGCAGAACGATCCCGTTGCTGAACGCCAGCCGGTCGCCGCGGGTGTGCAGCTGGCGTGGCAGGTAACCGTCGCGGGCAAGGATCGAGCCGAGCACCGGGAAGCCGTTGAAGGCGGTGTTGGCCGCGAGCACCAGGATCAGGCCGGTGGCGGCCGTGACCACGAAGAATGCGAGCGGAAAGTGGTTGAAGATCGCGCGGGCCAGCTGGCCGATGATCGGGTCCTGGCTGTACTTCGTGCCGTCGGCGAACATCACCGCGCCGTCGGGTGTGGGCTGACCGGGAAGGCCGTTGTGCAACAGCTCTGTCCACGGGTGCTGCTCGTCGACGTAGCGCACCTGCATGTGCCGCGCGAGCACGAGCACCGACATCATCATCGTGACGGCGATACCGCCGAGGAGCGCCAGTGTCGTCGCCGCGTTCTTGCTCTTCGGCTTACGGAAGGCGGGTACACCGTTGCTGATCGCCTCGACCCCGGTCAAGGCCGCGCAACCAGACGAGAACGCGCGCAGGATCAGGAAGAACCCCACCGCCGACGTGAGCCCGGTGCTGTAGTGCGGCTGCACCGACGTCGTGAACGCGGCGCTCTCGGCCCGCGGCAGGTTGTCGGTGGCCATCAGGACGAAACCCCAGGCGGCCATCCCGATGATCGAGACCATGAACACGTAGGTCGGGATCGCGAACAGGGTGCCCGATTCCCTTACCCCACGCAGATTCAGCCCAGTGATGACGACGACCGCGATGATCGCCGCGGTCCGTTCGTGTCCCTGCAGAAACGGGAGCGCGGACGAGGCGTACTGGGCGGCCGACGAGATCGACACCGCGACGGTCAGCACGTAGTCGACCAGCAGCGCGCTGGCGACCGTCAGGCCGGCGCTCGGACCGAGGTTGGTGGTCGCGACCTCGTAGTCGCCGCCGCCGGAGGGATAGGCGTGGACGTTCTGCCGGTACGACGCGACGACGACGAGCATCACCAGACCGACGGCGACGCCGACCTTCCAGCTCAGGGCGTAGGCCGAGATGCCCGCCACGGACAGCGTCAGGAAGACCTCGTTGGGCGCGTACGCCACCGAGGACAGCGCGTCGCTGGCGAAGACCGGCAGGGCGATGCGCTTGGGAAGCAGCGTCTCGCCGAGCTGAGTACTGCGCAGCGCACGCCCGACCACGAGCCGCTTGAAGACGTCCGACATACCCACAGCCGATCATCCTTGCAGATCCGGCCGTCACGACGATGCCGAGCCGACGGCCGCTGCGAACGTGTAGCGTCTGCGGCACACTCAGACCAGCCAGCCGGGATGCGGGAGCGAACACCGACGTGCACATCGTGATCATGGGCTGCGGACGAGTCGGCTCGACATTGGCGCACAGCCTCGAGACCCGGGGCCACAGCGTCGCCATCATCGATCGCGACCGCGATGCGTTCCGGCGGTTGCACCCCGACTTCACCGGCACCGCCGTGACCGGTATGGGCTTCGACCGTGAGGTCCTCCTCGAAGCCGGCATCGACCGCGCCGCCGCGTTGGCCGCGGTGTCCAACGGTGACAACTCGAACGTCATCGCCGCCCGGGTGGCTCGCGAGACGTTCAACATCGACAACGTCGTGGCCCGCATCTACGACCCGGGCCGCGCCGAGGTCTACGAGCGCCTCGGCATACCCACCGTCGCCACCGTCCGATGGACGTCGGACCAGATCCTGCGCCGGCTGCTGCCTGAAGGCGCCGAGCCTGAGTACCGGGACCCCTCCGGTGCCGTCCGCGTGTCGGAGGTCCATGCCAGCCCGACCTGGGTCGGGCGCTTGTACGCCCAGCTCGAGGAAGCGACCGGCACCCGGGTCGTGTTCTTCAGCCGCCTCGGTCACGGCACACTGCCTGAGCCCGATTCCGTCATCCAGGAAGGCGACCTCATCCACGTGGCGATGGTCGACGCCGAGGCGGACGCGGTCGAGAAGGCCTTCGCCCGCGGACCGGAGGGGGACGCATGAGAGTCGCGATCGCCGGTGCCGGCAACGTCGGCCGCTCGATCGCCAGGGAGTTGCTCGAGAACGGGCACGAGGTGTTGCTGATCGACCGGGACCCCGCGGCGATCAAGTCGTCGTCGGTACCCAGCGCCGAGTGGCTGCTCTCCGACGCGTGCGAGCTGTCCTCGCTCGAGGAGGCCCGTCTGGATCGCTGCCAGGTGGTGATCGCCTGCACCGGCGACGACAAGGTGAACCTCGTGGTGTCGCTGCTCGCCAAGACCGAGTTCGGCGTCCCGCGGGTGGTGGCCCGGGTCAACCACCCGAACAACGAGTGGATGTTCAACGAGTCGTGGGGCGTGGACGTGCTCGTCTCGACGCCGCGCATCATGGCCGCCCTGGTCGAGGAGGCCGTCACCGTGGGCGACCTGGTGCGGCTGTTCAGCTTCCGTCAGGGTGAGGCCAACCTGGTCGAGCTGACCCTCACCGACGACTCCCCCATCGTCGGCCAGCGCGTCGCCGAGATCCCGTGGCCGCCGGACTGCACGCTCGTCACGATCATCCGCGAGGGACACGTCGTGGTGCCGGTCCCCGAGATCGCGCTGGAGAAGGGCGACGAGCTGATGCTGGTCGCCGAGGCCGAACGCGAGAACGAGATCGAGCAGCTGCTGAACCCCAGCGGCCACCACGGCTGAGCAGGGCCACCCCGGTCAGGCCTTCGGGTCGCTCGGTTTCTGGGCCGCACGTTCGCCGGCCACCCGCTCACCAAACGTCCGTGGCTCGACGGCACCGGTGAACACCTTGACGAGGTCGTCGCGCAGGCCCGCCCAGGCGGCCGGGCCGACGCTCGCGCGGAGGACGACGAACGTGGCGACCAGCGTGAGGATCGTCAGCGGCCAGCCGAGACCGACCCGGACGGCGCCGAGTGCCCCGACGTGGTTGGTGAGGTACAGCGGCACCTGCACGCTGAGCCGGATGACGAACATCGCCACCCAGATCAACGTGGCCCGGCGGTAGGCCGAGAGCATCCGGGGATCCCGGCGCCAGGCGAAGCCGTCGTTGCGGGCCAGCCCGACGATGACACCGATCAACGGCCAGCGCACGAGGACCGAGATGAGGTAGCCGACGAAGAACCCGGCGTTGAGCAGGATTCCCAGGGCGAAGACGTTGCGCGGCTGCCCGGTGCGCCAGGCCAGCACGGCCGACAGTGCCATCCCGAACACGCCCGTGAGGATGCTGCCGAGCCTGTCGCGTCGCACGAGCCGGACCACTCCGAGTGCGAGCGTGGCCACGACCGCGACGATCAGTGCCGTCCGCAGCGACCGGCCGGTAGCGGTGTAGACGACGACGAAGACGAGGCTGGGCAGGCCGGCGTCGAGGAACCCGCCCCAGGTGTCGAGCAGCGCGGACAGGGTGCGGCGGTCGACGGCCGCAGTCACCAGTCCGTGTTCCGGCTGCACAGCGTTGGACTGCGCAGGCTCGTGAAGCTCAGACACCGTGTGGTTTGAGCTCGTACCGCGGGTTGTACATCACGCGCTTCTCACCGTCGACGGCGATGCGGCCGGTGACTCGCATCGTGCGGCCGGCCTCGATACCGGGAATGCGGCGACGGCCCAGGAACACCATGACGACCGTCGCCGTGCCGTCGTAGAGCTCGGCCTCCAGCGACGGCGTGCCGGCCCGCGGCTGCAGCGTGACGGTGCGGACGGTCCCGGTCACGTTGACCACCGACCGATCCGAACAGTTGGCGATCTTCTCGCAACCGGACCGGTCGGAGGCCTCGCGCAGGCTCTCGGCCTCGAGGTCCTCGTCGCTGCTGCCGAGCCGTGAGATCGCCTTACGGAAGCGTGACGCCACCGAATCAACCATGGTCTTCCTGTCCTTCGTCGACACCCTCGGGAGTTTCTGGCTCCGGCAGCTTCACCGGCAACGCATCTCGCGGCGCCATCGCCTCGCGGCCGCGCACGACCACGATGTCGCGGACGAACGCCTCCACCTCGGGCAGCTCACCGTCGTCCACGGCCGCCCGGCCGACCACATTCACACGCAGGAACCAGCGCGGACCGTCGACACCCCACAGCCGCTGGGCCTGTGTCGTCTGACGGCCGGACTCGCCGGGAACCTTCACGTTCAAGTGGAGCTCGACACCGAACAGCCCGTCCGCCTCGACGGCGGTGCCGCCGTTGGCGACAGTGTCGGTCGCGATCTCGGCGCGGATGTCGTCCCACATGCCGGTGGTCTTGGGCGCGGCGAACGCGCGCAACTCGACCGCGGAGTCCGGCCACAGCCCGATCACACCGACGACTTCCTGGGTTCCCTCGTCGACCTGGACCCGCAGCTCCATACCTTCGCGCATCGCGAGCCGGAGGCTGCCGAGGTCGAGGCGGGCGTCGAGATCGTCGAGGTCGATGTCGGCGGCGTCGAACGGCCCGTCGGTGAGCGGCGTCGACTCCTCCACCGGCTCGTGCCGACCGCGGCGTCGGCGCGACACCGGCGCCTCGACGTTCGGTGTCTCCTCGGTCGATTCGACGGGAGCGCTGCCGTCCGCGTCCTGCGGATCCGGCGCTGCGTCACCCCGCTGCCGGCGGTCGCGACGCAACAGCCGCTCACCGGCGTCGGCGCCTTTGGCTCGGCGGAACATCAACTTCTCCCATTCTCAACAATGCTGGTATCGGTGCTGTGCGTGGTCTCGGTGCTGTGCTCGGTGTCAGTGCTGTGGTGGGTGAACCCGCCGGTCGAGCCGAACCCCGCCACCGACCTCGCGGATCCGGGGAGCTCGCCGACCTCGACGAACGCGGCCCGCTCGACACGTTGCACGACCAACTGCGCGATACGGTCGCCACGATGCAACACGACACCGGTGTGGGTGTCGGTGTTCACCAGCAGCACGCCCACCTCTCCACGGTAGCCCGCGTCGACCGTTCCGGGCGCGTTCACGATCGACAGACCCGTCCGGGCGGCCAGCCCCGACCGCGGATGGACGAACGCCGCGTAGCCGTAGGGAAGCGCGATCGCCAGGCCGGTTGGAACGAGGGCCCGCTCACCGGGGGCCAGGGTGACGTCGACCGTGGTGCAGAGGTCGGCACCGGCGTCTCCACGAAGGGCGTAGGCCGGCAGGACGGCCACCGGATCGAGCCGCGTGACCAGCACATCGACGTCGCTCCAGCGATCCGTGGGAGCGGCGGCACTGGTGGGATCGGGAGCAGGCACAACCACGCAGCTTAGCTCGCCGCGTGCACGTCGCCGACGGGCCGGAGCTGCTGCCGGCAGCTGGTTCCGCCGCGCCCGATCCGGGTACCTCTAAGGTTGCACGACCCTTCAGATCCGTCCGACACGAGCACAGGAGCCGACGCCGGTGAGCGACACGACCAACAAGCTGGCCTGGAGAGTGCTCGGCGGTGTGACCACTATCGCCGCCACCATCATCGCCAGGAAGATCCTCACCACCGGCTGGAAGTTCGTGACCGGCAACAACCCGCCGGACAGCCCCGAGAATCCCGACACGGGTGCCATCGAGGCGGTCACCTGGGCGTTGGCGAGCGGTATCGGGGTAGCCGTGGCGCGGTTGTTCGCTACGCGCAAGGCCGCGCAGTACTGGGAGAAGGCGACCGGGGACCTGCCGCCGGGCATGAGCCACGCGGCGGTCGACGAGGTCTAGCGGGCGCGGCCGGACTGGTGGGCCCCGCGGATGATCGCGGGGACACCAGCCGGCCGGCGGCGCCGGCGGATCAGGCCGCGCAGTCGCGGCAGATCAGCTTGCTGCCCTTGGAGCTGGCCAGCTGGCTGCGGTGGTGGACCAGGAAGCAGTTCGAGCAGGTGAACTCGTCGGCCTGGCGCGGGAGGACCCGCACCGACAGCTCCTCGTTGGACAGGTCTGCGCCGGGCAGCTCGAAGGTCTCGGCGACCTCGGCCTCGTCGACGTCGACCTTGCCTGAGTTCTTCTCGTGCCGCCGAGCCTTGAGTTCTTCGATGCTGTCTTCGGACTGCTCTTCGTCGGTCTTGCGTGGGGCGTCATAGTCAGTCGCCATGTGATTGCGGCTCCTCGTGGATGGAAGGCTGCGTGGGGGGCGCGACAATGTCGCGGGCACCTGTGGTGTGGGCCTGTGGCAGAGGGATTGTGCCCGACGGGGTCAACCGTCGGCCAATCGGCCCCGCCGATCGAATGAAAAGGCCGCGTCGCTCGCCCATCAGCGCATGACGGGGTCCGGATATTCCCCGCCTCGGGCACATCGTCGGCGCGCTCAGTCCGACCCGCACAGCGCCGGCCGGTGCCCGCGCGGATTGGCGCAGCACCCCGGTGCGCAGCGCGTCGACGTCGGCGCGGTGGCGACCTGCTCGAGCAGCTCCACGATCGCACGGACGAAGCGTAGATCGGTTCCCGGCGTCGGCACCCGGACGAACGGCAGATCGAGCGTGGCAGCCGTCTCGGCCGCCTCGGTGTCGAGGTCGAACCGAACCTCCATGTGGTCGCTGACGAATCCGATCGGCACGATCGCCACACCGGTAGCGCCCGTCGCGGCGAGGTCGGTCAGACGCGCGTTCACGTCGGGTTCGAGCCAGGGAACGGTCGGCGGCCCGGAGCGGCTGCAGAAGGCGACGTCCGGCTCCTCGTCGGACAGGCCGGCGGCGGCTCGCACCAGCCGGGCGGTCTGCGCATGCTGGGTCGTGTAGGCGTGACCGGCGGCACCGCTCGACGCATCCATCGCGGTCGGGATCGAATGCGTGACGAAGACGGTGGCGCTGCCGGACGGCAGCGTCGCGAGGGCATCGCGCAGCCCGTCCGCGAACGGTGCGACGAATCCGGGATGCGACCAGTAGTGCGGCAGCCGGACGAACTCGAGCACATCGCCTACACCAGCGTCGGTTGCCGCCGCGGCGAGATCCTCCCGGTACTGCCGGCAGCCCGAGTAGGAGGAGTAGGCGGACGTGATGAACACCGCGACCCGTCGATGCCCGTCGGCCGCGATCCGGGCCAGCTCGTCGGCCAGCAGTGGGTCCCAGTTGCGGTTCCCCCAGTACACCGGCAGGTCGATGCCGACGACGGCGAACTCGGCGCGCAGCGCCGCCAGCAGAGCCTGGTTCTGGTCGTTGGTGGGGCTGCGGCCACCGAAGTGGTCGTAATGCGTGGCGACCTCGGCGAGGCGCTCGTCCGGGACTCCCCGGCCGCCGGTCACCCGCCGCAGGAACGGCAGCACGTCCGCCGGTTGCTCCGGGCCGCCGAAGGACAACAGAAGAAACGCGTCGAACGGCAGTGCGGGAGCGTCGACCACCCGGGCAGTCTCCCAGGGGCGCCAACTCCCGGCCACGCCGCCCGGACGCCCGGCCGGCCGGCTATAGGGGCAACGAGAGCAGCGCGTTCTCCAGCAGTTCCGGCAGCGCGGGGTGGATCCAGTACTGCCCGCGTGCCATCTCCGTCACCGGCAGCCCGAACGACATCGCCTGGATCAGCGGCTGCAGCAACGCGGACGCCTGGTAGCCGATGATGTGCGCACCGATCAGCAAGCCGGTGTCGGGATCCGCGAGCAGCTTGCAGAAGCCGCCGGTGTCGGTGTCCTCCTCCATCGCCCAGCCGTAGGCGATCGAGGCGTACGGCTGGATCGCGCTGACGAAGTTCCGGCCCTGCGCGACGGCCTGGGCTTCGGTGAGCCCCACCGTCGAGACTTGTGGGTGCGAGAACACGGCACTGGGGACGAACCGGTGATCGGCGGGTACGAACGCCGCCGGGTTCAGCAGGTTGCGCTGGACGATCCGCATCTCGTGGTTCGCGACGTGCTTGAGCATGTGCGGCGAGCAGATGTCGCCCAGGGCCCAGACGTCGTCGACCGGTCCGTCGGCCCCGAGCACCCGCTGGAACTCGTCGACCTCCAGGAAGCCGTCGGCGTCGGTGCGAAACCCTGCTGCGGCCACGTCGAGACCGTCGGTGTTGGGCACCCGGCCGGTGGCGATCAGCACGGCGTCGGTGGTCAGCGTGACGTCCGCCCCGGTCGCGCGGTTCACCCCGAACACGTCGACACCGTCGGGTCGGGCCGAGACGGAGACGAGGTCGTGCTCGAGCCGGACGTCCCATTGCCTGGCGGCGTGTTCGGTGAAGCGGGCGGAAACGTCCGCGTCGAACGCGCGCAAGAGCCTCGACCCGCGGGTGGCGACGACGACCTCGGTGCCGAAGGAGGAGAAGACGTGTGCGAACTCGGCGGCGACGAACCCGCCGCCGATGATGACGAGGCGGCGAGGCAGGTCCGGCAACCGCATGATCGTGTCCGAGGTGTGGACCGGCAGTGCGGGGTCGGCGAACGCGGCCCGGAGGCCGAGGACGTCCGGCACGGTGGCTCGGGAGCCGGCGGCCAGCACGAGCCGGTCGGTGGTGAGCTCGCGGCCGTCGTCGGTCACCAGCGAACGCGGGCCGGTCAGCCGGACGTGGGTCTCGTAGACGTCGACGTTCTTGTTGTCCTCGACGCGCCAGCGACGCCCGCCCGCGGAGATCGCGTCGATGCGGCCGAAGATGCGGTCCCGGACGGCCGGCCAGTCGACTCCGTCGACGTGGGCGTGCACACCGAGCCGCTCGCCGTCGTCGCGGACGTGCCGGGCGACGTCGGCCGGATACACGAACATCTTGGTGGGGATGCAACCGACGTTGAGACAGGTCCCGCCGAACGTCCCGCCCTCGACGAGACCGACGCTCCAGTCCGCGAACCTCTCGTCCACGATCGAGTTGCCCGAACCGCTGCCGACGATGATCAGATCGTGATGCGTCACGCGCGCAAGGCTCCCACGACCACCACAGCGACCCAGGCGCGGACGCCATCGGCGCCCGCCGGACGTACCCACCGGACGTGCCCATCGGACTTGCAGGGTTCACCGCGTCGTCGGGCGTGTCGCCGGGCGCCGGTGCACGCGCTTTCGCTGTAATGGGACGAGGCCCCGCGAAGTATGAGTTCGCGGGGCCTCAAAGTGGTCAGGCGCATGACGGCACCCGGCCTCCCGGATCAGAAACTGGCGCTTGCCGAGCCGCGTCACCGGCTCACATACCAACTCTCCGAAGAGAGTCAGCGATGAAGCTCCGTCCGATCCGTTCCCGCTCTCCGAGGAGGGCGTGAGGGAATGTCTACTCGCTCAGATCCCAACCACACAAGGCGTTCTGAGTGTTTTCCTGGACAGTTCCGGACGTCCCCAGATGCGTCCACAGGGACGCGGTGGTGCTCCACAAGATGACAGCGGTTCTCCACAGGTTGTCCCAGCCGGGACCGATTGCCCGGTGCCGATCCTCCGTGGCGGTGACATCCGCGCCGCCGGATCGGGCAGACTACGCGCAGACGTCGATCAGCCACAGCTGGCGGACGGTCGGGCAGACTGGTCGCTGGTCTTCTGATCGCGGGTCTTACTAGGAGGCGGATGCGGAAATGCGGAATCTCGAGCTAGTGGGGTTGTCGGAGGACGGCACGTCGGTCGTCCTGTCCGACGCCGAGGCGGGCGAGACGTTCGCCGTCGCCCTGGACAACCGGCTCCGCGCGGCCGTCGTGAACGACCGGGTGCGGCTCGGCCAGCTCGAGCTCGCCCTCGGATCGTCGCTGCGTCCCAAGGAGATCCAGGCCCGCATCCGTGCCGGCCAGGGCACCGACGAGGTCGCTGCGTCCGCCGGTATGTCGGTCGAGCACATCATGCGGTTCGCCAGCCCGGTCCTCGCCGAGCGCGAGCACGTCGCGACCCAGGCCCGGCGGTCGGTGCTGCGACGCGCCGGCGCCGATCCGATGACGCTCGCCGAAGCCGTCGCCGACCGCCTGCACGGACGTGGCGTTCCGCCGTCGAGCCTCGCCTGGGACGCGTGGCGCCGCAACGACGCCAAGTGGACGGTCAGCCTGCATTACCACTCCGGCGAGCGTGAACGTGTCGCCCACTTCGTCTACGACCCGCTCGCCCGCGTCGTCGTCACCGGTGACGACGAGAGCCGCTGGCTCGCCGGCGAGCCCGGACCGCTGAAAGGTCCGCAGCCGCGTACCGGCGGCCGGTCGAACCGGCCCGACGACGAACGCGCGGTCGAGCTCGCCAACGAGGGCCGGGCGTTGCGGCTGGCCCCGATCGAGAGCGACGACGAGGCCGACCGCACCACCGGGGATCCGGAGCTGTTCGACGGCCCGGTCCGCCGCAGTCCCGCCGTCCGACCGGTGACCGAACTTCCGGGCGATCCCGAGGACGACGCGGCGACGACGTCGATACCGCACATCGAGCCCGACGATCTGGGCCCGGACGAGTGGGTCGACCTCGACGAGGCGCAAACGCCCGAGATCGAGACACCGGCCGCACAGACACCTGCCGTCGAGGAGCCGGCTGCCGAAACGCCTGCTGTCGTCGAGAAGCCGGCGGCTGCCGAGGTTCCCGAACCCGAGCGGCCGACGGCGAAGCCGGCCCGCAAGGGCAAGCGCGCGGCCGTTCCGAGCTGGGACGACATCCTGTTCGGCACCCGCAACGACGGCAGCTGACCGAAGGCCAGTGGGTCAGCAGGTCAGGGAGTCAGCGGGAGTTGGCCCGGCCGGGCGCGCCGCACCAGCACATCACCTCGACCTGCAACGGGATCGTCTCGTCCGCTAGCTCGATCGACCGGCGTGAACCTGGGAACAACCGGGAGTCGAACGCGGTCACGAGGCCGAAGCAGTCGACATCGATGGCGTGCTCGTCGGCCGCCCACGCGAGCTGGTCGACCCGGTCCTCGGTGAGGAACTGTGCCTCGTCGACGATGACGTAACCGCGCCGAGGCAGCGCATGGACGGCCATCCGCCGCAGGTCGGTGGTGGCGTCGAACTCCGAAGCCGAGGCGCCGATGCCGAGCCGGAAGGTCAGCCGCCCGCCGCCCGCGCGGTCGTCGCGGGTGAGCAGCAGCCCCGGCCGCCCCGCGGCGCGCCGGTGGTCGGCGTCTGGTCGCTGTCGGGCAAGCCTAGGCGCCGCTGGTGCGCGAGGTGACCGATCCCGTCCCGCTCGTGCGAGCCGACAGCGTCCGGACGAAGCTGAGCAACCCCGCCACCGCGTCCGGGCCCTCGGCTGCGGCCGACACCCTGATGGTGAAGTCCTCGTTGCCGATCGAGCCGGTGTAGCCGTGGTCGGCCTCGCAGTTCGGGTCGTTGCACCCGGCCGGTTCGAGCTCGACCCGGCCGACCGCGCCCCAGCCGAGCGACAGGACGACCTCGTGCACGGCGTCGCCGCGACCGTAGGCAGCGGGGTCGGCGACGACGCGCGTCACCATCACGTTGCTCACACGGCTGAGGTTGACGGTCTCGACCGAGGTGGATGCGTACGGCGTGGCCACGATGTCGTCGGCGGGGTGCTCGTCGGTGTGACTGAGCAGAAATCTCGACGGCGTGAGCACCAGGCACGTCATGTGCCGGCGGATCTCGTCGTGGTCGAACGTCGGCTCGTGATGGACGAAGAAGCCCACGATCGGCTCGCTCGCGATCGCCGCGTCCAGCGCCTCGGCCACCAGGGCCGGGTAGTAGCCGGTGCGTTCGATATCGGCCAGCAATGCGTCGTGGACGGTCACCTGGGTCATGTTCGCCATCCTGTCACCACCGCGTCCACACCGTCCCCACTCGGCCGCCGCACAGCCCGAAGTGGTCGCTCAGAGGCGGGACAGCCGGCGGGTGAAGGCGTCCTGCCGGCTGCCGTCGGTGGCGCGAACGAGCTCGGCGCGACACGCCAGCACCGCCAGCCCGGACGATCCCGCCAGCACCGGCCCGAGCTCGACGAACACAGCCTCGGGCAGGTCGTCGGCGAGCCGGGACAACCGCTCGATGAGGTCGGTGACCGCGGTCAGGTCGACCCGCTCGCCGCCCTCGTGCCCGAACAGCATCGGGGCCGCGCGGATCTGCCGGATCATCCGGTCGGCCTCGGCCGCGGTGATCGGCGGAATCCGGAAGACCGTGTCGCCGAGCAGGTCGGTGGCCAACCCGGCGAGCCCGAACGACACCACCGGCCCGTAGGTGTCGTCCTGCACGATCTGCATCACCAGCGGCACCCCGCGCGGTGCCATCCGCTGGACGACGAAGCCGAGGTCCTCGGGCGGGCCGAGGTCGGTGGTGAGCGCGCGCCAGGCACCCCGGACCGCCTCCTCCGAGCCCAGGTTGGGGCGTACGTCGGCCATGTCGAGCCGCTGGCGCATCTGGGGGTTCGTCACCTTCAGCACGACCTCGCCGTCGAGCTCGCGCCAGTGCGCGACGGCGGCGTCCGCGGTGGCCGCCGGCAGCGACGGCCACACCGGGATGCCGTACGCGGCAAGGAGGTCACGTGCCTGGTCCTGCCGGAGGGTGAGCACCGGACCTGCGGACTCCGGTGCGGCCGCCAGCGCGTCGTCGACGATCGTGTGCGCGCGGCGGGTGTCGATGTGCGGCAGGTCCGACACCTCGCCCATCGGCTGGTCACGCCACTGCCGGTAGGCGACCGCCTTCGCGAGCGCGCCGACCGCGGCCTCGGGCGAGGCGTAGGCCGGCACCGTGCCCCGGCCCGGGGTCCCCGCGGGGTCGAGCCGGCGCATCACCAGCGGGAGCTGCTCGACGCCGGCGAAGACCGCGGCAACGGGCTTCGACGCCGACGCCGCCGCCCAGGTCAGCGACTGCGCGGCGGCGATGGTGTCCCCCTCGATCGAGGGGGCGAGCACGACCAGCACCGCGTCGGCCTCGTCGTCGTCGAGCGCGGCCAGCACGCCCTCCTGCAGGCCCTGCGCGTTGCGCACCGGGCGCATCGCCGTGTGGGCGCGGTGCAGGCGCAGCCCGGATCGTTCGATCTCGTCGGCTGCCAGCAACTGCAACGCCTCGGAGTTGCCGACGATCGCGATGCGGTCGCCGGTCGGGAGTGGCTGGAACGCCAGCAGGGCAGCGGTGTTGGCCAGTTCGGTGACCGAGTCGACCAGCACGATGCCGGCCTGGGTGAACATCGCGTCGGCCGCGGCCGGCGGGACGCGGACGGTGCTCGGGTCGCTCAGCTCGTGCGGCCGGCTCAGCCCGCTGGTACGACCCGAGCGCACGGCGACGACCGGCCGCGTCAGCGAGAGCCGGCGGGCGATCCGGGAGAACTTGCGCGGATTGCCGACCGATTCGAGGTAGAGCAGGACGACGTCGGTCGCGTCGTCCTCGCCGAAGTACTGGAGCATGTCGTTGGCCGACACGTCGCCGCGGTATCCGGCCGCCACGAACGACGACACGCCGAGATCGTGCTCGGCCAGGCTGGCCAGCAGCACCGGCCCGAGCGCCCCCGACTGGGAGAACACACCGACGTGGGAGCGGGCCGGCGCGATGTCGGCCAGGGACGCGTTCAGACGCAGGGCCGGGTCGGTGTTGATCGCCCCGAACGCGTGCGGGCCGATCATCCGCATGCCGTGCCGGCGCGCGATCGCGACGAGCTCACGCTGGGACTCCACGCCCTCCCCGGCCACCGACCCGTCGGCCTCGGTGGTGATCGTGGTGGACACGACGACGAGGCCCTTGACGCCTTTGGCTGCGCATTCGCGTACGACTCCGGCGACGGCATCGATCGGGACCGCGATCACCGCCAGGTCGATCTCGCCCGGGACACTGGCGACGTCGGGATAGGCGGGCAGCCCGGCGACGGCCTCGGCCGCGGGGTTGATCGGATACACGGTGCCGGCGAAGTTGCCCATGACGATGTTGCGCAGCAGTGTCTGCCCGACCTTGTCGGCAAACCGGGACGCGCCGACGACCGCGACACTGCGGGGACACAGAAGCCGTTGCACAGAACGGGCTTCGGCACGGTGTTCGCGTGCTGACATCACGTCGATCGAGCTGCCGGTCGGCGCGATCTGGAACTCCAGCGAGACGACGCCGTCGTCGAGGGAGTCGGTGATCGTGTAGCCGGCGGCGCGAAACACCACCATCATGCGCTGGTTGTGCGGAAGCACCTCCGCCACGAAACGCCCGATCCCGTTCTCCCGTGCGGTTTGGGCCAGGTGCTCGAGCAGGACGCTCGCCAGCCCGCGGTTCTGATGGGCGTCCTGGACGAGGAACGCGACTTCGGCCTCACCCGGCTCGGTCTGGTCGTAGCGGCCGACCGCGATCATCTCGTCCCCGACGGTCACGATCACCGCGACCCGCGAATGCTGGTCGACGGTGGTGAAGTGCTCGACGTCGCGCGCGGACAGGATCGGGTAGGGGGCGAAGAACCGGAAGTACTTCGACTCCTCGCTGACCTTCGCGTAGAAGTCGACGAGCAGCTTGCCGTCCTCGGGCCGGATGGGCCGAAGCAGGGCGGTACCGCCGTCGGAGAGGACGATGTCGGCCTCCCGGTGGGCGGGATAGCCGCTCGGGTCGGCCGGGTTGCCGGCACCCCCGCCGTCCGCAGCATCCACGCCGCACATGGTAGTCGGGCTCGAGGGCCGGCCCGGGTCGACGGGCAGCCGTCCCCGTCGCGTCCGGCGGGTCTCGGCGGATGCGTCGGTACCGCACGCGACAATGGCACCCACGCTGTCGAACGACGAGGAGCAACCCGCCCGCATGGCCCGCAAGAGCGCAACCGCCCCGCCGCCCGAGAACTTCGTCGAGAACATCGTCGACATCGACGTCGACGACGAGATGCGCGCGAGCTTCCTCGAGTACGCGTATTCGGTGATCTACAGCCGGGCCCTCCCCGATGCCCGGGACGGCCTCAAACCGGTGCAGCGACGCATCCTTTACACGATGTCGGAGATGGGCCTGCGCCCCGACCGCGGCTACGTGAAGTGCTCGCGCGTCGTCGGCGAGGTGATGGGCAAGTACCACCCGCATGGCGACACCGCCCTCTACGACGCGCTCGTGCGCCTCGGCCAGGACTGGGTGATGCGCCTGGGCCTGATCGACGGGCACGGCAACTTCGGCTCCCTCGACGACCCGCCCGCGCACATGCGCTACACCGAGTGCCGCCTCGACGCGCCGGCGATGGCGATGACCGGCTTCCTCGACGAGGACGTCGTCGACTTCAAGTCCAACTACGACGGCCGCGAGACCGAGCCGACAGTGCTGCCGGCCGCGTTCCCGAACCTGCTCGTCAACGGGGCCAGCGGAATCGCCGTCGGCATGGCCACGAACATGGCCCCGCACAACCTCGTCGAGGTGATCGCCGCGGCGCGGCATCTGATCCGTCATCCTCAAGCTGGCCTGGACGAGATCATGCGGTTCATCCCTGGACCGGACCTTCCGACCGGCGGCCGCATCATCGGGTTGGACGGAATCCGCGACGCCTACCAGACCGGTCGCGGCTCGTTCCGCGTCCGCGCAAGCACCCGCATCGAGGCGATCTCCCCACGCAGGCAGGGCATCGTCTGTTGGGAACTGCCCACCAACGTCGGCCCCGAGCGGGTGAAGAAGTCGATCGCCGAGCTCGTCCAGGCGAAGAGACTGCAGGGCATCGCGAGCCTGGAAGACCTGACCGACATGGCCAACGGCCTCCGGCTGGTCATCGGCATCAAGAACGGGTTCAACCCCGACGCCGTCCTCGAGCAGCTCTTCCGGATGACGCCGATGGAGGAGACGTTCGGCATCAACAACGTCGCCCTCGTCGAGGGCCAGCCCCGCACGCTCGGCCTGGTCGAGCTGCTGCGGATCTACCTCGAGTTCCGTGTCGACGTGGTCCGCCGCCGCACCGCCTACCGGCTCCAGAAAGCGATCGACGAGCTGCATCTGCTCGAGGGACTGCTGATCGCCGTTCTCGACATCGACGAGGTCATCCAGGTCATTCGGACGTCCGACGACGCCGCCGAGGCCCGTGACCGGCTGCGGTCGGTGTTCGACCTGAGCCAGCTGCAGGCCGACCACATCCTGGCGCTGCAGCTGCGCCGGCTGACCCGGTTCTCACTGCTCGAACTCGAGCGCCAGCGCGATGAGCTGACGGCACGGATCGCGGAGCTGGCGGCGATCCTGGACGAGGAGCCGCGGCTGCTCGCACTGGTGTCCGACGAGCTGGCCGAGGTCGCGGCGGCCTACGGGACACCCCGCCGCACGGTCCTGCTCGAGTCCGCCGGGCTGCCGGCGACGAGCGCGGCACCCCTAGAGACCCCCGACGACCCGGCGGTGGTGATGCTCTCCTCGACCGGCCTGCTCGCACGTATGCCGGTGGACGACGCGACCGCCGATCCCACCGGGCGGATGACGAAGGCGGGCCGCCGCGCGCGGCACGACGTCGTCGTCTCCGCGGTGCAGGACACCAACCGCGGCTCGGTGGGGGTGGTGACATCACACGGCCGGATCCTGCGGCTCTCGGTGCTCGACCTGCCGGCGCTGCCGCCGACCGCCGGGAGCCCGACGTTGCAGGGCGGCGTGCCGTTGCGCGACGTGCTGGCGCTGGCCGCCGGCGAGCGGCCGCTCGCGCTCACGAGCCTGTCGCCGGACTCCCCCGGGATGGCCATCGGCACCGCCGCCGGCATCGTCAAACGGGTGGCGCCCGAGCATCCGGCCAACCGCGACGCCTGGGAGATCATCACCCTGCGCGACGGCGACGAGGTCGTCGGCGCGATCGAGCTCACCGACGCCGGTCCGGCCGGCGACGACGCCGAACTCGTCTTCGTCACGTCCGACGCGTCGTTGCTGCACTTCCCAGCATCGGTCGTGCGGCCGCAGGGCCGGCCGGCCGGCGGGATGGCCGGCGTGCGGCTCGCCGCCGGCGCACGAGCGGTGTTCTTCGGCGCCGTCGCGCAGGCACGCCTGGCCGAAGCCGAGGTGGTCACCGTCGCCGGGTCGTCGCAGGCGCTGCCGGGGACCGACGCCGGCGCCGTCAAAGTGACGGCCCTGTCGGTCTACCCCGCCAAGGGCCGGGCAACCGGTGGCGTGCGCTGCCATCGCTTCCTGCGCGGCCAGGACACGCTCGTGCTCGCCTGGGCTGGTGCAGGTCCGGCACGGGCCAGCGCCGGCAGCGGCGCGGCCGTCGACCTGCCAGCGCCCGACACCAGGCGTGACGGAGCAGGCGAGCCGGCTGCCCAGCCGATCGCCGCTGTCGGCGGACCGACCGGCTGAGCAGCCGCTCCGCGGCCTGTGCGGTCCCCGCGGTCATCGTGGTCAGGCGACGGCGACGAACACGCCCGAGCTGACGCCCAGCCGCGCCCACTGCTTGGGGCCGAGCCGGCCGTCCATCGGATCGTCGAGGCTGGCCTGGAACGCCCTGACAGCCTCGCCGGTCGCGGTGCCGTAGTGCCCGTCGATCCGGCCCGGACGGAACCCGAGCTTGCGCAGGGCGTGCTCGGCGGTGGCTACCGTGAGCGGGTGCTGCTTGACGTCGCGAGGCTTGTGGATCTCCGACATCGAGTCGACGAAGCGCGACAGCTTCAGTGACGGCAGGGCCACCTTGGCTGTGATCGCTTCAGCGCCGCCGTCGACGTCGAGCTCGAACTCGCCGCCGTAGTTGGCGGCCCAGCCCTGGTAGTCCAGGCTCGTCCAGGCTTTGTTGATCGCCGCGATCGCGACCTTCGTCTGGTGCAGGCCGTCGACCCAGTCGACCGTCCAGCAGTCGCCCTTGCCGGCGGACACCGTGATGTGGCCGTCGCCGGTCTTTCCACCGGTCCACAGCACGACCGCGCCAGCCGGTGGAGTGCCGGTCGTCTGCAGGTCGACGGTGCGCGGGACCATTCCGGACGCGCGCTTGCAGCCGATCGGGTCGACGCCGGTGTCGCGGAGCATGCCGTTGAGGCAGCGCCGGCGGTCGTCGGGCTTGATGTTCTTGCAGTTGTCGAGCACCTGGTCGACGGACAGTGGTCCGGATCGTCACCGTCGGCATCGGGATCGGGGAACGGGACGGGGACTCCGTCGCCGTCGTCGTCGACGAACATGGTGCTATTCCAGAGTCCCGTCCCTCGGATCAGATACACCGACGGCCGCATCACCGGGTCCCTTCGCGGTCCGCCGCAACCTCACCAGCGGCACCGCGACCGCCAGCACCGCGGCTACGAGGCCGGCGAGCAGCGTCTCGTCCGGGAGCACGCCGACGTCCAGGCCGGTCAGTGCGAGCATCACGGCGCTGATCGCCGAGGCGGTGACGACGGTGGCCGCCGTCCGCATCGACCATCCCCGTGCGAGCGAGCGGGTCGTGCGTACGTCCCAGCCGGTCGCGGCCACCAGCGCCGCCGCCGCATGGTGCACGTACAGCACCACGGCCAGGACGACGGCGGCCACCGCCGTCGGACCCGGGTGCCCACCCGGGAGCAGCCAGAGCGCCACCACGCCGAGTTCGAGCACCAGTGCGGCGTCCCGGCGCGGGACGAGCGCGGCCGCCGCAGCAAGGACACCGGCGGCGCCGATCACCACCGGCGCGTACCGGTAGACCGGCGTCGGCACAGCGAGCAGCAGCGCCATCCAGCCCGCAGCCAGCGTGACCAGCCGCAGGACGAGCGCGCTCGCGCTCGGCCCGCTCGACGCGGACGCCGCCGATCGTCTGGCCGCCCGGACACCCTGCGTCGCCTTGCTGAGCGCAGCGGAGACCCTGCCGGTCATCCGGATGCACCCGGTCTGGAGCCGCCGGAGCGACGGGAGGTCTCACGCAGCACCTGGTCGAGGCTGCCCGCGCCGTCCCACGCGACGGTGGGCACCCCGTGCTCGGCCAGCTGGGCGATGCCGTTGGCGCGTTCGAGTCGTCCGAGCCGGAACGCGACGTCGGCCCAGCGTCCCGACCGGGGTGGCAGGAGATCCGCCGGGAGTGTGTCCACGGCGACCACCGAGCGTCCCCCGCGCGCCAGCAGGGCCGCGATCGCCGCCGAGCGCTCGTCCAGCAGCGGCGTGAGGACGACGACGAGGCTCGACCGGGGCACCCTCGACCAGCTGCGCATCAGCGCCTCCACGTCGAAGTCGCTCGTCGCCGGCCGCACCGCGAGTAACCACTCCAGCAGGACGACCCGGCGCCGGCGTCCCCCCGCGGCCCGCAACAGCCGCGAGGACGCCCCGAATTCCTGCAGCGCGACCCGGTCACCGCGGTCGAGGTAGTGCGTCGCGATGCCCGCCGCGGCGTGGACGGTGGTGTCCAGGATGCTGTGCACGCCGTCGGGACTGCCGACCTCGTGCAGCAGGTCGAGCAGGACGACGAGCTCCGCGTCGCGATCCGAGAGCGTCTGCGCGATGTGGAGGTCCCCGGTCCGCAGCGACGTGCGCCAGTCGATGCGGCGCAGCCGGTCGCCGGGACCGTAGGCGCGGACGCCGGCGAGCTCGCCGCCGTCACCGGTCCGGCGCGACCGGTGCACGCCGACCAGCCCGGCGGCGTTCGGCATCGCATCGTCGGCGCTGAATACGCCGACCTCGGGGACGACGGTGAGCGCACTCCCCCGGGCCCGCACGGGTTCGCCCTGCAGGAGCAGGTCGGCGCCGAACCCCGTGACCTCGACCGATCCGACGTCGGGCCGTCCCCACCGGAGCAGGCCGGCGGGGACCTGCCGGGTACAGCTGGACCCGGCAGGTACCTGTACGGCCACGTGCGAATCGCGCCGCCGCACCGCGAGCGACGGCCCCGGCCGGAACCGGATCACCACCGCGCAGTCCGGGCCGGCATCGTTGCCGACGGTGACGGCGACCGGCACCTCGCTGTGCTCGGTCGACGGACCGGTCGGCGCCTCGATCCGCACCGTCGGGATGCCAGACGGACGGCGTACCGACGCGAGCGCGCCGCCGAGCACGAACGGCACCGCCAGCACGAGCACGTCGGGACGTCCGCTGAGCAACCCCGCGACCAGCGGCACGAAGGCGAGCGTGACGAGCCGCACGAGCGCCGCGGTCGGCCGCCAGCCGGTCACGACGTGACGCCGCCCGGGTAGCTGGGCCGGGCGCCCGACTCCGGCACCGGGACGGACTCGATCACCTCACGCACGACGGCGACCGGATCGATCTGCCGCAGCCACAGCTCGGGCCGCAGCGAGACCCGGTGTGCCAGCGCCGGCAACGCGATCGCCTTCACGTCCTCGGGCACGACGAAGTCACGTCCGTGCAGGACGGCGTGCGCACGTGCGAGCAGCAGCAGGGCGAGCGAGCCGCGGGGCGACGCGCCGACGAGCAACCGCGCGTCGGTCCGGGTGGCTCCCACGATCGACACGATGTAACGGCCGAGCGAATCCTCGACGTCGACGGTCTCGATCGCGGCCTGCATCCGTACGAGCGTGGCCGCATCGACCACCGGCTCGAAGTAGGACTCCTCCTGCCGGCGGGCGATCCGGAGCTTGAGCACGTCCAGCTCGTCGGCCGCGGACGGGTAGCCGAACGACACCCGGAGCAGGAACCGGTCGAGCTGCGCCTCGGGCAACGGGTAGGTGCCTTCGTACTCGATCGGGTTGGCCGTCGCGAGCACGTGGAACGGCCGCGGCAGCACGTGCGACTCACCCTCGACCGAGACGGTCTTCTCCTGCATGGCCTCCAGCAGCGCGGCCTGGGTCTTCGGCGGCGTGCGGTTGATCTCGTCGGCCAGCAGGAGGTTGGTGAACACCGGGCCACGACGGAAGGTGAAGTCGGCGTTGCGCTGGTCGTAGAGCAGCGAGCCGGTCACGTCGGCCGGCATCAGGTCGGGGGTGAACTGCAGCCGGTGGAAGCCGATGCCGAGTGCCTGCGCCAGCGAGCGGGCGGTGAGTGTCTTGCCGAGCCCGGGCAGGTCCTCGAGGAGCACGTGCCCGCCGGCGAGCACACCGAGCAGGACGAGCTCGAGGGATTCGCGCTTGCCGACGACGACCGTCTCGACGGCGGCGAGTACGCGCTCGGCCAACCGGGTCACCTCGGTCAGAGCCATCGGGCCACTCGCTGCATCGGTCGGGTGGGTGGCGATGATCGGTTCGTCCGTGGTCACAGAGCCTCCAGGTCGTCGAGAACGGCGGACAGCTGCCCGACCGTCGGCCGGCGGACCGGCTCGGTGCCGGCCATCAGCACGGCCCAGACCCGCGGCCCGAGCAGGTTCCGGGCACGGTCGGGATGATCGTGGCGGTCGATGTTGTGCACGGCGCGCAACCGTTCGTCGGCGAGCTGCCGGAGCTCGGGGACCACGACCCGGGCGAAGTACTCGGCGTCGTGTTCGGCAACGTCGAGGCGTTCCTGCCAGTGCCGGGCACGGACGAACGGGCGGTCGGGATACCCGTACCCGCTGGCCTCACCCTCGCCGATGCGGGCGTGCGTGGCTGCCGGTGGCCGTGCGGCCGCGATCAGGTACACGGCCGCGAGGATGGCGAAGCCGCCGGCCAGCAGCGCCGGGACAGGCACGGACACCGCACCGAGGGAGTCGAGGACGACGTGCGCCAGCAGGGCCACGGCGACCACGCCGGCCGCCCGTGCCGCCGCTACCCACCACGCCCTCCTCACGGTGACGGCACCGGCTGCCGGAGCGCGTCCTGCACGGCGCCCAGCGCCTCGAGCGCCTCGACCCGCATCCGGTCGTCGACCGGATGCGGGCTGTAGCGTGCGGCGCGGTACAGCCCAGCGAGCCGCCCGAGCACGTCGGGCGGGACCTCGTGCTCCGCGAGCAGCCGGGCAGCCAGGTCGGCCGACGTATCCGCCGGAGCACGGGCGGCGCCGACGTGCTCGGCAGCCCGCTCGAGCCGGACCCACGCGTTGATGACGGCGCCACGCGGGTCGGAGTCGTCGGCGAGCTCGACGAGACCGGCGGCGACCGCGACGTTCAAGGCCTCCGGGACGGCCCCGCTCGGGGCCGCAGGCATCGCCTCGCCGGCCGGGAACCGGCGCGTGCGCGTGCGCGCCGTCCGACGCGCCAGGCGGACCGCCAGCATCACGAGCAGGGCGACCACGGCCAGACAGGCCACGACGAACAGCACCCGAAGCACCGACGTCACGCCGGCCGGCACCGGTCCGGGTGTCGTCGGGGGGCCGGCCATCGGCGTCGCCATCGGCAGCGCGGGAAGGGTCTGCGAAACACTCGGCGGGGTGCGCGGTGGCCGCGTCACCGCACGGACGTGCAGTCCCGACGTCGCCGTGACGAACGCGACCCCGGCGAGCAGCGCGACGGCGAGCGCGACCGGTGCGTAGCGGCGCACGGCACGGTTGAGCGATTCGGAGTGCATCGCTGTCCGACCCTAGCGGCCGTGGTCGGCGCGGGCCTGGAGCCTTGCCGCCCGGCGCCGGTCCCTGCCAGCGGGCTCCCGACTCGCGCAGGTGATGACCGGACGTGAGGATGGTCGCGTGACCGAACCGATCGACCCGGCCGAGTGGCTGCGCAGGCTCGACCAGGCGATGGCCGGGTTCGCCGCGCTGCTCGGCTCCGCCGACCTCGCCCGGGCTGTGCCCGGCTGCCCGGGTTGGAGCCTCGCCGACCTGGCCGCCCATCTCGGCGGCGTGCACGCGTGGGCCGAGCACACCGTCGTTGCCGGCAACCCCCACCTGGTCGCCGAGCCGGCCCCGACCGAGCCCGGTGAGCTGGTGCGCTGGTACGCCGAACGCGCCGGATCGTTGCTCGCGACGCTGTCCGCGACGGATCCTGACGCACCGGCGTGGGCCTTCGGTCTCGAGGGCGGCCGGTCCGGCTTCTGGCGGCGCCGGCAGACGCACGAGACGACCGTCCACCTCTGGGACGCGGCTCGGTCCCAGGGCGACGACCTGCCCATCGACACCGCGCTCGCGCTGGACGGCATCGACGAGATCGCGACCGTGCTGTTCCCGCGGCAGGTGCGGCTGGGTCGCATGACACCTCTCCGCCTTCCGGTCGCGCTTGTGCCCTCGGACGCGGATGTGGCGCCGGTCGTCCTCGGCGGCGCTGGAACGGCAGGCCTCCGGGCCCAGGATGCGGTCGCGACCGTCTGCGGGCCGGCCGAGCTCCTCCTGCTGCTGCTCTGGAAGCGGATTCCGCCCGGTGACGACCGGCTGGTCGTCACCGGCGACCACACCGCCTACACCGAGCTCCTCGAGCACGCACTGACACCGTGAGATCGGTCAGGCGTCGATCTTCGACTCGTCCAGCTCGTAGGCGCCGGCGACGATGAAGTCGCGACGCGGCGCCACCTCGTTGCCCATCAGCAGGTCGAACACACCCTCGGCCCGGACGGCGTCCTCGACCCGGATACGCCGCAGCGTCCGGTGCCGCGGATCCATCGTGGTCTCCGCGAGCTGCTGGGCGTCCATCTCGCCGAGCCCCTTGTAGCGCTGGATGTCGGACTTGTAGCGGACGTTTCGACGCTCGTACTCGACCAGCGTGCGTTGGAGCTGCGCGTCGCTGTAGGTGTAGATGTAGCGCTCCTCGCCCTTCTTCGGGGTGGTCAGCTCGATCCGGTGCAGGGGCGGCACGGCGGCGTAGACGTGGCCGGCCTCGACCAGCGGGCGCATGTACTTCCAGAACAGGGTGATCAGCAGGCAGCGGATGTGGGCGCCGTCGAAGTCGGCGTCGGCCATGAAGATGATCTTCCCGTATCGGGTGGCGTCGAGGTCGAACGTGCGGCCCGAGCCGGCGCCGAGTACCTGGATGATCGACGCGCACTCGGCGTTGCGGAGCATGTCCGAGATCGACGACTTCTGGACGTTGAGGATCTTGCCGCGGATGGGCAGCAGCGCCTGGAACTCGGAGTTGCGGGACTTGCGCGCCGTGCCCAGGGCCGAATCGCCCTCGACGATGAACAGCTCGCTGCGCTCGGTGTCGCCGCTGCGGCAGTCGACCAGCTTGGGCGGCAGCGCGGACGACTCGAGCGCGGTCTTGCGTCGCTGGTTCTCCCGGTGCTGGCGCGCGGCCAGCCGGGTGCGGGACGCGTTCGCGACCTTCTCCAGCGCCGCCTTCGCCTGTGCCCTGACCGCGGCCTTCCTGGAATCGAGGAACTCCCGCAGCTCGTCGGTCACGATCTTCGTCACGACCTTGGTGGCGGCCGGCGTCCCGAGCACTTCCTTCGTCTGGCCTTCGAACTGCGGTTCGGCGAGCCGGACGGTGACGACGGCGGTCATGCCCTCGAGCACGTCGTCCTTGATCACCGCCTCCTCGCCGACCCGGAGGACCTTCTGGCTCCGCAGCGCATTATTGACGGTCGTGGTGAGCCCGCGCTCGAAGCCGGCGATGTGGGTGCCGCCCTTGCCGGTGTGGATGACGTTGACGAACGAGCGCACGACGGTGTCGTAGCCGGTGCCCCAGCGCACCGCGACGTCGACCTCGAGGGTGCGCTCGACCTCGGTGGCGTTCATGTGCCCGGCGGCGTCGAGGACGGGGACGGTCTCGGTGAACGTGCCCGAGCCCTGCAGCCTGATCACGTCGGTGACCGGCTCGTCGGTGGCGAGGAACTCGCAGTACTCGGTGATGCCGCCGTCGTGCCGGAACTCCTCGTGCACGGCCGGTTCGGTGCGGTTGTCGAACAGGGCCAGCGTGAGGCCGGGGACGAGGAAGGATGTTTGCCGGGCGGTGGTGACGAGCTCCGCGAAATCGACCGTCGAGTCGGCGATGAAGATCTGCGGGTCGAGCCAGTAGCGCACCCGGGTGCCCGTGACGCCCTTGCCGGCGCGTCCGAGCTTGGTGATGCCGGAGGCCGCGGTGAACGCCGCGCGCGGCCCGTCGCCGTCGAAGCTCCCGGCCTCGCCCCGATGGAAGCTCATGCCCCATCTGCTCGGCGCACGCTCGACCTCGACGTCCATCCGGGCGGACAACGCGTTGACCACGCTCGCGCCGACCCCGTGCAGGCCGCCGGACGCGGTGTAGGAGATGCCGCCGAACTTCCCGCCCGCGTGCAGTCGGGTGTAGACGACCTCGACGCCGGACAGGCCGGTGCGGGGTTCGATGTCGACCGGCACACCGCGGCCGTTGTCGTGCACCTCGACCGAGTTGTCCGGGTGCAGGGTGACCTCGATCCGGTCGCACGCGCCGGCCAGCGCCTCGTCCACGCCGTTGTCGACGATCTCGTCAACGCACTTCATGACACCGCGGCCGTCGGTGGAGCCGATGTACATGCCGGGCCGCTTGCGGACCGCCTCGAGCCCCTCCAGCACGGTCAGGTTGCGTGCCGTGTAGCCCCCCGCGCCCGACCGTTGTGCTCGCGCCGCCACCGTGCCCGCCCTCTCGTCCGTGTTCCGCCGTTCGTCCACCGCTGCCGTCTACGTTCGCCGGCCAGCTGGGCCGCACCTGAGGGTAGCCAGGGGAACGGACGCAATCCGCCAGGCGCGGCGGGACGAACACCTTCCCGGCGGCTGAGGGGAAATCGGCGCCCGTACCGATGTCTCACGGTCTGCACGGTTTACCTCTTCGACACATGACGGTTGCGGGCGTGCGACACACTTGCAGAGTTAGATGACTGGCACCGAAGGTGAACGAGGCAGGCGCAACCGTCAGGTCAGCGGGCTGAGTGCACAGTGGATCACCGTGTGGCGATTCGTCGGGAACAGCCCGTACCTGCTTTGCTGTTACAACCGGTGCCCGTCCTCGAGATCGGAGAGAAGAGCACGTGACTACTACTGCACTAGCCACACCACTGTCGGCAGCCGATCGCTGCGACCGTTGCGGCGCCCGCGCATACATTCGGGTGAGCCTCACCTCTGGTGGCGAGCTCCTGTTCTGCGCCCATCACGGACGCGAACACGCTGATCGCCTCCGCGAGGTCGCGACGGACATCCACGACGAGACCACGAGGCTCGTGTCGCACGAATCCTGACATCCACCGCCCCATCGGGGTTTCGACGGCAGCGTTGCCGTTGCCATTGACGTATTAGCTTCCACGAAGGCCGTCCCGGTTGCGGGACGGCCTTCGTCGTTCGCGGACAGCGAACACCGGGCGCACGACCCACCCTCGGGCACACTCTGGCCATGCACACGCTGACGGTCGTCCTCGTCGGTCTGGCGATCGTGGTCGGCCTCTTCGGGATCGTCGTCCCGGTCCTCCCGGGCGCGATCCTCGTGCTGGCGGCCGTCCTCGTGTGGGCTCTGCTCGAGCAGACGACGACCGGCTGGATCGTCCTCGGCATCGCCGGCGCTGCGATTCTCGTCACACAGGTGCTGAAGTTCGTGCTCCCCGAGCGGCACCTGCGAGGTCAGGGCGTGCCGTGGACCACCTCGCTCGTGGGCGCGGCCGTCGGGATCGTCGGATTCTTCGTGCTCCCCGTCGTCGGCTTCCCGGTCGGATACGTGGTCGGCATCTTCCTCGTCGAACTGGCGCGGCTGCGTGCGGCCGGACCCGCCTGGTCGGCGACGAAGGCCGCACTCAAGGCAGCCGGGATGAGTGCTGCGATCGAGCTCGCGGGCGCTCTCGTCGCGGCGTACGCCTGGCTCGGCGTGGTCGTTTTCGGGTGATCGGGCACCGACGCCGGCGGCGCGAGGGGCCCAGCACCCCTACCCAGCGGGGTTCCTGGTCGATGGTGGGCCGTGCCGCCGCCGTCTACCGTCGATAGAGTGACTGCCCTCCTGCCTGCCTCCGGTCGAACCGCTTCGCCGGCCGTCGACGTGGTGGACGCCCCGGCACGCCGGATCCGCCGCGCGGTCGCGGCCGCTCTGGTCGTGGGGATCGCGGTCACATGCGGTCTGGGCGGCTGGGGACGCGCGCTCGCGGCGAGCGCGGCACCGACCACGTCCTCGGTCGTGGCCGACTCCGAAGCCGCCGTCACCGTCGCCGGCTTGACGTCCGCCGCCGCGGACCCGACGACAGGCATCCCGTCGGACTTCCTCCGCAAGATGGGCTACCGGCCACAGGTCGAAGGACTCGGCGGCAGCGACGAACTCGTGAATCCCCTCGGTGGCTGCTCGTCGCCGTTCGGCAGCACCCGGTTCGATTTCGATCTCGCCTGCAAGCACCACGACCTCGGCTACGACGTCCTGCGCTACGCCGCCGCCAGCGGGCAGCCCCTCGGCCCGTCCGCTCGGCAGGCGATCGACGGCCGGTTCGGCACCGATCTGGCCACCAGGTGCACCATGGTGGCCGACGCCGTGCCGAACCTCGGCCGGCGGTTGGTCGTCGGCACCGAGTGTCAGGCGTCCGCAGTGGTCTATCTCGGCGCGGTCGACATCAACTCCTGGCGGCAGGGCTGGGGTACCCCGGGTGAGGAGTCCGGCGCGCCCTGGGTCGCCGCCGGCGGCATGGGCCTCGTCGCGGCCGTCGTCGCCGCGCTGGTGCTGACGGGCTACGCCGGCCACCGCGCGAACCACCGCACCGCGGGCAGGCCGGTCGCGATCGACCTCAGCCGAGGATGACGACCTCGAGCCCGGCCGGCGCCTCGAGCACCTCGAGCGTGGTCCCGTGGACCCGGACCGAGAGCCGGCCGCCGGCGACCGACAGCCCGTCCACCGCGAAACCGTCCAGCCGGCCCTGAGCCAAGCCGCAGGGTGCGAGGACGAGCCGCCCGGCGGGGACGTCGGGCCGAAGACCCAGCAGCGCCGTGACGACGGCGACCGCCGCGCCGGCGGCCCACGCCTGCGGGCGGCAGGACGCCGGATAGGGCCCCGGCGCCACCACCTGCGTACGCGCCTCGCCCGAGAACAGCTCCGGCATCCGGTGCGCGAAGACAGGTGCGGCCGCGAGCAGCCCGCGGACCAGCGTCCATGCCTCGTCCACCCGACCGCTGGCGGCGAGCTCCCCGATGACGACAGCGGTGTCGTGGGTCCAGACCGAGCCGGTGTGGTAGCCGAACGGGTTGTAGCCGACGGACCGGTCGCTCATCGTCCGCAGTCCGAAGCCGCTGGCGAGCTCGGTCCCGGCCAGGCGGGTCGCGACGTGCGCGATCTGCTCGGGCGTCAGCAGACCCGAGGTCAGCAGATGGCCCGGGTTCGAGGTGATCGACGCGACCGGGCGCTTCTCGCCGTCCAGTGCGATCGCGAGGTAGCGGCCGCGCTCGTCCTCGATCCAGAACTTCTCGTGGAAGGCGGCCGCGAGGTGTGCGGCCCACGCCCGCAGGTCGGCGGCCGACCCGGCGCCGCCGGAGCCGTCAGTGCCGTCCGTCCCGTCGGGCACGCCGAAGGCGTCGTACAGCTCGGCCGCCGCCAGCGCTGCAGCGTAGGCGTAGCCCTGCACCTCGCAGAGCGCGATCGGCGCCTCGGCGAGTGACCCGCCGAGATGCTGGACGGAGTCCGACGAGTCCTTCCAGCCCTGGTTGACCAGACCCTGGCCGGACGCGTCGATGTACTCGACCAGCCCGTCACCGTCGGCATCGGCCTCGGTGAGGAGCCAGCCGACGGCGGCACGAAGATTCGGCAGCAGGTCGCGCACCTCGCCGGCGGGCATGCCCCAGCGCCACGCGCGGTGCAGGAGCCGGATCCACAGCGGCGTCGAGTCGATCGACCCGTAGTAGACCGGCGGCAGCCGGAAGCCGGTGTCGTGGGCGAGCGCGGGTGGGCGCACCTCGTGCAGGATCTTCCCCGGCTCGGCGGCGATCGACGGGTCGCGGGTCGTTGCCTGCCGGCGCGCGAGCACCCGCAGCGTGGACGCGGCCCGCCCGATGCCCAGCGGCAGCGCGAACTCCGCGGCCCACAGCGCGTCCCGGCCGAACATCGTCAGGTACCAGGGCGCACCGGCGGCGAAGAACTCGTCGGCCGGCTGCAGCGGGTCGCTCAGCGCGAGGTGATCGAGATCGTCGATGGAGCGCGCGAGCAGCGGCCCCAGCACCCCGTCGTGGGTGTGCACCTTTGGTGCGCCCGCGCGCAGCCGCCGCGGTGCGGTGGCGACGACACTGGCGTCGGCCGGGACGGTCGGGATAACCGTGAGGACGATCGCCGACCTCGACCCGGCGGGCAGGTGGACGTGGAACGCCAGCGTGGTCGCCGCGATCTCGGCCGGTGCGGGGGTGGCCCGGACCGTGACAGACCAGCCCGGGACCTCGAGGGCGGCGAACGTCAGCCCGTCGGTGGCCGCGCTGACGATGCAGGCCACCGGCCGGGCGTCTCCGTCCTTCACCGAGAAGACGTCCGCGAAGTCGCAGCCCAGTTCGACGGTGACCCGGCTGGTGAGCTCCGCCTGACCCGAGTTCGTCAGCGTGAGGGTCTCGGTGAGCACTTGGCCGGTTGGCCGGTCGGCGATCTTGCGACGGCGTTCCAGCCGAAGGACCAGATCGGGTGTGGGCGCGTCGACGTGACGCAGGCCGGCGACGAAGCGGGCGGCGTTGGCGCCGTCCAGCTCGGCGTGGATCGGCTCCGGCTCGTGCCCGTCGACCTCGACCCTGAGCACGGAGAGGACGCGCCGGTCGGCGGTGAACAGCCCGCCGGCGCCGGTCCCGTCGAGCTGGCCCGACGGCAGGCAGATCGCCATGGTCGGCGCGCTGACCAGGATCACCTGGTCGTGCAGGAACGGCTGCCGGACGGCACTCACGCGACTGCTCCGGCCAGGAGGGCCCTCAGGGTCAGCGCCTCGGTACGCAGCAGGGCCGGTTCGTCTCCGGCGACGAACTCGAGGAGAGCGTCCATGCAGGCCGGGGCCGTCTGGGCGGTGGTCAGCACCTGCTGCCAGAGCACGGCCCGCGCCGCGAGCGGGAGCCGCTCGCCCGCGGGGCCCCAGGAGAACACATGCAGCGAGCTGACGTGTGGGAGCAGCGTGTCCAGCCCGGCAACCGCCCCGTCGTCGTCGACGCCGACCGGGGGTTGCCAGTATGTCGACAGGTTGTCCCGGCCCACCTCCTCGAGCAGCAGCGCCGTGCTCGCAACCGTGTCGGTCAGGGTGCCGCGATGGAACTCCAGGGCGAGCTCGACGCCGGCCGACGCGGCCAGGTCACATGCCTGCCGTAGTTCCCGGACTGTCGCAGCCCGATCCGCAGGCGACGCGTCAGCACTCCCGACCGCACCGGCCCACACACGGACCCGGGTGGTGCCGAGCCGCTGCGCCGCGGCGACGAGCGCGGCCGGCTCGGCCCGCGACGCGTCGTCGTCCAGCGCTCGGTGGTACGAGCCGTAGGAAGCGACCACCAGGCCGGCTGCCTCGGTGAGCTCGCGGACGCGATCGAGCCCGGCGGCATCGTCGGGTCTGGCGTGGACGTCGGAACCCCACTCGATCGACTCGAGCCATGCCTCGGCGGCCAGATCGACGACCTCCTCGGCCGGCAGCGCGCGGAAGGTGACGGAGCAGAGGCCGGGACGGATGTGCCGGGCGGCGACGCGACCCGAGGTCTGGCGATGATCGAGCACCGGCACACCCTATTGCCGTTGCGTGGTGTTAGCGGACACCGGCCTCAGCCGTCCGCGGGGAGGTCACGCTTCCGCACGGCGGGCAAACTCCGTGAGCACCCGCCCACGGGAACCTGCTAGGTCGACGCCAGGCTGTTGTGGTGCCCCAGGAGGGTGAGCCACTCGACCCGCGATGGTTCGGGCAACCCAGCCTCGTGAAGCGCCGGCCCGAGGCGCGAAGCCATAAAGGTCCCTTGGGACTCTTGCGAGTCCCACACCTCGAACACCACGAGGCCTCCGCCCGGAGTCGCTGCGCCGGTGTGGCTAAGGAGGCCGTCAGGCCAGTCGCCCTCACCCGTGGCAGCGTCGATGCCGAGCAGCGTGTTCACTCCTTTGTACTGATCCGGTGTGGCCCCTTCGAACTCCAAGATGAGGGCGTCAGACATGAGTTGTGGTCCTCTCGCTGCCAATTGGGGCGACGGGGGGTCGCCCCCTCTCGATCATCGGACCGACACGTCACTAATGCAAGTGATGGAGCCCCAGCTACCGCTCGGTGGCCATGCGCTTGAGCTGTCGCTCCAGCTTGGCCAACCGCGGCGAGCCTGGCTCGTCCATGAGCACGTCGTGCAGCAGGCCGAGGCGCTGGTCCCGCTCCTTGAGCTTGAGATTGGACGGATCCCCGTCATGCGGGTGGCCCGAGTCGCCCGTCAGCGCCTAATCAGGGACTCTGACCTGCACGTATGCAGGTCAGAGGCCGTTCCGGTCAGTCGAGGTAGTCGCGCATTACGGACGGCTAAGCGGTGTGCCGACGAGCGGGACAAACGCGCAGGTCAGGAGCGCTGTGGGTCGAAATATCTTCGACTGAAGGGCACCACGATGACCAGCACTACGACGCAAGATCTGCGCGACCAGTACCCCGAGGTCAGCGACGCGCACCTCGACGATGCCGAGTTTCAGGCCGCGGTCGATCGGCACCGGACCGCGATGAAGGAACAGTTCGGCACGTTCGTCGAGGACAAGGGCCTCGTCGATCTCATCGCGGCGCAGCCCGACTTCGCCGGCTTCTATGACGAGGCAGGGCCGAACGCTGGCGAGGTGAATCTGCACGACTTCGTGAACGAGGCTGAGGCCGCCCTGGCTGCCGCGCGGGGCCGAGTGAACGCACTGCGGCGACGTGTCGACGCCGAGCAAGACTTCACCGTCGGCGCGGTCTGGCTCCCGGAGACACGTCGTTCTATCGGCAGCGTTACGCGCCCATATCAAGGCCGCATCGAGGTGACCGTCAGCGGAGTCCAGCCGCGCGAGCCGGGCCGGCACGCGGTTCCGGACAAGACCGTAAGCCTCGAGTGGTGGCGTTCAACCGGTGAAGACGTGACCATGACGAAGATCGAGTTCCTGCCGGGTGAAGCACGCTCGATCGCAGCGCTGCTGATCGGCGGGGCCGACAAGATCGACCGCGGACACGGCGACTGATGAGCGCGCCGACGGTCACCACCCCGAACGATGGACATCCCATCGAGACGTCCACCCCGCTCAACGCTGTGATGGACGCTGCCGCGACGTATGCGGCCGCGGAGCCGGGGGCGCGGCGGGTGGCTCGACAGGTCTGCGTCGATCAGATCACGGCGGCGCTCGACCGGTGCGACGAGGTCAACGTCCCGCACCTCGTCTTCGACCTGGCGTTCAGGCTGGCGTTGCGGGACCAGACCTGAGCGCGGGGCTACAGCCGAAGGCGTGACGAGTGTCGGCGCTACCGACCCATCGGACCAGCAGCACCCAACCTCCGCGAAGCTTGGGCGCTGCTGTCGGGCGCTCGCCGCAGTGGCCACAGGCAGTCACAAGCTACGTATAACATGACAAAGGTAACGTAGAGCGTTGACGACTGTGGCACTATTCGGGCTCGTGCCCACGTTCCCCACCATGAAGGCAGCGGACTTCGTCCGTCTTCTAGGCCGGGCACCTCTTCACTACGTCATTGACAGACAGAAGGGGTCGCATCGAACGCTCAAGGCGCCCGGACGTCCGAACCTGCTCTTCTCCTACCACAACAGTGCGACGATGCCGTCTGGAGTGGTACGAAACTATCTGGTGAAGATCATCGGTCTCGGTGAAGCAGAAGCACTGGACCTCATTGGGCGGAAGAAGGGATGATCGTGAACGTGACATCTGTACAGGTGGAGTATCACGTCGAGGGCGGCGCGTGGTGGGCTGACTCTCCCGACATCCCTGGCTTCGTCGCGCTCGGCGACACCTTGCACGAGGTCCGGGGCCTTGTCCGAGAGGGTGTCCCGTTTTACCTCGAAGACGACGAGGTCGAGATCGAAGAAGTGCAGCAGAACGGCCAGGTCGTTGTTGAGGTTCGGATGTTCAGCGAGGCCCACGCATGGCCGGCCGGTCGCACCATGAGCGTGACTTCGGCGCCAGCGTTGGTGGCATGAGCGGCGGCGGCATACGCGCAACGCTCATGCTCTGCGACTATGCAGTTGTCGCTGAGGGCAAGCTCTTCATCTCCGGGGGCGGATGGGGCGTGACGTTGCCTGGAGCACCAAGCGCCATCGCGCTGGTACTTGGCGTGCCCTGGAACCAAGCGAACACGAAGATCAGCTTCGAGCTCGCGTTGCTGGCTGAAGACGGCGAACGGGTGCTAGATGCACAAGCCAAGGCCGTCGAGATCGCTGGCGAGTTTGAGGTCGGGCGACCTCCCGGTCTCAAGCCTGGCATCCCGCTCGAGGTACCAATGGCCTTCACCGTCGCGCCGATTGCGCTAGAGCCTGGCAAGCGCTTCGACTGGGTTCTAACGGTCAACGGTGAGACGCAGGAGGACTGGCACCTTGGATTCGGCACTAGGCCTGCACTGGCCACGCCGCGTGAGGTGCCGCAGTCGTAGATGCTCCACCTGAACGAGGACCGGCGCGCTTAGAAGCGGTCGTCGACGAGGTGCTCGCGGTGGCCAGCAGCCCGGCCCAGGTGCGGGCGTTGGTGCGCATGCTGGCGTTCGACCTGGCACAGGCACGGTCGGCGGCACGGCGGTGAGCGCCGACGTTGTGGACGACCGCAAATGCGGTCACACTGCAAAAATGCCCCTATTCGGTCCGACACGCGGCGCCAAGCTTCGCAAAGCACGTAAGGACGCCATCGCCGAATGGGCGCCAATGGTGCAAGTGCTGTTCCCTGGCGAGCAGCCTCGGTGGTCGGGGGACGTTCTGTTCGGGAACCCCGAGCGCATCGACCCGGATTCCGGGCACATCTGGCTGACCAGCGCACGACTGATCTTCATGATTCTCCCGTCAAAGCGATTCCCGGACGGGGAAGCGGTCACACTGCCGATCGACTGTGTGACCGAGGTTCGGTGCACGGACGACTGGTTGCAATACGAGCTCGCGGGTGTCGACGACGCCGGCGCCGGCCACCTGTGGTCGTTCCAAAGTCGCCGGACGAACCTGTCGAGGATGCTCGTGCACGAGCTTTTTATGGCGATCAGCGAGGAGATCGGCCGCCCGTGGGCCCGCTGACGCCGGTCACTGACGCCGGGCAGTAGCACCCAGATGCCGCTGCCGCGGACGCGCAGACGGCCCTGAGAGCCAATAGTCAGTCACGATCAAGTACAGGGAGTTACGATGGCACATCGGTTCGGTCCCCCAAACTCCTGGCTCAAGGCCAGGCTGACCGAGGGAACGACGTACCGCGAGATCGCTGAGCGGTGGAACCTTGAGCAGGGCGGACAGGTCACCACGACCAACGCGATCAAGACCCTGGTGTCCCGTCAGGGGCTCGCTACCAGGGCGAACCGCTACCGCAAGTGGATTCCGTGGCATGTACGGGATAAGCACCTGGCGCACTACCACGTGAAGCTGCTTCGCCTGGTGGCTCGCACCGAGTCGGAGCCACCCCGGCCGATCAGTGGTCCTGAGCAGCGCATGGTGGACCTGTGGCTCAAGCGCATGGGCACCGACAAGGTGGTCGCGTACGACCCTGACACGGAGGAAGGGTTCTTCGTGACGCCCCGGCTACCGGCGGATGGTAACGGCTGGATCAGGGAGCACCTGCTGTGCGTCGATCCGTCGTTCGACGCGGCACAGGCCCGGGCGGCACGGCTCCGATGACACGCCGCGGCAGGCTCCGCAAAGCACGTGGGGACGCCATCGCCGAGTGGGCGCCCATCGCGGGACTGTTGCCCACCGGCGAGCAACCTCGCTGGTCAGGGGACGTTCTGTTCGTGCGACGCGATCTCCTCGACCTGGAGCCCGCGCTCATCGACCCGGACCCCGAGCTCATCGACCTGCCCGGGCACATCTGGCTGACCAGCGCACGACTGATCTTCAAGGTTGAGGCGTTCAGTGGATTCCCGGACGGGCTGGCGTGGACCGTGCCGATCGGTGAAGCGACCGGCGTCTGGGGGTCTGACGACTGGATGCGATACCGGCTCGTGACTGTCGGTGTCCCCGGCAGCGACGGCATCTACTCGTTTCGAAGCCTCCCGACCAACCTGTCGAGAATGCTCACGCATGAGCTCTTCCTGGCGATCAGCGAGGAGATCGACCGCCCACGGGCCGCCACCGGTCACTGACCCGGTAACCGCCGGCGCGCCAACGCATCGTCCGGCAGGCGCTACCGCTCGGGCGGGTGGTCGCCGATGTACTCCGCCACCGGCAGCGGGCCTCGGTCGCTCGGCACGACCTCAGCCGTCGGGCGGTAGTAGGCCGTCGAGCCATGGTCGATGAACAGCAGGTAACCGTCGTGCTCGTGCTTGCCGAGTTGGACCTGCCCGTCGTACGGTCCGCCCCGATAGAACATCCACTCAGCCATGGTGGCGATCGTGCCACGCGGCGGCGCCGCCGGTCGGATCAGCGCCCACCACTCCCCGCGCCGGGCTGGCGGAGCGATGTGGCGGGCGCTAGTCCTTGGCACGATGGAAGGTCGGCCCGCGGTCCTCGGGGTGGTCCGCTAGCCAGGCGGTCGCCCGGCGCCGGCGCTCGTTGTAGACGTGCCCTCTCGATGCCCCTGTGCCACATCCCCATCGCTGCACCGAGGGGGTGGGGGGATACCCCTACCGGCAAGGGTTCATCGGGCGATGCTGGTTAGCGCCAGCCATTCAGTGACCCCTGAAACGTTCCTACGCGCGCGCGCGCGAGCGGGCCTTTGGTGGCTCTATCGCTGCCCCTGCGCTGGTGGGGTCGTCCTGCCTCGTTACAGTGCCGTCGGCTTCCAAGGTCACCATCCCGGCATCGCCAGGTAGGCCGACATCACTCGCGTGAACCTTGACCGAACGGCCAGCTTCAAGAGCCTCGATCTGAGCCCGGAAGCTCGCGGCCGCGCGCTTGTCCCCGACACCTTCCGCGAGGTCGAGTAGCTGCCGGCCATGCTCGGCCAGCTCCCGCCTAATGCCGGCGTCAGAGGTTCGACGCCTCACGACACGGCCCCCCGGATGCCGTAGGCGCCACGAGACGCGCCGCGTCGCTGGGGCCGTGCCTCGTCACCACTGGGAAGGCGCAGCGAGGCCAGGAGGCGAGAGAACGTGAGCGACTGCTGGCGGGACTCTGCGATCAGCGGGTGCACAATCTCGTCTCCTCTGAAGTTGGTGACCGTCAGCGTTGAGGTCGCCAACTCTGTGGCCATCGAGTCGAGCCGATCGGCGCACCGACATGCCGCGAGCAACAGCAGATCCTCGTGCACGTCTAGCTCGTACTCGTCCGTGACCGACTTCCACAGGCTTTGGCCTGCCGTCAGGAGCCCGGCCGGCGACTTCGCGGGTCGGGCCTTGGTCAACTCCGTTGCCATCGTTTCGCCTCTCTCGTGGTGGGTGTCGGGTCACCGCAGTCGGCGTGGCTGCACACGATCAATCGCCCGACTGCCCGCACAATCTTGAGTGGTCTCTTGCCTGCCATGGTCCTGTGTCCTCTCTCGGTAGTGGGTGGACGGCCGCGCCGCGGGGGACCGAGGGCGCAGGCATCTCGACCGCGGCGCGACCGTCGATCATGGGTCAGGGTCACTTGACCCGGGCGGCTGCCTGCTCGCCTGCGTCGGTGCATCGTGCTTGGGTCTCGGTGCGCGCCTGACCTGCCTGTGCGCCGACCCGCGAGTTGATGGCCACCTCGATCGCGTCAGCGAAGATCGCGGTCTGCAAGTAGTCCTGTACGTCGTTGCGGTGCGCCTGCGGCTGGCCGGAGTGCTCGTTGCGCAGCGGCTTCACCGAGCCCATCACGCCTGAGGCCTGGGCGACGATGGCGGCACGCTTGGCGCTCGCCGACCGCATGGCGATGAACGCGGCGAGGAGCTCCTCGAGCGAGGCCGAAGGGTCGGCGGCCGCTGACTGCCACGCGGCGGCCGCCTTGTCGCGGTCGTCGGACGCGGCGACTGCATCGACGGCCAGGATCTGCTCGGCGGCGGTGAACATGGCGTTGTTGCGGGCCTCGCGCTGCGCCTTGGCCAGTGCGGACTCCTGCTCGGCCAGGACTGTGGCCAGGGCCTGGGCCTCGCGGGCGGTGGTCGGTGCGGTGATGTTGAACGGTCGGGCCGTGGTTGCCATGGTGAGTCTCCTTAGCGGACGAGCTTGGCGGTCTGGGCGCGGATTGCGGCCAGGGGGTCGGTGGGTGCGGGCGTCGGCACGGCGGCCCCGCTGTGGCCCTGTGCCGGGTTCGGCCTCATGGCGTGAGGGCCTGGGTCCGCGTCGGGCTCGGGCGTCTGGGCTTCGGTGAACCGTGCGAACCGATCGGCGTCACTCTGCCGGTCGAGGTCGGACTTGCCGTTCTCATCGACGTTGCCGGGAAGTCCGGCGAGCTTCTCGGCGATGCTTTGGCGGATCGCGCGCGGTGTGGGTTGTTCGGTCATCAGTACTCCATTTCGTCGTCGCTCGGCAACGGTTGCCTTGCGTCGTTTGAGGTTGTCGCCGGCGCGTAGGACGTCGGCGGGTGTGGTGGTCATGCGGACGCCGGGTCGAGGTGGTCGTGGTCGAGGCAGGTGACGTAGTTGCGCGTGGCGCGGTACGTGCTGAGCTCGGCCGGGTGAGTGTGGTCATCTGATTTGGCCCCGCTTCGGCCGGTTGTCTTCATGAATGTTG
>DAIQRJ010000004.1:0-157473 GCA_036786375.1 Actinopolymorphaceae bacterium
ACACGATATCGGCGAACGGATCAAATGACCGGTTTATTTATGCGCGAGTCCTAACCAGGTCCTAACGAGTCCACACCAGGCATCTCCAGGCCACGGTTCACGCCAAGATCAGCCTAAGAACATCCCACAACATCGGCTTCCCAAGCTCACAATGCGGGTTTCGATCGTATGATCGGCGTGTCGACGGTGCTCCAAGACTGGTCGGTTTCGACGCCTGAATAGTGAACTGTTTCGAGCACCGTCGACAATTATCTGGGGTGCTGTCGACGACCGCACCCACGACGAGGAGCGCTCGTGATCCAACTGTTGTGGCACCGATGGCGCACGGGGCACCGGTCGGGGTGGCGCGAGAAGATGATCTGGTCTGGCAATAGCGCCACCGTCTACTTCTGCGATTGCGGCGAGCAGTTCTGGCCGCTCACCAAGGAGGGGCCGTACCCCGACTGGCGCGATAACCCGGTCAAGAGGGATCGGCCCGAATGATCGCCGACATTCGAGTCCTCGGCTAGGTGTACCGCGCTACCGACAAGCAGGCCATGTCCCCGGAGACCCAGGCGCGCGGCGACCGCCGAGGTCTTCGGCTGGACCTCACCATCCGCGACGGGACGCCGCGAAGCGCCATGAGCCTCGGCGGTCGCCCTGTCCTCGCCGCCGCCTGGGCCGACCTCGACTCCGGGCACGCCGACGCCCTCGCCGTTGCCGCGCTCGACCGGCTCGCCGGAGCGGGCTTGGTCGTTGTCGCCGCTGATGCATCACGTCGGCCGCTCCGGGAGCGGTCATGGGGATACCGATGGCCGACTACCGCTACAACCCGCCGCCGACTCGGCCACTGGTCGCGGGCGGATAAATCAGGGCCGCACGAACGCTCGAATGACCCATCCGATGCATCAACTCCCGCGTGCTCGCACCCGACGCAGCCGCCAGATGATTGCCCGTGTGCCGCAGATCGTGAAAGTGGAAGCCTCCGGCAGACCCGCCGACTTGACCGCCATCGACCAGCTCGCACTCTTGCCCCAGTTGTTGCGTGTCACTCGAACGCCTCGTGCCGAAAGGTGCTGCCATCCCACCAGATGACATCCACGTCGAGCTCGTGGATACGTGCGACCTGTCGAGCGAGCTCCGACGGTTCGCCGGGAAGCAGGACGGCGACGCGGTCGATGATCTCGGTGTCGCGGTTGGCGATGGTCCGGTAGAGCATGGCCTGCGTGATTGCGCCGAGCGCGACGACGTCGTCGGCGTACGCCTTCGCCTCGATGATGAGCTTCCGCTTGCGGTCAAAGATGTCGGCTCGCCGGTTGTCGAGCGGGTACTCGCGCTCGACGTGGTGCGGGAGCGACGCGACGTACCTGTCGCACAGCTCGGCTTCGACGTTCTGCTCGAGCTCTGCCCGCTCGGCCACGGTCAACGTCGGGTCGGCGAGGATCGCAGCGTCGCCGAGCAGAGACCAGTAGGCGCGGTGACACGCGAGGCGCTTGCCCTTTAGCACCTCGTGCATCGCCCAATAGACGTCGCAGTGTCGGTACCGCGCGCCAAGCTCGAGGTAGCACTGGTAGATCGTCCGGCTGCGCTTGCCGTCTGACGGTCGCGGCCAACCCAGCGCGAGGACTGCGTCTGCCACCTCTGGCAATGACGCGAACTTGGCATCGGTCGGCAGACCGGGGCGCCGAAAGCGGTCGACGTCGTACTGGATGGCCCCGGTCCATTCGAGGTCGAGCACCGCCAGTAGGAGGCCGCGAGCTGACTCGGTACTCGTCTTGCCGTGCTGGGTCTCGAGGTGCTGCCTGACCTCGTCCCAGCCGACTGGCTTGTCGAGGTTCTGCTCGATGTAGCGGGTGGCGAGCCCGGCTAGGTGATCGTCGTTCTGGCTACACGGCCTCGATGCGGTGCTGGGATACGGGACGCTCACGGCGTTGCCTCCTCCTTCGCGCGTCAGGCGGGCAAGGACGCGCAGGCGCAGCCTTGCACGCCTCGCGATTGCGCCGCGGGGTGCGGCGCGCCCTTCGGCGCCTTCAGCTTCCTAGCCCGTACGCCGAACGACCGATCCAACCTCCGGGCCGACTCGACCCCCAGCTGTCGCACATCAGTTGGCGCGAGCCTGTCGCGCATCCTCCAAGCCTGACCGCGTGCCCTTCACGTGCCCCAAACAGCCGAACACGCTCGAACGAGCCAGCACTATTTGCTTCGATGCCAAGTCTGAACGTGACAAGCACGGACGGACCTGAACGACTGAACACGCTTTCCTAAACCGTGTGCCACTGTGACGCAATCTTCCCTTTAGCCGGGACGCCGAACGGAGTGAAAGGGACACCCCTCGCGCTTGACGCTATTCAGGACGGAAAGATCCGGCACTATCGAGATCTCAGTGTGGCGAAACCTACACACTGGAGGGATGCATGCAAGCGCTAGTCAACCGCCTGTGAGGATGGTCGGAGGCAGGCGGTTTAGGCGTGAGTGGGTTTGTCGTACCGCATTGGCGTCATCCGGGTGGCAGGCGACCTCTTCCGACGCGGCGCGGAGGAAGATGGCATTGATGGCGTCGAGCCTCGTCCTGGTTCCGACAAGCACCGGACTCAGCGGCCGCGCCGTGAAAGAGCAATTGTCAAGACCTGTGGATTGACGTTGGCCAGGCCGCGGTCTCGATGGGCGGCGTGACTGGTTGTTCTTGTTCTCGTTCGGCGAGTTTGCCGTTGCGGCGAAAGGGAAACTGGCGGCCTCGACGGCAGTGGCCTCCCCATGGCTGGCGAGATAGCCGGCCATCGCCGTGGCAGCATTCGTGTTGAGCAGGGGGGCGCCCGTGTAGCAGACCCCCCAGCCCTACTTCTCCTCGCTGAGATGGACCATGGCGTCATAGAGCTGCTCGGACGTCATCGGCGGCTCGGGGATCGAATGCGCGCGCTCAGCGCGGTAGGCGTCGAGCATGAGGTAGAGGTAGCGCCGCCAGGCGTTGGGCGCCGTGGCGCTGGTGGCGTCGATGATCCGGCCGTTGGACCAGATGAGGTTGACGATGTCCGCTTGGGTGATATCGGGGCGAGCCTCGCCGGCTTCTTGAGCGCGGGCGAGCACGTCCTCGATTTGTCGGCACATCTGGTCGTGGATGCGCTCGGTCTCGGCGTTGTCGGTGAAGCGGCGGGAGAGGAAGTCGTTGAACCCTCGGTCTCCTGCCTGCATGCCGAACAGGTTCTCCAAGTAGTAGACGAACCCTTCCCACGGATCATCGATCTCCAGGGCTTTTTTGGCCCCATCGAGGAACTCCTGGAGCCGAGGTTTGAAGGCGGCCATGAGCAGGTCCAGGCGCGTCGGGAAGTGGCGATACAGAGTGCCGATGGCGACGCCGGCGTCGCGTGCGATCTTCTCCAAGGAGGCATCCACGCCGTGTGCGGCGAATTCGTGCTGCGCCGCGGCGATGAGCTTGTCGCGGCGCTCCTGGGCGTCGCGGCGCCGGGGCATCCGCATCTGCTCAACGTCGCTCCGGCTCACTTCATCAGTTTACCAACGATGCTGAGGGCGGCCTCCGTTTCTGCGCTGCTCAAGAGCCCGGGAGAGCGCGGTTGACCTTGATGAGCTCGTCGGCATGGTCATGCGCGACGTGGCTGACGGCGCGCGGGAGCACCATGGCGCCCACATCTGGCTGAAGATCCCGATGGCCCCTCTCGCGAGCATGACGTCCGGCGCCCTAGGCACGTTCGACAGGGCTGAGAACCGGCCAGGTGGCCGTCGAGACCGGGGCGGTACTCGGTCTGGATGTCGTCGCCTTCGCGGGCAGCGTTCGCGATCAGGGCGGCCGAGCGGCACCCGAGCTCCCATCAGCTCTCTAATGCTGCCAAACGCCGAGGCTTGAAAACCTTCTGCCAACTTGAGGCACCCCTCCGGAATAGAGTGAGGCACCCCTCCGGTTGTAGCAGACGTCAACGACCGGAGGGGTGCCTCACCTTGGCGCTCCGACTTGCCCTCACCAGGAGTGAAGTAGATGAGCACTAACGAGCCCTTCGGGGTCCCCGGCGCCTCCGTCGGCTACTGGTGGGCCGCGGGCGCCTTCTGGGCGGGTGCCGTCATCTGCGGTGCCCTGATCCGCGGCGGCACTCGGTTCCACCACGAGGCCGGCCAGCCCGAGCCCCTCGACGAGATCGTCAGCGGACTGATCTGACACAGGACATGGTCCGACGCCCATACGGATCGCGGCGCCACCCACCAGAACACGGACCACCCGCTCCATCCCCGATTTCCGTCCCACCGGAGGCACTCATGCGTTTCGGATTCATCAGACCCGGCAACTTGGCCCGAGCCATCGCCAGCCACCTCCCGACCCTCCAGCAGTTCGCCCGCGAGGTCATCCCGGCGCTGCGGGAGACTTCTGCCGCAGAGCGGGGCCTCAGTAGGACTGGAGAGCGCCCATGACACTGCTCGACCACGTCGTCCTCCAAGTCGACGACCTGAACGCCATCGGCGACTGGTACGACCAGGTCGTCAGCCTGGCCGGGGGTACGCGAACCTTCGATACACCGACCCTGATCGGGTACGCCCTACCTGGCCAGCCAGCCCAGCTGTTCTTCTCCGTGGCGACCGACCCCGGTGGTCGTCAGGCCCACCTTGCGCTCAGGGTCGAGGACGAGGCGACCGTCCGACTTGGCCACGAGTTCGCCACCGCACTCGGCGCCGAGATCCTCCACGAGCCTCGGCTGTGGCCGGAGTACGCGCCGGACTACTACGCGGTGTTCATCCGCGACCCAGCCGGAAACAACCTCGAACTCAAGTGCCAAGCCTCAACGGCACGGCCAACGCTCTCGACGCAACCCAGCACGCCGGCAAGACCATCACAGCCAACTGACCCAGACACCACGAAGGAGCACACGTCATGACCACCATCAGCATCATCGGCTCGGGCAACATGGCCACCGCCATCGGCACCCGGGCGGCGAAGCACGGCCACACCATCGAGCTCATGAGCCGCAACACCGCCAAGGCTCAGGCACTCGCCGACCAGATCGGCAACGGAGCCACCGTCGGCACGTTCGGGGCAAGGCCGGCGGGTGACATCGTCATCGTCGCCGTCCTGTACACCGGCGCGGTTGAAGTGGTCGCGCACTACGGCGATGCGCTGGCCGGCAAGATCCTCGTCGACATCACCAACCCGTTCAACGCCGACGCCAGCGGACTCGTGACTACCGCGGGCAACTCGGTGTCCCAGCAGATCGCCGCCGCCGCCCCCGAGGGCGCACACGTCGTGAAGGCATTCAATTCGATCTTCAGCGGCGTCCTTGCTGAAGACAAGCCCCTGGACGTGTTCTTCGCCGGCGACAGCGCCGAGGCGAAGGCACGCGTCGCGGCGTTTCTGGAGAGCTTGGACATGCGGCCCCTCGACGCAGGAGGGCTCGAGATGGCCTACGTCCTTGAATGGGCCGGCATCCTTCTGGTGGGCCTGGCACGCAACGGCGCCGGCTTCGACATCGCCCTGGGCGCCGAAGTCCACTGACGATCCTCCAGGTCTGGGCCGGCCGTCTCGTCGTGCCCGCTCAGACCTGAAGGTGGCTGGACTCGCGTCCGACAACTACTGGATTCCTGGCCGGACCCGCGTCGCTGCTCTGCCTCGGCTTCGGGGACAGAAGGCTCCGCAGATTCGTCGGGTCGTTCGACGAGCTTGCCCTTCTCGAAGACGGCTCCAGCTCGGACGAGAGCGACCAGCTGCGGGGCGTTCACCATCCGCCAGCGGGCCTGCGCCGACTCCATGAGCTTGAAGGCCATCGCGACGCCAGCAGCTCGCGAGCCGGGGCCCTTCGTGACGCGCTGCCGAAGCCTGACGGTCGCGAAGGTCGACTCGATCGGGTTGGTCGTGCGTAGATGGATCCAGTGCTCGGCGGGGTAGTTGTAGAACTCCAGCAGCACATCGAGGTGGTCGGTGATCTTCGCTGCGGCCTTGGGCCACTTCACGCCGTAGTCGGCCTCGAACGCCTTGACGGCCTTCAGGGCGTACTCGCGGTCCTCGGCGTTGTAGATCTCGGCGAGGGCTGCCCGTGCGCCGGGCTGGGCGGACTTGGGCAGGCAGTTCAGTACGTTCGCCGACAGGTGGAACCAGCAACGCTGCTCCTTGGTGTCGGGGAACACGTCCCGGACCGCGGCCCAGAACCCCAGCGCGCCGTCACCGACCGCGAGGACGGGGGCGCGCATTCCGCGGCGCTTGCACGAGCGCAGCAGATCAGCCCACGACTCGGTCGATTCTCGCTGACCGTCGGCGAGCGCGATCAGCTCCCTCTTGCCGTCGGCGCGGACGCCGATCATGACCAGCAGGCAGACCTTGTCCTGCTCGAGGCGGACCTTCAGGTGGATCCCATCGACCCACATGTAGACGTAGTCGCAGTCCGTCAGTTTGCGGGTGTTGAGGGCGCGCTGCTCGTCCTGCCACTGCGCGGTCAGCCGGGTGATCACACTCGCCGAAAGGCCCGCGCCGGAGCCCAGGAACTGCTCGAGCGCCGGGCCGAAGTCCGAGCTGGACAGCCCATGCAAATACAGCAACGGCAGCACCTCGGCGACCTTCGGGGACTTCCTCGCCCAGGCCGGCAGGATCGCCGAGGAGAACCGGCACCGCTCACCGGTCTGCTCGTCGATCCGCTTGTCGTTGACCCGCGGCGCCTTCACCGTGACCGCGCCGGCGGCTGTGGTCACCATCCGCTCGGCGTGCGATCCGTTCCGGACCACCAACCGCTGACCGTCGTCGTCGACCTGGTCGGCCTGTGCGTCGACGTACGCCGCGACCTCGGCCTGCAGCGCCGCCGCGAGCATCTGCCTCGCCCCGTCCCGAGCGAGCTGGTCCAACAACGAGCCACCCGCCACGGCGGTGTCGCTGGACACCGCGACATCGTTCACAACCTTGAGCATGGGCGTACCTTCCCGAACCAGCGCGTCAACGCCGGTCCTGATCAGAACTTGTATGGGCTTCGGATCATCCTCGGGAAGATGCGCCCCTTTCACGTCACCTCGCCGAGGCCCATCCACAGGTTCTGATCATTGCTCGCCGTGAAACAGGCAGCTGTAGTACGGGTTAGTGGACCGATGATGAAGTTGGCGTCCGCGAGCGCCACGCGATCGCGAAAGCCGTATCGACCGTCGTCCAGTACCGCGTGCACGACGGGCGTGTCGCCGATGACAAAGCCGGGCAGGTCATCCCTGGCCAGCACAATTACTTGGAGATGAAATCGGTTGAGCATCTCTGCCATCGCGTCGTGCTGGTGGAGCATGGTCCTCACGAGACTCATTGGATCCGCCTGCATCTCGTCATACGCGCCGACCGACAGATCAAGCAGCTCTCCGTCATTGGGGGGCCGCCCCCTCGACACAATGAAGCGCTCGATCAGCTCAGCATTGCTGGCCAACGCGGTGACGTCTTTATCACGAAACCGTTCACCAATGATGCTGTGGAACCGCTTGAATGCGGGGCTTCGAACGAGGTGGACGGCGAAAAGATTCGCAACGTCGGCCCTTTGCTGTGGGCCTCTACGGGCAACGCCGATTGTCCTTATCTCGTGGGGTACCCGCGTCTCGACGGACATGAAGGCCCTCTCGAGGAGACCATTGGGCACTCCTGCGTCGAGGAAGGTCGTGAAGCCCTGCTCGCGGAAGTTCGACTTGATCGGGCGGTCGCGTGCGACCACGCGCTCCGAGCGGACGTTGAACACGGCAACCCGCTTGTCCCCGGTGGCGAAATTCTGCTGGTAGCCACGCGACACGAAGTGGTCTCGGGGCAGTTCAACTTCAGTCACGACGAGACCGTACTACCGTCAACATGTGCCCGAACGACACCAACGAACGTCTGGCAGTGACAAGAGGCCGCACCCTTGCCGGATTGTGTCGCTCTACTGGTGGTAAGTGCCCGCATTCGCACGTGCGAGGTCAGCGCGCCATGCGGCGTCGGCTACCTCACGCTGCCTGGCCGCTCGCATCCGAGCGTGACGCCTCCTGAGCGCGATGCTCAGCGGCACGAACCACGTGAGCCATGCGAGCCACGCTAGGATGCACACGACAGCCGGCAGCGGCTGGTAGACGGTCACTGCCCACAAGCTGACGAACGCCGGTACCGGTGACGTGATGGCCATGCGCAGGACGGTTAGCCGAACCGTCATCGTGGCCTCCCTAAGACCAGCCGCGTGGTCGAGAATCAACGTAGATGAGACGAACTGGACAACGAAAGGGATACTCGGCCGCCATGCCGTTCGTCAAGGCCCGCCCTCGAGGTACGCCGCTCACGCCCGAGCCCCGGCCAGCGCGTGCCATCCACGTGCCATTGCCATCCACGTGCCATCCACGACACTCTCGTCCACACGGCGACACCCTTGCACCCATGCAATCCGCGTGACAGGTCGTCCAGACGCGCCCTCGCACGGCCGCAAGAGAACTTCTAGTCCGTCCGTCAGTTCGAGTCGCGCACGCGGTCCTTCGTGCGTGCCGCGGCCGCTGAAAGGCAGGTGCTCCTCACCGTCCTCGCGGAGCGGTAGCCGCTGACGACTCGTGTGTGAGGCGGCACATCGCGGCGAGCTGAATCACTCATACTTCGAAGATGCCCTCAAAGCCGCTCGGCCCCATCGGCAACGAGGTGCGGTCGTACTTCGTGTCGCGAAGTCAGGCCAGCGCCCTGCCTTCGACCACCAAACCCTGCGAGGCGCCGAGTGGCGAGTACTGGGTGCACGCGTTCGCCCCTCCGGGCGTTGAACCCGAGAACTCGAATGCCATCGGCAAGTGGCTGATACGGATGGGCTGCCCGTACGTCGAGAAGTACTGGGGGTTCATTCGCGACGCGGTCGAGCGAGGCGAGCTGGGCATCTCCGCCAAGATCGCAACCGACTGGGGACGGGTCAACGATCCAACCGGTCCGTGGCGGAATCACGTGGTGTGCGTCTACACGCGGGACTGGCGAGATGAGGGTGATGTACTTCGCGTCGCCGCCCGTCTGCACCAAATCGGAGCCGTCTCGAAGATGCAGCTGACATATAAGCCCGACATCTTCACTTTTGGAGGCACGTACGAGGGCAACTCACCCGGAGACGTTGCCATCTACAAGTGCAAGCCGCCGTATTTAGAGCTATTGGTCGAGGATACAAATCGTGCTGCCGCGAGGTCGATGCTGAAAGCAGCCGAGCGCTAGGGTTCAGCCGCTTCCTGATTCGGCGGTGCGCGGGGCCTCGCCACGACACTTTTCGTCAGACTTCGCAACGATCAACAAGCTCACGGTGCGCGATTGCGCCCAGCCCGTCATCGCCGCCTACGACGCCAGCTGGGTCAAGGCCGCCCCGTAGTCGAGCCTGCCGATGGGGGCTCAGCACGGTGGGCTGGGGATCTCTGAACCATCGAATCCTGTCCTGTCGCGTGCGCCGGCACGGTCGATCGGCACCCTACGATCCCCGGAGCGACCCAGACGAGATCCGCCGTCGTCCTACCCAAGGTGACGACACAACGCCCGCCAGCTCACAGCTCCGATACAACAGTGGCTCCCTCACCCGTCCCAACTTGATGTACAGCACTGAAGTACAGCAATACGTCCGGCGCCACCCGGGCTACATCGACGGGCATCGCGTGACCCCAGGCGTGAACACTGCCTATCGATGGGCGAGCCTGTTCTTTGCAAGCAGGTGGTTGACCTACCTCTCAACGGAACAGAGTCATCCGAGAAGCAATCGGACTCGGTGTGCGTGGATGGCGAGGAGTTCACCGATGTCGGCAAAACCGATGCCGAGGGCTCGCAGTCGACGGGCGACGTCGAGCCGCAGTTCGTACGCCTGCAGCTGGAGATCCTGGGCGGCGGCGCTCGCCAGGTCCGACGCGCGGAGCATCTCATCCAATTCGTCGGGCAGTTGCGGGCACAGGATGACGTCGGTGTCGCCGGCCAGGTCGCGAGCCAGCTTGTCCGCGTGGACCAGTGAGGTCCGTCGCGTCGAGCGGCCGCCGGCATTCAGATGGACGTCCCAACCATTCCCGTCGCGAGTCGCGACGACCGCTGTCATCTGGTGCGTGCCGTCGGTCCTCGTTACGTCCTGCCGTCGCCGCGGGAACGCGGTCGGGGGTGCGTGCCCGGTTGTCATCCACGGGCTGTCGACCGGCACTGCGAGCAGGTGGGCGACCGCCCCCGATGGAGTGCCCATTTAAGTAGGCGACATCGGTCCTGCGGATACCCGCCGCAGTGAGCGCGAGGGCCGTGCGTCGGCGTCGCCGAATGGCTTCGACCGTCGCTGCGTCTGACCGCTGGCCCAGGTCGACGGCGTCCGCGCACAGATCCTCGAGGCCCCTGATCCGGACCTGCAGATCAAACGGACCCTGGATGCGGCGTCCGACCATCGTCCTGGCGGTCGCCAACGTGCGCGTGATCAACGATCGCTCGCCGGGTATGTCAACGTGCCAACGCGCATCGCCGGTCGGCTCAAAACTAACGACGAGCGGACGGGTGGGCACACGTGGACGCTAGCGCCAGCAGCGCGGCCGGAGTAACCGCCTGTGGAAAACGGCGCGGTTTGGAGCACAACCTCTCGCTGCGCCGGTCGACTTGGCCGAAATAGAATAGGTGAGCGATAGTTGCTCGATGGAGGGTCGCCGGCTCGGTGGATACGGGATGCCGGTCGAGCCGAACACGCACCGGCTCATCCGCAACGAGAGTTGGCCGGGCTACCCCGAGAACTTCGCCGAACGCGAACCGATCCCGGTCCTCGCGCACATCCTCTTCGCCCGCGGCTGGCCACCGGTCTGGCTACCAGCGCACGCGGACAGGTGGAACCACACCTACGTCCGGATCGTGCTCGACCCGCCCATCCACGGCCGCGACATCGTCTGGCTTCGGGCTCGCGACGTCCGACGCCGAGACCGCTAGCTCGTGGGTGTCCGCAAGCGCTTCTCCGCTGCCGTCGCTGCCCATCGGCTATTCGACCGAGTCAACGCTCAAGCCGACAGGGACCAGTGACCCTCGCAGGTTATGGCAAGAAGCTGGGTTCCCTGGGGGATTATGACCGTTCCGGTGTACGCACCGATCGTATTGACCAGTAAGGACGGCGACATTCCGTAGGCCCAGATGTTGAAGTTCCCGGCGCTAACTGCTTCAATACGCGTCACTTGTGCCTCGTCGGTGAGTGCGAGGTCTCTGCTCATGATGACGGCGGCGTCGCCAGTCCCGCTGCAGCCGGACCCAAGAACCGGAAGTGTCTCGGCGTCGACGGGCGTGATGGTCCACGAGCTGTTCGCATTCACTTGCAGGCCTCCGACTGGTCCTTGTAGTCCACTGACGCATATCCCGTTATATCGGTCGCCTGTGTTCACGAGAAGGTCTTGCGGCTGGAGATGCTCCGAAAGCGCCCATACGCTAAACGCATCCGTCGAACTACCTCCACTAATCTCAAAGATTTGAAGCCCCGGCGCTGGCGATTGAAACTGGATTACATCGTCACCGCGACCGGACCAGTAGTTGGACGTCGTCGAACTCGTATTCGGATCTGTCGGCCCGTCATCACGCAGGGTCGGTGCGGCTCCCGAGTTCGAAGGGTGTTCACCACCTTGCCGTATCGCCTCGGCAACCTCCTGCATGCCGAGCGTCATGCCTCGTCGAAAGTTGATGAGCTCACCACTACGGAGTACGAACGTAACTTCGGCGCTTGCTAGACCAGACTTAATGCCGACGCGGGTCGTGTCGAGCTCGACCAGGGGTATGGAGCGGAGTCCTTTGTCGTGCGTGAACGCCAGCCGATGCGTCGTCACCAATAGGATATGTGTCGGTAGTCTTCCAAAGCGTCCCTGCTGGTAGTTGCTCAGCGCAACGACGCGCTCACGGGAGTCAATGCCGACCTCGTCCACCAGCCAGTCATGTAGCTTGCCAAGGTTTTTGCGCTGCGCGGGAAGCGCGAGCCCAACAGAAGCAGAAGCGAAATCAGATCTCAATGGCTTAGGCACGTGGTCATCCTGACTCTGGGTTGAGTGAGCGGGCAACTATAGGCAACGGGAGTCGCATCGACGCGTCCGATTGCAAGTCTGCCGGTGCGGCGCGAGTCGGCGGGTCGATCGTCACCGAGCGGTGCGGCGACAGGCGTTGATGAAGGAGCAGGGCCAGGCGTGGCTGGGCACACGGCCGGCAGCGTGCGCACCGAAGTTACAGCGACGCGGTCCGGGTCATCGCCCAGCATCACCACCGGCTTCCTGCGGAGGTCATCGAAGCGGGCTGGGTCGCTGTCCGTCGCCTCGATAGCCTCGCTACTCACGACGTCGTCCTACACGGCGATCTGCATCGCGCGAGCATCCTGGCCAGCCCACGGCAGCGGTGGGCCGCGATCGACCCCGCGCCAGCGATCGGCGATCCGGCGTTCGACCTGGCCGACCTCGCCGCGGACTACCTCGACGACCACGTCGACACCCACCACGGACCCGCGGTCCTGCGCGACAGCCTCCAACTGATCCATGCCAGCTGCGGCGACATGGGTCCGCCGACGGCCATCGTGGACTGGATGCTCGTGAAGCGAGTCACGCGCATCGCGAGCGACCTAGACGAAGCCACATCGCCTGCATGGGACGACCGCTTCGCACGGCTTCTCGCACCAGTCGTTGCGCTATCGGCGTTTGCCACAGCGTGCTGATCGGCTGACTGTTGCCAAGTACGTCTCGCCCAAAGTGACAGCATGAAATGACAGCAACGCCGCTGCACTCCATGGCACGTTGCCGGATCCGGCGTCGCCGAGCCACCCTCCGCGGCGACCGATTCACACAGTTCTGGACGACCTCAAAGCGGCTGAAAATCGGAAGGTCGGCGGTTCGACCCCGCCCCTGGCCACCAACAAGACCGCTGGTCAGAGGGCTCTTGACCTGCGGTTTCGCCGTTCCGCGCTCCGTCCTGTAGCTGGTTAGGAGGTTTCCTAGCTGGTACGAGACAATCACGGCCATGAGCACCGAACCGTCCGCTCACGTCGGCCGAATTCGGCTCGGGCCGTTTCCGCCCGCGGCTCCCAGCGATCCCGATGCACCGCATGTGACCCATTCGCGCGTCGACGTGGATGCCGCCGCGGGGCTTGGACCTCTCACCCGGGTCTGGGAGAGCTTCGGCTACGACGAGATCAACTGGACCTACACCCCGACCGGCAAGCGCCTGCTCCAGACGTTCGCAGACTTCTCCGGCGCCAGTTACCACGTCCGCCCGCACTACGTCTTCTGCTCCGGCAGCGGCTTCGGCATCCCGCACTGGGGCAACGGCAACGTCTACCACGAGGACGCCGACGGCAACCCCTACTACGACTTCACCATCGTCGACCAGGCCTACGACGCGATCGTCGGCGCCGGTCACCACTTGATCGTCGAGCTCGCCTTCACCCCGCGCGACCTGGTGCCGCCGGAGGCCGAGGAGCTGAAGGTCGTGCCCAGCCCGACCGCCTACACCTCCTACGAGGCCGGCACCTGGGGGTACCCGCCCAAGGACTACGACAGGTGGGGCGGCCTGATCGCGGCGCACGCCCAGCACTACCTCGAGCGCTACGGCGAAGAAGAGGTCACCGCCTGGCTATGGGAGCTGTGGAACGAGCCGGACATCAGCTACTGGCGGGGCACCCTGGAACAGTTCAACGAGCTGTACACCGTCACCGCGCGAGCCGTTCGCAGCGTGATACCGAACGCCAAGGTCGGCGGCCCGGCGGTCACCAGCGGTGGCCTGGAGTTCCTCAAGGGCTTCCTGGACTACACCTCGAGCCGGAACGAGCCCTTGGACTTCATCTCCTACCACACCAAGGGCAGCCACTTCCCGACCCGTGACTACCGCCCGGCAAGCAGCCCGCCCGCCGAGCAGCTGAGCCCGTCGTCGACGAAGATGCTGTACGACCTGCGGGAGTTCAACCGCGCGATCGCCGAGTACGAGCAGTATCGGGATCTCCCTGCGATCGTGGACGAGTTCGATGCCGCGGTGCCGGCCCACTTCGGTCGCTACGACAACCGCAACTACGAGTTCCAGAACACCGAGTACTACCCCGTGTTCCAGGTCAAGGCGATGAAGAAGATCCTCGACCTGAACGCGAACGAGATCGTCCAGGTCGAGCGGGCGACCTCATGGAGCTTCTACTTCGAAGGCGAGCGCTTTTTCGAGGGCACACGATCGTTCCTCACCGCGGGCGGGATCGAGAAGCCGCTGCTGAACGCGTACAGGATGCTGTCCCTGCTGGGGGACGAGCGGATCCGCGCGACCTCCGACGCCGCCTGGAACATCGGTGCGCTGGACGGTGCCGACGGCAGCAGCATGCCCGAAGAGGTCGACGTGCTGGCCTCCCGCGCCGACAACGGTGCACTGGCGGTCCTCGTGTGGCGACACACCGACGACCAGTACCAGACCAGCGAACAGGAGACGACGACCAGCCTCACGGTACGCAACCTGCCGGGCCGGAGCTTCCGAGTGCGCCACTACCGGATCGACGCCGACCACAGCAACTCCTACATGCAATGGAAATTGCTCGGCTCCTCGCAGGATCCGAGCGGTGAGGAGCTCGCTCAGATCAAGGCACGGCAGGGGCTCGAGGAGTTCGAGCCTGCTCGAACGGTCGAAGCCGAGTCCGGTCGGCTCTCGCTCGCCCTGTCCCTTCCGCTGCCGGCCGCGTCGCTGCTGGTCCTGGAGCCAACCGACTGATTGCGCGGCGCGTACAACAATGAGGCCGGCGTCGGCGCCGCCGTCCGGGCGAGCGGCATTCCCCCGTGACCAACTCTTCGTCACCACGAAGGTGCGCAACGGTGAGCACGGCTACGAGTCGACACTGAAGGCGTACGACGACAGCCTCGGCCGCCTCGACGTCAGCTGCGCTAACCCGGGCCACATGCCGGACTGACACCTGTGGCGGCCGTTGCGGACAGGCACTCGAAACCACTGGTCCTGACGATGCACCAGGTGCGGAGCGTCCCTGCTGGCCCGGATCACAACCGCTAGCGCACGTCCTCCGTCAGTACCGAGCGGCCAGAACGTCGACGTGGTGACGGCGGGTCGAGCTCCCGAATAAGAGGCGAGTCGAAGCCGCTGCTCGAGCGGACCCGTCTCGCCGATGTCGTGCAGGTCCTCGGCCCGGGCTTCGCCGTCCTCGGCGACGCCGTAGACGATCATGCCGCCGCCAGAGTTCGCCATGGCGGCGAAGTCCTTCGCGATCTCGGCGTTGCCGTCCGGCCCAGGACCGGGGAGGGCCTTCTTCCACTCGAGTTCGGCGGTCTCGACGACCTTCCCGGCCACAGCGTCGACCAGCATCCCGTACGTCAGGTCAGGGGTCGGCCCGACGCCAAGAACCCGATGTAGCGGCGTGAACATCGCTGGTCTCCGTCCGGTAGCGGCTGTCGACGAACCCGCTCACGCGGGGAGGAGGGCGATTGTGCCAGGCTCGGTGCCGACCCGCCGACGGAACCGTGTCCGTGCCCGCACGCGTCGGCGGACGGCGCTACCGTCGGACTCCACGTTCATCCCGAGCACGAAGGTGGCGACGATGCTCTATATGGTGGAGCCTGATGCTCCGTTGAAGTGGTCGGACCTGCCTGCAGACATGGTGTTCAGGGCCGTCGCGCAGTCCGGTGCCGACCTCGCCCAGCTTGAGTGGGACGTTGCTGATCGGCCAGCGGACCCAGCCATCGTGCGGTTGGCGATCCGGCACGGAGTCCGCTGCAGCGTCGGGTTGGTGGTCGATGGAGGGCTGGTTGCCGAGCACGATCAGCCGGCGCGCATCCGCGAGGCCCACCGAAATGCACAGCAAGCTCATGCTGCTCTCGAGCAGCAGAACGCGCTTATGGAGCGGCTGATCCCCGGATGGACCGAACACGACGCCGAACTCAGCACCCGGATCGACGAGAGCAGCGAGCGCGCCGCCGCTCGCGCAGACGAAGAGGCTTCCGAAGCGCTAGACAGCGCGCCGGACCCAGCGCTGATCGACCACTGGACAGCGCTCGGCGGACGTCTGCCAGAACCCCTGTAGGCCCGCGGTCGAACGTACGGTGCCGTGCGACGGCGGCGGATGGGGTAACCGCGGCCGTTCCGCAGAACTCGTAGAGACTCCTCGGCGCGATACGAAGCGCCCGCCTCCTCATGGGGGGTGGGGGTGCCCCCCGGGTCCTCACAAACGCACGTGCAGCCGACGACCAGGCCGTGTGTACAGCCATCAGATGCGGCGCGGTCGCGGCGCCTGAAGCTTGCGCGTCGTTTGCCTAGGGCCAACGTCGCGCCTGCGGTGCCAACTGGCAGCGAGCACCTGGGACACACCGACGCGGGCTTCACCTTGAGGACCTACACCCACCTCATGCCGAACAGTAACGACCGAACCAAGCGTGCCGTCGACAAGGTTTTCGCCGGCTACATGGGTGATACATCCGAGGCGCTCTGACCGGCATCTGTGCACGTCAGAGGGCTTCGATGGTCACATGTTGATCATCACACACCACAAGTCGACCCGGAGTTGTGTTCCGGGAGTGCCGCGGCGCGCACGTCGATACTCCGGCATAAGGAGCAGCGTCGCTGATGAACCCGACACGTTCCTACGCTTGTCGGTAGGACTAGGTGACTGGTGGCCAGGTCCGGGCGGTGCGCGGCACGGTGACGGTGATGGTGGCTCGTTTGGTTTGTGTCTCGGCTCCGGTGCGTGCGGCCCAAGCGTCGAGCGATCTCATCCAGGAGGGAAGTCCTGCTGGTAGGTCGAACTCGGGGATCGGCGCCAGGTCTGGTTTCTCGATGGTGTCGCCGTAGGCGACGAGTGCAGTGGGCTGGTCCTGGGTGAGGTGCCCGTCGAACGTGATGAGCGCGGCGTTCCAGGACGTGCAGAGTTTCTTGAATGCTTCGGCTTTTGTGATGGATCCGCTGCGGCTGGCAGATTCGGGGTAGGTCGGGTGGGCAACCGCGGCGTACAGCGCCGTGCAGGTGGTACCTGCTGGCGTCTGTTTCCACGTCTGGTATGCGCGGTCGGCTAGCTGGCCCAGGGCGACGATCACCTGGATGTCGTTGTTGGCCACGATGGCGTTCAGCCATGCGTGCCGGTAGTCGGCGATGTCCTTGTCGTTGACGTGTTTGGTGCCGCCGCTCTGTCCGTAGACCGAGTAGAGGAGGGCGTTGATGAGCACATAGCTGCGGCTGACGCCCATCTTCGCGAGCAAGCCCTGAGTTCGCTGTCCTGCTTCACCGACCAGGATGCGGCGGCAGATCGACTCGTGGGTGGCGGGGTCCTGTCCGATGACGAGGACTCGGGCGGTTCCGTCGAGGCGTCCGCGGTGGAATATCGGACCCCACTCGGTGCGGAACGAGTCGGCGGGGTAGACGTCGTCGCCAGGAAATGTCTCGACAAGGGTTGTGTAGGGCTCGTGCACGTACCCGGGGTCGAACCTCATCTTCTGTCTCCAATGCCTCGTTATGGTCAGGAGCTTCGGGTAGGAGCTCGAGAGAGGACCGAGCTGTCTGGATACCTCGTTCGGGCATTTTGCTCGGGCTTGTCCGCGACCTTGATGAGGGTGCGAGTGCGGCAACACAGCGTGCCTCGAGCTGCGGTCAGGGCAGGCTCGCTTTGATGGTGTCGGGCAGGTTGGGCTCGGCTTGGAGGGTCGCGTAGTAGGTCGGATTGTCTGCTGCGGTGAGCGGATCGAGCGTGAGTACGGGCAACGGGCCGGCGGCTGCGGCGACGGTGCGTGCGGCGGTCAGGGTGCGGGTGGCGGGCAGGTTCGGCCCGGTGAGTTGCCCGTGCAGCGGGAGGTGCGGACGGGGTGTCATGTTGTTGTCAACCAGCCCGTTCACGGCCAACCGGATCCTGCCCGCGGGCCGAGCTGTCCGTGCCCGTGGCGGGTTGGCGCTGGCGTTGGGCAGGTCGTGCAGCGCCTGGGTCAGTCGGCTGATTGCTTCGGCGACGGTGACTTTCTCGACGTCGGGGTCGGCGTCGGCCTGGGCCAGGTTCAGCATGCGCGCCTGCCGTTTCACCCGGATTGTCTCGCTGCCGGGGCCGACCCCGAGATGCGCCATCAGGGTTGGGCTGCCCATCCGGGGGATCCCATCGATCATCACTAACCGGAGGTCGGCCTCGGTCGCATCAACCAGCCGGGTGTAGGGGTTTCCGGTGGTGGCCGCCACGACGAGCAGGTCCGCCCGCTTGCCCGCTTCCAGGCTGCCGAGCTGAGTGTCCCACCCGAGCAACGACGCCGGGGTCCGGGTGGCCATCGCCACCAGATCGGCGTCGGTTACATCGTCTGCGCCGGCCAGCGATGCGGCCAGCTGGGCGACTTTCAGTTCGCCTAGCAGGTTTTTGCTGCCCGAGGGCGCCCAGTCCGACCCGAGTGCGACCGGCACTCCTGCCGCCCTGGCCGCGCCAAGGTTGGCGGTCTGCCCGTAGAGCAGCAGGTTCGACAGTGGGGACCAGACCATGCCTGCGCCGTGAGCTGCCATCACCGCGAAGTCCGCATCGGTCAGACCGACACAGTGGATCCCTACCAGGTTCGCCGTGATCGCCCACTGGCCCGGGCTGAACTCCAAAGCCGCGAAATGATTGTGGGCGACTTCGTTAGTACTCAGTCCCTCGGCGAGGTGCAGGATCATTTTCTGCCCGGTCGAGATCCGGGCCAGAAACCTCTGCGCGTCGTCGGCGTCGACGTCGGCGATATGGGTGGCCGCCGGCGGCAGATCCGGGTCCCCGGTCGACTCGACGTTGCGGACCAGGCCACGAAAGTGTTTGACAATCCCAGGCGCACTGGACAGGGTCACGCCCTGGCTGGTGGTCGTGCCGGCCAGCAGGCAGCGCACCTCGACATAGCGGACCACGGCCGCGACCAGCGCAGGGTCCGCACCGAGCACCGCCAGCGGGCCGGTGATCAGCCGGTGGTAGTCCGGGGTCGATGGGCCTGACCACTGATCCCGGTTCTCATACGCCTTGGGGACCTGCCACAGGCCGAGCACGTCGTAGGGCAGATGGTTGTGCAGCTCGATCAGACCCGGGAAGAGCGTGCCACGGGTCGCCACGCGCGGCACGTGCTCGAATCCGGCCGGCGGCTTGTCAGCGGCCGGCCGCACATCGACGATCGATCCGTCGCGCCCGTAGATAGCACCGTGATCCAACACGTCGCCGGCCGTGTTCATCGTGACCACCCGCCCGGTCAACGCAAACGGCGCGCTGTTGGTGGTGCCTGACATGCCGCAGCCTCCGTCGGTTCGGCGCCTAGGTCTCCGATCCTGCATCTCGACCCACCAGTACGTCTACACAAGGCGGGCCGCAGGACGAGGCGCGGCAGGACGATGGGCCGTTCTCGGGTGAAGCGCCGCGGTGACGGGTGTCAGCGGTCTGCGGAGACGGAGAAGAAGACATCGGTCCGATACGTCCTCACCTGAGGCTGATCGATCAGCCTCGCCAGTTCACTCCCTTGCTCAGAGCTCGACCCATACGTTAAGGACGGGATGAGCGATTGAGCGCGGGCAACTGCTCGGTCGTGACTTTTCAGCGGTGCGTACCCACGCGTACCAACGCCACTCCTCGGCGACGGAGATCCACTGTCCGGCGTCGTCGCTCCACACCTCACTAGCCGCGCGGACGTCGTGTACAGGCCCGTCCGCTGTCATGAGGATGAGGCGTCGCCCGTTCACGTTGGCGACGTCGGTCACGTGTCTTGGGGGGCGGGGCGGAGGCGGCGGTCCGTAGGACTCGCGGCGGACGTCGTTGAGGTCGCGCAGGCGACCGTCGTCGTCGATGTAGGCGTTGGCCCATCCGTCGTCTGGCTGGCTCACATCTGAAGTGTGCACGTTTAGCGGCCGGGAGTGGCAGGGTCGACGCCGTGGTCGCGGAGCCATCCGACCGGATCGATCGGTGCGCCGCCGAGTCGTACCTCAAGGTGCACATGAGGTCCAGTGACGTTGCCGGTCGCGCCGCTGAGCCCGATGCTTTGCCCGACGGTGACGTGTTCGCCGACGGTGACGTCCTGTTGGCTCTGATGCGCATACCAAGTTTGGACGCCGTTGCCGTGGTCCAGGCGGGTGAGGCGTCCGTACGGGCCGCCGTTGCTGACGCCGACGATGACTCCGGACGTGACGGCCAGAACGGGTGTGGCGGTGGGGACGACGAAGTCCTGGCCGGTGTGGCAGTTCGACCAACGGCTCCCGCACTCACCGAAGGCTGCCCCGAGAACGAAGGGGGCGCCAACCGGAAGGCCCACGTCACCGAAGGTTCCGCCGGGCTGCCCCGCCGTGTTGCCGTAGACGGAGGTGTGGACGTGGTTGAGGTGCCGGCCGCTGGGGCCGCTGTCCCCGTAGGGGTTCGCGTACGGCCGCCAGCCTTCGGCGTCCCTGTGTAGTGACCAGATCTTCTGATCGAAGATCAGGTACTTGATGCCGAGCGCGCTCGCGTGTGCCCGTTCCCAGGTGGCGAGCTGCCAGCCGAGCGCGTTGCCGGCGCTGGTGTCCCAGCCGGGGATCATGGTGTCGACAGCACGGCCGGTGTTGTGGTCGGAGTCGCCGCGGGCGGGGTAGTTGCCAATGAAGTCGGTGATCTGGGGGAACTGCTGGTGAACGCAGCGGAGCACACGCAGTCCGTCCGGGGTGAGTTCGGCTTCCATGGCGAATCCGGTCGGCGGGCACGTCAGCGCGTTGCCGGTTCCGCACTGGTCGGCGCCCGTGGTGCTGGAGCCGAGTTCGGTGACGAGTTCGCGTGCAAGTGGCTCGTCGTCGGCGTACAGCGTGGGATAGGCGGAGCGTTGGACTGCTTGAGCTGCTTGGCTGACGGTGAGCTGCTGCCAGTTCGGCACAGCGAGCAGGCCCGGGTTGTGGGTGTGGTCGGCGACGCCGTAGAACGCTCGCGCGGACAGACTCACGTTGGTGATCTGTGCCGGGGTTCCCCAGCCGGCGGACGGGCGTTGCTGGAAGACGCCGAGGGAGTCGGCGTTCACGGCGTGGGTCACGTTGTCCAAGGCGGACTCCTGCAATGCCGCGGCAAGTGCGATGACCTGGCCGTAGGCGGGGACGTGGTACTCGTTGCCGATCGCAATGATGGTCGCCGCGTTGGCGATCTGCTCGTCGCCGAGCTGGCTGCGACCCGTCGCCGACTGGTCAGTCGAGGCACTGCGAACACTGACCGTCGTTGTGGCGCAGCCGATGACGTTCGGGTCGACGGTGGTCTGTCCGCCCGCCGTCACGATCAGCAGCAACGCCGCCGAGGGGATGATCACAGGCACCAGCACCGCACCGAGGACGCCGACGACGAGGGCAACGGTCGCCCACGGGCGGATCCCGCCGCGTCGGTTCATCACCGCCGTCGTGGCGAGACGGATGAGGATGGCGTGCATCGGCGGTCACCCGGCCGGCGCGGGCTGGATCGCGGTTGCCTTCCAACTGCTGTCACCGTCGAGCACCATGTCGACGAGGACGGCGTTGCCGTCGGTGAGAGCGACCCGGTAGATCGCGGCGACAGGGCTTCCCGACTGCAGCCGGGCGAACCCGTCCCGTCGGGCACGCGGAAGCACGGTTGGGTCGGTTTGACCGAGTCCGGTCAGCAGTGCCGGCACCGTCACCGGCGTCAGAAGCTTTCGCCGCTCAGCCGGTGTGCCTCGCGAGAGCCACGCATCCACGAACCGCCCTGCAGCGGTCGCAGCACCGGCGGCCGGCGTACCGGTCACGTCACCGCCGGACACCGGATCAACCGTCGTTGTTGATGTCGGGCTCGGCGTCGCGGTCGATGACGGTGAGGTCGTCGCGGCCCCGGTCGTCGCGGTCGGGGTGGGCTCGGCGATCCGACTCGGCCGGAGGTGGGTGACGACGACCGCGACCACCAGCAGGAGGACGAGCACTCCAACGGTGCCCAGAGCGACTCGGTTGACGCCTGAGATGCGCTGCCGGTCGTCGCCGCTGAGACGGTCAGGCTGGTTGCGCATCGCGACCGTCGCGGTGATATATGACATGGACCTCGCGACCGTCGTCATCGACCTGCGTGTCGGCGAGCGGCAGTTCGCCGTGGGTCACATCGGACGAGGTGTAGAGCCGAGGATCGATCCGGGTCGAGTACAGCGGCGCCGAGAGATCGACATCGGGTGTCGACTGTGGAGGTGCGGACGGCGCCGGACCTTCGATGGGAGCGCGACCCTGTGTTTCGGCCGTCGCGACGGGTGTCAGCGGCGGTGCCGAAGCTGTTACGACTGGGACGCCTTGCACCTCGGCCGGACGCGGTGCGCTGACCGGCGGCATGGGGATCGCGTCCTGGGTGGGGTGCGGGCGGACATCGGCATTGCGCTGCGAGTCGTAATCCGAGCTGGGCTCGGAGGTGAAGATGCTCGGACCGGCTGGTAGCTCGGCCGGGGCATGCCGAATCGGGGCGGCCGTCAACTCCACGCTTTGGCGTCGATCGGGGAGAGCGGGCAGCGGCGGCATCGTGTATTCCTCGCTGCGCGACGCTCGACGGCCCACGGGCTGGCTGGCCGTTTCTTCATCCGAGTGCGTCGCGTCCGCGGCCGCTTCGACGCCGGAGGCGACCGCGCTCCTGGTGACGGCGAACGACGCTGCCCGCTTCAGACCGCCCATCACGTAACTGTGGTAGGGATCCGCGCCGGGGATCATGGTCTTGAACGCCCGCAGCGGATGCGCGACGACGAGCGCCACCACCGTCAGCAGGATCAGTGCGGCCATCTTCGCCAGGCCGTTGATCGGGGCTTTCAGTGTTCCGGTGGCCACGATCGAGAACAGCGCGGTCGCGATGCCGAACTTGACCGCGTTCAACACCGCCGCGGTGAACAATCCCCAGAGGCGCATCAGCACGAACTGACCCCGAGGATGCACACCCACCAAGCCGGCCAGCGGAAACCCGATGACGAACACGCGAGTCATCAATTGGGCCAACGCGAGCAACAGGAACCCGATGATCCCGAACAGTGCCAGCGCCCACGCGAACAACGCGGCCATCGTCACCGCGGTGACACGAGCCTCGCTACGGTGACCGGTCAAGAACGCGTAGGCACCGGGGTCGCTGCTCTTCACCGCTTTCGCCGTCGCGACGAACTTGTCAGCTTTGGCCCGGTCGATCTTCGCCTTGGCCTTCGGATCCGCTCGGAGCTGCTTCTCCTCCGACCACGTGTACTGCGTTGCCCACAACAAGCCCGGCCCGTACCGCTGAGCGGTGGGGGAGTCCGAGCTGCCCAGTTCACCCTCGAGCCACTGCGGGTACAGCACTTCACGGCTCAACTGCTCATCCGCGTCGACCGCCCCGAACGGCGCCGATGCAGTGTGGACGATCTTCGTCATCCCGTCACCGATCAGATGGTCCGCGCGAGCCGGATACTGAAGGAAGAACGCCGACACCGCCACGACCAGCGCAACCCACCCCAGCATCTGCGCGGTCGCCGCATACGCCGCGCTGCGCGCCTTCACCAGAACCGTCAACCCGACCACCAGCAAAGAAATCGGGAACCAGACCTGCCACAAGCTGGTTTTGATCGAGGACTGCACGGAGGACAGCAGTGGGTCGAGGAAGTCGAACGGTCCCCACGACGCCAGTTGCCGTGACGCCGACAGCAACGCCGCCGCGGCGACCGGCAACGTCCACCCCAGGTTGGCCATCTTCGTAAACGTCACCGCCGACGGGTCACGGGCGATGTCGACACCGCAGCCCAGGTCGTAGGTACCCCACTGGTAGCCGTACCCGTAGACGTCGACCAAGCGCGTGTTCGGGTCGGTGAACGGGTTCGGCGCGGTCGCCGGCACCTTGCTCCAGTCCGGCGCACCCAACGGCCCCAACCCCAACAGTCCGTACGGGTGCGACGGGGTCGGCGGATCCCCTTCACACGCAGCCGATGCCGGACCGGCCTGACCGATCAGGATCACTGTGAGCAGCCCGATCAGCACCGCCAGCCGGACGACCGATCGGCGCAGACGCGCACTGGCGGCAGCCATCATGCTGCCCGCCGATCGGTGCGCGGCCCACGTGGCGCGTCTCCCGGGGCGAACAGTGAGGCCTCGTTCACGAACTCGTCACTGGCCGCGGGTGTCCGGTCCGGGATACGACTCTGACCCGGCGTGGTCTGCAGCGCCGCCCGCAGCTCGGGATGCCAGTCCGCGTCGAACCGGATCGTCGCCGGCCGCCCGTACGCGTCGCGGTAGATGAACTCCCCGACCCGGGCACGGTCCAGCGGCTCACCGGGTGCCGGCCGCGGGGACAGCCGCATCACCGCGGGCGCGTACTCCTCCGGTGCGCGCAGCAACTGCCGCACGGCACGCCGGGCGGTGTCCTCGTCCTCGAGCCGACCGACCAGGGCGCCACCGATCAGCGCCTCCACCTTGCCCACCCCCAGCACATCGTCAGGGTGCTGTGAAGCGGCGTAGACCGCGGTGTCCCACTTGCGGGAATCCCGTGACAGGCGGACGAACAGTGCCCGTCCCGATCCCCACGACCCCATGAAGTGGTTCTCGTCCAGGAAGATGTTCTTCCGCTGATTCATCGGCCGCGCATAGATGAACCGCGACGTGAAGAACGCGGCCAGATGCAGCAGCGGCAGCGTGTACAGCTCCTCCGTCGACCACTGCTGCCGCTCCAGGCTCGGATCCGGCGTCACCAGGCCCGGCATCGTGATCACCAGCAGCGTCTTGTCCTCCGAACGCTCCAGCGACAGATCCGCGTCATCGGTCGGGAAGATCAACTCACCCAACGGAAACTCCGCCGCGTCCTCGAGCAGCCGCGCGAGCTCGGTGTCGTGCTCGTCACCAGACGCGCGCAGCACGGTCATCACCCGATGAGGGTTCGCCGTCACCGACCCACCCACAGCACGGACGGCGTTGCGCAGCCCACGGTCGGTCCGCGCGTCAGCCAATGCGCTCGAGGGCATCAGCATCCGGCACGTGTCGAACAACAGCTGCTGACGCTCCGCGGCGGCTCGACGGATCGCCCGGACATGCTCCTGCTCGGTCGGATACTCGTGCCGTTGCGGCTCCGGGATCAGCTGCGGCGGCGACAACGTGCCCGGATCCGCGTTCGTCAGATTGAACAGCCGCGATGACCCCGCCAACTCCGGCAGGTCGCACAACCGTGCCAGCGGTCCCGACGGGTCCAGGATCGCCGTCGGTTGGCCACGGCGCGCCGCGTGATAAGCGAGAAGCCCGATCGCGAAGCTCTTCCCACCGCCAGGCTCGGCGACGATCGGCACCAAGCCCGGCGTGTTCAGCTTCTCCATCGGGAAATGCGCATCATGTAGAACCGCCCGCCGCGCCGTCCCAACCGTGTAGCCGACATATGGCCCCGTCGGAGTGCCCACCGCGGACGACACGTGCGGCAACGAGGCGGCCAAGTAGCCGACCGGCATGCGCCGCTGGTAGCCGGTCACCGACCACGGCTCACCCGGGATGAACTCCCGCAGCGTCTCCCGCTGACCCTTCGCGTGCACGACCTCGATCGAGTGCCGCTCACCGTAGAAGTCGATCAGCGTCCGCGCCCGCTCCATGCACTCCTCGCGCGTCTCCGCATACACCGCCATCCGGATCGGACCCGCGAACCGAACCGACGACCGACTATCCCCATCGGTGACCTGGTCGTAGGTGTCCCGCGCCTGCGCGATCGCCCGAGCCACCGCAGCTGGCGGCTCCAAACCGTGCTCCTCGCGGTAGTGCCGGTCGATGTTGATCGCCCGGTCCTGCTCGAACTTGACCGCAGACTCGAGCTCCTTCGGTTTGATCAGCGCACCCGACAGGCACCAGTCGACCGGGAACGGCAGCTTGTCCGCCGCCAGCATCCACGGGTCCCGGCCATCCTCCGGAAACAGCCGGTCCGGCATCCGGCCCATGCTCAACACGGCTACGTGCCGGCTGATCCGCTGCCCGTTGACCAGGCCGTCGACGCGGACCGTTTCCCCTAGCGGGCTGGAGATCCACTCCACCGGGTCGGTGAACGCGTACAAGTCGTCGCGTTCCCACACCTGCCCGGCGACGCCGGCATGGACGGAGACCGGCATGCCAATCCCGACCGACCGGTGCATCAACCACGCCATCTGCTTCGCCGACAACGGCCGCCCATCCAGACCCGCGCCGGCCATGTGCGCGTTCAGGTCGCGCAGCCGGTCGAGAAGCTTCCCCGCCTCACCCACCGGCCGCTCCGTCGAATCGGCCAGCGACGCAACGACCCCCTTCGCCGGGGCAGGCCCGACCTGGATGCCGAGCACCACCACCTTCTCGTCCAGCAGAGAGGTATGCAGCCGGCGCTGCTGACCGGCCAGGTACGCATCGAAGGAATGCTCGCTGTCCACATCGGGCAGCGGCGACGGCGTGTCCGCGTCCAGATCGCGCGCGAACGCGAACGCCGGGAACGGCCGAGACGTCGTCCGCAGCTTGATCGCGTGCCCAGCAAGGCCAGCGAGCCGATTGGCGAGCTGGTCCCACACCTGCAGTCGCTGCGCGTCAGATGTGAACGCCCACGGCACGCCACCCAACGCGTACCAGGCCCACAGATTCCGCCCGGTGACCTGTAGATGGCCGACGATCTGCTGAGTCGACAGATCCAGATGCGCCGCGCGCTCGCCACCGATGAGCCGGCCGAACCGCGCCAGGCGCAGCTGCTTACCGAGCTTGCCCATCCGACTCATAGCGATGTCCCCTTTCATTCAACGAAGCCGGCCCGTCCGTGCCGCGATGACGCCACAATTCGCGCGCTGCGGCCGATCCGATCTCGGTCGTGGGAGCGACGGTCACACGCTCCCTACGTCCGCGGGGCATGCGCGCCGAGCGAGACCACTCGCCGCGAAGGGTCCGACGCCACCACCGCAGCGGCTGGTCATAGTTCGTCTGCGACACCACCCACCGCGTCGCGAAGAAGCCGAGCACGCCACCCCACATCGGCCCCGCCAGCAGCGCGAAGGTCCGGTCGAAGGGCGCGAGTACCGCGAACCCGATCAGTGCGCCCAGGCCGACGAGCAGGATGCACAGACTCCATTGCACGTAGGTCCACTCGAATGCGAGTGTCTTGCCCTTAGGCCCCAGCCACACCGCGCGTAGCCGGCGGGTCGCGTCGTCTGTTCGTATCGCCGGCACCGATTTCAGCCGTCGATGTTGAACAGCGTCCGGACGATCTTCGAGCCGAACGCCACCAGCGCAAACGACCCAGCACCTAACGCGACGAGCATGATCCCCGCGAGCGCGTTCACACTCGTGCGAGCGGTCTCGGAGTACTGCGCCCGCTTCGATCCCATGATCACGCTCAAGCCCACGAACAGCAGGGCGACTCCGACCAGGGCGATCAGCAGGCGGACGATGTTTTCGGTGTTCAGCATGGCTTCCTCCAGAAGCGTGTCCTGATGATCCCTATAGCCCAGCGTGCCTCGACACGCACTCAACGTGAGTTCGACACACGGGACCGTTTCTTGCTGTTCACAAGCGATTTGCTCCGACGCCGCCCAGAGCTACGGGCGGGTTGTCGTTGAGCTTTGGACCGACGTCCAGCGACTCGGGTAGGACCCCCGACCCGGGCCGCCGGAGCATCGGCGTTGGAAGTATCGAACATACGTTCGAGAATGTCTAGTAGCGTCCAGCGGCGACGAGGGGGGGCACGGCCGGCTCCAGAACGTGGCTGCCGATGTCACACAGATGTCACAAACCTCGGCACATGACGAGGAACACCTGGATACGGCCACAGACAGCATCACGGCGCTGACCTGCGCATATGCAGCAGCAACAGACGCCCAGCAACCATCGAAGACGGCTGGGGCCGCACTTGTAATCGGGCGGTTAGGGGTTCAAGTCCCCTCGTCGGCTCCACAAACCCACAGTGATGATGGCAGGGCTGGACAGGTCCGGAAGGATCGGTGTGGAAGTCCCTGGTCGACTGACTCTCAAAACCGCCGGCTTCGTGCCTTGGACCTGATCCGTCGTCGGTCGCGGACGACCGCCGGCACACGTGAGAACCTGCGGTCGTCGACTTCGGGGGAGTCCTATGTTCCAGCACCCGGACGGGCAGGCGGTGGCCTCCCGATCGCCCACCACGGCGACGTCACCGGTTGGTTCGACACATCGGGTCGCGGTGCTGTAATGGCTGGCCGGCAATGCAGCCGTGGTGGCCAACCTGCGCAGGAGTCGGGGCGCACCCGGTCCGCCGCAGCGACAGCCTTCGGCGGGCCTTGCCCAGCGTGATGTCCTGCCCGGCTACGGCCAGCGCGGCGACACCTGTCAGCCGGCATCACCGGTAACGGCCTTCCTGGGCTGGGATCGAGAGCTCGCGAGCCCCGGCGCACCGAACGGCAACATGCTCTCTGCCTGCGATGCCGTACAGCTCCGGCTGGCCAACCGGCGAGCTGATCTCATCGCCCGACTGGCACCAACGGCCGGAACGGCGTCATCGAGTACAACGGCATCGTCGCCACCGTCACCCGGATCGCCGCGACACTGCGCGCACCGGCCTGACACCCGGGCAGATAGCCCAGATCGAGTGTTACGTGAACACCCGGTCCATCACCAACGGCGTATCGGCCCCGAGCACCGGCTACCACGCGTTCCTGATCGGACGGAAGGCCGGTGGGAGCTGGTTCCTCTCCGACACCGACGCCGGCCTGGTCGGCGCCTTCAGGATCGAGCTGACCCCGGTCTACTGACGCACGGGCTGACCTCCCAAAATGCGCGATTCAACCTTCGGGGGCGATGGGAAGGTTGAATTGCGCACTCAGGACGACGGAAGCCGGTGGTCGTCAGTCTGTGTCCGAGCTGTCGGCGTCTGTCTCGCCGTGCGGCGCCGGCCAGTTGCCTGCTCGAACGATGAGCACGACCGCAGCCAGGAGCACGACAGCGATGGCCACGACGCCGAACCAGCCGCCGACGCCGGCGAGCGCGAGAGCCGCGGCGACGATGACGACGTAGCCGCCGAGCACGACTGGGCCCGCCGGCAGCGGATCGCTGCTGCCGTCGAAGATGTGGGATGCAATGCGAGAGCTCATGCGGGCTTGCCCGGTTCGGTTCCGAGGAGGACGTCGTCGGTCTCGAGTTGGTCGACGAGCCGGGACAGTGCCGGCAACGCCGCCAGGACGGCGGTGCGGTCGGTTGCGGTGAGGTGGTCCATTGCTTTCTCCAGCCGTTGTTCGTGGGCCTGTTGCCAGGCGGTGAGCATGCTGAGGCCGGCGCTGCTGAGCCGGAGGCGGACCGCGCGGCGGTCGTCCGGATCCTCCGTCCGTGTCACCAGGCCGGCGACGACCATCTGCTGTATCAGGGTGCTGACGGTGTTGTTGGCGAGCCGGTGACGAAGGGCGAGGTCGTTGACTCGCAACCCGGGTTCTTCGCGTAGGCGTTGAAGGATCTCGACCTGTGCCATCGGCAGTGACTCCCAGGGGTAGTCGCTGCGGATGCTGGCGCGTAGGACGCGCCGGAGCCTGGTCACGATGTCGGTGAGGAGCCACGCGTCCAGTGCCGCGGGTGGGGCAGTGACCGCAGGTCGGGATTCACGCGCACTGGCCATGGCCGAACTTTAGCTGTCACGTCTGGGTTAGAATAATTCTGTGGCAGAGCTAATACGCGAGACAGAGCCGGGCAGGGACGGCATGACGTCGCGATGACGGGGTTGGGCCGCCTTCTCACAGAGCCCGCACGCCCGGATCGGATCCGCCGCTGGTCGGGTGCTCCCTGGCTGGTGGTCGCGGCCGTCTGCGTGGGTGCGTTCATGGGCCAGTTGGACGCCAGCATCGTGACGCTGGCGCTGCCGGCGATGCGTGACGACTTCGGAAGTTCGCTGGCGTCGGTGCAGTGGGTGTCGCTGGTCTACCTGCTGGTGCTGGTCGGATCGGTGTCCGCGGTCGGTCGCATCGCCGATGTCGCCGGCCGGAAACTGCTGTACGTGTACGGCTTTGCCCTGTTCACGTTGGCATCGCTGGGGTGCGCCCTGTCCGGCAGCCTCGCGATGTTGCTGGCGATGCGCGTCGCCCAGGCGCTCGGTGCGGCGTTGCTGCAGGCCAACAGTGTGGCGTTGATCCGGACCACGATGGGCAGCGACAGACTCAACCGCGCGATCGGGATCCAGGGCGCGGCGCAGGCGTTGGGCCTGGCGCTCGGACCCGCGGTCGGTGGCCTGCTGATCGCCGCCGGTGGGTGGCGATGGGTGTTCTACGTCAACCTGCCGGCCGGCGTCATCGGGATCGCGCTGGGGCTTCTCCTGCTTCCCCGCACCCGGCTCCGCGCGGCCCGGACGCCGTTCGACGTCGTCGGACTGGCCCTGCTTGTGCCGGCCACCGCGTCCCTCCTGCTCTCGTTGTCGGTTCTCGGCCGCTCGGGGCCGACGCCGGGGGTGGCGCTGTTGGTGCTGGCCGCCGCGATCCTGCTGCTGGCGTTCGCCCGCTGGGAACGACGGTGCGCGTCACCTCTGGTGGACATGAGCCTGTTCGAGCGGCGTGGGGAATTCGCCGTCGGCATCGTGAGCGGGTTGCTGGCCTATCTCGTGCTCTTCGGAGTGTTGCTGGTCAGCCCTGTCTATCTCGAGGCCCGATCCACGTCGGCGGCCACTGCCGGGTTGCTCATCACCGTGCTCCCGTTGGCGTTGGGCATCGTCGCGCCCCTCGCTGGACTCGCCGCGGACCGCTTCGGGGCGGCCCTGGTCACGACGGTCGGACTGGGGATCGCCACCGCCGGTCTCGTCGTGGGAGCGGTCGTCGCTCCCAGCCGGGTCGTGCTGATCGTCGTGCTGGCGGTGGCAGGGCTCGGGCTCGGGGTGTTCACGCCGGCGAACAATGCGACCGTCGCGCGTGCCGGCCGCGACGAGCAGGCCGGCATGGTGAGTGGCCTGTTGAACATGACCCGCGGTGTGGGGACGTCGCTGGGGGTTGCCCTGGCGAGCGCGACGTTCTCGCTTGCCACCGCCGGTGGCGGACGCGACGTGGGTGCGCACGCGGCGGTGACGGGTTGGCACGCGACGATGCTGATGCTCGCGATCGCCGCTGGGGCAGGCGTCCTCGTCTGTGCGCGGCAGTTACACCGCCACGCCCGGGCGGTGTAGCCGTCGACCCCTCTGCGACGGTGACAACCGGGCCGATCTGTCGACCGAGCACTGGAGCCTGCTCGGCACCCGCGGCACGACCCGGGCCGACGTGATGAGCCGCATCAGCATTCACCTCACCGTCGCGTCGGCCGGGCTGGTGGTCCTCGCACTCGTCGCGCAGGTGTCGGACTTCGGGACGGCCTTCCACATCCTCTCGATCGGGCTCACGTCCGCGGTGCTCGTGCTGGGAACCCTGACCGGGATCCGCGTCCACAACGCGAGCGTCGACGACGCACTCCTCATCATGGGCATGAACCGGATTCGTGCCGCCTACCTGGCCATCGATCCCGGACTCGCCGAATATTTCATCACCTCGTGGCACGACGACCGGGCCGGAGTGATGCAGACTTACACGATGGGCGCTGCTCGACACCTGTTCAGCCATGTGGTTGGCAGCACCAACATGTTCATGAACGTCGTCAACACCATTGTCGCCGGGGCGTTGGGTGCACTGATCGCCGGTGCCGCGAACGCCGGGCCCGCCGTGATCGCCGTCGTCGGGACGCTGATTGCGCTCGCATGTCTCGCGGTGATGCTCGACACCGGCCCCCGGTCCTTCGCCAAGCCGCCGACCGAGCCGCGCTTCCCGACGATGCCGGCGCGAGGATTGGGAGCGCTGTTCGTCACGGACCCGGTATCCCGCCGCGCGGGTGTCGGCTTGCTGATCTCACTCTCCGCTGCCGATTTGCACCTGTCTCCGCCGACCCGCTAGGAATGACGAAAGAGCTATACCGATCGACGGGTGCTCTACCAACGTCTAGGGAGTTCGCGTGGTCCAGGATCGCGGAGGGGCCGACGGTGGCAACGGCCATCCCACGGTCGCGGATGCGCGCGACGCCGTCGCCGGGCGGCGCGACCTGGCTGCGGGCGAGCGCGACGACGCCGGGGGCGAGCGCGACGACGCCGGGGGCGAGCGCGACGACGCCGGTGACGAGCGGGACCGGACGGGCGCAGAGCGGGACGCCGAGGCTCTCGGACGTGACCGGACCACGCTGACGTCGGACACCGACATCCGCGCAGGCAGTGGCGAAACCGATACGACCCAGGTCGGGGAGATACTCGACCGTTCGGCACAGGCTCGCCGAGAGGCCGCGTCGGATCGCTCGCACGCGTCGATGGATCGCAGGTCAGGCGCGGACGATCGCACACATGCCGGGCGCGATCGGGATGCCGCGATGAGTGATCGCGAAGCCTCCTCGACCGAACGGCGCGACGCCTCGACCGACCATCTCACCGGCGTCTACGACCGCCGATCCGGATTCGCGGAACTCGAGCGCGAAATGGCCAGAGCCCGACGGTTGGCGCAGCCGTTGGCCGTCGCATTCTTCGACGTCGACGGGCTCAAGGAGATCAACGACAAATACGGGCATAATGCCGGCGATCGGATGCTCCTGGAATTCGCGGCCACGCTGAGGAATCACCTCCGTGCCTACGACCTCGTCATGCGCTACGGAGGTGACGAGTTCGTCTGTGTGCTTCCTGGAATGTCGTCGAGAGCTGCGCAGGCGCGGCTGGCTGGGCTCGAGGAGGCGCTCCGCAGCGCACCGGAGCACGGCTCGGTTTCGGTCGGTATCGCGGAACTCCAGGACGGTGACTCGGCCGACGATGTGATCGCGCGTGCCGACGCCGCGCTCTACTCGGCCCGGCGGCAGACCCGCGCCCGTTAGGTCATAATCTGGGCGCGTCACACAGCTGACGCTCTGGAGGATCAGATGAAGCTCTTGGCGGTCTCACAGAACCGGGCCGATCCGTCGGCTCATCTTGCTGGCGAAGCGGCCCGGATGGCCGAGCACATATCGGCGGGTATTGTCCAACAGGCTTCGTGAAAGGCCGATTACTCCGGGCGCTGTCCTGGTTGCCGAGGCGACGGCGCGACCCCGCGGGAAGCTCTCGACACCCTCCCTCTGGTGGTGAACGGCGTGACCACGTTCACGCTCACCGACATCGTCGGCTTCTGACTCAGTTGGGCTCACCGGACGTGTGGGCGGTGCGGAGCGATCGCAGATCTTCGACGTCGAGCGATCCGTTCACGAAGCGCCGGGCCACTTCGGACAGCCGCTCGCCGCGTGGCCGCGCGTATCCCCGTAGGAGTTCGAACGCGGTCTCGAGTGAGATCGACGCCCGTTCGGACAGCAGGCCCTTCGCCTGCTCGACGACCAGCCGGCTGTTCAGCGCGCCCTGGAGCTGCATCGTGACCTCCTCGCTGCGCATCACCGCACGATGCTGCAGGACTCCGATCGTGGCGACGTCGGCCAGCGCCTGCGCGAGCTGACGGTCGGCTGCCGGCATCGTTCCGGGGTGCTGACGCAGCAGATTCATCGCACCGATCGTCTGGTTGCGAAGGCGGAGCGGCACCGCGCACATCGAGCTGAAGCCGGCAGCCTGCGCGGCGGGCGCGAACACCGGCCAGCGAGCGTGGCTTGCGCTGAGCTCGCCCACCTCGACGATCTGGCTGGATCGGTAGCACTCCAGGCAGGGTCCTTCGTCGTTCTGGAGCTGGAGCAGCTCGAGCAGTCGCGTCGTCTCGGTGGACGACGCCAGGACACGCAGCAGACCACGCTGATCGGACAGCATGATCCCGGCCGCGGTCACGTCGAGGAGCTGGACGCAGGTCCCGGTCAGCTCACCGAGGAGATCGACGACGTCGAATCCATTGACGAGTGTGTCGGTGAGGGCGACGAATGCCGCTAAGAGCTTTTCCTCGCGCCCGCCCGCCGGCTCATTCATACATCTGATCTTCTCACTCGGTCGATGACCGTCGTCACGGCCTAATCGAAGCTGTCGCTCAACCGTAAACTGTGCGCGACGATGTCCGCCGCGACGTCGCTGATACGCAGGTTGTTGCCGTAGGCGTACGCGCGCATACGGGCGAACGCGCCGCCGATGTCGATGTCGAGTTGCGCCATCACGATTCCCGACGCCTGATAGACCTCCGCGCGGTAGAACTCGTCGCGTCCGTCGTGATCGAGAATAGTGTCGCCGGTTGCGCCGTCCCCGTCGAAGCATCCGAGAATCGCCAGCGCCGCACCGTCGCTGGCGCGCAGCGCGTGGCCGATGTCCTCCGGGCCGAGATGAACCGGCTCCAGACTGTGGAGCGCGAGAATGCCGACCCGCGCCGCGCCGAGCTGGAGCGGAAACACCCACAGGCCGCGAATGCCGGTGGCGAGTGCCTCACCGACGAAGACAGGCCACCGGGTCGCAGTCCCCGGCTCGTCGAGATCGGCCAGCAATTCGGGAGTTCCCTCCTCCCACACGGTGAAACTGGGCCCCTCGCCGAGCTCGAAGTGCAGTTCGTCGAGCCTCGAGGCGATCCAGTCGGTCGCATAGATCGTCCCGTCGTGACCTGCGCTGTTGATCACCGACACCGAGACGCCGCCGATCGGAAGGCGCAGCACGAGCCGGTGGGTCAGCCGGGCAAGCAGGGAGACGGCATCAATGCCACGCTGGGTGGTCACACCCACCCGCCTCCTCAGCCAACCGTCGGCGGCGAGAACATCGAGTGCACAACAGCACCGCACACTCAGCGTAGTCCCGATCGCACCATCCCTCCCGGCCCGCGTCTGCCGTATGGCTGCTGCCGGAACTCCTCACACGTTCCGCTCGCATGCGCACGCCCCGCCCAGACCCTGCGGGTACGTCTACCCGACGACCCGGGCTACTGGTGTGATCAACGAGGAAACGCTGTCGGCGGTGCTCAGCGAGTTCGCCCGGACGATGGCGACCGATTTCCCCATCCAGAAGATCCTCGATCACCTGGTCGAGCGGATCGTCGAGATCCTGCCCATCACCTCGGCCGGCGTCACCCTGCATCGCCGCCTGTACGACGGGTGAGCCGGTCGAGGTGCCAGGTCTCACTACCGACAATCGGTTTCCCCGGTTCGCCGCCGCCGGCCTGGATGCCGGCCTGGGAGCGGTATTCACCTTTCCGTTGCGCCACGGCGACGGCCGGCTGGACGCGCTCGGATCTCTACCGCCGAGCGCACCGATCTGATCAACGAGATCGGCACCTGGGTTCTCGAGCGTGCCTGCCTCGATCACCGGATGTGGGAGCGTGAGGTTCCCGGCTCGCATCTCGACGTCTCCGTCAACGTGTCCGCGCGGCAGTCGATGTCGCCGGACTTCCGCGAGGCGATCACCGGTGCGCCGGACTCCTCCGGCGTGGACCCGCCGGTGCTGCAGCTCGAGATGACCGAGTATGTGCTGCTGGAGCACAGCAAGATCGTGTCCAGCATGCTGCGTGAGCTCCAGGATCTCGGGATCCGTGTCGCGCTCGATGACTTCGGCACCGGGTATTCCTCTCTCGGCTATCCGTGCAACGTCCGCATCGACATCGTGAAGATCGACGGCAGTTTCCTCGCCGACATCGGCCGGACCGCCGTCGACGCCGTGGCCGCCCCGTGGCCCTCAGTGTTCGCCGTTTGACGCCCGTCGGCTCAACAGCCGTCTGGCGAATGCGGTCGCACCCGGTCCGGGGGCGGGTGCGACCGCAGGCCGGGCGATCGCGTCGCGCAGGAGCGGTGTCAGCCGGTCGGCGAGCCTGGCCGACAAGGCATCCACGTCGACCGACGGCGGCTGTGGGGGCTGTGGCGCGCGCGGTTTGGGCGGGACCATCCGGGCGCGCAGCACGTCGCGGCCCATGATCTGCTGGGTCTCCCACTGATACCGGTCGTCGCCGCCGAACAGGTCCCGCAGGACGGACGCGTACGGCTCGGGATCGTCGTAGACCCCGTAGAACTTCTGGGTGGTGAGCGCGAGCGGGATCAGCCCGTCCCGGGCCACGGCCGCCCAGACGGCGGCTGCGACTCCCGGCGTGTGCTCGCCGCGGTAGTCGTCGAAGACCGCGATCCCCGCCGGGCGCATCAGCGCACGGGCGTTGCGCACGTCGACGTTCACGTGCGCGTACATGTGCGAGGCGTCCACGTGGATGAACCGTGCGGTGGCCGGTTCGACGTGGTCGACGACCTCAGAACTCGGGCCCTGGACGATCTCGGGCAGGCACGTGTGAAGGGCCAGGTAGTTCTCCTCGAACGTGCGTCGCGTCAGCGTGCCGTAGGACTTGGTGCTCTCACGCCGGTTGGCGACGTCGGCGGGGGACTCACCCAGGACGTCGGTGTCACCGAACAGATCGACGGCGACGAAGCGGTCCCCGTCACGGACGTGGTCGCCGATGACGACGGTGCTCTTCCCGAGGTACGTGCCGAGCTCGACCAGGACGCCCGGCGCCGAGTCGGACTGGGCACCCAGGAGCGTGTGGAACATGGTCATGTCGAGCCAGCGGAACCAGCCGGGAATGTCGTAGAAGCTCTTCACGGCAGCGGTCATGCACCGACCGTAGGGTGCCCGGTTGGCCAGCAGGTGAACAGCAAACGGCTACCTGCGGGCACGGCCGGCTGTGCACACCGTCGCGGTGAGGCGGCGGGATTCTGTTACAGGCTCGTTTTGTCGCTCCGACCACGGGTATTCACTCTCGCGAGGAGAGAAGACCGATGCGAGAGTGTGGTCGCGCTGAACCTTGCCCTGCCGGTGAACGCGGCGATCATGCTGATGGCCGCGGCCGCGTTCCGCGGACGTGTCGAGATCACCGGCCTCGCCCAGGCACACGAAACGCTCGATCCTATCCTCGGCCGCGCCGCCGCCGGTGTGTTCGCGCTCGCCCTGCTGGCCGCCGGGTTGTCGTCGTCGGTCACCGGCGGCATCGCCACCCAGTACGTGATCCGCGGGCTGATCCGCCCCGGTCGTCCGCTGAGCCCGTTCGTGAGTCAGATCGTCCTCACGCTCGTCCTGCCCGCGGTAGCGATCCCGCTGGTCGTGCTCAGCCGGGACTCTCGTCTGATGGGCGCGTTTGATGCCCCGTCAGGGTCAGGTGCCCGGCGGTTCGGCGGACGGCACCGCAAAGGGGTCGGCGGCCACGTCGCGCGGATGCTTGAAGAAGCCGGTGAACTCTGCCCAGGCGGCGCGGTGCTCGTGCCGGTCCCACCATTTCTGCGTCCGGAGCGAGACGAAGCAGAGCCCGGCGACCGGGATCGGGGCCCAGAACTCGAACAGCCGCCACGAGACGACGCCGAGGACGGCGATCCCGGCCGGCACCGAGAACCCCACCAGGGACGGGATCAGCACGCCCTCGATGACACCCAGCCCGCCCGGGCTCACCGGGACGACCGCGGCCAGGTTCGCGAGGCCGTAGCCGACCAGCAGGGCAACCGGATCCATCCGGTGGCCGAACGCGGCGACGAACACCCACAGCGAGGCGGCGTCGAGAAGCCAGTTCAGGGTGGACCACAGTGCCGCGCTCTTGAGCCCGTGCCGGGGCGTTTCGATCCAGCCCGCGTGTGGCTACTCTCCCGGAAGAACCCATTCGCTAGGGAAGGGCAACCCGATGTTCGACAAGGTGAAGCAGTCGGTCGACGACCTGAAGGACAAGCTGGCCGAGGAACTCGACGAACATGGCGAGAAGATCGGCGCCAACCTGGACAAGGCGGCCGACTTCGTCGACGACAAGACCGGCGGTAAGTTCGCCGATCAGATCGACAAGGCCGTCAACGCGGTGAAAGACGCCGCCGACAAGGTCGACGGTACGAAGGACGACGACCTCGGCGCGGGTCACGCTGCCCCGCCGCCGACGTCCGCCACATCGGCGACGCCGAGCACCCCGCCGAGCCGACCGCCGCTCTAGGCAGGACGTGCGTCCGGCACCGCAACGGCCCGCTACCGGAGCTCCGGTGGCGGACCGTTTCCGGTCTTGGGGGTCCGGCTGCGGGGTCAGTCGGCTGTGTGCTCGAGCCGGGCTAAGGCTGCCGACCTGGATCTCCTTCTGACACGGGACAAACGCATCTCTCCCCGTAACGATCCCTTCGGCGACCGCCGCACCGACCTCTACTGAGATCCGGCGTCGACGTCGTTGCCGGGTGTCACGAAGTCGTAGCGGAGCTCGACGAGCTCGCGTCCCGACGGCCCGTCGGCACAGAAGGCGCCGGCCCACCGGCCGGGGGCATGGGCGGCCACCACGATGATCTCGAGCGCGGCGCGCACCGGTGCCGGCACCGGTGACCGCCCGGCGGTCTCGCCGATCGACAGCGCCAGATCGTTCGGGCCACATAGACGCCGTCGAGTCCGGGGACGGCGAGAATCGCCTCGAGCGACTGTAGTGCGGCGGCGGACTCGATCATCGCCCACGTGAGGATCTCGGTGTCGGCGTGTTGCACGTAGTCCGGGCCGCCGTAGAGAAGCCCACGGGAGGGGCCGAAGCTGCGGTGTCCGACGGGTGGGTAACGGCATGCGGCGACGAACGCAGCCGCATGCGACATCACCTCGGCGAGATAGCGGCTGTCGGTCGTCAACCAGCCGCCGACGATGGTGCCGCCGCCGGTCACGAGGCTATGGAGCGGGTTCGCGCGTACGGCTCTCCTTCTTCGGGTTCCGGCACGCTATCGGCTCGGGTCGGGCTCCGCGGGCTCGGGTTCGGGTGCGGTCGGCTCGCCGTTCGCCTCGTCGCGGTCGGCCCACTCCACGAGGGTGTCGAGGGAGAACGCCTCGTCGTCGATGCCCGCATGCAGATCGCCGAGCTCGGCGAACCTCGCCGGCACCGTCGCCATGGTGAAGTCGCGCGGGTTGACGTCGTCGATCTCGTCCCACGTGATCGGGGTCGAGACGGTGGCCTCGGGGACGCCGCGAACCGAGTACGCGCTGGCGATGGTGTGGTCGCGGGCGTTCTGGTTGTAGTCGACGAAGAGCTTGTCCGGTTGACGATCCTTGCGCCACCACGTCGTCGTGACGTCCTCGGGAGCGCGCCGCTCGACCTCGCGGGCGAAGGCGAGGGCGGCTCGGCGGACGTCGCCGAACCCGTACTGCGGGTCGACGCGGACGTAGATGTGCAGGCCCTTGCCGCCGGAGGTCTTGGGCCAGCCGGTGGCGCCGAGCTCCTCGAGAACCTCGTGGGCGACGTGGGCGACCCGCCGCACGGTGCCGAAATCGCAGTCGGGCATGGGATCCAGGTCGATCCGCCATTCGTCCGGGCGATCGACGTCCGCGCGCCGCACGTTCCAGGGATGGAACTCGACGGTCGACATCTGGACGGCCCAGATGACGCTGGCCAGCTCGGTGACGCACAACTCGTCGGCGTGGCGTCCGTACCGCGGGAACTCGAGTCGGACGGTCTCCAGCCAGGGTGGCGCGCCATGCGGGACGCGCTTCTGGTGCACCTTCGCCCCGGCCAGGCCCTCCGGGAAGCGGTGCATCATGCACGGGCGTTCACGAAGCGCCCGGACGATCCCGTCGCCGACGCCGAGGTAGTAGTTCACCAGGTCGAGCTTGGTCGCGCCGCTGGCCGGGAAGTACACCCGGCCGGGGTTGGAGATGCGGACCGTGCGGTCGCCGACGTCTAGCTCGATCGCCGGGCTCTTGGCTCCGGAGGCTGCCATGCCGCCCAACCTAGCGACCGGTTGGTGGCTTCGGGAGGCCCGCGGGTCGCCTGCTCGGTTGCCTACTCGGTCGCCGGGTGGTCGTTGGGGCGCGCATCAGCTCTGTTGTCACGGTGCAGCGCCTCGTAGGCCTGGACCGCTGTCGCCGACTGCGTCGTGCCCTGTGCGACTGCCCATCGGCGGCTGGCCCGGTCGACGGCCATGACCGTCCAGCCCTTGCCGTCCTCGTGCAGGCCGCGTGGCGGTTGCGGGGGAGCGGACATGTGCGCGTGGCCGCCGGCCTCAGCCTGCGCTCGCAGCGAGTTCGGCGACGATCCGGTCGATCGAGCCGACGGCGATCGACAGGTGGCCGTGCCCTGGGAGGAGCCGCACGGTCGCTCCGGCCACATGCCCGGCCAGCCAGCGGCCGTGCGCGACCGGCACCATGGGGTTTGGTCGCCCTGCCAGATCGCCACCGGGAGGGTGATGCCGGCGAGCTCGAAGCCCCACGGTGCAAGGAATGCGGGTTGTCGTCGCGCCAGCCGGCCACGCCCGTACCCATCGTCGCGCGGAACGACGCGGCCGCCCATTCGGCGAACTCGCCGGTGAGCGACCGGCGGTCGACGTCGGTGACGAGGTCGCCGAGAGCCTCGGACACGTCGGCGGCGGTGACCGCACCGAGGTGTGCCGCCACCGGCTCGAGCCAGGCGGTCAGTTCGGCCTCGCCGTGAAGTGCCGCGGCGAGCTCGGCCTGATTCTCCTCGCCCTGATCTGCGAGCCAGTCGAGCCCGTCGGCCTCCCAGGGCGCTACCCCGGCCATGGTCGCAGCCGCCCGGCATCGCTCGGGAAGCAGCGCCGCCCAGGCAAGCGCATGCGGGCCCCCGCCGGACCAGCCGAGAGTGGCGAAACGGTCAACGCCGAGGTGCCCGAGGATCGCGCTGACGTCGCCGGCGGCGTCCGCGTCGGAGCGTCCGGGATCGGCGTCCGAGCCCGCGTAGCCCGGTCCGGCCACCACCACCTCGAGCCGGCGGCCCGCCGACGTCACCTGCTCGATGCTCGGATCGCTCACCGCGGCAGCATGGCACGGCCCGGTCGGGGCTGTCAGGTTTCGCTTGCAGCGGTTGGGCCCGGTGCCGGCGGGGTGGCCCCGGATCGGTGGTTGCGAAGCACCCACCTGAACCCAGCAAGGGAATGGAGCCAGGTCGGTGACGACAACGCAGGGCGCACGCGGCGATCGGCCGACCCCGGAGCACCAACGGCCGCGCGGGATCAGCGACATCTGTACGAGGCCGAGATGAAAGAGGATCGGCGGACTCACGGCGATCCGGCCCACACCTCGACGCCGCCGGTCGACGACCAGATCCGCTGATATTCGCGTAGTCGAACTCGCTCGGCGCCGCCGTTCACGCTCAGACCGAACGGCGACCGTTCATCGAGTGTGGGTATTTCAGCGCATCAGCGCCGTGCGGACGCACTCGAGTACCCAGGCGGGATCCTCGACGAGCTGGTGCCAAGTCAGATTGAGCACGCGGTAGCCCGCCAGCACCAGGTGGTTTCGGCGACGGCGATCGTCCTCGAAGGCCGATCGGGAGCCGTGCGTCTCCCAGCCGTCGACCTCGAGCACCAGCCCCGCCGCGTCGAAAAGGATGTCGACGCAATACCGGTTCTCGCCGGTGGTTACCCAGGCATTTGTCGACCACTTCGCGAGGCCGGCCGCGCGGAGAAGGCGGTGCAGCAGGCGCTCCGCTTCGGACCACGGCTGGTCAGCGGAGTCGTGCAACAGCGCCGCGCGCTGGCGGTTGCCCCGTCTGTACCGGTGACGCGCGAGCACGCCCCACATCTGGTCGAGGGTGGCTGTGCGGCTCCGGAGGGCGCGGTCGATGGCCTCGCCGCCGTCCGCCGTGCAGGCGAGGTCGACGGCCGTGACGCTCGGCACGGTCGCGCGGACGTTGGCCCGCTCGACCACGTCGGTCGGCGGGAGGCGGCGTCGCTCGATGACGAACCCGGGCCGTGACTGTTTGGCCTGCCCTGGCAGCGCGACGGTGATCGTGACGAGCGGGCATTCCGGCCAGAACGTGAGCCTCGCCGCAGCGTGCCCGGTCATCACCGCGTCCGGGCCTGCCCAGAGCGCGGCGGCGCGAAGCCGGACCATCGGGCTGCCGCGCTCATCGGGCGTGCAGTAGATCGCGGGAAGGATGGCAGTCAGCGTGCCCCCGCGGAGCATGCGGTCCAGCCGACCGGAGATGTCGCGATTGGATCGCCGGTCGATCACCCCACCACCGCGCCGGAGCCGGATGCCGATCTCGTCCACCGGCAGAGGATGCGCCGGATGCGTGAACCGTGCTCGCGGCCTGTGGACAGATTAGTCGTGCTGAGCCCGGTACAGGTCCCGCAGCAGGGCGACCTCGGCGGCGTGATGGATGAGCTCGTCGAGGATGTGCAGGGCGAAACTGTTGCGGCTGGCCTCACCGTAGGGTCCGGCCAGGTCGCCCACAGGCTCCGCGAGGCCCGCGTCGTCGAGGCTCGAGAGGCGTTCGTGCCACAGGGCCGCCGCGCGGTCGAGACGGTTGAGCGCGTCGGCGGCCGTGCCGGGGACGGACCCGCGGACGTCGTCGACGTCGAGGCCGAACCAGGTGGCGGTGCGGTCCTCCTCGAGGAAGTCGATGATGTGCCACACCCACCAGGCGAGCGTGGTCAGCGGCGGTGCATACGCATGTGAACCGGATTCGTCGTTGCCGTCGGGAGCGAAGGTTCCGTCGGGTTGCTCGCGGAGCGTCCACGACCCTGGTACCGGTTCCCAGGCGAACTCGGCGTCGTCGATCCCGTCCAGGCGGTCACGAAGGCGGTTGTAGGCGTAGTCGGAGAGCTCGACGAGGTCGGTGGCGAACGTCATGACGCCGACGATAGTTGGGTCGCATCGGGCCTCCGATGCGACGTCGGTTGCTCGAGAGGCCGGGCAGCCGGACGGCGCTCCGAACTCTCAGCGCCGAGAGGCACCGCAAGCGATCGGCTACGAGCGGTGCTCGACGATGCTGGTTGCCAGCGCGGCGAGACCGTCGGCATCCAGTCCCGGCCAGCCGTGCAGCAACGTCGTCCAGGCGGCCGGTACCTGCGTCGCGCCATAGGCGGCACCGACCAGGCTGCCGGCGATCGCCGCGACCGTGTCGGTGTCCCAGCCGCAGCGCGCGGCTGCGTCCAGTGCCCTCGCGACGTGGCCGTTGCGCTCGCCCGCAGACGTGGTGGCGATCGCCGACCACGCCGCCTGGAAGGCATGCACGACCCAGCCGTTGTTCGGGAAGTCCGCCGGTCGTCCCGCCGCCGCCTCGGTGATGCGGGCGGACCAGACGTCCCGACGGGGCCCCGGCACCCGATCGAGTCCGACGCGCGCGTCGAGTTCACCCGTGAGCACCGCATGCCGGATCGCCGTGCACCACAGGACGCACGCCTCCTCTGCGGCCTCGTCGAAGTGTGTCAGCTTGCTGAGATCAATTGCCGCCTGGACCAGTCCGTCCTCGTCGCCGAGATAGGCGAGGGCGACCGGCGACGTACGCATGAGCGAGCCGTTGCCGGCCGTCCTCCCCGTCCGTGCGTGCTGCTGCGCCGAAGCCCGGACGGCGGCTGCGGCCGTCACCGGCGGCGTGGATCGCGCAACGGCCAGGACCTCACGCGTCTGGATGCCGACGTCGGGCGCCGACAGCGCCCAGTCGGCCCACTCGGCGACGATTCGGTCCTGCGCCGGCGTGCTCAGCAGGTCGGCGCGGTCGGCGGCGGCTGCGGCGACCCGGGCGATGACGATCGCCATCGACGTGTCGTCGGTCCACTCGCCGGGCTCCCAGTTCAGCCCGCCCCCGCCGGTCATCTCGATCGGGAGCTCCGGTCCCCGGGCCGGCCCGAACTCGTAGGGGGCGCCGAGCGCGTCCCCGGCGGCGAGCCCGACGAGGACGCCGCGGGCCCGGTCGAGCTGGGCTTCGGTCAGCATCGGGGGCCCGGTCTCGTCAGAGCTGGCGTTGGTCGGCCTCGACGTAGCCCACCAGCCGGTCGCGGGCGCTCTCGAGGTGGTGCACGAGGAGGTCGGCGGCGTTCTTGCGACCGGCCCTGATCGCCTCGACGATCGCGCGGTGCTCCTCGGCGATCGTCGACGCGGCGAGCAACCGGTGCGCCTGCACCTGTGCCATGCACAGGTGCGCCTCGCCGATCACCGCGTCGTACATCCGGTCGACCCTCGGGCTGCCGAGGGCGTGCACGAGCGAGACGTGGAAGTCGATGTCGGCCCGGACGATCCCGGTCAGCTGTTCGGCCTCAGCGGCCTCGTCGAAGGCCCGAAGCGCGCTGATCGCGGCGGCCGGGACGTGCTTGCGCTTGGCGAGGGTGGCGACGACGTCGCGTTCGAGGAACGTGCGGCTGAAGTACAGATCCTTCACGTCGGTCGCGTTCAGCAGCGGAACCCGCGCGGTCTTGTTGGTGCCGCGACGGAGCAGGCCCTCGTGGGTGAGGCGCTCCAGCGCGGCCTTCGCGGTGGGCCGCGCCACGTTCGCCTGAGTCGCGATGCCGTGCTCGGTGAGCGCCTCGCCGGCCGCGATCTCGCCAGTCAGGATCCGCTCGCGCAGCGCCTCGCTGACCGCCTCGACCAGAGAGCGCGTCTCCAGCTGGAACGTCATGTGCTCTCCTCAAGTGTCCTGAGCTGGTGAGCTGGTCGCGGTCGCGTGCTCGCGGCTGGGTCGGCCGGTAACGCCGAGCGTAGTCGCCGACCGGGCCGCCGGACCCGTGACGCGTCGGCGTCACCAGCCGGGCATCCGCCGGGCACCTCCCAGCGCCAACCGCTCCTCGGCCTGCTCCCGCAAGGCCGTCCAGGCCACCGGGGCGCTCTCCCAGAGGATCTCGCCGCGGGAGTTGTGCGCGGCCGGGTAGACGCTGGCCGCCCAGGCGATCTCGACCTCCTCGACGTCGAAGCGCCGACGCCGCGCGTGCTGGTACTCGTCGATGAAGGCGGCCGAACTCGCCACCGGGGCGAGGGTCGGCGTCTCGGCACTGGCGAACGCGCCCGACGCCGCGCCGACGATGGCCGCCTCGGGCAGCCAGGCCAGGGAATCCCAGTCGTGCACGGTGTGGATGTACTCAGCCGAGGACCACCGGAGGTTCTGGGTCTCCCAGTCGGCGTGCCCGAGGATCTCGGGGAGCTCGGTGGCGGTAAGGCGATACCTCGCCCGCTTGAGGATCACGTCGAGCTCGGGCGGCATCGGGACGCTCAACGCGCGGAGGTCGAACGGCTCGTAGGACGGCCACAGACCCGAGCCGCGATGCCAGTCGACCCAGACCGGGTTGGTGGGCGGCGGCTCGACCGTCCCGATATAGGACTCGGTCAGCTCGGTGAAGTAGGCCAGCCACCGGCCCGAGGCGCGTGCGTGCTCCTCGTCGTCGCCGCGCCGCATCTCGCCGCCCGGTCGCCACTCCTCCGCGTGCACGGCCAGTCCGTCGAAATAGCGTGCCCGGGTGAGCGGTCGTGCGACCGGCATACCCGCATCCGAGAGCGAGGTCTGCATCCGGACGCAGGAGGTGGCCCGGCCGGCCTCGTCGGGTCGTGCCTTGACGACGACGCGCCGGCCGTCGGCGAGTTCGAGGCCGGTGACCGTCGACATCTGCCCGGAGGCGAACAGCACGTCGACCGGCTCGGAACCCAGCTCGCGCCGGCACCAGTCGTCCGTCCAGGCGGGTCGCGTGAGGTCCATCAACCGAACCATGCCAGGGCCCGCCGACGGTCAGCGCGAGACGCGGACCGGCCCGCCGTCCACACGGTCGAGTCGTGCGACGCCGATCCTCGAATCGGCCATCCCGTAGAAGACGTAGCTGACCCCGTCGACATCCTCGATCGCGGTCGGGAACACCACGTTGTCGACCGCGCCGTGTGTCTCCCCGGCGGCGGCCGGCTCCATCAACGGGACCGTCGTGCGCGCGAGCACCCGGCTCGGATCGGCCGCGTCGAGGAGCATGCCGCCGACCGAGTAGACGACGTTCTTCTGCAGCCCCCAGCCCGGCTCGAGCTCCCCGCTGACGCCGTGATGCAGGAGCAGCCAGCCTTCGGCGACGCGGATCGGCGGCGGCCCGGCACCAATCTTGACCGCCTCGAAGGCGTAGGCGCTGCGGGCGACCTCGCGGTGACCGATCAGCTCGACGAGTGCGCCGGGATCAGCCTGCGCGGACGCGAGATCGACGTAGGAGATCCAGATCGCGCCGCGGACGTCGTCGACGCCGGTCGGCGCCCAGTCACCCTGGGCCGGGCTCAGATCGCGCAGGTCCCAGGTCGGACGGTGCAGCATCGCCAGGCAGGGCCGGCCGTTCGGTGCGGTCATCGGCTCGTCGAGGAACACGCAGTCCTTGTTGGCGTAGATGTTCAGGTCCACGTCGACGTCGGGGGAGAAGCGGAAATGCAGCGGGCCGAGGCGCTCCCACGAGGTGAGGTCGGTCGAGGTCGCCAGCGCGGGATGCGGGCCGAGCGGGCCGAACGCGACGTAGGTCATCAGGTAGAGACCGAGCGCGGGGATCCAGGTGATCCGCGGGTCCTCCACGCCGCCGTGGTCGGCGCCGTACTCCCACCTGGTCGCCGCTTCGAGCACGACTCCACCGCGCCGCACACCGGTCGGCACACCGTCGGTGGTCTCGACCTCGGCCATGCCGATCCGCGAGCGGTTGCCTGCGGCGACGAGCCGAGGGAAGAGCCAGAGCCGACCGTCCGGGCCGCGCGCGCTGCCCGGGTTGAGCACACCCTCGGCCTCGAGCTCGGATCCGTCGAGGGGCTCCATCACGAGACCGATCCGGCGAAGGACGAAGGGGAAGGTGGATCCGGTGCCGTCGGGGACTGTTGTCACGGGGCTCAGTGTGCGCGGTCAGGCAGCCCGGGCGCGCCGCTGCCGCCAACCCCGTGGGTCTAGTGGTATTCGCCGCCTGGCTTGACGTCGTCGCCGCACGGACCGCCGGCGCCGTTGATCTCGCGTGCGAACGACCGGCCGTCGAAGTCGATCGCGTGGTCGAGGTACCAGGCGCCGATGTGGGTCGCGGCCGCAGGCATGTAGTGGCTGATGAACGAGCGCCGCCACTGGTCCGGCGTCGAGTTGGGCTGCGAGCCGTGCACCACGCTGCCGTTGAAGAACAGGACGTCGCCCGGTTCGAGCCACAACGGCCGCGGTTCGTGCCCGGCCGGCGGTGCGACGAAGTCCTGGGTGAAGCTGACGCTCGGATCGGCGTGCTCGGGGCAGGCGATGTCGAGATCCTGCGTGCCCGGGCAGAGCGCGAGGCCACCGTTCTCGGGCGTCGACGGGTCGATGGCGATCCAGGCCGCGATGCAGTTGAAGGGCTGTACGCGCAGGTAGTAGTTGTCCTGGTGGAAGGCCTGCCCACGGGAGCCCGGGGGCTTGAAGTAGAACATCGTCTGCACGGCAAGGGGATCGTCGTCGAGCAACTGCCGCAGGACGTCGCGGAAGCGCGGGTCGATCAGCAGGTCGCGGCTCTTCGGGTCGAAGCGGTGCGGGTGCATGACGCGGGGGAACCGATCGAGCGGGTCGTCACCACCGCGCGGCTCCCAGTGCCCCGGAATCACGTCACCGTCCTGCGCCAGTTCGTCGAAGCGGGCTTTGATGTCGGCAACCTCGGCTGCGTCGAGCATGCCCCGGATCACCAGGTACCCATCGGTGCGGTAGCCGGCCAGGTCGGTGGCGCTCACCGTCGCGGTACTCGCCGATTTCCCCGCCGATGTCGTCGTGCTCGCTGTCATACGTGGCTCCCGCCGGTCCGGCCGATGGACGAAATGCCCCTCCTCTGCCGGATCCAGCTTCTCGCAACGCCATGGTCCGCGGCATGGACGCGACCGGTGACGAGATGGATATTCTGCTCAGATGCCTGCCCACTTCCTGACCGGGATCCTCGAGCACCACGTCAGCGGCCACTTCGTCAGCCTGCCGTTGCGGGCGACCCGCCGGGCCGATCCGGACGATCATCTGCTGGTCTGGGCGGTCCAGGGTGGACTGACCGGACGAGCCGGCCACCAGGCCGTGCAGGCCGGGCCGGGCGACCTCGTCGTCTTCGCGCCGCACGTCCCGCATTCCTACAGCCCGCCGGTGGTGGGGGACTGGCAGTGGTGGTGGGTCCACATCGGCGGACGTGCCGCGGCGGACACCGCGAAGCGGCTCTCCGGCGGAGGGACGACCGTGCGGCTGGGTCGGGACGAGCGGATCCGTGCACGCTTCGCCGAGTTGGTCAGCGTCGCGCAGACCGCCGGTCCGTCGCTGCGGCTCGACTCGTGCCTGGCCAGCCTGATCGGGCTGATGGACGATCGGCTCCAGACCGCACGACGGCTCGGGCTGGACGCGGCCGATGCCGATGCGGGCATGACCACGCTGCTGGACTGGATCCACGAGCATCTGGGCGACCGGATCGAGCTGGCCCAGCTGGCATCGGCGGGGTCGGTCTCACGCGCGACGGTGTCGCGGATGTTCGACGAGCACCTGGGCACCTCGCCGATGGCCTACGTGGCGCACCAGCGGATGCAGCGTGCGCGCGTGCTTCTCGACGAGACCGACCTCACCGTCGCGCAGATCGGACGAGCGGTGGGGTTCGCCGATCCGTACCACTTCTCGCGCCGCTTCGCCGCGGTGGTCGGCCGGCCGCCGACGTCCTACCGGGCCCGGTAGGACGTCGGACAACAGGATCGGTCAGCCGCCGCTCTTGCGACGGAACATCCGCTTGCCGCCCTCGGCGCCGTGGGTGGAGAAGCGCTGCTCGGCCTGGTTGCCGTTCGGGTCGGTGTCGGAGGCCTTCTTCTGCTTGGCCGCCAACGCCTCCCGGAACTTCCGCTTGACGTCGTCCTCGGCTGTTGTGTCGTCGTTGGCCATGCCGCGAGTCTGCCACGGCCGGGACGCCGCATCGATCGGGTTACGGATTGCGCCGCGTCAGCCCAGGTTGGGGCCGGCCTCGCGCACGGTGCGCACTCCGGCCATGGCCGTGTTGAGTTCCTCGAGCCAGCTGTCGGTGTGCTCGCTGACGAGGCGGACGCACCAGGCGACGGCCTCGCTGCGGGAACGGGCGACGCCGGCCTCGACGAGGGTGTCGAGCACCTGTCGTTCGGACTGACGCAAGCGGGTCATCACAGGTGCGGCGAGGGTGGTGAACAGCTCACGCTCGCCGGCGCAGACGACGCCCCAGGCGACCTTCTGGTCGGTGGCGGATTCGAGTTCGCGGGCGATGTCGATGCGTCGTCCGCGGGTGTCCTCACGGAACTGCCGGATCCGGCCGGCGACGGCGGCCGCCTTGATGTCGTCGGACGCGTCGGCCGGGTAGTTCGGCTCGGCGAGGGTGCCGACGATGATGATCTCGTCGCGGTCTCGGGTGATCTCGGGTGCTGTGGTGAACCAGTCCGCGGGCAGGCGTCCCGACAGCCAGCCGGAGAGCTTTTCGGTGTTTGTCATGGCCTTAGAATTACACGATTACAGGGTTACTCCAACGATGTTCGCCCACGGCGTACCGCGTCGTCAGGAGATGGCCGACAGCGCCTCGACCACGCGGCGGTACCGCCGGTAGAGCGTCTCGAACCGCTCCATCCCGGCCGCGGTCGGCTCGAAGCGCGCTCGCACCGACGTCGTCGCCACCACCGCGTCGGTGAGCGACGGCCAGACACCGACACCCCAGCCGGCCAGCACCGCCGCGCCCAGCGCGCCGGCCTCGTCGGCCGTCGGGATCTCCACCGTCATCGCGAGCGCGTCGGCGAACATCTGGGTCCATACCGCACTCCGGGCACCGCCGCCGGTGAGCCGGACCGCGCCGGTCAGGGTGAACCCGTCGCGCAGTGCCTCGACGTGCGCGCGGTGGTTGCACACGACTCCCTCGAACACCGCACGGAGCAGGTGCGCGCGGGTGTGCCCGGCCCGCACGCCGACGAATCCGCCGCCACCGCGGAATCCGTGCGGCGCCCCATAGATGAACGGAAGGAACACCGGCGACGTGGACGCGTCGATCCCGGCCGGTCCGGTCGGTCCGGCCAGTCCGGCCACGTCCGCGTTCACGGTGCCGAGGGCGTCGGGGCCGCCCGGTCCGAACTCGCGGAGGAACCAGTCGAGGTTGGACGCCGACGCCGGCGAGGTCGCCATCGCCAGGGACTCCCCGGGCCGCACGAACCGGCGTGCCTGCCAGCGTGGGTCGGTGGCAAGGACCGGTGTGACGACCTGGTTGATGCTGAACGTCCCGGCGATCAGCGACAGGTGCCCCGGCTCGATCGCCCCCATCCCGATGGCCGCGCCGTCGCAGTCGTGCGCGCCGCACACGACCGGCGTCCCGACGGCCAGGCCGGTGGCTGCCGCCGCGTCGGCGGTCACGCCGCCGACGACGTCCGCGCTGTGCCGGATCGGCGGCAGCAACCGACGCCAGGCGGTGAACCCGGCCGTCTCGATCAGCTCGTCGGAGTATTCACCGGTGGACACGTCGGTGAAGGCACCGCTGGCGTCGGTCTCGTCGGTGCAGATCTCGCCGGTGAGCCTGAACCGGAGCCAGTCCTTCGACATCAGCCACGCGGCCGAGCGGTCCAGCACACCGGGCTCGTGCACGGCCAGCCAGGCGGCCAGGGCCGGCGGCGAGCCTGGGAACGGGTGCGTGCCCGACATCGCGAGGACCCGATCGGTCGCCAGCGCACGAGCCTCGCCGACGGCCCGCCCGTCGGTGGCGGCGATCGCCAGCACCGGCACGCCATGCCGGTCGACGAGGTACGCGCCGTCGCCGTGCCCGACCAGCCCGACGCCGGCGATCGCAGCGGGTCCCGGCCACTCGGGAAGAGTGTCAGCAGCCTGATCCAGACACGCCCGGACGGCGGTCGCGCACGCCGACCACACGTCGTCGGCATCGCGTTCGGCCCAGCCTGGTTGGGGATGCCGGGACGCGCTCCGCGCGTGCCCCGCGGCGACCGGCACTCCGTCGAGGTCGAACAGCACCGCTTTCACGACTGTCCCGCCGACGTCGATTCCGAGCACGTGCGTGCCGGCGTCACCGATCCGGCTCACAGCCGGGCCGTCCCCGGCACCGCGTTGACCGCGCCGGCGAGCCGCCCGGTGCGGGCGAACTCGGCGATCGCCGCGGCGACCAATCGGCCGGAGCGGCTGACGGTGGTGAGCGTGTCGCCGCCGAAGTGGGTCGTCATCGTGACGTTGTCGAGCGAGCGGAACGGGCTGTCGTCGGGCAGCGGCTCGGAGTCGTAGACATCGAGCCCGGCGCCGGCGATCTGCCCGCTGGTCAGCGCGTGCAGCAACGCGTCGTAGTCGACGAGACGGCTGCGGCCGACGTTGACGAAGTACGCGGTGGGCTTGCACAGCGCGAACTGCGTGGCCCCGATGAACCGCTGCGTCTCGGGCGTCACCCGGGCCTGGACGCTGATGAAGTCGGACTGCCGGAACACCTCGTCGAGCGCCACGACCTCGCCGCCGTAGGAGGCGACGACGGCCGGGTCGACGTAGGGGTCGGCGACGAGGAGGCGCACGCTGAAGCCCGCGAGCCGAGCGGCGAGATGGTGGCCGACGTGGCCGAACCCGACCAGGCCGACTGTGCTGCCGCCGATCTCGACGAACGGGCCGGGGAACTGCGCGCGCCAGCCGCCGGTCTTGACCGACGCATCCGCGCGGGCGATGTCGCGCGACTCCGCGAGCATCAGGCCGATCGAGAGCTCGGCCACGCCGGAGGCGTTGCGGCCGGCCACGTTCGCCACCGCGACACCGGCGGCGGTCGCAGCGTCGAGGTCCACGTTCTCGACGCCGGCACGTGCGACGACGACCGCCCGGAGCCGCGGCGCGGCTGCGAACAGCGCCGCGCCGATCGGGGCGAAGTGCAACGCGATGACCTCCACGTCGGCCACCCGCTCGAGGAGTTCCGCCGGCGCGTCCACCGCGTCCGGCCCGTCCCATTCCATCCGCTGTTGCAGGTGGTGCTGCTCCTCCTTGGTGCCGCCCCACATGACGGTCTCGATCGGCCCGAAGTCCCTGCCCAGCTCGGCGGTCAGCGCAGCCGTGTAAGCCTGCGCCGGGATGTAGTGGTCGGCGACGACGAGCGTGTGCATGGAGCTCCTGAGGAACGGCGTGCTCGGGTCGGGCAGTCAGGCGGCCGGCTCGTCCAACGAGCGGGCCGCGATGTCGGTCGTGAGCATTGTCGCCTGCGTGCGTGGCGCATCGACGATGTGGGGCTGCATGGTGGCGTCGATCTCGCAGCGTCGCGCGGCCAGTGCGACCGCGACGGCAAGTCCCGCAGCCGGGTCGCTGACCGCGCCGCCGAGCAGGAACCCGGCGAGCAGCGTGTCGCCGGCACCGACGGCGCTGACGAACCTGCGGGCCCCGACCTGCGCGAACCACGTCCCCGCGCCGCTGACGAGAACGGCACCGTCCGCGCCCATGCTGGCGAGGACGGAGCCGGCACCACGTCGGCGCAGTTCCTGGGCCGCGCGCACGACGTCGCCGATCGTGCGCAGTGACGTCCCGCCGACCTCGGCCAGTTCGGTGGTGTTGGGTTTCACCAGGTCCGCTCCAGCCGCCGCGGCGGCGAGCAACTCCTCGCCGGTGACGTCGATCGCCACCTCCGGCCGGATGTCGTCGAGCCGGCTGACCCGCCGGACGAGGTCGGCGTAGAAGCCGTCCGGGGCGCCCGGCGGCAAGCTGCCGGACCCGACCAACCAGCCGGCGCCGCCCGCGGATGCGAGTGCCGCGTCGATCAGCCGGCCGGCCTCGTCCGCGTCGATGTCGGGACCCGGCTCGTTCAGTTTGGTGGCGGTGCCGTCGGGCTCGAGCACTGTGACATTCGATCGGATGCGGCCGCGGATGCGCACGATGCGAAGGGCGATGCCGTCCGCGGTGAGAGCGTCGACGAGATGGTCGCCGTCGTGACCGCCGATCGGGAGGACCGCAACGGTGGTCCGGCCGTTCGCCGCGACGACCCGCGAGACGTTGACGCCCTTTCCGCTGGGGACCAGCGATGTCGACAAGGCCCGGAGCACCTCTCCGCGGCGCAGGTCGTCGACGGCGAAGGTCCGGTCGAGCGAGGGGTTCGGAGTAAGGGTGACGACGAGCGGGCCGGGCATCACCCGGCCGGCGCCGGCATGGCCGGATTCAACCGGGCCGGGCTCAGTGCCCACCCGCTCGCCTGGCCTCGACGGTGCCCTCCTCGACGGGGACGAGCAGGGGCCGCAGCCGCGACCAGCCGATGAAGAACAGAGCCGCGACCAGCAACGCGATGCCCACAAAGACATTGAGGTGGTCAGGGTCGGCGTGCGGAGGCTTCCCGCTGCCCACCCCGTTGACCAGCCCGGTGATCAGGAGCACGATCCCGTACAGGCCCAGCAGGCTCCCGATGATGACCCGGACGTCGAGCGCCCCGGCCTTCACCTTCGTCTGCGTCGGCGTGCCTTGTTCGTTGGCTGACATCAGCGGAACCTCCTACGGATCGATGATCGGGACGGGTCAGCCGAACGCGATGTTCAAGGCGATGACGATGGCCAGTGAGATGCCGGCGAGCAGGGTCGGCTTGCGGTACCAGACGCGGTCCTCGGCGGTCTCCGCCTCGCGCAGCGATTCCTTCGGCGTGAGCGAGTGGACGAGACCCTTCAGCTCGGCGTCGGTCTTGGGCACGGTCAGCATGCTGACGATGTAGCTGACGATGATGTCGACGACGAACGCGAGCCCGGCGCCGACGAAACTCGCGCCCTGCCCCGGCAGCGCGATCGCACCGGTCTCGTTGAGCACGAACACGAACACTGCGACGAGGGTTCCGCTGACGAGGCCGATCCAGCCTGCCGCCGCCGTCATCCGCTTCCAGAACATGCCGAGGATGAAGGTGGCGAACAGGGGCGCGTTGAAGAACGAGAACAACTGCTGCAGGTAGTCCATCAGGTTGCTGTAGCCCGATGCGAAGAAGGCCGTGCCGATCGCGAGCACGCACGCGACGACCGTCATGGTGCGCCCGACCTTCAGGTAATAGCTGTCGGGCTTGTCCTTCTTCACGTAGGTCTGCCAGATGTCGTAGCTGAAGACCGTGTTGAACGAACTGATGTTCGCGGCCATGCCGGCCATGAACGAGGCCAGCAGACCGGTGATGGCGACGCCGAGCATGCCGTTGGGCAGGAGATCGCGTATCAGCAGCAGAATCGCGTCGTTGTACGTGATGTCGCCGCCGGCCGGCCCGCCGGCCGCCTTGAACTGGATCATCTCGGTCACCGACACCGCGGCGATCATTCCTGGGATGACCACGATGAACGGGATGAACAGCTTCGGGAACGATCCGATGATCGGGGTGCGCCGTGCGGCCGACATGCTCTTGCTGGCCAGGGCGCGCTGCACCTCGACGAAGTTCGTGGTCCAGTAGCCGAAGGACAGGACGAAGCCCAGGCCGAACACGATGCCGATCACCGACAGCACCGGGCTGTCGAAGCCGGAGAGCGCCGTGGCCGGCCACGCCGAGAGCTGCGACGCGCCACCGGGACCGGCGGTCACCTTCTCCTTCAGCCCGCTCCAGCCGCCGACGTGGTGCAGGCCCGCGAGCGTCAGCGGGAGCAGCGCGGCGACGATGACGAAGAACTGCAGGACCTCGTTGTAGACCGCGGCGGTCAGGCCGCCGAGGAACGTGTATATCAGCACGATGACAGCCGCGACGATGACCGAGAGCCAGAGCGGCCATCCGAGCAGCACATTGACGATCGTGCCCAGCAGGAACAGGTTCACCCCGGCGATCAGCACCTGGGCGACGGCAAAGCTGATCGCGTTCACCAGGTGAGCGGTCTGACCGAAGCGGCGCAACATGAACTCGGGGACGCTTCGGACCTTCGACCCGTAGTAGAACGGCATCATCACGACGCCGAGGAACAGCATCGCCGGCACCGCGCCGATCCAGAAGTAGTGCATGGTCGCCATGCCGTACTGGGCGCCGTTGGCCGACATGCCCATGATCTCGATGGCGCCCAGGTTGGCGGAGATGAACGCGAGCCCGGTGACCCAGGCCGGCAACGATCGCCCGGACAGGAAGAAGTCGAGGCTCGAACTGACCTGACGCCGGGCGAGGACGCCGATCCCGATCACGACGACGAAATAGGCGGCGATCAGGAAGTAATCGACCGGGTCTGCTGCGAGCCGCAAGTTCGCGGCCAGCACGACGTCCACGATGGTCTTCCTTCCGCCAGGCCGACAGGGCAGACGGCACGTTACGCCGCGTGAACGTCGGCGGCGAGCATCACCCGGGCCTGAGTCGGACTGTTGAGTGCCCAACGGTGACCGAACGGATCGACCATCCAGGCATTGCGTTGCCTGTACCCGTCATACGGCTCGCGGTCGGTGTGGGCACCGGCGGCGAGGGCGGCTGCTTCGTCGGAGATGTAGATGACGCCTGCGCCGATCTGGAGTTCGGCGTGCCCGATGTGGTCGCCCTCGATGTAGGTCTCGCGGTTGACGGTCGTGCCGAAGATCCGGCCGTACCAGGTGACGGCCTCCTGTGCCCGGCCGCCGCCGACGGCGAGGTAGACGTCAACGCGACTGGCCGCATCCCCGTTCAGAAGATGCTCGGTGACCTCTACGACGCGACCAGATGAGCCGTCCGAAAACCCTATGATGGGTTCATCAATCGCCGCTTCCGTGTTATGCCCGGTCCCTCATCGAGGGCGGGCGACACCGGAGTGACCGTTCGCACCCAGGTCGCGGCCTGGTGGGGACGCGTGGTTCGGCCACCGTCGGTCGGGTGGCGGCTTCCCCCGGAGAAGCTCGTGTCCCTGATGCTGTTGTGGGCCGACGACTCGTGGCAGATCGAGTCGGGCATCGGGGTCGGCACCGAACCCGTCTGGCAGCGCCACGGCGCGCCGGCGGACCTCGCCGCGCTGCTCTCCGAGGGCCTCGGGGTGACGTGGACCCAGGCGCACGGTGACGTCCGTCCGCTCGACCCGCAGTCGACACTCGCGGCGATGGCCGGGCACGATGGGTCGCTGCCGTCCTGGATCGACACCTGCCTCGCGGGTGGCCGGCCGTTCACGGTGACGCTCGACACCGGTGGTGGCGCGGTGGCGATGGTGCGCCCGGTCGACCGGCTCGGGGCGGGGTCGACCCACGGTGTTCTTGCTGCCGGGCTGGCCGAGGACGGCACGGCGAACGTCGATCTGCGCGCCCGGAACTGGGCGGCCGAGGTCGACCGGTGGGACCTGGCTGCCCGCCCGTGGCTCGTCGACACCGCCGCGTGGCTCAACGCCAGGGCCGAGCGCGATTGGCGGGTCGCGGCGTGGTGGCTGCCGGAAGCGGCGGAGCTGCGCCCCCGGTTGCCGATGCTCGCCAGGACCTGCACCGAACGGCTGAACGGGTTCCTCGAGGCTCCGGCGGCGTTCGACGCACCCACGCCGGCCGCGTACGGACTTCCCGAGCCGGCGATCGCCGGAACCTGGTTGCTGCTCGTCGAATGGGCGCCACGCAGTGGGGAGGACGACGAGCCCGCGAGTGTCCTCGGCTTCGTCCGCACGGAGTCTGACGGCGCCGTCGCGATCCGGTGTTTCCACTGGTCGCTACGGACACTGCCGTCCAGGGCCCGGTCGGTCCGCGTCGACGGTGACGAGGTCTGGTCGCTCGACCGACGCCGGGTCGTCGAGACGATGGTGCGTGACGCGGTGGCCGCCGGCGGGATCCCGCCGGACTGGGAGCTCGCCCCGATCTAGCCGGCGCTGCGATCTGGCCGCGACCCGTCAGAACTGGTCCCGCGTCAGAACTGGGTGGTGACGAGGTCGACGACGCGCTCGTCGTCGTCGAGCACCGGGACGAGGCTCCACTTGTCGAATGCTGTGCAGGGGTGCGAGATCCCGAACACCACCTGGTCGCCGACCGCCAGTTCGCCGTCGTGGTGCAGGAACGCGTGCTGATCGTTGCATCTCAGCACGCTGACATCAGTAAGTGGAACAGCTGGCCCGGCGGGAAGATCGCCGCGTCGACGCACCGCGAGCGGGATCGGCAGGTCGATGTCGAAGGGCGCGTCGCGCTTGCCGAACCCCACGATCGCCAACGCCGGTTCAGGAGTCGACACCACGCTGGCGTAGAGCCGCAGTGCCGGCAACAGCGTGCCGGCCGGGTTGTGCGCGTCCTCGCGCATCGGTGAGCTCCGGTGCAGCATGCCGTGGTCGTGGGTGATATACCCACCGCTGCGCAGGACCTTGCGGACGCGGATGCCGGCCGCGTTGTCGACGGTCGCGAAGGCGGCCGCCACGAGGTCGGGATAGGACGATCCGCCGGCGGTGAGGATCACCTCGTCCAGGCCGGCGAAACCGCCCACCGCCGCCAGTTCGGCCAGCAGGGTGACCAGGTCGGCGACCATCGCGCCGACGGCAGCCTCGTCGGCCGCGCTCCGATCGTGGCCGGCCACGCCCTCGAAACACTCGACCCCGACCAGCCGGACGTGTGCCGACGCGGCGACGGCGGCGGCGACCTCGCGGGCCGCGCCGAGATCGCGCACGCCGGCCCGCCCACCGGGAATACCCCATTCCAGCAGGACATCGAGCGGTGTGGCGGCGCCGGCAGAAGCCAGCGCAGCGGTCAGCAGCTCCACTTCCGGCACCGAGTCGACCAGCACCAGCAGCCGTACCGCACCGGCCGCAACCGTCTCGGCGACCCAGCAAAGGCTTCCGGGATCGGTGACCTCGTTGGCCAGGATGATGCGCGGCACCCCCCAGCCGGCGAACACCCGGGCCTGGCCCGCCGTCGCGGCGGTGATCGCCCACGCCCCGTGGCGGAGCTGGCGGGCGGTCAGCTCAGGTGACATCGACGTCTTGCCGTGCGGCGCGAGGTCGAACCCCAGCCCCGCCACCCAGTCCGCCATCACCGTCGCGTTGTGCTCGAGCGCGGTCGCCTGCAACGTGAGCGCGGGCATCATGAGCTCGCTGACATGCCGCCGGGCCGCTATGGCGGTGGCAGTGGAGTCCTCTGCTGCCGGCCAGCTGCGGTAACGGGTGCCGAACACGGGGTCGGTCATGATCCACCTGTCGGAGAAGGGGTTCCGGGGTCGTCGCGGGCGAACTGCTCGGTGAGGTCGTCGGACGCCACCAGGTTGGCGACGAGGATGTCACGGAGCGCGGCCCGGCGCTGTTCGAGGGCGCGAGTCGTCGCCGCCGTCCGCGCGAGCCAGCCGGGCGGGTCATCGGGCACCGACACGGGCAGCCGGCGGCCGTCGACGTAGGTGGCCACGTTGACCAGCCGGAACGGGGCGACCCGCTTGTTCAGATGCGCATCGGTCACCACGGTCGGTTGTTCGATCAGCTCGAACAGCGCGAGATCGGCCGGCGCGCCGACCGTCATGGTCGAATGCCCGGCCGGGAACCCAGCGATCCGTGCCGGCGTCGTCGTCGCGGCTTGCAGCACGGCGGCGAACGGCATTCCCAACGCCACAAGTTTGATCAAGGTCGACGGCAGGTCGAAGACCGGCCCGGCGAGCGAGCGGGCGTGCAGGTCGCTCGACACGACGTGCGGCCACATCCCCTGCGCCGCGAAGACCTCGGCGACACCGAAGTCGAACCCCCCGGAGCCGTGGCCGAGGTCGAAGACGACGCCGCGTTCGTAGGCGGCCCGCGCGACGGCGGTCACGCCGGCATCGTCGACCAGGCCGGCGCTGGCGCCGGTGAAGCAGTGCGTGACGATGTCGCCCGGCCGGAGCATCGCCAGCACCTCGCCGGCGGACGGCGGGGTATGGCCGACGTGCACCATCACGGGCAGGCCGGTGCGTTCGGCCACCTCGAGCCCGCGCCGCAGGGGCTCGAGGCCCGACGGCCCGACCGCGTTCCGGTCGGCGCGCACCTTGATCCCGCAGACCAGGTCGCGATGTGCGGCCACCGCATCGACGGCGGCCTCGACATCGACGTTCACCAGTGTCACCGACTCGCCGGTCTGGCCGGCCAGCCCGATCCCGCTGATGTTGAGGAACGCCTTGCTGTGTACGGCATTCCGGCGCACCAGGTCGGCGAAGAGGCCGATCGTGAATGCGCCGGCCGAGCCCGCGTCCACCCACGTCGTCACACCCGACACGGCCGCGACCGGGTCCGGCCGGATGCCCCAGTACGAGCCGCCGGCGAACAGGTGGGTGTGCAGGTCGACCAGCCCGGGCACCAACAGCATCCCGGTCCCGTCGACATGCACGGCAGAGCTGTCCGCGGCGAGACCTGGCCAGATCTCGCTGATCACGCCGTCGCGGACCGCGACGTCGGTAACCGCGTCGAAGCCGCTGCCCGGGTCGAGGACCCGCGCGCCGGCGACGAGCAGGTCGTGGACGGGTCGTGCCGGGCCCGCAGTCATCCGGCGAACTCGAGCGCCGGCATCCCCGACGTCCCCGGCACGACCGCGAACACCGCACCCGCGGCGGGGTCGTCGCCGGCCGCGAGACCTTGCCGCGACGTGGTGATGTAGAGCGTCGAGAGATCGCCGCCCCCGAAGGTGCAGGCGGTCACCTGCCGGGCGCCGACCTCGACGCGGGTCAGCAGGTCGCCGGCCGGGCTGAACTGCAGGACGGTCGAGCCACCGAACTGGGCCACCCACAGGTTTCCGTCGACGTCAACCGTCATCCCGTCGGGGTGGCCGGCCTCGGCGACCGCGGGCCGGCGGTTCACCAGCTCGCCGCCGACGTAGTCGAACACGTCCACCCGGCCGGTCGGGGTGTCGATGTAGTAGGCGTGCAGGTGGTCCGGGGAGAACGCGAACCCGTTCGACACGGTGACGTCGGACCAGAGCCGGTCGGCGGTCAGGTCGGGGTTCAGCCGCCAGAACTCGCCGCGGGCCGGCGGTCCGTCGTAGCCCATCGACCCGCAGTAGAAGCGGCCGTCCGGGTCGGTGCCGCCGTCGTTCATGCGGACACGCTTGTCGCTCCACAGGGTCGGCAGCTGGTGCTGTTCGCCGTCGGGATCGATCAGCGCGAAGCCGCGCTCGACCGCCACGACGAGACCGCCGTCGGCACGGGGCCGGAAGGCGGCCGCGACCGCTCCGACGACGAGCCGGTTGTGATGACCGTTGTGCGGGTCGAGGCGGACGATCGCGCCGGCCAGCAGATCGACCAGATGGAGGCACTGACGGCGCTGGGACCACACCGGCCCCTCGCCGTGATGGGTGATGACACCGCTGACCTGCTTCGCCACGAGTGTCCTGACCTCGCCGGTGCCGGTGTCGCTATCGGTGTGCGTCATCGCCCTCATCCTGCCAGCCGGTCCGCGTCGTTGCAGACCGAACCTCGGCCGGGCCGGGTCCGTCGTTCCCGACCCGACCTGACACCCTTGCGCACATGAAGATTCTGGTCACCGGCGGCCGCGGCCGTATCGGCAGTCGGTCCGTGCTGCGGTTGGTCGGGCTCGGTCACGAGGTGGTCAGTGCCGACACCGCAGAGACGCGCGGCCCGGATGTCGATCCGCGCGAGGTCGAACTCGATATCCGCGACCTCGACGCGATGACGGCGGCCGCAACGGGCTGCGACGCGATCGTGCACGCCGGCGCCATTCCCGGTGACCGCGGGGGCCAGATGCAGCTCGTGCTGAACACCAACGTCGACGGAACGCTGAACGTGTTGCTGGCTGCGACCGACCTCGGCATAACGAGGATTGTCGCGTTCTCGAGCATCAACGCGATCGGGGTCGTCGGCCGGCACGGCACCCCGCCGGACCGGCTGCCCTTCGACGACACACACCCGCACCGTCCGTATCCGGGGTACCAGCTGTCCAAGCACCTCGGCGAGGAGGCGTGCACCGCCTTCGCTGACGCCTACGGCATGACGATCATCAGCCTGCGGCCGGTGCTGGTCACCGAGGAGCACCGCTACGAGAGCTGGCGCGCCGGCAACCGGCACGACATCGACTGGGTGCGACGTGAGTTCGGCGCCTACGTCGACGTCGAGGATGTCGTCGACGCCGTCGTCGCCGGACTTACTGTCGAGGTCCGCGGTCACCACGCGGTGCTGCTGGCCGCGGACGACACCGGCATGACCCAGCCGACGGCCGAGCTCGCCGCCGCGGTGTTCCCCGAGGTGCCGTGGGTGGGGACGACGCAGGAGGAATGGCTCGCGGGCGACCCGCACCGCGGGTTCATCGACACCCGAGGTGCCCGCGAACTGCTGGGCTGGCGTGCGACCCGCGGCTGGCGGACCCCGCCGGCCTGACACGTCCCCGTGCAGGTCGCTGCGACCAGTGCGGCTCAGTGCGAGTCGCGCGGGATCGCGTGACCGCGGCTGCCGACGAGGAAGTCGAAGTCGGCGCCCTTGTCGGCACCATTGACGTGGTTGATGTAGAGCCACGTGTAGCCCGACGTGTACGGCAGCACGGGCGCCGTCCAGTTCGCCCGACGGCTCGCGAGCTCCTCGTCGGACACCTCGAGCCGGATCGAGCGAGCCGGCACGTCGAGGGTGATCTCGTCGCCGGTCTCGACCAGCGCCAGCGGGCCGCCCAGCGCCGTCTCAGGCGTGACGTGCAGCACGACCGTGCCGTAGGACGTCCCGCTCATCCGGCCGTCGCAGATGCGGATCATGTCCTCGACGCCGGCCTCGAGCAGCTTCGTCGGCAGCACCACGTTGCTGACCTCGGGCATGCCCGGGTACCCGCGCGGGCCGGCACCCCGGATCACCAGGATGTCGTCGGCGGTGACGTCCATGTCCGGGTCGGGCGCGACCTTGTTGTAGTCCTCAACGGTGTCGAAGACGAGTGCCCGGCCGCGGTGCTGCATCAGCGCCGGGGTCGCCGCGGACTGCTTGATGACCGCACCGCCGGGCGCCAGGTTGCCCCAGAGCACGGCGGTGCCGGTGCCGGCGGCCTGGAACGGTTCGGCGTAGGTGGTGACGACGTCGTCGTTCCAGCCCTCGGCCTCGGCGACGTTCGCCCCGATCGTTTCGCCGGTAACGGTCATCGCGGTGCCGTGCAACTGACCGGCCTCGGCCATCCGCTTGTGTACGACCGGCAGGCCGCCGGCGTAGCAGAAGTCCTCCATCAGGTACTTGCCCGACGGCATCAGGTTGACCAGCGTCGGCACCTCACGCGCGAGTGAGTCGAAGTCGTCGAGCTCGAGCGGGACGCCGAGCCGGCCGGCGATCGCGGTCAGGTGGATCAGCGCGTTCGTCGAGCCGCCGATCGCGGCGTTGGTGCGGATCGCGTTCTCGAAGGCGTCCCGGGTCATGATGTCGCTGGGCTTGAGGTCACCCTCGACCATGTCGACGATCCGGCGGCCGGCCTCCTGCGACTGGGCGAACCGGCGGGCGTCGACCGCGGGCCAGGTGGACGCGTTCGGCATCTGCATGCCCAGCGACTCGGCCATGCACGCCATCGTCGAGGCGGTGCCCATCGTCATGCAGTGCCCGTTGCTCCGGCTCATGCAGCTCTCGGCGAAGAAGCAGTCGGCCTCGGTCATGCGTCCGGCGGCCACGTCGGCCTCGAACTTCCACACGTGCGTGCCGGAGCCGATGTCCTCGCCGCGGAACTTGCCGTTGAGCATCGGGCCGCCGGTGATCATCAACGCCGGCAGGTCGACGCTCGCCGCGGCCATCAGCATCGCGGGAGTGGTCTTGTCGCACCCCGACAGCAGGACCACGCCGTCGAGCGGGTTGGCGCGGATGAGCTCCTCGACCTCCATCGCCATCAGGTTGCGGTAGAGCATCGCGGTCGGGCGCATCAGCGTCTCGCCGGTCGCCATCGTCGGGAACGCGAGCGGAAAGCCGCCGGCCTGCCAGACGCCGCGCTTGACGGCCTCGGCGATCTTCGGCAGGTGCGCGTTGCAGGGCGCCAGTTCGGACGCGCTGACCGCGATCCCGATCACCGGGCGGCCGTCGAAGGAGTCGGACGCGAAGCCCTGGTTGCGCATCCACGACCGGTACGTCATCCCGGAGCGCCCGTGCGCACCGAACCAGGCGGCGCTGCGGCGGGTGCCCTCGTGATCGTGGCTTGACGGCTGGTTCATCGATGAGCTCCCAAAGACGGTAGGACGGGCAGGGCGGACGCTGAGCCGCCCCTCCCCGGCATTCTGCCGCCTCATGGTCGCCGGTGCCGCGCGCGGCCGCGTCCGCGCGCGGCCGCGGCCGCCCCCGGGCCGCGGCCGCGACCGGACAACTTACGGCCCGACGGCCCGTTGCGAGGTTGCGCTTGGGTCACGGAACGCGTGCCGGGCCGCATTCGGAGTTGCGATCCGCGGTCTCCCGGGTTGCCATGGTTGGTCTAGGGCGCGGGGAGTCGGGCACCGACGGCGGTGCGCCGGCCATCCATCGAGGGAGTCACCATGACCGTTGACACCACTATTACCGATCCGCATGTCCAGACCGCCGGCGGCCTCAGCAGGCGGACGCTGCTCGCCTCCGCCGCCGTGACCTCGGCCGCCGTCGCGCTCGCCGGCTGCGGCGGCTCCGGCTCCGGCTCGACCGGTACCGCCAACGGCGGCGCGACCACCGCCAAGGGATCGGCCAAGACGCCGCTGCCGACGCCGGCGAGCTTCAACGAGTCGCCGAAGCTGGCCGAGCTCGTGAAGGCCAAGACCCTGCCGGCGGTGGCCGACAGGCTCCCGGCAGTCCCGTACGTGATCCCGCACAACTGGACGAAGAGGGGCAACTACGGCGGGTCGCTGAAGGTGCTCGTCGGCGCCACCAGCGGCTCTGACGCGGGGTCGATCGCTAACTACTTCTACGGCTACACGGTGCTGCGACTGCTCAACGACGGCACGACGATCGGGCCTGGGGTGGCGGAGAAGTGGGAGAGCAACGCCGACACCAGCGAGTGGACGTTCCATTTCCGCAAGGGCCTGAAGTGGTCCGACGGGCACCCGTGGAGCACCGCCGACATCATGTTCTGGTGGAACGACATGGCCAACAACGCCGACTACATCCCCGAGTCGGTGCCTGATGAATGCAAGTCCGGAAAGAAGACGATCGCCAAGATCACCGCGCCCGACGAGTTCACTCTGAAGGTCAGCTTCGACACGCCGGCGCCGCTGTTTCCCGCCAAGATCGCTTCCTACTCGAGGGGCTACCGCGGCAACGGTGCGTCGTGGATGGTGCCGAGCCACTTCGTCAAGCAGTTCCACAAGACCTATAACAAGAACGTGCCCTCGGACTGGGCGGGGGTCGGGAGGTTGTGGGAGACCAACGCCGACTACAAGCGCAACCCCAAGTGCCCGACCCTCGCCGGGTTCCGGTTGGCCAAGTACAGCGAGGGTCGATCCCTTACCTGGGAACGCAATCCGTACTACTGCGGCGTCACCAGGGATGGTGACCAGCTGCCCTACATCGACACGCTGCTGATGACGTCGGTGCAGGATCCGCAGGTCGGCAAGGTGCAGATCACCGCCGGCAAGGTCGACTACAGCCACGGCCCGTTCAACAGTCTCGCGCTCTCCGATGTCAGCACGCTGAAGAAGGCGCAGGAGAAGTCCGGTATCGAGGTGCTGCTGTGGGACACCGGCAGCGGTACCGCCTCGATGATGTTCCTCAACCAGGACTACAAGGATCCGGTTTATCGCAAGCTGTTCCACGAGCCGAAGTTCCGCCAAGCGCTGTCACTCGCGTTCAACCGGGAAGAGGCCAAGAAGGCGATCTACTTCCAGCAGGGGGAGCCGAGCACGGGTACGAGCGGACCCAAGGGCGCCGAGTTCGTCGGCTCCGACGAGGGCCAGAAGCTCTATCTCCAGTGGCGCGACTCCTACGTCAAATTCGACCCGGACGGGGCGAAGAAGCTGCTCGACGAGATCGGGGTCGTCGACACCGACGGTGACGGTCTGCGGGAACTACCGGGCGGGGCAAAGCTCAAGCTCCGGATCGACATCCCCGCCGACGCCGCCGACGAGCACAAGCAGAAAGACGCCCAGCTCGTCCGCGACTGGAAGGCCGTCGGATTGTTACTTGTCATCAATCCGGTCGCGCCGACGTCATTCGGCGACAACTGGGCGAACGGCTCCTACATGATCCATTCCGACTGGGAGGTCAGCGGTCCGCCGAACACCTTGCTCGGCAATCCGGGTTGGCTGGTGCCGATCCAGGCGGACCGGTGGGCACCGATGCAGGGGGCGATGTACTCCGTGCGCGGCACGCCGGCCGAGAAGACCGAACTCGACGTCGACCCGTACAAGCGCAAGCCGCCCCGGATCGCGCCCGAAGCCGGCGGCCCGATCGACAAGCTGTGGAAACTGCTGGACCAGGCGAGCATCGAGCCGGACGAACTCAAGCGGCAGAAGCTCGTCTTCGAGATCTGCAAGATTCACGTCACCGACGGCCCGTTCTTCCAGGGCACGGTCGCCAACGCGCCGGCGGTGGAGGTGCACAAGGTCGGGCTGAACAACGTGCCGACGCGTGACAACCTGGCGCTCGGCGGCATGACGAACCCGTACGGCCACCCGACACCCGCGGTCTACGACCCCGAGAGCTTCTTCTGGGACAAGCCTGCCGACCACACGATCTGACCGGACGGCAGACTGGGCGCATGTCAGAACCGAGCGACTCACAGCCGACCGACCAGATTCCAGATCCCGCCGTCGGGGCCATCATCTGGACGGACCTGAGCGTGCCGGACGCCGGCGGCGTCCGCGACTTCTACGCCGGTGTCGTCGGCTGGACTCCGCACGAGCACCCGATGGAGGGGTACTCCGACTACCTGATGACCACTGAGGACGGCGACCCCATCTCCGGCATCTGCTACCGCCGGGGCCCGAACGAGGACGCTCCGCCGGTCTGGCTGATCTACGTTCGCGTCGCCGACCTGGAGGCCTCGCTGGCCGCGGTGGTCGCCGGCGGGGGGACGGTGTTCAGCGGTCCCCGTCAGGGGTTCGCGGTCATCACCGACCCGGCCGGCGCCAGCCTGGCGCTGTTCGACCCGCACCACCCGACCGCCGTCGACGAACACGACCACGACCACGGAGACCACGGGCACGGCCACGACGACGAGCACGGGCACGGCCACTGATGGAGGTACCCGCGGCGATGACCTGCGTCGAGATCGCCGCGCCGGGCGACCTGCGGGTCCTCGAACGCGACGTCCCGTCGCCGAAACGCGGTGAGGTTCTCGTCCGTGTCACCGCCGCCGGTATCTGTGGCAGCGACGTCGAACTGCTGGCGGGCCAGCGACCCGCGGAGTACAGCCGTTACCCGATCGTGCCGGGGCACGAATGGACCGGCACGATCGCCGCCCTCGGCGAGGACGTCGACGGCCCCGACCCGGGCACGCCGGTGATCGCCTGCGGCATCCGCGGCTGCGGCTCATGCGCACGCTGCCGCGAAGGTCTGGCCAACCTGTGCGCGACCGGCTACAGCGAGACCGGGTTCACCGAGCCCGGTGGGTGGGCCGGCTACGTCGTCGTACCCGCGCATCTGGTCCACCGGCTGCACATCCCGGCCGGCGTCGATCCCGCCGTGGCCGCGCTGCTCGAACCGGCCGCATGCGTCGCCAACGCGCTCCTGCGCCCGGCCAGCGTCCTGCGTCCGGTCTGCACGCGACCGTCGTCGGCACCGGCACTCTCAGCCTGATCGCCGTCCAGATCATCTCCGCATCGTCGCCGGCGTCCCTCACGGTGATCAGTGCGAGCCCCTCGGCCATCGTGCTCGCCCGACGATGGGGGGCGACCGTGGTCATCGCGCCGGCCGAGGCCGACGGCTGGACCGGCGAGGCGGACGTGGTGTTCGAGGCCGGTACCCGGCCGGCCAGCGCGCGGATCGCCCTGGCCGCCGCCCGTCGAGGCGGCACCGCGTTCCTCGAGGGCATCCCGACCGGAGCCGACACCGGCCCCGCACTGCCGGGGATCTCGCAGATCGTGTTGCGCGAGCTGACCGTCCACGGCGTCTTCGGTGCCTCCCCGTCGGCCTGGCAGCGGGTCGCGGACATGTTCGGCGCGGGCCTGCTCGATCTCGGCGACCTGGTGTCGCACCGGCTCCCGCTCGCACGGGCCGGCGAGGCTTTCGCGCTGCTCGGGAACCGGCCGCCGGACCTGCGGAAGGTGCTCCTGGTTCCCTGACGATGCAGACGTCCGAACGCGACATCCGACCCTCTCAGCCGGATTCGGCCGCAGCCGAATCGTTATGGGATGTGGTCCGGTTTGCTGTTGGCGCACTGTGCGCTGACTGTAATTATGAGTTGAGTGACGCGTGGCGCGAGCTGCGGACATCTGGCGAAGGGCATCTCGATGGTCGATCCACGTACGTCAATTCTGTCCCGGCGGAAACTGCTCGTCTCGACCGCGGCTGCAGCAGGCGGCGCGATGCTGGTCGCAGCCTGCGGGAGCGGTGGCAGCAGCTCGAACAGCAGCGCCGACTCGGGCACCGGCGCGGCCAGCAGCGCCAAGGGCAGCGCCAAGACTGCACTGCCCAAGCCCGCGAAGTTCCAGCAGGCGCCAAGTCTCGACGCGCTGGTGAAGGCGGGTACCCTGCCCGCGCTGGCTGACAGGCTGCCCGAGAACCCCTACGTCGTGCCGCACAACTGGGTGCAGCGGGGCAAGTACGGGGGGCTGCTCAAGTCGACCACCACCGACACGACCTCCGGTGCGCTGTACGAGTACACCTACGGGTACTCGTTCCTCCGCTACATCAACGACGGCATCGACATCGGCCCTGGCCTGGCGGAGAAGTGGGAGGTGAACGCGGACGCGACCGTGATCACGTTCCACTTCCGCAAAGGCCTGAAGTGGTCCGACGGGCAGCCGTGGACGACCGCGGACATCATGTACTGGTGGAACGACATGGTCATCAACCCCGACCACACCGACAGCCCGCCCGACGACGTCCGCGACGGTAAGGACCAGGTCGCGAAGGTCACCGCGCCCGACGATCTCACGCTCGTCCTGACCTTCCAGTCGCCGGCCCCGGTGTGCGTCGAGCGCATCGCCGCCTACGTGAACGGCACGACGATCGGTCCGCGCTGGATTGCGCCGATGCACTACATCAAGCAGTTCCACCCCAAGTACAACAAGGCCATCAACCCGAAGAGCGCCTGGCAGACCAAGCACGACCAGAAGCTCTTCTGGAACATGAACCCCGACTGCCCGACGATGGTCGGTTATCACTGCTCGAAGTACAGCGAGGGTCGCGCGGTCTACTGGGATCGGAACCCGTTCTACTACGCTGTCACGAAGGATGGCGATCAGCTCCCGTACATCGACAAGTGGCAGTGGGTCTGCACGGTGGACCCGCAGGTGCAGAAGCTCGCGATGGCGACGTCGAAGGTCGACTACGTCCACTGCCGGCACTGGCCGGTCACGCTCGCCGATTTCTCGACGTTCAAGAAGGCTGAGGCCAAGGGCGGCTTGAAGGTCCTCACCTGGGACACCGGCTCGGGCACCGGATCGATCACGTTCTTCAACTTCGATACCGCCGACACCGATCTGCGCAACCTCCTGGCCGAGAAGGATTTCCGGCTCGCGCTCTCCTACGCGTTCAACCGGCCGCTGGCCCGCAAGGCGATCTACTTCGATACCGGCGAACTGACGACGGGGACGTTGAGCCCGAAGGGTCTGAGCTTCCAGGTCGACGACGAGGCGAAGAAAATCTACGCGCAGTGGCGGGATTCGGCGATCCAGTTCGACCCGAACAAGGCGAAGGCGCTCCTCGACGGCCTCGGCTTGAAGGACACCAACGGAGACGGGTTCCGCGAGTACAAGAACGGCAAGAAGCTCTCGCTTCGGCTGGACTACCCCGGTGACACCTCACAGGAGAATATCGACAAGTGCAGCCGGCAGAAGGCCGACTGGGAGGCGGTCGGGCTCAAGACCGAGATCAACCCGACCGCGCCAACGACGTTCGGCGCGCGCTGGGGTCAGGGTCTATTGATGACCACGACGGCCTGGGAGATCGGTGACAACTCGCCGTACATCTATGCCGGCTGGGTCGTGCCGGTGGCGAACTCGTGGTGGGCACCGCTGACGGGCCAGGGTTACGTCCAGCGGATCGCCGCACCGGGCTCCCTGACCAAGCAGAAGTCGATCAGCCCGTGGAAGCGGCAACCGCCGTTCCTGATGGAGTCCGACGGCATGCCGCTGGCGAAGACCTTCGCGAAGTTGCAGAACATCTATGACGCGGGTCGCATCGAGCCGGATGCCATGAAGCGGATCAAGGCGTTGTGGGACATCTTCAAGATCCACATCGACGAGGGCCCGTTCATGTACGGCATCGTCGCCAACTGGCCGGGCACCGTTCTCCTGCACAACGACCTGCGCAACATCCCCACGCGGGAGAACCTGGCCCTCGGGGGTTGGACGAACCCGTGGTTCTTCCCCTCGCCGGCCGTCTACGACCCGGAGGCCTACTACTGGGACAACCCGGAGAAGCACACCACCTGAGGCACCGGCTGAAATCCGCCATCTGAGCCCCGCGTCCGGAGTCGGCCGCGGCCGAATCGTTATCGGATGTGGTCCGTTTGCTGTTGGCGCACTGTGGCCTGGCTGTGAGGATGACTTGAGTCATGCGCGGCGAAAGCCGCGGACATCTGGCGAAGGGCATCTCGATGGTCGATCCACGTACGTCTATTCTGTCCCGGCGGAAAGTGCTCGTCTCGACCGCGGCTGCAGCCGGTGGCGCGATGCTTGTCGCGGCCTGCGGAAGCGGCGGAGGCACCTCGAACACCGGCTCGGGGACCGGCGGCGCCAGCAGCGCCAAGGGCGACCCGAAGACCGCGCTGCCCAAGCCCGCGACGTTCCAGCAGGCGCCGAGTCTCGACGCGCTCGTGAAGGCGGGCACCTTGCCGGCGCTCGCCGACCGGTTGCCCGAGAACCCCTACGTCGTGCCGCACAACTGGGTGCAGAAGGGGAAGTACGGCGGACTGCTCAAGACGACGACGACCGACACGACGTCCGGCGCACTCTACGAGTACACCTACGGATATTCGTTCCTGCGCTATCTGAACGACGGTCTCGACATCGGCCCCGGCTTGGCCGAGAAGTGGGAGGTCAACGCCGACGCGACCGTCATCACGTTCCACTTCCGCAAGGGCCTCAAATGGTCCGACGGCAAGCCGTGGACGACCGCGGACATCATGTACTGGTGGAACGACATGGTGCTCAACCCCGACCACACCGACAGCCCGCCCGACGACGTCCGCGACGGTAAAGACCAGGTCGCCAAGGTCACCGCGCCGGACGATCTGACGCTGGTCCTGACCTTCCAGTCGCCGGCGCCGGTCTGCGTCGAGCGCATCGCGGCGTGGGTCAACGGCACGACGATCGGTCCGCGCTGGATTGCGCCGATGCACTACATCAAGCAGTTCCACCCCAAGTACAACAAGGCCATCAACCCGAAGAGCGCCTGGCAGACCAAGCACGACCAGAAGCTCTTCTGGAACATGAACCCCGACTGCCCGACGATGGTCGGCTACCACTGCAGCAAGTACAGCGAGGGTCGCGCGGTCTACTGGGAGCGCAACCCGTACTACTACGGGGTGACGAAGGGCGGCGACCAGCTGCCGTACATCGACAAGTGGCAGTGGATCTGCACGACCGACGCACAGGTGCAGAAGCTCGGAATGGCGACCGGGAAGTACGACTACGTGCACACTCGGCACACCGCAGTCACGCTCGCGGATTTCTCCACGTTCAAGAAGGCCGAGGCCAAGGGCGGCCTGAAGGTCCTGACCTGGGACACCGGTTCGGGCACGGGATCGATCACGTTCTTCAACTTCGACACCCCGGACACCGATCTGCGCAACCTCCTGGCGGAGAAGGACTTCCGGCTCGCGCTGTCGTACGCCTTCAACCGGCCGCTGGCCCGGAAGGCGATCTACTTCGAGACCGGCGAGCTGACGACCGGAACGCTGAGCCCCAAGGGCGTCAGCTTCCAGCTCGACGACGAGGCGAAGAAGATCTACACGCAGTGGCGGGATTCCGCGATCGAGTACGACCCAGACAAGGCGAAGAAGCTGCTCGACGGGCTCGGGTTGAAAGACACCGACGGCGACGGTTTCCGCGAGTACAAGAACGGGAAGAAGCTCGCGCTGCGCCTGGACTACCCCGGTGACACGTCGCAGGAGAACATCGACAAGTGCAGCCGGCAGAAGGCCGACTGGGAGGCGGTCGGGCTCAAGACCGGCATCAACCCGACCGCGCCGACGACCTTCGGGGACCGGTGGGGCCGCGGGCAGCTGATGACGACGACGGCGTGGGAGGTCGGCGACAACATGCCCTACATCTACGGCGGCTGGGTCGTCCCAGTCGCTAAGGATCACTGGGCGCCGTTGACCGGGCAGGGCTACGTGCAGCGGATCGCCGCCCCGGCGTCGATAACCAAGCAGAAGGCCATCAGCCCGTGGAAGCGGCAGCCGCCGTTCCTCACGGAGGCTGACGGCATGCCGATGGCCAAGACGTTCGCCAAGTTGCAGAACATCTACGACGCCGGCCGCATCGAACCGGATTCGGTGAAGCGCACGAAGGCGCTGTGGGACATCTTCAAGATCCACATCGACGAAGGCCCGTTCTTCTACGGCATCGTCGCGAACTGGCCGGCCACGGTGCTGGTGCACGGCGACATGCGCAACGTGCCGACGCGGGAAAACCTCGCGCTGGGAGGTTTCACGAACCCGTGGATCCTGCCGTCGCCGGCGCTGTACGACCCGGAGACCTACTACTGGGACAACCCGGAGCAGCACACCACCTGAGCCGCCCGCTGCAACGCACGACGAACTGCCTGCCGCATCGAGGATGCGGCAGGCCGTTTCGCGTCGGGATCGGCCACGACCCAGGGTCACTGACCGGCTGTGGCCAGTTACGTCGCCACGATGGCTCCCGCTTGGCACGGCCGTGATCCGCTGTGAGCATGCATGTGCCGGCCGTCACACGGCCGTACTTGTCGAGCCCTCCGGAGACCCAGGATGACCGAACAACGCGCAGCCATCGCCGCCGGCCGCTTCACCCGTCGCGGGCTGTTGACGTCGGCCGCGGTTGCCGGTGCCGGGGCGGTGCTCGTCGCCTGCGGCCGCGGCAGTGGCAACGCGAAGCCTGCGGCATCGTCGGCCGGATCGGCCGGTGCTGCGGCCAAGGGCGCTCCGACGTAGCCGCTGCCGGAGCCTGCGTCGTTCCAGCAGTCGCCGTTGCTCGACGCCCAGGTGAAGGCCGGCACGCTGCCCGATGTGGTCGACCGGCTACCGGCGAACCCGTACGTCGTCCCGCACAACTGGATCGGGAAAGGCAAGTACGGCGGCCTGCTCAAGACGACGACCAACGACACCACCTCAGGCGCGCTGTACGAGTACACCTACGGATTCTCGTTCCTGCGTTACATCAACGACGGCCAGGACATCGTCGCGGCCTCGCCGAGAGCTGGGAGGTGAACTCCGACGCCACCGTGATCACGTTCCATTTCCGTAAGGGCCTGAAGTGGTCCGACGGGCAGCCGTGGTCGACCGCGGACGTCATGTACTGGTGGAACGACATGGTCCTCAACCCGAACCACACCGACTCTCCACCCGACGACGTGCGCGACGGCAAGGACAAGATCGCCAAGGTGACCGCGCCCGACGACATGACCCTGCTGCTCACCTTCACGTCGCCGGCACCGGTCGCGGTCGACCGGATCGCCGCCTACGTGAACGGGAGCGTCATCGGGCCGCGCTGGATGGCCCCGAAGCACTACATCAGCAAGTACAACCCGGTCTACAACAAGGCGCTCAAGCCGAAGGGCACCTGGCAGACGAAGCACGACCAGCTGCTGTTGTGGAGCCAGAATCCGGACTGCCCCACGATGGTCGGCTACCGCTGCACGAAGTACAGCGAGGGCCGCGCGGTCTACTGGGAACGCAATCCCTACTACGGGGTCACGAGGGACGGCGACCAGCTGCCCTACATCGACAACTGGCAGTGGATCTGCACGGTGGACCCGCAGGTGCAGAAGCTGGCGATGGCCACCGGCAAGGTCGACTACGTGCACTGCAAGCACCGGCCGATCACCCTTGCCGATTTCTCCACCTTCAGAAGGCGGAGGCAAAAGGCGGGCTGAAGGTCCTGACGTGGGAGAGCGGTAACGGCACCGGTTCGCTGACGTTCTTCAACTTCGACACCCAAGACGACGACCTGCGCAATCTCCTGGCCGAGAAGGACTTCCGGCTGGCGTTGTCCTACGCCTTCAACCGCCCGCTCGCGCGCAAGTCGATCTACTTCGAGACCGGCGAGCTGACGACCGGGACGCTGAGCCCGAAGGGCATCAGCTTCCAGATCGACGACGAGGCGAAGAAGATCTACGCCCAGTGGCGGGATTCCGCGATCAAGTACGACCCGGACAAGGCGAAGCAACTGCTGGAGGGACTCGGCCTGAAGGACGCCGACGGTGACGGCTTCCGCGAGTACAAGAACGGCAAGAAGCTGACGCTGCGGCTGGACTACCAGGCCGACACGTCGCAGGAGAACGTCGACAAGAGCACCCAGCAGAAGGCCGACTGGGAAGCGGCGGGCTCAAGACCAACATGAACCCGACGGCACCGACGACATTCGGGGACAGGTGGGGTCGCGGCCAGCTGATGGCCTACGCGTCGTGGGGGATCGGTGACAACCAGCCCTACATCTACGGCGGCTGGGTGGTGCCGGTGGCGAACTCGTGGTGGGCACCGCTGACCGGGCAGGGATACGCGCTGCGCATCGCCGATCCCGGTGCCGCGGCCAAGCAGAAGGACATCAGCCCGTGGAAGCGGCAGCCGCCGTTCGCCACCGTCGACGACGGCTTCCCGCTGGGCAAGACCGTCGCCAAGCTGCAGGACATCTACGACGCCGGCCGCATCGAACCGGACGCGATGAAGCGCGTCAAGGCACTGTGGGACATCTTCAAGATCCACATCGACGACGGCCCGTTCATGATCGGCATCGTCGCGAACACTCCGGCAATCGTCTTGCTGCACAGCGATCTGCGCAATGTGCCGACGAGCGACAACCTGGCACTCGGCGGCTGGACCGACCCCTGGTTCCTTCCGTCGCCGGCCGTGTACGACCCGGAGGCCTATTTCTGGGACAACCCCGACCAGCACACGACGTGACGCCCGAACACATTCGCGGCGTGCTGTCTCCTCCTCACCCCCGCCGTCGTCCTCGTAACCCCGTGGCTACTCGCGTAACCCCGGGACTGTTGTCGTATAGCGGTGCTTGGGGTTACGACGACGGGTGCGGGGTTACGCGAGCGTTGGGCCTCAGAGCTGCGGCACCGCGAGGCCGGTGGCGTTGGGTGCCGACGTGGTGAGGTCGACCCGGGCGCGCTGCATGAACTCGTACCCGAGCGCAGATCGGCGGACCCGCTCGCTCGACAGCGCCACCGTCGTCGACTCGAGGTGGCTCCCGGCGGGGTATACGTCCGGAGCGTTGCGCAGGCCGAACTTGAGGTAGATCGGCGCGGCCACCTTCACCAGGTCGGGGATCTCGTGGTGGCGGATGAACCCGCCGGTGTTGTCCGGTGCCTCGACGTAGATGTCGAGCGGGATGTCGACGGCCGCGCGGATGGCGGCGATCTGCCCGAGGGAGAGGTCGGTGGGCAGGTTGAGGGTGTTCGCGCCGAGGTCTTCGAGCACCCGCGCCGCGGCCGCATTGCCGGCCGGCAGCATCACCGAGACCTTGAGCACCAGATCGTCGGGCAGATCACCGGCGGTGCGGAGCTGGTCGGCCGCGGCCAGCGCGCCGATGTCGGATATCAGCACGCTGCGAAAGCCGTGGTCGACCGCGCGGAGGATGTCGTCCAGTACCGCGGCGAGCTGGGCCTGCCCGTGCGCGATCGGGGCGATCAGCGGCGCCACGGCCGACCGGGCCGATGCGGACAGGCCCCAGCCGGCACAGGGTCGGGCGAACAGGCTGAGCTCGACCCCGGCCTCGGCCGCGAGCTCGGCCATCTCGTCGAGTTCGGCGTCGGTGTGCAGGAAGACCCCGCTGCCCTGCGACAGCCGCCGGATCGGCACGCTTCGTTCGTGCGCGCCGGTCAGCACCGCACGCACACACGCAGGGCCTTCGACGCTCGGGATCTCCATCCGCCAGGCGACACCGTCGGGGAACCGCTTGGCCGACGCCGGCAGCTCGCCCAGGTCGCGGGTCGGCAGCCCGAGCCGTGCGAGGAGTTCGGCGCCGGTCGTGGCCGGAGCGGGAGACGGGGAGAAGTCGGTGGCAGTCACCCGGCACAGCCTGCCGGTCGGCCCATCGCCACGCAACGCCGGGCGCAAGACTGACCGGCACCGGCGATCGAGCGCCCTGAGCAGGCCTGCGCCCGCGTCCATCGTTACTGTGAACAGGCCCGGGGACGCACCCGGCGCACCCGCCGTGAAGGAGAGCCGTGTTCATCGTTCGTTACGTCACCGCCGGATCGACGCCCCGGGTCGGCGTCGTGGAGGAGCTGGGCGGACCGGTCACCGACGTCGTCGGCGTCACCTCGCTGGCCGATCTTCTCGGGCACACCGCGGACGAGATCCGCGCGTTGGTCGACGGCTCCTCGGGCCGCCCTGCGGTCGAGGGCGACGTGCGGCTGCTTCCCCCGATCGACGGCCGTACCGAGGTGTGGGCCTCGGGCGTCACCTACCTTCGCTCGCGCGACGCCCGGGTCGAGGAGAGCACCGAGAAGAGCGTGTACGAGAAGGTCTACGACGCGGAGCGGCCGGAGCTGTTCTTCAAGTCGGTTTCCTGGCGGGTCCTGACCGACGGCGAGCCGATCGGCATCCGTGCGGACTCCGGCCTCGACGTCCCCGAGCCCGAACTGGCGGTGGTCGCCAACAGCGCCGGCGCCATCGTCGGCTACCTGGTCTGCGACGACGTCAGCTCACGCACCATCGAAGGGGAGAACCCGCTCTACCTGCCCCAGGCCAAGGTCTACGCCGGGTCGTGCGCGATCTCGGCCGGCATCCGGCCCGCCTGGGAGGTCGAGCACGCCGACGACCTGGCCGTGACACTGACGGTGACGCGCGCCGGCGCGGTCGCGTTCAGCGGCGAGACGTCGACGTCGCAGATGCGGCGCGAGCTCGGCGACCTGGTCGGCTGGCTCTACCGGGGCGACGCCTACCCGGCCGGGGTCGTGCTCTCCACCGGCACCGGCATCATCCCCGAGCTGGACTTCACGCTGACCGACGGTGACGAGGTCGCCATCTCCGTCGCCGAGGTCGGCACCCTGACGAACCCCGTCGTCGTCGGCACCGAGCCCTTCGGGTGGCTGCTCGACGACACCGCGCACACGACCACGAGAGGCACTCATGCTTGAGGACAGCACCCCGGCGCAGGTCACCGCCGCTGCCGAGGCCGCGGCCGGCGCGGCCCGCGCGTTCGGCGACCCCGACGCCACCTCCCTGCGGATCGCCGCGCTCGAGGCGATCGCCGACGCGATGGACGCCGCGAAGACCGAGCTGGTCGCGCTCGCGGGCGCGGAGTCGCACCTGCCCGAGGGCCGTCTCAACGGTGAGCTGACGCGAACGACCTACCAGCTGCGCCTGTTCGCCTCCTACCTCGCCGAAGGCAGCTGGGCCGAGGCCACCATCGACACCGCCGATCCCGACTGGGTGCTCGGGCCGAAGCCCGACCTGCGCCGGCTCCTCGTCTCGATCGGACCGGTCGCGGTGTACGCGGCCAGCAACTTCCCGTTCGCCTTCTCGGTGGCCGGGGGTGACACCGCCGCCGCCCTTGCCGCGGGTTCGCCGGTCGTCGTCAAGGCCCACCCGGGCCACCCCGAACTGTCCGCCCGCACGGCGCAGATCGTCATCGACGCGCTCGCCTCCGTCGGTGCGCCGGCCGGCACGTTCGCCCTGGTGTCCGGCTTCGAGGCCGGCAAGCAGCTCGTCACCGAACCGGCCATCAAGGCGGGCTCGTTCACCGGGTCCATCCCGGCCGGCCGGGCGCTCTACGACCTCGCCTGCGCGCGGCCCGAGCCGATCCCGTTCTACGGCGAGCTGGGCAGCCTGAACCCGGTGTTCGTCACCGCCCGCGCCGTCGCCGCTCGCGGTGCCGCGCTGGCGAAGGCGTTCGTGGGGTCGTACACGCTCGGCACCGGCCAGTTCTGCACGAAGCCCGGCCTGCTGTTCCTGCCCACCGGGAGCGACCTGCTCGACGTGATCACCGACGCCAGTGCCGCGGTCGCAGCGGCACCGATGCTCAACGCGAAGATCGCCGCCGGATACGTCAACGAGCTGACCCACCTCACCTCGCACCCCGGCGTGAAGGTGCTCGTGCAGGGCACGGTCAGCGACGGCGTCGCAAGCCCGACGATCGTCGCGACCGACGTCGCCACGCTGCTCGCCGACACCGGCAATCTGCTGCGGGAGTGCTTCGGCCCGACGTCGCTGGTCGTGACCTACGCGAACGCCGCCGAGCTCCTCGCCGCCGCCAACGCCTTCACCGGCAACCTCACCGCCACCGTGCAGGGTGAGGACGACGACGCCGCCGAGCTGGCCGAGCTGCTGGCGATTCTTCGCGAGCGCGCCGGCCGGGTGCTGTGGAACGGCTGGCCGACCGGCGTCGCTGTGAGTTGGGGGATGCAGCACGGAGGTCCGTGGCCGGCGACGACGGCGTCGATCCACACGTCCGTCGGCCCCACGGCGATCCGCCGGTTCCTGCGGCCGGTGAGCTATCAGGACATGCCCGACGCGGCGCTGCCGAAGGTGTTGCGCCGAGTGGGCGCGACGACCTCGGGGCGCCGGGTGAACGGCGTGCTGCAGGTCCCGTAGCTCAGGCCAGGATGCGGTCGACGTCGACGAGTCCGGCGTCGATCGCCGCCTGGTAGTGCTCGATCGTCTGCTCGACGCCATCGGCCAGCGGCCGCCACACCAACGGCCCGACCACCTTCTCGAACCCGCTGCCGTCGACCTCGTGCGGCCCGCTCAGCGCTTCGTCGGCGACCGTGATCGTGCCCGCCGCGGCCGGGACGGCGCTCTCGATCGCCGACACGACCTCGGACATGTCGGCCGTCGTTCCGCCCAGGTTGTAGGTGCGGCCACCGTCGCCGGGCGCACGTGCGGCCGCGATGAACGCCGCGGCCGCGTCGTCGGCGTGCTGGTAGGTGAACCGCCCGCTGAAGGCGACGTGGAACGGCCGCCCGGCGGCCGCGGCCAGCATCGCCTTCGTGGGCGCCGACGTCATGCCCTGGTCGCGGCCGGGCCCGTAGACGATGAACGGCCGCAGCCCGATGCTGGGCACCTGGTACTCCGACCAGTAGAGCCCGGCCATCTGCTCGTTGGCGTGCTTGTAGACGCCGTAGATCGTCGGCGGGTAGTGCGGGGCGTCGTCGCCGAGAATCTCCTGCGGGTACTGGTCGGCCCGGCCGAAGACGCCGCCGGAGCTCGCGAACACCAGCCCCTGGATCTGGTCGGGCCGGCGGCGGGCCACGTCGAGGACCGCGGCCGTCCCGACGACGTTCACATGCGCGCCGGCGACCGGGTCGGCCCGCACGAACGGCACCTGCAGGCCGGCCAGGTGGACAATGTGGGTGATGCCGATGTCGTCGACCAGCTCGAGAAGGCCGTCGATGTCGGCGACGTCACCCTCGCGACGGTCGATCTCGTCGAGGTCGACGGCGTCGCACGTCAGCCGCAACCGGTGGTCCGACGGGGAGAGGTCGAGGGTCGAGACGCCGATCGCGTCGTCGACGAGCCGTTTCACCACCCACGAGCCGAGGCATCCGAGCGCTCCGGTGACGAGAAAATGCTCGGAACGGCCCATCAGGTCGGTCAGCCTTTCACTCCGGTCAGGGTGATGCCCTGGATGAACGTGCGCTGGGCGAGGAAGAACACGATGATCACGGGAATCACCACCAGCGTGCTCGCGGCCATCAACGGCCCGAACTGGGTAGAGTACTCGCCGCGGAAGAAGTTCAGGCCCTGCGACACCGTATAGGTGCGGGCGTCGGACAGGTAGATCAGTAGCCCGAGCAGGTCGTTCCAGGATGCGAGGAACTGGAACAGCGCCACCGCCGCGAGTGCCGGCTTGGCCAGCGGCAGGATGATCCGGATGAAGATCGTCCACTCGCTGGCGCCGTCGATGCGTGCCGACTCCGACATCTCGTTGGGGATCGACATGAAGAACTGCCGGAGCAGGAAGACGAAGAACGGAACCCCGAAGAAGTGCGGCACGATCAGCGGGAGCCAGGTGTTGACCCAGCCGAGCGTCCGGAAGATCTGGAACAGCGGCACCATGGTGACGTAGAACGGGATCATCATCGTGCCGAGGATCACCGCGAACAGCGGCGTCCGCCACCGCCACTGGATGCGTGCCAGCCCGTAGGCGACCATGGCCGAACTGAAGGCGGCGCCGATCATCGACGCGATACAGATCACCGCGGTGTTGAAGAAGTAGCGGGCGAACGGGAACACCCGCAGCCCGTAGATGTAGTTCTCCAGCGTCAGAGTCTTGGGGAACCAGACGACCGGGAACGCGTTCATGTCTCCGATAGTCTTGACCGATCCGCTGACCATCCAGAACAGCGGGATGAGAAAGACCACCGACAACACGATCAGGATCGTGTGCTGGGTGATGAGTTCGGCGATCCGCGGCCAGCGGCCGATCGGCCGGGTGGGTCGGATCGGTCGCGCGTCGTTGATGGGCCGAGTGGACGGTGCGATGATAACCATGATGATCCCCTCGAACCTTCAGCGTCCGCCGTAGTAGACGCGCTTGCCGACGAATTTGAACGTGACCAGGGCGACCACGGCGGTGATGACGAACAGGACCCAGGCCATCGCGCTCGCGTAGCCGACCCGGAAGAACGAGAACGCGTTCTGGTACAGGTAAAGGCTCGACACCATGGTCGAACCGGCGGGACTGCCGGTTCCGCCGGTGAGGACGAACACCGGCGTGAAGTACTGGAAGCCGGCGATCAGCCCGGTGACGAGGGCGAACAGCAGGTGCGGGGACAGGAACGGCAGCGTCACGTGCCGGAACCGCGACAGGGCCGAGGCGCCGTCGACCTTCGCCTGGTCGTGCAGGTCGACCGGGACGTCCTGCAGCCCGGCCAGCAGAATCACCATGAGGTTGCCGACACCCCAGGCCGACAGGATGATCAGCGCCGGCTTCGCCCACTGTGGACTCGACAGCCAGGCGGGGCCGTCGATGCCGACCTTGGACAGCACGTTGTTGAGCACGCCGTACTGCGGGTTGAACACGTAGGACCAGACGACCGCCGAGGCGACGACCGGCACGATCGCCGGAAGGAAGAAGATCACCCGGTAGATCGACTGACCACGGACCTGCAGGTTGAGCAGGACCGCCAGCAGGAGCGCGACGATGATCCCGATGGGGACCGAGAGCACCACGATGTAAGCGGTGTTCCACAGGGACTGCCCGAATGCGGCGTCGTTGAAGAGGTCGCGGTAGTTCTGCAGGCCGAGGAAGCGGCGGTAGTTCGAGACCATCGTCTCCGACGTCATGCTGTAGTACAACGACATGAGCACCGGGTAGACGGTGAACCAGAGCAGCCCGACGATCGCGGGTGAGGTGAAGATCAAGCCCCACTTGGTGTTGTGCCGTTGCATAGGCGTCATCCGCCGCCGCAAGCGGGTGGGTGCCCCCAGCGTCTGCGCGGTCATCGCCCGCTCCTGATCTCGCGCTTGAACCGTTTGGTCTCGGCGTCGGTCGCCGCCTTCACGTTGCGCAGGGCCTGCAACGGCGTCTCCTGGCCGTAGACCGCCTTCGCCACCTCGGTCTCGAGCTGCTGGGTGAAGAAGTCGGCCACCAGGACCGGTGGCCGGGTGTTGGTGGAGTTCACGAGCGTGTCGTAGTAGGCCTGCATGATCGGGTCCTCCTTGACCAGGGCCAACGACGACGACTTCTTGTAGGACACCGGGAATCCGACGTTCTTCCAGCTCGAGGTCGTACCGGCGTCGGTGGAGGACCACCACTTGATGAACTCCCACGCCGCTTCGGGTTCCTTCGCGCGTGTCGGGATGAACGCCGACCAGCCACCGATCCACGCGCCCTGCCCCGGCTTGGACCCACCTGGCGGGCCATAGGGGAGCAGTGTCGAACCGAACTTGAGGTCGGGTACGGCGGCCACGATGTCCTTGAGGTTCGAGGACACCAGCGGTGCCATCCCGAGGTTGCCGGTGGAGAACGAGTGCAGCGCGAGGCTCGGTGGTGCGATCGACACCGCATCGGGGCCGCCCACCTTCTTCGCGGACTCGCAGATCCACTCCAGGGCCTTCACGACGTACTCGTCGTCGGGGGTGACGTCGTCGGTGCCCGGGGTGCGGAAGCGGCCGCCGAAGGCGAACCCCCAGGTGAAGATCGAGTTCGAGAATCCGTAGTTGTCCCAGGGTGTCAGGCCGACCTTCGTGGCCATTCCGCCGTCCCGCTTGAGGATCTTCGCGTTGAACTCGTCGACCTCCTCGATCGTGGTCGGCGGCTTCTCCGGGTCCAGCCCGCTCTGTTCGAACAGATCCTTGTTCCAGAACAGGGGAAAGTTCGGGTCGGCGTCCCAGTTCATCGAATACACGCGGTCGTTGTAGGTCATCGCCTCGGCCGCCGGTGCGAAGTAGTCGTCGAGCGAGAGGCCGTCGCGTTCGAACCAGTCGGTGAGGTCGGTCATGATCCCGAGCGCGGCCCACTGCGGGGTCTGCAACGGAACCACTTGCGCGATGTCGGGCGGTTCGTGGCCGGCTACGGCTGTCAGCAGTTTCTGCTGGACGGTTCCGCTCGCCGGCGCGAAGGTGATGCCGACGCCGATGTCGGGATTCGCGGCCTCGAACTCCTGCGCGACGGCTACCAGCCCCTGCCCGACGGTGGCGCCCCACAGCGAGTACATCGACAGGTTGTGCGCGCGGGGCCGGCCGTTCGGGCGCTTGGCCGGGTCTTTGCTCAAGCCCAGCGTGGAGATCGGCGGCTCGCCCTTGGTGATGGTGCATCCGGTGAGTGCCGTCGTCGACAGGGCGAGCGCTGCGCCGCCGAGCCCGGTGAGCAGTTGCCGTCGTGAGAGCGGCACCCGTGAGAGGCGGTTCCTGTTGGTCCTGGACACGTAGTCGTCGGTCATGGACTGAGCCCCTTCGTCCTCCACCCGCCATCACGGCGAGTGTGCCGATCGTCACGATGTGGGACGGTCGAGGACAAGGTGCTGACCAGTTCTAGCCACCGGCCCGCGGTGCCGTGAGGCGCGCCACGTCCGCATGTGGACTTCCGGCCGGGCACTAGGCTCGACCTGTTGCGGCAACCGGCACGATGGCCGAACAGTGCGGTTTCACCCTTGTTTCGCTCACGACTGCCTCGCTCAAGAACGCCTCGCCCGACCCGACGAAGGACGGCCATGTCTTCACCGACGCCAGCGCCCGACAGCACGACCGCACACGCGAGCCTGCGGGCCGCACTCGCGTCGTGCCGCGCCATCGCCATCCTCCGGGCACCGAGCGCTGCGCGCTTCGACGCCATCCTGGACGTGCTGTCCGAGGCCGGGATCAAGGCGATGGAGCTGACCTTCACCACCCCCGGTGTCCTGGACGCGATCGCTGCCTACGTGGCGCGTAAGCCCGCCGACGTGGCGGTCGGCGCCGGCACGGTGATGACCGCGGAGCAGGCCCGGCAGGCGGTGGACGCAGGTGCCACCTACCTGATCTCCCCGTGCGTGACGCTCGACGTGATCGCCGAGGCGAACCGGCTCGGCGTACCCGTCATCCCCGGTGCCCTCACCCCCACCGAGATCTGGCAGGCGCACTCGGCCGGCGCCACGATGGTGAAGGTCTTCCCGTGCGGGAGCCTCGGGGGGCCGTCGTATCTGTCCGCCGTGCGCGGCCCGCTGCCCGACGTCTCGCTCGTCCCGACCGGTGGCGTCGCGATCGAAGCGGTGCCGGAGTACCTCGCGGCCGGTGCCGCTGCGGTCGGGCTCGGCTCGCCGTTGCAGGGTGATTCGGCTGCCCCCGACGGTGACCTGGCCGCGCTGGCGAGGCGTGCCCGCCGCGTCGTCGAGGTGGCGCGGGGTGTCTGAGGGCCGGCCCGACGTCGTCACCGTCGGCGAGACGATGGCGCTCGTCGCGTTCAACGACACCGGTCCGGTGCGGGTCGGCTCGACCGGCCGGCTCTCGATCGGCGGTGCGGAGTCCAACGTGGCGATCGGCCTTGCCCGGTTGGGACATCGCAGTGCCTGGATCGGCCGCGTCGGCGACGACGCGATGGGCCGGCTGATCGAGTCGACCCTGCGTGGCGAGGGGGTCGACGTGAGCGGGGTGACGCACGATCCCGACGTTGCGACCGGCGCGATGCTGCGCGAGCACCGCAGCTTCGACCGGTTCCGCGTCGACTACTACCGCAAGGGCCTGGCCGGCTCGCGGCTTGCGCCCGAGCACCTCGATCCCGCGCTGGTCGGCTCGGCGTCGATCGTGCACGTCACCGGCATCTCCCCGGCCGTGTCGCCGACGGCCGGCGCCGCTGCCCTCCGCGCGATGGAGCTCGCGCATCGCGTCGGCGCGACGGTGAGCTTCGACGTCAACCACCGGTCGGCGCTGTGGAGCTCGGCACAGGCGACGTCGGTCCTGACGGACTTCACCGAGGCCAGCGACATCGTCTTCGCGGGGCCGGAGGAGGCCGAGCTGGTGGCGGGCGTCGAACCGGGCAGTGTCGGCGTCGAGGGCCTGGTCGAGCTGCTCGCGCAGCACGGCGCGCAGGAGGTCGTGATCAAGAACGGTGTCGCCGGTGCGACCGGCTGGCTCCGTGACGGCGACGAGCTGGTCTCCGTGCCCGCGCGGGCGGTGACGTGCATCGACCCGGTCGGCGCCGGCGACGCGTTCGTCGCGGGCTACCTGTCCGCCCGGCTGGACGGGCTGGGGCTGGCCGAGCGGCTCGACCGGGGCACGATCTGCGGCGCGTTCGCGGTGTCGGTCTCGGGTGACTGGGAGGGCGCGCCACGACGGGCCGAGCTCGGATTCCTCAGTGGTGTGGAGAACGTCCTGCGCTAGCGGTCGTGGTCCATGACGTCGTCGACGCGGTGACGGGTCGCCTGACGCCACCTGGGTCCACATGAGGTCGTCTGGCCGCCTGCTCGACGGTTAGCTCAAAGAGACCTCAGCGTCCATGATCCAATTCACGCGTCGGCTGTTGCCTGACGGGTAGCCGGAATCGTTTGTGGCGTTGGGGTCGTCGATGCTGATCGTTGATCGACGGTGGGATGACTTCGGGGATCCTGTCGGCGCTCATGCGCATGTGCCAGCGTTCGTGGTCGGTCGCTCGGTCGGCATTGGGGTCGGGCTCAACCAACCGGTGATGGGTGGGGCAGAGCAGGGCGCCGTTGTCGAGGCTGGTCGCGCCGCCGGCGGTCCAGGGCTTGATGTGGTGGGCGTCGCAGTCACGCGGGTCGCGGTGGCAGCCGGGGAAGACGCAGCCCCGGTCGCGCAGGACGATGGCCTGGCGTAGGTCTCCGGCGAAGAGCCGGGTGGTGCGTCCCAGGTCGAGGATCTGCGAGGCGCTCCCCATGACGGCGGGGAGGATGTCGGCGTCGCAGGCGAGCCGGCGGGCCTCGCTGGGACTGATCCTGGTGTTGGAGCCGAGCAGGGTGGCGCCGGCGACACCACGGAGGAGGTCGTCGTAGGTCACGAGGACGGTGACCCTGGGTCGGTCGCCGCCGTGTCGTGGTCCTTGGCCGCCGGCGTGGTAGGCGTGGACGAGGGTCATCAACGCCTGCGCACGCCGCGCTTCATACGACAGACCCGGCTCGGCCCACGACCCGTCGCCGGTTGTGCTGCTGTTGGCGATCGCTTCGACCACCGCGCGGAGTGCTTCCCCGTCGGCGGCAGGAAGCTTCCCGCTGAGGGTGACCGAGCCGTCGCCGTCGTCGCGCAACCGCAGGTACTGGGTCTTGCGTGCCTCCCGGTCCTGCGCCTCCAACACCGCCGCTTCAGCGGCTTCGGCGATCTCCGGCGCGATCACGTTCAGCAGATGCCGGGCGAGATCGCGCGGCCCCTTCGGGCCGTGGTCGGCGGCGAACCCGATCATCATCGCCTCGCCCGCCTGCACCTGCTCAACCGTCAACGACTCGGGCAGCTTCTTCAACACACCGACGATCGCGGCGGCCTGCTCCGCGGACACCGCACCCGCGGCCATCGCCGCCACGATCGCGGGGAACCGGCGATGCAGACCGCGTGCGAGGCCGGTCTCGCGATAGGGGGCTTGCAGGCTCGACGCGGTGGTCCCGTTCAACCACGCCGCTGTACCCAGGTTCGTGGCGTGCGCGGTGACCTGCCGTTCCTCCATCGCCCCGAGCAGCTGCAGCTTGACCGCCGCGAGGGCCGCTTCGACCTCCAGCACGGTGAGCATGGTGGTGAGGCACTGATCGTCGCCGAGCTGCCACAGCTTCACCACGGCAGGATCGGCGGCAGGACGCAGCAACCCGAGCGCCGCCACCAGGGCATGGGCGACCGGATGATCCACCCCAGCCGCCGGCGTCACCCGCGTTGTCATCACCAGAACAACGCTAGAGCAGCCCACCGACAATCCGCCGAGCCAGAATCCTCAACCAGGTATGACGAATCCCGGCCACTGACGGTCACCATCCGTCGCACGTCAGACTGGACGCCCCGCCACCCAACACGCCGAGCAAACCGTGCGGCAGCGACCACCCCACGGCCACGCCGCACGCCGGCGACCACTCGACATCCCGGCCCTGGCTGGTTGACCCGTTCGGGCTCTCTCGGCACACCGTCCTAACCAGCCCCCGGGGTAATGGGCCTCAGTCGACGAACCGGGCGCGCACCTCGTCGTAGCGGCCGCCGGCCGCCTGCATGGCGGCGACCTCGTCGGGCACCGTCGGCAGCCGGGTGTCCGGTGGCACCGGCGCCACCCCGAGTGCGAGCATCGCGGCGCCGCGGGCACCGACCTCGGGGTTCACCTGATAGCGCACGTCGCGGTCGAACGTCGCGGCGAACGCCCGTCGCCACCACGGTGATGCGGCCACCGCACCGCCGCCGAGCACGACCGAGAGCGTCGACGCGAACGACGCGTCGAGCAATCGCAACGAGCGCAGCAGTTCCAGTGCGACACCCTCGTAGGTGGCGGCCACCAGCTCGGACGGACGGGTGGCCAGCGAAAGCCCGGCGACCACCCCGGAGCCGGCCGGCAGCACCACCGGCGGCCGTGACCCGGCGTGCATGGGGACGACGCTCAACCCGGCCGACGCGAGTCCCGGCGGCGACGTCGGGTCGTCGACCCCGCCGAGCAGCCCTTCGAGCCATTCGTGCAGCACGCCGCCCGAGCTGACGGCCGCTCCGGTGAGCATCCGCTCGCCGTCGACGCGGTAGCGCCAGAGCGAAGGGTCCAGCGGTGGGGCGTCGCCGACGTCGTGGACGACGCGGATCGCCGCCGAGGTTCCGACGGTGACGCCGGCACTCGTGCCCGGCGTGCAGCCCGCGCCGATGGTCGACGTCGCACCGTCGCCGGTGGCCGGCATCCAGTCCGCCCCGGCCAGCGCCGGCCAGCGCCGGGCGAACTCCGGCCGCAGCCGGCCCGGCGCGTCCGACACCTGGGGCAGCTGCGCGGCGGTCACGCCGGCGAGGTCGAGCGCCTCGTCGTGCCAGCCGGCGGACCCGACGTCGAGCATGCCCGACCCCGACGCCATCGACACCGAGATCGCCGTGGCTCCGAGCAGCCGCTCGCGGAGGTACTCGGTGATGCCGGTGAAGGTGAGCCCCGGCTGGGATATCTCGGTGGTCAACCAGGGGATCTTGGCGGTCCAGTAGAGCGGGTGCACCCACGACCCGGTCCGGCGGTGGAACTCGTCCGGATCGGCCGGCACCCGGTCGGCACGGGCCCGGGTGTCCAACCAGGTCAGGGCGAACGACGCGGGCCGGCGACCGGCGTCGAGGGCCATCACCGAGTGCCACTGGCTGCTGGTGGCGACTTTCTCCACCTGGTACAGCAATCCCGCTGCCTGAAGATCGTCGAGACATCCGCACAGCGCGGCGAGATAGGCGTCCGGATCGAGCTCTCCGGCGCCGCTCGCGTCCTGCCGCGGCGGCACCGCCCGCCGCGCCTCGATGCCCGCGATCGGCTCGGCGGCGTCGTCGCAGGCCAGTGCCCGGACCGAGGACGTGCCCAGATCCAACGCCAGGACTGGGGTCCGCCTCATCGGCTCGGTCCTACCGCTCGACGGACGGTCGCTCGGCTGGTCGTCACTCGCGCGGCATGCTGCCCGGTACCTCGGCCGACGGCGAATCCGAGCGCAGGTCGCTGAGATAGGCGTCCGCCCAGGCCGAGATGTCGAACGAGCTGACCCGCCGTCGCATCGCCCGCATCCGCTTCGTCTGCTCGGCGGCTGGCATGTGCAGCGCCACGACGATGGTGCGCTTGAGTGCGTCCATGTCGTACGGATTCACCAGCAGGGCTTGACGGAACTCGTCGGCGGCGCCGGCGAACTCGCTGAGCACCAACACGCCGGTGTTGTCGAACCGGCTGGCGACGAACTCCTTCGCGACGAGGTTCATCCCGTCCCGCAACGGCGTCACCAGCGCGACCGTGGCCGCCTGGAACATCGCCGCCAGCTCCTCGCGTGGATATGAGCTGTGCAGGTAGTGGATCGGTGCGTGCCCGATCCGGCCGTGCGCGCCGTTGATGTGGCCGACCTGCGCCTCGATGTCGTGCCGCATCAACCGGTACTGCTCGACCCGCTCACGGGTGGGGGTCGCCACCTGGATGAAGACGGTGTCGTCGGCGCTGATGCGGCCCTCGCTCAGGAGTTCGTCCATCGCCTTCAGGCGTTGGCCGATCCCCTTCGTGTAGTCGAGCCGGTCGATGCCGAGAATGATGTGCTCGGGATGGCCGAGGTCGGCGCGGAGTTGTTCGGCGCGGGCCGCGGTCTCCGGCGAGCGGGCGAGGGCGTCGAGCTCGTCGAAGTCGATGCTGATCGGGTAGTGGCTGGCGTGCACGGTGCGGTCGTCCTCGACGCGGATCGCGTTACGCTGCGTGCGGAGACCGAGCAGGGACCGGCAGAGCCGGACGAAGTTCGCGGCTGCGCCGGGTCGCTGGAAGCCGACGAGGTCGGCACCGAGAAGACCCTGGAGCACCTGCCGTCGCCAGGGCAGCCGCTGGTACAGCTCGGTCGGCGGGAACGGGATGTGCAGGAAGAAGCCGATCCGAAGGTCCGGCCGGCGTTCGCGCAGCATCTGCGGGACGAGCTGGAGCTGGTAGTCGTGCACCCACACGGTCGCGCCGTGATTCGCGTGCTCGGCGGCCGCGTCGGCGAACCGCGCGTTCACCACTTTGTAGGCGTCCCACCAGTGCCGGTGGTATTCCGGCGGAGCCACCACGTCGTGGTAGAGCGGCCACAGGGTGGCGTTGGAGAAGCCGTCGTAGTATTCCTCGATCTCCTGCCCGGTCAGGGGAATCGGCACCATGCTGATGCCGTCGGCGGTGAACGGCTCGGCCACGTCACCGGCCGACGGGCTCGGGCTGCCGTCCCAGCCGATCCAAGCGCCGGACTTCGCGCGCATGATCGGTTCGAGCGCGGTGACCACCCCGCCGGGGGAGCGTTGCCAGCTGACGGTGCCGTCGGCCGCCTCGACCCGGTCGACCGGCAGCCGGTTCGCGACGACGACGAAGTCGTTCACGCGTGCGCCCCGACGACCGACATGGCGCCGGCGTCACGTTCGCGCGGGTACACCATGCCGATCTGCCGGCGGATCTCGTCCATCTGCCCCATGATCGCGAGGGTGTCGGTCATCGGGACCATCGGGCTCTCGAGCAGCCCGGCACGCACGCAGCGGGCGGCTTCCTCGGCCTCGTAGGTGTAGCCCATGCCCGGCCAGGTGACCGAGTGCGTCTCGGTCTCGCGGTCGTAGCGGTGCACGGTGAGGGATCGCGCCGCGTGGAAACCGTCCAGCTCGATCCGGCCCTCGCTGCCCATCACGACACCGCGGGCGGGCATGTTCGCGTCGATCGACGTCGAGATCGTGGCGATCGCATCGGCGTAGCCGAGGGTGACACCGACGGTGCCGTCGACCCGGCCCGACACCAACCCGTACGCCTGCACGCTCTGCGCGGCGCCGAGGACCTCCCAGACGAACGTCAACGGGTAGACGCCCATGTCCAACAGGGTTCCGCCGGCCTGGTCGATGTCGCGCAGCCGCTGCTTCGGATCCGGCTCGACGGTGAAGCCCAGCTCGGCGCTGACGGCCCGGACGGTCCCGATCGCGCCGTCGTGCAGGAGCTCGATCATCTTGTGGTGAAGGGGATTGGTGCGCATCCACATGGCTTCCATCAGGAACAGGCCGCGCCCGGCGGCGAGCTCCATGAGGTCGGCGCACTCGGCGGCGTTCACCGTCATCGCCTTCTCGCACAACACGTGCTTACCTGCCTCGAGGCACAGCCGCGCGTTGGCGTGGTGCTCGGAGACCGGGGTGGCGATGTAGACGATGTCGACGTCGGGATCGGAGGCGAGCGCCTCGTAGCTCGGGTGCGCCGTCGTCGCCTCGTCACCGTGCTCGGCGGCGAAGGAGTCGGCCTTCGCCTGCGTCCGCGACGCGACCGCGGTGAGGCGGTGATCGGGGAGGAGCTTGAGGTCGGCGGCGAACACCCCGGCGATGTGGCCGGTGGACAGCACGCCCCAGCGGATCGGGTCAGAACTCATCTGCGTCACTCCTGGTGGGTACTACGGGGGTGGGCATTGGCCCAGCTTAGTGGGGGCTCCGGCGTACGGCCGGTCTCGGACAGCACCCCGGGGCCGGTCGCATACGGGCCCTGTGCTCGGCTGAGATGGGCACATGCGAATTGCCCCTACACGCGACGACATGATCGCGCTGACGCCCCTGTGGACCGGCGAACGGTTCGACGACGGGCGCCCGCGAGTCCCCGACGAGGTCCTGGCCGAACTGCGCCAGGCGACCACCGAAGAAGCCTGGGGGACGATGCTGAACGCCGGCTACCCCCGCCAGTTCGCGTCCCCGTGGCTGCAGACCCACCCCGGCACCATCACCGTCGGTCGCGCGATCACGGCCCAGTTCGTCCCGCACCGCCCCGACTTCGACGCGGTGGTCGTCGGGGCCGGCGCCGCCGAGGGCCACGAGGAGGGTGACCGGCAGAACTCCTGGGTGATCGAGGCCCTGGAGGAGAACGACATCATGGTCGTGGACATCTTCGGCAAGGTCATCGAAGGAACGGTGATCGGGGACAACCTCGGCACCGCCGTGGCTTCGCGCACCAAGGTCGGCGCCGTCATCAACGGCGGCGTACGCGACCTGCAGGGCCTGGTCGAACTCGAGGGCGTGAACTTCTTCTACCGGGGCGCCGACCCGACGCCGATCCGCAACGTCACCCTCGCCGGGATCAACCTGGTGATCCGCATCGACGAGGCGACCGTGCTCCCCGGCGACATCGTCCTCGGTACCCCGACCGGCGTCTCCTTCATCCCCGCGCACCTCGCCGGCCAGGTCGCCACCCAGAGTGCCGAGACCCGCACCCGCGACGTCTTCGGCAAGCGCCGGCTCAGCGAGCGGATCTACACGAGTGCCCAGATCGACGTGGGCGTGTGGGCCGACGACATCCAGGCCGACTACCACGCCTGGAAGGCCGAGCGCGCCGCCGCGGCGGCCGCGACGGCAGTGGTCGAGGCATGAACATCGAGGCCCCCGAACTCGCCTCGAACGAGGTCAGTTCGCTGTCGGCGCCGACCGACCTGCGCATCACCGACCTGCGCATCGTCAACCTGGTCGGGGTGCCGTTCCCGTCGACGATCGTCCGGCTGGACACGAACCAGGGGATCAGCGGCTACGGCGAGGTCCGCGACGGTGCGAGCCGGACATACGCGCTCGAACTCAAGTCGCGGATCGTCGGTGAGAACCCCTGCAACATCGACAAGATCTTCCGCACGATCAAGCAGTTCGGCGGCCACGGCCGTCGCGCCGGTGGGGTCTGCGGGGTCGAGATGGCCCTGATGGACCTGGCCGGCAATGCCTACGGGGTGCCGGCCTATGCGCTGGTCGGTGGGCGCTTCCGTGACCGGGTGATGTGCTACGCGGACACCCCGGAAGGCGCCGACGCCGTCGAGCAGGGCAAGAAGCTGCTCGAACGCCGGAGCCGCGGTTTCCAGATGCTCAAGGTCGACGTGGGTGTCGAGCTCCTGTGGGACGTCCCCGGTGCCGTCATCGCACCGCCGTACGCGCGAGAGTCGCGGACGACGATGCACCCGTTCACCGGCATCCAGATCACCCAGACCGGTGTGGACTACCTGGCCGACTACGTCAAGACGCTGCGCGACATCGTCGGCTACGACATCGCCCTGGCCACCGACCACTTCGGCCACATCGCGCTCGACTCCTGCATCCGGGTCGCCCGGGCGCTCGAGCCGTTCACACTCGCGTGGGTCGAGGACATGATCCCGTGGCAGTACACCGACCAGTGGCGGCAGCTGACCGAGGCCACCACGACGCCGACGTGCACCGGCGAGGACATCTACCTGGCCGAGAACTTCAAGCCGCTGATCGACGCGCACGCGGTGCGGGTCATCCATCCGGACCCGGCCACCTCCGGCGGCATCGCCGAGACGAAGCGGCTCGGCGACTATGCGCAGGAGCAGGGCATCGCGATGGCCCTGCACATGGCGGCCAGCCCGATCGCCACGATGGCGAGCGTGCACCTGGCCGCGGCGACGGAGAACTTCATCGGCCTCGAGCACCACGCGGCCGACGTCGAACGCTGGAGCGAACTGGTCGAGGGGCTCCCGCGGCCGCTCATCCAGGACGGGTTCATCGACGTTCCGCACACGCCCGGGCTCGGGTTCACCGACATCAACACCGACCTGTTCAGCGACTTCCTCGATCCCCGCGACCCGGGCTTCTTCGTCGAGACGACGCACTGGGACGCCGAGTCGAGTCACGACCGCATCTGGAGCTGACCCCCGATCTGACGCACCGACCGGGCGCACGCACACGGCGCGCCCTAATTACAGTGGTGTGGTTCGGGGGTCCCGGAAGCACTACTCTGAACGGAGCGCACCCCGGTGCGCGCCGTACCGCGCGCGCCGCTGAACCACCCGCCCCCGCTGAAGGGAGATGCTCGTGAGCCCAGGCACCCCCGACACGACCGTCACCGACCGTCCCCGTCCCGACGGTCTGTCCGAGCGTGACGCCGAGGTCCTGTCGTTCGAGCGTCAGTGGTGGAAGTACGCCGGCGCGAAGGAGCAGGCCATCCGCGACCGGTTCGACATGTCCGCCACCCGGTACTACCAGGTGCTCAACGCTCTGATCGACCGGGACGAGGCGCTCGAAGCCGACCCGCTGCTGGTGAAGCGGCTGCGTCGGCTGCGCTCGACCCGCCAGCGTGCCCGCGCCGCGCGACGCCTCGGCATCGAGGTCTGAGCAAGCGGTATCGAGTCCTGACACGGCGCGACGCACGGTCGCCGACTCGGGAAGACTGCCCGGTATGACCGGCGTCGACTTCACGCCCTTCGCGGCCGATGCCGCACACGTGCTGCTCGCCCTCGACTTCGACGGCACCCTCGCGCGGATCGTGGAGAACCCCGAAGAGGCGGCCGCACACCCCGAGATCCCCGGTGTGCTCGCCCGGCTCGACACCGAGGTCGCGTGCATCGCCATCATCACCGGCCGGCCCGCACGCGTGGCCGCGTCCCGCAGCGGGCTCGCCTCCATCGCCGTCACCCGAACCGCACGCGGTGGCATCGTCCGCCGCAACCACCTCGTCGTGCTCGGTCACTACGGCGCCGAACGCTGGGACGGCTCGGAGATGCGGGTCGTCGCGATGCCCACCCACCCGGGCATCGCCGAGGCCCGCACGACGATCCGCGGATGGCTCGAGGACGGCACGCTGCCCGAGGACGTGACACTCGAGGACAAGGGCCGCTCGGTCGCCGTGCACACCCGTCCGGCCGACGAACCCGGGCCAGTGGCCGATGAGGTCGAACGCATCCTGGCCCCGCTGGCCAACCGGCTCGGCCTCGCCGTCGAACCGGGCCGGTTCGTCGTGGAACTGCGTCCCCCCGGCGTCGACAAGGGCGTCGCCCTGCGCGAGCTGATCGAGCAGGTCGGACCCACCGGCGTCATCTACATCGGCGACGACCTCGGCGACCTGCCCGCCTTCGACGAGGTGGCCGCGTTCCGCAAGACCGGCGGCGCCGGGCTCGCGATCTGTTCGGGTTCGGACGAGGTCACCGAGCTGACCGAGCACGCCGACCTCGTCCTGCGGGGGCCGTCCGGCGTCGCGTCGTGGCTCCGCGACCTGGCCATCGCCCTGCGCAACGGCGTCGACTGACCGGGTCAGCCGATCGTCGCGCCTCGGAACGCCGGCCGCGCGGCCCGGCCGACGCTCTGCTCGACGAACGCACCGAGACGCAGCAGGGTCGGCTCCGAGCCGGCCGTTCCGAGGATCGCGAAGCTGAGCGGGACGCCCCCCACCGCGCCGTTCGGCACCGTCAGGATCGGATAGCCCGCGATTGCTGAGTAGCTCGTGCAGGATCCGAGCCCGTGGTCGCCGTCGAGCAGGTCGATCTTCCAGGCCGGCGGGTAGGTCGGGGCGACCAGCGCGTCCAGCCTGTGCTCGGTGACGACACGGTCGATGCCGTCGGTCTTCGCCGCGGCCAGGCACAGGGCCAGCGCCTCCTGGTAACGCTCGTCGGCGTCGTCGGCCTCGGCCCAGTCCACCGCGAGCTCGAACAGGTCCTGGCCGAAGTGCGGCAGCTCCTCGTCCGGATGCGCGCGATTGAACACGATCACGTCGGCGAGCGAGCGGACGGCGACGTCGTCGCGGGTGTCGAGGTAGCCGGCGAGATCCTGGACGAGGTCGGTCAGCAGCAGTCGCCCGATCGACCGGTCCGACGGCAGCGGCGGTAGCTCGACGTCGTCGACGACCTCGACGCCGGCCTCGCGCAGGCCGGCCAGGACCGCGGCGGCCGCAGCGTCGGAGCCCGGGTGGTGTCCCCACATCCTCGATCGTGCGACACCGACCCGCAGGCCTGCGACGTCCGGCGTCGGCGGCGTGGCCGCGTCGGCGGCCTGACCGGACAGGACGGCGAACAGCAGCGCGGCGTCTCGGATCGAGCGGGTCATCGGGCCGGCGGTGTCCTGCCGGTGCGAGATGGGGACGATGCCGGCGCCCGGGATCGACCCGACTGTGGGCTTGAGCCCGACGAGCCCGTTCAGCGCCGCGGGGCAGGTGATCGACCCGTCGGTCTCGGTTCCGACCGCGAGCGGCGCGTACCCGGCGGCGACGGCCGCGCCGGATCCCGACGACGACCCGCCGGCGGACCGGTCCAGCGCGTGCGGGTTACGGCTCAGCCCGCCGACCGCACTCCAGCCCGAGCTCGACATCTCCGAGCGGATGTTCGCCCACTCCGACAGGTTCGTCTTGCCCAGGACGAGCGCACCGGCGGCGCGCAACCGGGTGACGAGCGGAGCGTCGTCGGCCGGCCCCCGGCCGGTCAGCGCGAGCGATCCGGCGGTCGTGCCGAGCGGTCCGGCGGTGTCGACGTTGTCCTTCACCAGGACGGGGATCCCGTGCAACGGACCCCGCAGCGCGCCGGCCGCACGCTCGGCGTCGAGCTGGGCGGCGACGTCGAGGGCATCGGGCGCGAGGCTGATGATCGCGTGCAGCGCCGGTCCCGCGTGCTCGAGGGCGTCGATCCGGTCGAGCAGCGAGCCGACCAGCTCGACGGTGGTGAGGGTGCCGGCCTCGAGCCGCTCGAGCAGGTCGTGCGCGTCGAGGTAGGCGAGGTCGGCGCTGGCGGGGTGCGGATCGTCGATCGTCGCGGTCACGGCACCAGCATGGCGCGGACGGGCCGGTCGACGTAACCGCCGTCCGCGAGCCCGGCGGAGCGCTCGAACACGTTGCGGGACGCGCGGTCCCCGGTCCGCAGCATCGACCAGCCCATCGCGGCGCAGTACAAGGGCCAGTAGAGCGGGCCGGCGAAGACGGCGTACTGCCAGGCGTGCCGCTCCTCGTGGGCGAGCACGCGCGGGTACCGGAGCAGCTCGTCCAAGCTCATCCGGCTGGTGATCACGTTGCCGATGGTGAAGGCACCGCCGGTGGGGAACCGGAACCGGTAGCCGGTCGCGAAGATGAGCCCACGCGGTCCGGGCACGACGGCCGCACGGCCGGCTCGCGCCACGGCGAGGCCGATCGGGGTGGACAGGTTGACCGCATTCGCGAGCTGACGGACGCGGTGACGAGCACGCATGCGGCCAGTCTCGCCGATCAGACCAGGTAGCCGACCGGTCGATCGACGACGCCGCCGCGGAGGTCGGGCTGCGACCACCGGCAGGTCGGGTCCATCTCGGATTCCGGGATCGGCGACCAAGGGCTGGACGGTCCGGATAGCCTGGTGTCGCTCATCAAGAGGGGCAGAGGGATACGGCCCGCTGAAGCCCCGGCAGCCAGCTCGTTCGTGAGGCGAAAGCCCGCGAACCGGTCAGGTGCCACATCCGTCCCGCGTCGACGGTCGACACCGGGGAAGATGAGGAGAGGAACAGGTCTGTCATGACGCTCACGACCGAGAACACCACGGCTTGGAACATCGCGGGTGAGAACACCGCCGCCCACACGATCCGCGACCGCGCCTTCGGCCACGCCGTCGAGCTGGTCTGCCGCGAGTGCGGAGCCACCCAGACGCTCGGCCCGAACTACGCGTGCGTCGAGTGCTTCGGGCCGCTCGAGATCGGCTACGACTTCCCGGCCTTCACCCGCGACGACATCGAGGCCGGGCCTCGCAACATCTGGCGGTACGCACCGCTCCTGCCGGTCCCGGCCGACGTCGCGAGCTTCCCCAACACCGAGCCGGGCTTCACCCGGCTGGTGAAGGCCGACCGGCTCGCCGCCGCACTGGGCATGAAGACGCTGTGGGTCAAGGACGACACCGGCAACCCCACCCACTCGTTCAAGGACCGCGTCGTCGCCGTGGCGCTGGCCGCGGCGCGTGAGCTCGGCTTCACCGTCCTCGCCTGCCCCTCCACCGGCAACCTCGCCAACGCCGTGGCCGCCGCCTCGGCCCGCGCCGGCATCCGCAGCGTCGTGCTGGTGCCGAGCAATCTCGAGCAGCAGAAGATCATCACCACGGCCGTCTACGGCGGCACCCTGCTCGCCGTCGAGGGCAACTACGACGACGTCAACCGGCTCGCCTCCGAGGTCGCCGGCGAGCGACCCGACTGGGCCTTCGTCAACGTCAACGTCCGGCCGTACTACGCCGAGGGCTCGAAGACGCTGGGCTACGAAATCGCCGAGCAGCTCGGCTGGCGGCTGCCCGAGCAGGTCGTGGTCCCGGTTGCCTCCGGCGCCCAGCTGGTCAAGATCGACAAGGGGTTCCGCGAGTTCGTCGACCTCGGCATCGTCGAGAGCACGCCCTACAAGATCTTCGGAGCGCAGGCCGAAGGCTGCTCGCCGGTCTCAGAGGCGTTCAAGAACGGCCGTGACGTCGTCCGGCCGGTGAAGCCCGACACCATCGCCAAGTCGCTCGCGATCGGCAACCCGGCCGACGGTCCGTACGTCCTCGACGTCACCCGTCGCACCGGTGGTGCGGTGGAGGACGTGACCGACGACGAGGTCCGCGACGGCATCGTGCTGCTCGCGCAGACCGAGGGCATCTTCGCCGAGACCGCCGGCGGGGTGACGATCGCCGTGCTGCGCAAGCTGATCGCGACCGGCCAGCTCGACCCCGAGGCCGAGACCGTCGTCATCAATTCCGGCGACGGCCTCAAGACGCTCGACGCGATCTCCGACCGTGTCGGCCCGGCCGCGACGATCGAGCCGACGTTCGAGGCGTTCGTCGCGTCCGGCTTCGGCGACTAGCACGCCCACCATCCGATCCGCAGCCCGTAATCCTCCGACCAGAAAGGACGATCCGCTCATGAGTGTCAGCGTGCGAATCCCCACCATCCTGCGTACCTACACCGACGGCAAGTCCGAGGTGGGCGCCGACGGCGACACCTTGTCGGCCGTGCTCGAGTCGCTCGAGTCGAGCCACCCGGGCATCAGCGCCCGCATCCTCGACGACGCCGGATCCCTGCGCCGCTTCGTGAATGTCTATGTGGGCAACGAGGACGTCCGGTTCACCGACGGCCTGGCGACCCTGACGCCCGAGGGTGCGCAGGTCTCGGTCGTCCCCGCGGTCGCCGGCGGCTGACCGACCCGACCGGCTGGCTGGTGGTCAGCGGGTCAGTTCCGCCACCGCGTCGACGACGGCGCGGCGCCGGTCGGGCACGCTGAACCCGGTCGCCGTTCGGAATGCGGAAGTGCCAGCCGGAATCGTCAAGCCCGCTTGGTCATCAGCTCCGCGATCCGGTATGCGTTCGCGAGGATCGTCAGCACCGGGTTCACGCCGCCGTTGGTGACGTGCACGCTCCCGTCGGCGACGCGGACGTTGTCGTGGCCCCAAATACGGCCTTCGGGATCGACGACCGAGGTGGCCGGATCGGCGCCCATACGGCACGTGCCGGCCTGGTGCTGGCCGCCGCTCGGCCCGTAGTTCTCGATCGCCCCCGGTCGCATCGCCGCGAGCCGGATGGCACCGGACGCCTCCAGCCATTCGACCGCACGGTCGGCATGGTGGTTCGCCGTCTTGATGTCCTCCGGGTGGATGGAGCCGGAGAACCTGGCCACCGGAAGGCCCAGGCTGTCGTGGACCGACGAGTCCAGTTGCACCCGCGCGGTCGACGTCGACACCTCCTGGATCGGGCCCATGATGTGCAGATGCCGTGTGTAGTAACGGCTCAGGCCCTCGTGGCTGCCGGCGCCCCACGCCGGGATGAGCCCGGATCGGCTCAGCGTTCCCAGCGTGGCAAGGGGAATCGGGACGAAGTCGTTGGCCAGCATGCCGCCGCCGACGATGCCGTCGTTGCGGTGCCGGAAGTCGTTGGTGCAGATCGAGGGACCCGGTCCCTGACCGAACTGGACCTGCTCGTCGATCAGCCCGAGCGCACCGGCGTAGACGTGTCCCTGGAGGTGCCGGCCGACCTGGTCGGTGTTGTTGCCGATCCCGTTCGGCTCGCCGTCGTGAGCCGACAGCAGCAGCAGCCGAGCCGACTCGGTCGCACCTGCGCCGACGACGACCTGCCCGGCGGTGACGGTGATCGACGGTCCGGGGGAGCCGTCGAGCCCGCGGGCCTGCAGGGCGACGCCGGTGACACGCCCGAGCACGTCGGTGACGAGGCGGGTCGCCTGGGTGCTGACGACGAGGTCGCACCGGCCGGTCGCCAGCGCCAGCGGCAGCGCGGTGTTGTGCGTACCGGTCTTGGCATCGGCCCGGCAGGAGAAGCCGACGCAGGTCCCACAGCCCTGGCAGGCGGCGCGTCCGTCGTAGGGCACGGAGTTGATCAGCAGCGGTACCGGCGCGGTGTTCCAGCCGATCCGTTGCGCACCGGCCTGCAGCAACCGTCCGGAGGCGGTGAGCGGGAGCGGCGGCATCGGGTACCCGCGGGTGCGCCGGCCGGCGTAGGAGTTGCCGGCCGGGTCGCCGCTGACGCCGAGTTCGTACTCGGCGCGGTCGTAGTACGGCGCGAGCTCCTCGTAGCCGAACGGCCAGTCCGCGAGTGAGCTGCCGTCCGGGACGCCGTAAGTGCTGGCCATCGCGAAGTCCTGCTCGCAGAACCGCCACGCCTGCGCGCCGAACACGCGCATACCGCCGCCGACGGTCATCGCGTTGTTGTTCCAACCGCCGTCGACCGGTGAGACCACGAGGTCCCCGGCCGGGGTCGAGGTGACGCGCGGGTTGCCGGCACGGTCCGGACCCGCCTGCGTGGACAGGCCGCTGTCGACGCGCTGGTTGCGCAGGTGGTCGGGCCCGGCGTCGGCGGCGAGCCACGGTCCGCGTTCGACGAGCAGGACACGGGCGCCGGCCTCCGCGGCCAGGCGCGCGCTGATCGAGCCGGCGCCGGTGCCGATGACGATCACGTCGTAGGTGGGGCGGAGGTCGGTGAACGCGGTGAGCCGCGGTGCCAGCCCGGACAGGTCCGGCCAGTGGGTGCCCGGCTGCTCCTCGAGGTAGCCGACATCGGCCCAGCTGCGGACGTCGCCCGCGCCGAGCCCGCCGGGGTTGCCGTAGAACGCCTGCTGCGCGGCGTGGACGCCGGCCTGCGCGGCGGCCGCCGTGGCCGGGTCGTCGAGCAACCGTGCGATGAGGTCGGGACCGATGTCGCCGGCCGGCAGCCGGTCGGCCAGCGCTGCCCACGGACTGGGCAGCGACTCGGCGGCGAAGGCGTGGTCGACGGCGGTCAGATCGGCCGGATCGACGTCGGGGGTGACGGCTCGGGCGAACGCGAGAAGCCGTGGATCGAAGCTGGTGTCGGGCACGTCATCAGCGTCCCAGCCGGAGCGTGCGCCCGACCAGCGCCGCGCGGTCGATGACCGAGGCCGGTCGGGTCTGGGTGCGGCCGTGGCATCCTCGGGTCGTGAGCGACACCAACAGCCGTCAGAACGTCAGTTTCGCCAGCAACGGCACGCAGGCCCACGGGTACCTGGCCGTGCCGGCATCCGGGTCCGGCCCGGGTGTGATCGTCATCCAGGAGTGGTGCGGTCTCGACGATCACCTGGCCGACGTGACGGACCGGCTGGCCGCCGAGGGGTTCGTCGCGCTGGCCCCGGACCTGTTCGGCGGTTCCGTGGCGCACGACAGCGACGAGGCCGGCAAGCTCATGTCCGAACTTCCGGTGGAGCGGGCCGCCCGCGACCTCGGCGGTGCGGTCGACTTCCTGCTCGGGCACGACGCGGTGACCTCGGACAAGCTCGGCGCCATCGGCTTCTGCATGGGTGGCGGGTTCGTGCTGCTGCTCGCCGCGCAGCAGGGTGACCGGATCGCTGCCGCCGTGCCGTTCTACGGCGTCGGGCCGGCCGTTCCGGACACCTACGACACCGTGACCGCCGGCGTTCAGGGGCATTACGGCGAGCGGGACGCGTTCTACCCGATCGAGCAGGCCCACGCGTTGGAGGAGCAGTTGCGCGCCGAGTCCCACGGCGAGGTCGAGTTCTTCTACTACCCGGCCGGGCACGCGTTCCACAACGACAAGGACAAGCTCGGGACCTACGACGAGGACAGCGCCCGCACGGCCTGGTCGCGCGCCGTCGGCTTCCTCCGGAGGAGTCTCGAGCACTCGTAACGGCACGGTCTGCCGGGCCTGTTCACCGACGCCCGGACGTTTGCACTCTCCTGGGGTGAGTGCTAATAATCGTGGTTAGCACTCTTAGGTCGAGAGTGACAGAACGCTGCAGGTCGACCGGTGAGATCTCGAGCAGCCGAGGTCGTCCGTCGCGGGCACCAGCCGACACCGCACGTCCACCCGTCTGGGGAGGATTTCGCTAGATGCCCAAACTCATTGCATTCAACGAGGAAGCCCGTCGCAGCCTCGAGCGTGGCATGAACACGCTCGCTGACGCGGTCAAGGTGACACTCGGCCCGAAAGGTCGCAACGTCGTCCTCGAAAAGAAGTGGGGCGCGCCCACCATCACCAACGATGGTGTGAGCATCGCCAAGGAGATCGAGCTGGAGGACCCGTACGAGAAGATCGGGGCCGAGCTCGTCAAGGAAGTTGCCAAGAAGACCGACGACGTCGCCGGTGACGGCACGACGACTGCCACCGTGATCGCTCAGGCGATGGTGCGCGAGGGTCTGCGCAACGTGGCCGCCGGGGCCAACCCGATGAGCCTCAAGCGTGGCATCGACGCGGCTGTCGCGGCCGTGTGCGAGCAGCTCCTGCTGCAGGCCAAGGAGATCGAGACCAAGGCGGAGATCGCGTCGACCGCCTCGATCTCGGCGGCTGACCCCAAAGTCGGCGAGCTCATCGCCGAGGCCATGGACAAGGTCGGCAAGGAAGGCGTCATCACCGTCGAGGAGAGCAACAGCCTCGGGCTCGAGCTCGAGCTCACCGAGGGCATGCGCTTCGACAAGGGCTACATCTCGGGGTACTTCGTCACCGACACCGAGAGCATGGAGGCCGTCCTCGATGACGCCTACGTGCTCATCGTCGAGTCGAAGATCTCCTCGGTGAAGGACCTGCTGCCGCTCCTGGAGAAGGTCATGCAGGCCAACAAGCCGCTGCTGATCATCTCCGAGGACGTGGAGAGCGAAGCGCTGGCGACCCTGGTGCTGAACAAGATCCGTGGCACGTTCAAGTCCGTCGCCGTCAAGGCGCCCGGCTTCGGCGACCGCCGCAAGGCCATGCTGCAGGACATCGCGATCCTGACCGGTGGCCAGGTCATCTCCGAGACCGTCGGCCTCAGCCTCGAGAACGCGACCGTCGACCTGCTCGGGCAGGCCCGCAAGGTCGTCGTCACCAAGGACGAGACCACCATCGTCGAGGGTGTGGGTGACGCCGAGCAGATCCAGGGCCGGGTCAACCAGATCCGCGCCGAGATCGACAAGAGCGACTCCGATTACGACCGGGAGAAGCTGCAGGAGCGTCTGGCCAAGCTGGCCGGCGGTGTTGCGGTCATCAAGGTCGGCGCGGCCACCGAGGTCGAACTCAAGGAGCGCAAGCACCGCATCGAGGACGCCGTTCGCAACGCGAAGGCCGCCGTCGAAGAGGGCATCGTCGCAGGTGGTGGCGTTGCGCTGCTGCAGGCGAGCCTGCTGGCGTTCAAGAAGCTCGACCTGACCGGCGACGAGGCCACTGGTGCCAACATCGTCAAGGTCGCGTCCGAGTCGCCGCTGAAGCAGATCGCCATCAACGCCGGCCTCGAGGGCGGCGTCGTGGCGGAGAAGGTCCGCGGACTCCCGATCGGTCACGGCCTCAACGCCGAGACCGGTGAGTACGTCGACCTCCTCGCTGCGGGCATCGTCGACCCGGCCAAGGTCACGCGTTCGGCGCTGCAGAATGCTGCCTCGATTGCCGGCCTGTTCCTCACCACCGAGGCCGTCGTCGCCGACAAGCCGGAGAAGGCGTCCGCTTCCGCGGGCGGCGACCCGTCCGGCGGCATGGGTGGCATGGACTTCTAGTCCATTCGCTTCACCCGTTCGACCGTTTCACTGCGCAGGCCCCGGGACTTCGGTCCCGGGGCCTGTTCGCATGCCCGGGGCCGCGCCGATGAGGGAGACTCGGCCGCATGTATGTGCCACGCCATTTCGCGATGGACGACAACGAGCTGACCGCGCTGGTGCGGACGGTTGGTGCGGCTGACTTTGTGACCGTCGGGCCGGACGGAATGCCGGAGTCGTCGCTGCTGCCGGTGCTACTGGATCTCGAGCGCGGGGTGGCTATCGCGCACCTGGCGCGGGCGAACCCGCAGTGGCGGCACATCCCGACGGCTGGCGCGCGTGCGCTGGCGATCGTGTCGGCGCCGCAGGCCTACGTGTCGCCGACCTGGTACGAGAGCAAGCGCGAGCACGGCCAGGTCGTGCCGACGTGGAATTACTCGGCCGTCCACATCACCGGTCAGCTCACGGTTCACGATGATCCCGAGTGGGTGCGGGCGATGGTGACCGCACTGTCGGAGGCGCACGAAGGTCGTCGGCGGGCTCCGTGGACGATCGGCGATGCGCCGGCCGCGTTCGTCGAGAGCCAGCTCCGCGCGATCGTCGGGCTTGAACTGCAGGTCGAGAGTGTGACCGGCAAGGCGAAGCTCAGTCAGAACCGTTCGGACGCCGACCGGGCGGGGGTCGTCGCCGGGCTCGAGGCCGAGGGCACGTCGTCGGCCGATGCCGTCGCGGCGGCGATGCGCGCGATTTCCGGTTCAGCCTGATCGAACGTCAGAAGGGTGCTGGGTCGTTCGCCCAGAGGACCGCGTTGACGGCGTCGCGTTGAGCTGCGCGGGTGAGTGCGTCCTCGTCGAGTTCGCCGGCGACGAGGTCGGCGAACTCGATCCGGGTCTCTTCCGCGATCGCCAATTCGCCGAGGGTCTGCGGAGAGTAGGTCGTCGTGGTGGTCAGGTACACCTTCCCGGCGGGGGATCTCCACTCCCACTGCCCGTCGAGTCTGGTGACCTGCCAACCACCGAGGGTCTTCAGGCGATGTTCGGCGTCGCAGAGCGACCCGAGGCCCTCAGCGCTTGTCGCGTGCCGGTCACCTGGTCTCGATGCCCCGGCGCGACCCTTCGGATGCGGGACCGTGTGGTCGAGCTGGCAGTCCGCCGACCTGCGCTCGCATGTCGGGAACGTGCACAGCCGGTCGCGCATCCGCGCCGCGGCGGCCATCTCCGCGCTCGGGGTGTAGGTCATCGCGGAGATGTTCAACGCCTGCCCGGTCACCGGGTCGTCGACGATGCGCCTCATCTCCGCGTTCTGGCTGAGAACCCGCCGCCCGACCGGCGCGGCCGTCCACCCATAACCCTCGAGATAGACCGGGTTGTCGCTGACGCCGAGAACGACGTCGGCGCCCATGTGGACGTTGATCATGCAGCGACGTTGCAGAACCGACCGCAACCTCTTCAGTGCTGCTTCGGTCAGCTCGCGCGGCACGACCACCGCAGGCTCCGGCGGCTGGGGTTGCTCATCGGCATCGGTGGCGTGCGCGGTGGCAGGCTCCGTCGTCGACGCGGCCTTGTGGGCCGGAGCTGAGCCGGCGGGACGCGCGGCGTGCGTGGGAACGTCCGGGGCATCAGCGCTGGCGCGGCGGCGGTAGCTGTCGGGCGGTTGGTGGTACTCGATGTTTCCGCCGAGGGAACGATCCAACGCCTGCGCACACACCTCGACCAACGCATCGGCGCGGCGCTGGCCGAGCGTGCGCTCGTCGCCCTGTGTCTGGCCGGCGAGCGCCCGGCTGGCCCAAGCACGTGCGTCCAACGCGTTCCGCACCGTGGTGATCCCGTCCGCGGTCAGGTTCGCGGAGAACGTGCCCATCCCGTCGTCACCGCGCTGCATCGACACCATCCGCCGCTGCCGGGCTCGTTCGTGCCGCTCGGCTGAGGATGCCGGGTCGGCTGCGATCACCAACCGCGCCAGTTCCGACTTCAGCCGTCCGTACGACAGTTTCGCCGCCCGCGGGAGGATCTGCGCCTCCACGACGACCGCATTGCTCGTCGTGAGAACCCTTGTGGAACGCACGATCAGCCGGGCCCTGTGCTCGTCGAGCACGCCGGTCAGCATCAGGTCGCGCGTCGCGGTGAGGCGCTGATCGAGGTCCTGAGCCATCCCCAGTTTCGCCGCCGCGGTCATCGGCGCGATGCCGAGGGCACACGACACCTCCCGGTCGGCGAACTCCGACAGGGCGTCCAGGTCGCTCGCGCCGTACTGCTTCGCCCGGACACCCTTCGGGTCGTCGCGCGCCTCCGGCTCCCCGGACCACACCTGTGACTTGCCGTACTCCGCCAACGCCAGCAGTTGCGTGCCCTGGACCCACCGGGTGAGCCGCTGACACGCTGCCGCGACCTCGACCGTCGCGCCCACCGACAGATCGGCCAGCACGAGCGACGCGATCGCGGCCGCAAGCTCGGGGCCGGGCGGCACCGACAAGCCTGGCAGCTCGATACGAGACCCCGCCTCGAACGACGTGTCTACGCCGGATCGAGGAGCCGTGCGGGTCGTTGTCATGAGTTAATTCTATTCGAACGACGTGGGTTCGACAAGGCCTGATCGCCAAAGTGGACGCTCCGCTACGGACGTCTTGGTTGCGCAGGGGCGGTCGGTCCGAACTCCGGCAGGTGACAGGATCGGGAGGTGACTTCCCCATCCCCGGAGACCATTTCCGTCGCTTCACCGTCGGCCGCCGAGCTCCCGGCCGATCGGACCGACCTCGCCGCGTGGGCCGACTGGCTCCGCGTCATCCCGCTCACCGACGGTCACAACGACCTGCCCTGGGAGATGCGCCGGGTCGCGGACTACGACCTCGATGCGACCCCGCTCGACGTCGACCAGCCGCACTTGCAGTCAGACCTTCCGCGCATCCGCAGCGGTGGTCTGGGCGCGCAGTTCTGGTCGGTCTATGTGTCCGACACGATGAGCGAGGGCGAGGCGGTCGCGGCGACGCTCGAGCAGATCGATTTCGTCCACCGCCTCGTGGCCCGCTACCCGCAGCAACTCGCGCTCACGCGAACGGCGGACGAGGTCCGGGCGGCTGTCGACTCGGGTCGTCTCGCCTGCCTGATGGGCGCCGAGGGCGGCCGGCAGATCGGTGGGTCGCTCGCCGTGCTCCGGATGATGGCGCGGCTCGGCGTCAGCTATCTCACCCTCACGCACAACCACTCGCTCGAGTGGGCCGACTCGGCGACCGACGTCGCGATCTGCGGCGGTCTGAGCCCGTTCGGCGTCGAGGTCGTCCACGAGCTGAACCGGCTCGGCATGCTCGTCGACCTCTCGCACGTCGCGGACACCACCATGCACGCGGCACTGGACGCCACCGACGCCCCGGTGATCTTCAGCCACTCGTCCGCCCGCGCGGTGTGCGACGTCGAACGCAATGTCCCTGACGACGTGCTCGAACGGCTCGCGATCAACGGCGGCGTCTGCATGGTGACGTTCGTGCCCGAATTCATCAACACCGCGGCGGCCCGATGGCGGAGCGCGGCCGCCGACGCCGCGCTCCTCGAGGGAATCCCGCTGGCGAACCACAGCGAGTACATGGCGTTCGCGCGCGAGTACCAGGACCGGCATCCGAAGCCGGTGGCCACGATCGACGACGTCGTGGCGCATGTGGAACACGTCCGCGAGGTGGCCGGTGTCGCGCACATCGGCCTCGGCGGAGACTACGACGGGACCGACTCGTTCCCGTTGGGGATGGAGGACGTCGGCGGCTACCCGAGGTTGTTCGCCGCCCTCGCCGAACGCGGCTGGTCGGCCGGTGACCTCGCCGGGCTGGCCGGCGCGAACGTGCTGCGGGTGCTGGCCGACGCCGGTCCCACCGCGTGAGCGCTCAGGGCACGCGGCCGAGCGGGCGGTTTTCCACAGGCCGGACCGGCCTGTCGGCGCGACCGGACACGATCGCTGCATGACCACCGCACACGCACCCGACCCCGCCACCATGACCGACCTCGACCTCCGGGACGAGGCGGTCGCCCTGCTGCGCCGCCTGGTCGGCCGTGACGACGCCGACTTCCGCGACGGACAGTGGGAGGCGGTGCGGGCGCTGGTCGCGCAGCGTCGGCGCGCCCTCGTCGTCCAGCGCACCGGCTGGGGCAAGTCGGCCGTCTACTTCGTGGCGACCGCGCTGCTCCGGGCCCGGGGCGCTGGCCCGACGGTGATCGTGTCCCCGCTGCTCGCGCTGATGCGCGACCAGGTGGCGGCCGCGGCCCGCGCGGGGGTGCGCGCGGTGACGATCAACTCGGCCAACGCGGACGAGTGGGGCGCGGTCAACGCGGCACTGCGCGCCGACGAGGTCGACGTGTTGCTGGTCAGCCCCGAACGGCTGAACAACCCGCGCTTCCGCCAGGATCAGCTGCCCGCGCTGGCCGCCACCACCGGCCTCCTCGTCGTCGACGAGGCGCACTGCGTCTCCGACTGGGGGCACGACTTCCGGCCCGACTACCGGCGCATCCGCGATCTGCTGACGACCCTCCCGCCGGGGACCCCGGTGCTCGCGACGACCGCGACCGCGAACGCCCGGGTGATCGCCGACGTCGCCGAGCAACTCGCGGCCGGCGCCTCCGACGACGGCGCCTCCGACGACGGCGCTGTCGATCCCGAGCGTGGCGTGCTCACCCTCCGCGGCCCGCTTGCACGAGCCAGCCTGCGACTCGGCGTGCTGCGCATCCCCTACGCCGAGGCCAGGCTGGCGTGGTTGGCGGCGCACCTGAACGACCTGCCCGGCAGCGGCATCGTCTACACCCTCACGGTCTCCGGTGCCGACGACCTCACTGACCTGCTCCGCAGCGCCGGCCACAACGTCGCCAGCTACACGGGCCGCACCGACCCCGCCGATCGTGAGATCCTCGAGGGTCGGCTGAAGTCCAACGACGTCAAGGCGCTCGTCGCCACCAGCGCCCTCGGGATGGGATTCGACAAGCCCGACCTCGGCTTCGTCGTCCACGTCGGCGCTCCCGCCTCACCGATCGCGTACTACCAGCAGGTCGGCCGCGCCGGTCGCGCCACCGACAACGCCGATGTCCTGCTGCTCCCCGGCACCGAGGACGTTGACATCTGGCGCTACTTCGCCTCGGCGTCGATGCCCCGGCAGGTCGACGCCGACGCCGTCCTGCAGGCACTGCGCGGCAGCAAACCCATGTCCACCGCCGCTCTGGAGACCGTCGTCGACGTCCGGCGCACGCGGCTGGAGCTGCTGCTCAAGGTCCTCGACGTCGACGGCGCCGTGCAGCGTGTCTCCGGTGGCTGGGCCAGTGCCGACCAGTCGTGGGACTACGACGCGGAACGCTACGAAGGGCTCGCGCTCGCCCGGCAGCGCGAGCAGGACTCGATGCTCGGCTACCTCAGCACCACCGAATGCCGGATGGCCTACCTCCAGACCGCTCTTGACGACGACACCGCGGCACCTTGCGGCCGGTGCGACAACTGCGCCGGCCAGTGGATCGACGCCGACGTCCCGGAAGCCGCCCAGGCCGCCGCGCGCGCCCGGCTGGCCGAAGTCGGCGTCCGAATCGAGCCGCGCAACCAGTGGCCGAGCGGCATGGCCCGGCTCGGCGTCGACCTCCGTGGCCGCATCCCGGCTACCGACGCCCTCGAGGCCGGCCGCAGCGTCGGCCGTTTCACCGACCTCGGCTGGGGCCAGCGGATCAGGGCACTGCTCGAGTCCGGGCCCGACCAGCCGGCCGACGACGCCCTGCTCAACGCGTGCGTAGCCGTCCTGAAGGACTGGGACTGGGCGCAACGCCCGGTCGGAGTGGTCGCGATGCCGTCCCGGTCGAGGCCGCTGCTGGTGGCGTCGGTCGCGCAGGGGCTCGCCCGCATCGGCCGCCTCCGCGACCTCGGCACGCTCGACCTCCTCGACGGAGGCCCCACCGGTGATCGGGGCGGCAACTCGGCCTTCCGGCTCGCTGGCGTGTACGGGCGGATCGCCGTGCCCGAGTCGATGACGGCCGACCTGGCCCAGCTCGACGGTCCGGTCCTGCTCGTCGACGACCTCGTCGACAGCCGCTGGACGATGAGCGTCGCCGGCCGCGAGCTCCGGCGCGCCGGAGCGCCCGGCGTCCTCCCGTTCGCCCTCGCCAGCGTCGGCTGACGACAGCAGTGAGGCCGGCATCCCCTGACAGGGCGGCGCCGGACCTGACGGAGTGGACGCGCCCGTGCGGGGGATACGGCGTGTTGCGTGGGGACGCGCCCACTCGGGGTCCTCGGCTGGCACCCTGGGGGCATGTCCACCCACAGCGAGCGTCCTGTCACGCAAGGGGATCTGCCTGCTACCCGCGGTGGTCAGGGTGCCGCGCCCGGGACCCGGCACGGGCTCCTCGACGTGATCGCGCTCGGCCCGGCCGACGCGACCGCGGCGCAGGCCGGCGGGGCCGACCGGCTCGAGATCGTGGCCGACATGGCGAACGACGGATTGTCCCCCGACCCCGCGACGGTCGCCTCGATCCGGCGGGCGACCGACCTGCCCATCCGGGTGATGCTGCGCGCCGAGACGGGTTTCGTGACCTCGACCGGGGAGCTGCAACGCCTGGCCCGGCTGGCCGACCACCTCGCCGGCGCGGGTGCCGACGGCTTCGTGTTCGGCTTCCTGTCACCGAGCGCGGAGATCGACGTGGACGCGACGACCTTCCTCGCCGATTGCGACGCGGTGACCGGACGCCCCTGGACCTTCCACCGGGCCGTCGACAATGCGTTCCAGTACGGCCACGCCTGGCGCGACCTCGTAGGGCTGCCCGGGCTCGACACCGTCCTGACCGCCGGATCGGCACGGGGGATGGCGCACGGGTTCGACGACCTGCTCGCCACCGTGCAGCGCGACCCGTCGATCGCCGCGCTCGTGATGGCCGGTGGCGGGTTGCAGGCCGAGCACGTCCCGTGGCTGGCCCGGGCCGGCGTTCGCAAGTTCCACGTCGGCCGCGGAGCGCGGCCGCAGGGATCGTGGAAGGCCTACGTGGACGCAGGATTCGTCCGCTCGTGGCGCACCCTCATCGATTCGGCCGTCAGCCGCTCCTGATCCGCGTGCTCACGTAGGTTCGGCGGATGACCGTGCTCATCGACCCGCCTGCGGTCCCCAGTGGCGGCCGGATGTGGTCGCATCTGGTGAGCGACACCTCGTTCGACGAGCTGCACGCCTTCGCCGCCTCGGTCGGGCTGCCGGCCCGCGGGTTCGACCGCGACCACTACGACATCCCGGGCGAGCGGTACGCCGACATGCTGGCCGCCGGTGCTCGGCCGGTCCGCAGCCGCGACATCGTCGCCGGCCTGCATCGCGCGGGGTTGCGGCGTCGTCGGCCCGTCAGCTGAGCGGTCGGTAGTTCACGCCAAGGGCATCGAGCCGTTCGAGGTGGGTGCCGAGCCGGCGCCGGAAGTCGGCGAATTCGCCACGATCCCGGTACGTCCAGCCGACCTCCGCCAGGGCTGCGAGTCGCGGGAACGCCATGTAGAACAGCTGTTGCGGCGTCGGCATGTACTCGGTCCAGAGCTGACCCTGCACGCCGATGATGTGCCCTGCTGCGGCCTCGTCGAGCTCGGCCGGCACTGGTTCGTAGCCGTAGGCGGTCTCGAGCGGCAGGAACCCGCCGATGCCGGGCGGTTCGGTCGACTGATCTCCTTGCAGGTAGTCGAAGTAGGTGTGGGTCGTCGACGCCATGACGACGTCGAGGCCCTTGTTGGCAGCCTCGATGCCAGGCTCCATCCCACGCCAGCTCATGACGACGACGTCGGACGGCAGGTCACCGCCCTCGAGGATCTCGTCCCATCCGACGAGCCGACGGCCGGCGTCCTCGATGAAGGTGGCCAGCTCACCGGTGAACCAGCTCTGCAGGGCGTCGAAGTCCGGGAGCCCGAGATCGTCCTTCTGCTGTTGGGCGATCTCGCTGGCCGCCCACTCGACCTTGGGGCACTCGTCGCCGCCGATGTGGATGAAGGGTGAGTCGAACACGTCCATCAGCTCGGTCAGCACATCCTTTGCGAACGCGATGCCCGGCTCGTCGACGCGCATGACGTGATCGGAGACCCCGAACGTCGTCATGACCTCCTGATGGCTGCCGTCGTACCCGAGTTCGGGATAGGCGGCACGCGCGGCCTGCGTGTGGCCGGGCAGGTCGATCTCCGGCACGATCCGGACGAAGCGTTCGGCGGCGTACGCGACGAGCTCCCGCAGCTCGCCCTGGGAGTAGAAGCCGCCGTGCGGGATGCCGTCGTACTCGGTGCTGTGGTGTGCGTGCCCGACGACGGTCTCGCTGCGCCGGCTGCCGACCTCGGTGAGCCTCGGCCACTTCTTCACCTCGAACCGCCAGCCCTGGTCCTCGGTCAGGTGCAGGTGCAGCACGTTCAGCTTGTGCAGCGCGAGGGTGTCGATGAACCGGCGCAGCTCGGGCAATGGGAGGAAGTGCCGGCCGACGTCGACCATCGAGCCGCGCCACCCGAACGCGGGGGCGTCGTCGATCGTCAGCACCGGCAGGGTGACGGGTCCGCCCGGTGCGCCGATCGACGCCGGCGGCAGCAGCTGACGCAGGGTCTGGACGCCGTAGAACACGCCGGCCGGGGAGCCGCCGGTGAGGCTGACGCCGTCCTGATCGACGACCAGTCGGTAGCCCTCGCTGCCGAGTGAGTCGTCCAGCGCCAGGACGATCGTCGCGGTGCCGTCCACGGGCGGCAGGTCGAGGCCGAGACCGGAACGCAGCGCGTCGACGACGACGCCGGTGACGAGGCTGTCGGGGCCGGCCACCGTCGAGCCGGTGTCGAGGACGAGGCTTCCCTCGCCGAGGTTCATCGTGACGGGAACAGGGACGAGATCAGGCATGGGTGGCTCCAGAGGTTGGTGGGCCGATCGGTCAGGCGCCGGCCGAAGCCGGACGGGGGCAACGTGAAAAGTTCTGCTCTGCGACTGCTGCTATCGAACACGATCACGCAGTCCCTGGCCAGGGTCCCGGCACACGATCTCGCTCGTCCATACAGTGGCCGCCATGACCCGGACGACGGAGCCGACGCCCGAACAGACAACGGAGCCGCAGCGCAGCCGAGTCTTCTGGCGCCGGCCAGGATCCGTGTTCGCCAACCGCGACTACCTCATATTGCTCATCGGGCAGACGATCTCGGGCACCGGCGCGAGCATGGGCATGTTCGTGTTCCCACTGGTCGCCCTCCAGATCACCGGATCGACGGTGCAGGCCGGTCTGGTGGGAACCGCGGCCGGACTCGCCCAGTGGCTGCTCGGCCTCCCAGCCGGCGCACTCGTCGACCGCTGGCCCCGACGCCGGGTGATGCTCGCGAGCGAAGGGACCGGCGCCGTCCTGTTCGGCAGCCTCGTCGTGGCCTCGGCGCTGGGACACCTCACCCTCGCCCACCTGCTCGTCGTCGCATTCGGCGTCACGGCGGCCTCGCTGTTCTTCGGGCCGGCCGAGAACGCCGCGCTGCCGCTGGTCGTCACCCCGGTCCAGCTGCCGACCGCGCTGGCCGCCAACCAGGCCCGGCAGGCGGCCGCAGCGCTGATCGGATCGCCGGCCGGCGGCGCCCTGCTCGCGGTGGGCAGGGCGTTTCCGTTCGTCGCGGCGACGATCACCTACAGCCTGTCCTGGATCTCGCTGCTGCTCATCCGCACGCCCTTGCCGGCGCCACCACGCACTGCCGCGAACCCGCATCTCGTCCGTGAGATCAGGGAGGGTCTCGCGTTCGTCTGGGCCAACCCGTTCATCCGGGTGGTCCTGATCGACGCGGCGATCATCAATCTCGGGGTCAACGGGCTGCTGCTCGTGGTCAATCTGCACCTGTACCAGACCGGGGTCCCGCCGGTCGCGATCGGTGCCATCGACACCATCGCCGGGATCGCGGCCATCGTCGGCTCGACGCTGACCGGCTCGGCGATGAAACGCATGCGTCCCGGCGTCATCGCGATGCTGACGTTCTGGGGGTGGGCGCTGGCGTGCATCCCGATCCCGCTCACCGACAACGTCGTCGTCATCGGCGCGTGTATCGCCGTCGGCATGCTGATCAACCCGGTCGGCAACGCCGCCCTGCTGTCCTACCGGGCGGTGATCACGCCGGACCGGCTGCAGGGCCGGTCGCTCTCGGCCATCATGTTCGTCGCGCAGGCCGCGGCTCCGATCGCTCCCATCGCCGGTGGGTGGCTGCTCGCGCACAAGGGTCACTACGTGGCGATGTACGGGTTCGTCGCGCTGCTCGTGGTCGCGGCGATCATCGTGACCGTCAGCAAGGCGGTCCGCGAGGTCCCGATGGCGTCGGAGTGGGGCAGCCTTGCGCCCGTCGAGAATGATGGCGAGATGACGTCGACGGATGCCTCGTGAGACCGGTCCCGTTCGCCCGCGCGACCCGCCTGCACCTCGGCGACGAGATCGCCGTCATCGCCACCTCCTCGCCGCTCGAGGCCGGCGACGACGCGATCGCCGAAGATCTGGTGCGCTCGCTCGGGCTCGTGCCGACGTTGTTCGCCAGCGTCGGTGCCAGTGGTCCGGCGTCCTTCCTGGCCGGCCCCGATGAGGTGCGCGCGGGTGACGTCGCCGCCGCCTGGTGCGACGATCGGTTCGCCGCGGTCTGGTCGGCCCGGGGTGGGTACGGAGCGGCCCGGATGCTCGACCTGATCGACTGGGACCGATGCCGGGCGGCGCGGCCCAAGGTCATGCTCGGCTACAGCGACGTGACCTGCGTGCACGAAGCGGTCGCGGCGAAGCTCGGACTGGCCAGCCTGCACGCGCCGATGCTCGGGTCGACCCGGGTGCGCGACAGCCCGGAGATGGTGGCGCACCTCCGCTCGGTGCTGTTCACGCCCGACTCCGACGACGCGATGGATCTCGTCGGCCCGGCGCGGACGACGGCGGTCGTGGGCGGTCGCGCGGTCGGCTGGGTGACCGGCGGCAACCTGTCGGTGCTGGCGTCGACGATCGGCAGCCGCACCGCGCTTCCGAGCCGGGACGGCGCGATCGCGTTCCTCGAGGACGTCACCGAGGAGCCCTACCGGATCGACGGGTATCTCACGTCGCTGCTCCGTTCGGGGTGGTTCGACGGGGTGGTCGGGGTCGCGCTGGGGGACTTCACCGAGTGCGGGCCCAAGGAGGACAAGGCCAACCCGGCCCAGGCGATCGAGGTGTGTGCCGAACGGCTCGGCCGGCTCGGCGTGCCGATCCTGTCGGGCATCCCGATCGGGCACGGCGAGTCGAACCGCACACTCGGCCTCGGCATCCCGGCCGAACTCGACGCCGACGACGGCACGTTCCGCCTCACCGATCCGGCGTTGCTCTGACCTCTGACCTCTGACCGCAACCCGGGTCAGACGCTGCCGCGAAGCATCCTGAGCTCGACGGCCATGTTCGCTCGTGCAGCCTGCTCCCAGCGGGCCCGTCCGACCGCGGTGACGAACAGCGGGTCGTGATCGAGCAGGCCGTGCAAGACCGCCGTCCGGCCGCTGGTGAACGCGTCGTCGGGCATGTGCGCGTACTCGGCGCGTACCCCGGCGGCGTAGTCGAGGTATCGCTCCGGATCGGCCGCGAGGATCGCCAGGTCGGCGTCCATCAACGCCGCCGCGGGCACGTCGTCGGCGTCGGCCTCGTGCCCGGCGGTCAACCGCACCAGCCGGATCGCCTCGGCCACGACCGGCGGATCGAACCCGCACTCCGGCCCCAGCTTCTCGAGCAGGGCGGCCGACGCCTGCTCGCTCGCCCCGGGCGGAGCGGTCGGCTCGTATACCGCGTCGTGGAACCAGGCCGCCAGCCGGACCGGCACCTCGCGCCCGCCGGGAAGCCGGTTGAGGCGGTCCAGCACTTCGTCGAGATGCAGGGTGTCGTGGTAGCGGCGGGCAGGTGCCGACCACCGTGCCAACAGGTTCTCGCCGATCAGCGAACCCATCCGGGACGGGCGCGGCAACAGCCGCTCCCAGCGCGTGAGAAGCCGGCGTCCGTGGGCACGCTCGGAGCTGGTCACGACCACATCCAAGCCGATGACGTCAAGATGACGGCTGGCGTCACCACCTCCGGTGACGATAGCTTACGTATTTCGTACGGTCGGGGTGATGGCACAGCGCTGTCCGCAGCCTCTGCCGCGGTGAACGCCCGACCGGAGGCAGGATGCACGGCACGAGGAGTGCGCGCACGGGCCAGCTGCTCCGGTGGTCGTGGGCGCTCATCGACGCCGCTGTCTGGATGCTCGCGGTGTGCGGGGCGACCTGGCTGCGATACGACTTCTCCTTCCGTGGCGTCATCTCGCCGAGCGTGCTGTGGCTCGCGGCCGTGACCACGCTCGTGTACCTGATCGTCGGCGCCGTCATCGGACCGTATGCCGTCGGTCACGAGCGGGGCTCGTTCGAGGAGGCGCTCGACATCGCGCGCACCGCCGCGGTCACCACCACCGGTGTCTTCGTCTGGGTGCTGCTGACCCATGTCGAGCGGCCGAACGTCCCGAGGAGCGTCCCGGTGATGGCCGGATTGCTCGCGGTGACCGGGATGTTCGCCGTGCGGTTCGTCATCCGCGCCTGGCGCACCAACCGGGTCGCGGCCAGGGCCGCCCAGAAACGCGTCATCCTGTTCGGCGCCGGCGGGGCCGGACGACGGCTCGTCCGGCACATGCTCCGCGACCCGAACAGCGGGTTCACCCCCGTTGCGCTGCTCGACGACGACCGTGCCAAGGGCAGGCTCCGGGTGGAGGGCGTCCGGGTGCGCGGAACGCGCGCGTCGATGGCGGCCGTCGCGGCCGAACACGACGCCAGCACCCTCGTGATCGCGCTCCCGACCGCACCCGCCGGCCTCATCCGCGAGCTCGCCGCCCTGGCCGAATCGGCCGGCCTGGACGTCCTCACCCTCCCTCCGCTGGCCGACATCATCGGCCGGCGGCCGAACCCCGGCGACCTGCGCCAGGTCGAGCTGAGCGACCTCCTGGGGCGCCGCGCGATCGACATGGACACCATCGTCGCCGAGCAGATCGTCGGCCGGTCGGTCCTCGTCACCGGCGCCGGTGGTTCCATCGGATCCGAGCTGTGCCGCCAGATCATGCGTTTCGGCCCGGCGAAGCTGTACCTGCTCGACCGCGACGAGTCCGGCATCCACGCCACTGCGCTCAGCCTCACCGGGCAGGGTCTTCTCGAGGGTGACGACGTCGTCCTGGCCGACATCCGTGACGCCGCCGCCATGCGCGAGGTGTTCGCCGCGACCCGGCCCGACATCGTCTTCCATGCCGCCGCGCTCAAACACCTCCCGCTGCTCGAGCAGTACCCCCTCGAAGCGTCGAAGACGAACGTCCTCGGCACTCTGAACGTGCTCCGGGCCGCAGCCGCCGCGGGTGTCGGGACCTTCGTCAACATCTCGACGGACAAGGTCGCCAGCCCGATCTGCGTGCTCGGCTACAGCAAGCGGCTGGCCGAGCGGCTCACGGCCGACTTCGCCCGCACCCAGCCCGGCCGGTACGTGAGCGTCCGGTTCGGCAACGTGCTCGGATCCCGGGGCTCGGTGCTGCACGCCTTCACGACCCAGATCGAACGCGGCGGTCCGGTCACCGTCACCCACCCCGACGTCGAGCGCTTCTTCATGCTGATCCCCGAGGCCTGCCAGCTCGTGCTCGATGCGGCCGCGATGGGCAGCGACGGCGAGGTGATGGTGCTCGACATGGGTGAGCCGGTGCGCATCGTCGAGGTGGCCCGGACGCTCATCCGCAGGTCCGGGCGGACCGACATCGACATCGTCTTCACCGGTCTGCGTCACTGCGAGAAGCTGTCGGAGGACCTGTTCGCCGATCGAGAGACCCGCCGGCCGACCTCGCACGCGCTGGTCGCCAGCGTCGACGTGCCGGGGATCGACATCGGCGCGATCGTGCGGGCCGAGCCGGGCGATCACGCGGCCGCCATGGCGTGGATGCGAAGCCGGGCCCTGTCCGCCCAGCGCGCGAACGCATGACCCCGACCACGACCGGCGGGACCGACAGCTCCGAGGGCTCCGGCCGGTCCGCGCGGATCCTCGTCGTGTGCACCGGGAACGTCTGCCGGTCGCCGATCATGGAGCGCTACCTGGCCCGGCATCTCGACGAACGCTGGCACGGCGAGGGCGCGATGATCGTCGCCAGCGCTGGGACGTCGGCGCTCGTCGGGTCACCGATGGACGACCGGGCCGCCGAGAAGGCGCGCTCGCTCGGTCTCGACACCGCGGGATTCACCGCCCGCGCGCTCACCGTCGAGGCGATCGCCGCAGCGGACCTCGTCCTGACCGCGACCCGGCAGCACCGGGGCACCGTCGTGAGCATGTACCCGAAGGCGTTGCGCTCGTGCTTCGCGGTGCGCGACTTCGCCGCCGTGCTGGCCGAACTGCCGGGCGCCAGCGAGGGCGACGGCGCCGACGATGCCCGCAGGCGGGTACGGCGTGTCGTCGCGGCGGCCGCCGCCCGCCGGGGATTCTCTCCGCCGCTGGCCCCGGCCGACGCCGACATCATGGATCCATACCGTCGATCCGACGAGGTGTACGCCGTGATGCTCAGCCAGATAGTCGACGCGATGCCCGGCATCGTCGCCGGGCTGGCGGGCTGATCGTGGTCGGGCCGGAGTCGGGTCCGCGCATCGGGCGGGTCGCGGTCGTCGTCCTCGCGGTCGTCGACGTCGTCCTCGTGGCGGTCGTCCTCGGCCTTGGTTCGGGATCGTCGACCGCGACGACGACCGCGGTCACACGGGTGTCGCACTCGTCCTCCCAAACGAGCTCCACGCCGTCGACGCGCCCGACGGCTTCGAGCAGCCCGACGCCGAGCCCGGGCACATCGTCAGCCGTGCCGGTCCGCCGCCTGCTCGTCGTCGTCGACGGTCGACAGGCCTGGCGGGTGTCCACCGGCAGCTGTCCCGGCGGCGGTGCGACTGTCTCGATGACGACCGACGGTGGCCGCAGCTGGGACACCCGGAGGGCGCCGTCGGCCTCGATCAGCAGGCTGGTCGTGCGGCCCGGCTCGGCCGCCGTCTTCGCCGTGGGTACCGACAGCGCATGCGGTGCGCAGCTGCGGCGCAGTGTCGACAGCGGCGCGACCTGGGCCGATGCGAAGGGTCTGGACGGCTTCTTCTACACCGACCCTCGAGATCCCGGCTCCGTCGCGGTGCCGGGGCGCGGGACGATCCAGGCATGTGCCGGCCGGCCGATCGTCGACCTGGCGGTCGACGGCCGTGACCTCGAAGTCCTGTGCCCGGGCGGTCAGCTCCGCTCCATCGGCGACGGTGACGCGACCTGGACGGACGGACCCCGCATCAGCGATGCGATCGCGCTGACGGCCAGCCGCATCGATCCGACCCGGACCTACGTCGCACGGGTCGGCCAGACCGCGTGCGCAGGCGTCCAGATCGTCGACGCCGGGCGGCTCGGCGACCCGGTCACGTGCGTGCGGCGCACCGATCAGGTCACTCCGGGCTCGGTGTCGCTGTCGATCGCGGGCACGTCCGGCTGGCTGCTCGTCGGCGGCGACGTCTACAGCTCGGGCGACACGCTCGGCCAGTGGGTCGAACGCTGAGCTCCTTCCGGCGCTGAGCTCCGAGCCGGATCAGCCCACGCGGCTGGGTTCGGGGTCCTTCCCGTGCCGCTTGCCGAGCCGGCCGGGACGCGGGTCGCCCGCCGGCGCGTCCGAGCGGTACGAGCGGTACCCGCTGTTGTAGTAGCTGTACGCGTCGTTCGACGTCATGGGCAGCCGGTTCAGCACGAGCCCCAGTAGGTTCCCGCCGACCGATTCCAGCGTGCCGATCGCCCGGCGGAGGTGCTCGCGGTTGACCATGCCCGCTCCGACCACGAGGACGGTTCCACCGGTGATCGTGCTGACGACCGCGGCATCGGTCACCGGTAGGAGCGGCGGGGCGTCGACGATGACGATGTCGAACTCCGACTCGAGCTTGCGCATGGTGTCGCGCATCGCCTCGGAACCCAGCAGCTCGCTGGGGTTCGGCGGGATCGGTCCGGAACCCAGCACGAACAGACCGTCGGTCCCGAACTGCTGGAGGACCTCCGCGACGTCGGTCTGGCCGATCAGCACGTCGGTCAGGCCGACGGATCCCTCGAGGCCCAGATAGCTGAGCAGCCGGGGCCGTCGCAGGTCGCCCTCGATGACGCAGACGCGGGCACCGGTGGCCGCCATCGTGATCGCGAGGTTGGCCGTCGTGGTCGTCTTGCCCTCACCCGGGAGCGACGACGTGAAGGTGATCGAGTTGAGGTGGCTCGCGGCGTCGACGAACTTCAGATTCGTCCGGAGAGCGCGGAACGCCTCCGAGCGCGCCCCGTGCGGATCCACCTGCACGATGAGCGGGTGAGCCTTGGCGTCGCCGTCGAAGGCGATCGACCCGATGACGGTCGCGTCGGTGACCGGCTTGCAGTCGGCTTCGCCCTTGATGCTGGTGTCGAGGAGGTCACGCAACAGCGCGAGCCCCAGTCCGACCAGCAGGCCGAGGACCAGCCCGATGCCCAGGTTGCGCACCGGCCGCGGGCTGACCGGGCTGGTGGGAACCTGCGGCTGGCGCACGACGGACACCTTCACCGGGCTCGAGGACTTCCCGGAGACGCTCTCGAGGTCGGCGACGGTTTTGGCGAACTGCTTGCCGACGTCGTCGGCGATCCGGGCTGCGAGGGCGGGATCGGTGTCGCGGACGGCGATGTCGATCAGGACGGTGTCGACGGGCGCGGTCGCGGTGATATGCGAGGCGAGTTCGTCGGAGCTGAGAGTGAGCCCGAGATCGGCGATCACCGGATCGAGGACGACCGGGGTGGTGACGAGTTCGGCGTAGGACTTGACCCGCTGCTGGGTGAAACTGCTGCCCTGCAGCAGCTGGGCGCTGTCGCTCCCGCCGGAGGTCGAGACGAAGACCTGTGTGCTGGCCGTGTACATCTTGGTACTGAGCAGTGTCTGCACGGCTGTGATCGCGATCGCGACGAGCACGGTTATCGCGATCACGCGCCACCGCTTGCGTACGACGCGAATGTAGTCAGCGAGATCCACCTAGGGCCCTGCCTCTCTTGTGCCCGTCGGGCTTACCCGACGTGATCAGGCAGAGCCTAACCGTGTGTTGACCCGGTTCCGGCCCACCGCGGCATGTTCGGCCCTTCATCGGTGTTGTGCTCGCGGGCAGACGGACGGGTTCCGAGGCGGGGTCGAGGTCGTCGTGATCGGCGCCGGGCAGGCGGGTCTGTCCGCGGCCTACCACCTGCAGAATGCGTCGGCGCGCACCGGCCGCCCACGTGTTGACGGTGTCGTCGAGCTGGACTCGAACGGTCACCCGGGCGGTGTCTGGAGCACCGCTGGCACACGCTGTCGGTGGCCGATGTCCACGGCATCTACCGGCTGCCGGGCGGCCGTGCCGCCCCTGAGCTCTCGGCCACAAAGCCCGCGGGTGCGCCGATTCCGGCCTCTTTCGCGGACTATGAGCGGCGCTGGGGGATCGAGGTCGAGCGGCCCGTCAGTGCCGCCGACGGCGTGACAGCAGCCGGGTCGGCGGGATCGGCGGTGCCGGGATGCGCGCACCGTCGTGCCCTGCCACCTCGCCGAACCGGGGATCGCGCGCCTCCCAGGCTGCGCGCGCGGCGACGATCTCGTCGTGCTCACGGGCGACGAAGTTCCACCACATCACCAGCGGCTCGGTCCAGGGCGCGCCACCGAGGAGCACCGCGTGCTCGAACGCCGGATCGAGATCGAGGATTGCCGCGCCGGGCGCGAGATCGAGCTGGGCGCCGACCAGCGGGCTGTAGGCCGTCGCCGGCGACGTCACCCCGCCGAGCGTGCCGACCAGCACCGTCGCGTCGACGGTCGTGTCGCGGTGGTGCGGGAGATCGGCATGGTGCCCGAACTCGTTCGCGCCGTTGCGGGCCGACTCCGGCAGGGCGACCCACAGCTGGAGTCCGTGCAGGGAACCCGACGCTGGCAGCGGGGACATCTCCGCTGAACAGCCAGGTGACGGTCTGGAGGCCGGCGTGCGGGTGCGGGAGCACCGACATCGGTTCGGTGTCCGGCCCGAAGTGGTCGAGGAAGCACCATGCCCCGACGGTCGGCAGCTCGCGGTTCGGCAGCGTCCGCGCCACGCTCATGCCGCGGATCCCGCCGAGGGGAACCACCCGCGCGCCGAGGACGGTGAACTCGGGCCCGGCCGGTGGCTGTGGCGTCGAGTCGGTCTCGCGCGGTTCGGTCTCGAGGTCGCTCACGCCGCCCAGCGTGCCAGTCGTCAGGCCTGGCCGGCCAGCTGTGACGGGATGTCGCGCGCGTGCACGATGACGAGCGACGTCACCGCGCGGGTCAGGCAGACGTAGAGCCGGCGCAGGCCGGTGGTCTCGTCCGCCTCGCCGTCGACGATTCCGGCCGGCTCGGCCAGGACGACGTGGTCGAACTCCAGACCCTTCGCGAGGCTGGCGGGCACGATGTCGACGCGGGTGGTGGAGTCGTCGCTGTCACCCGTGCGAGCGTGCGCGACGCCGGCCCCGGTCAGCGCGGCGTCGACCTTCGCCACCAGAGCGTCCGGGACGACGACGCCGACGGAGCCTTCCCGCTCGGCAGCCAGCTCGGCGACCGCGGTCGCGATCGCCGGAACCAGCTCGGCGGGTTTCGCGACCCGCCGGTGCTCGAGCTCGCCGCGGGACTGCCGCACCGAGTGCGGCGGCGTCAGCGCGGGTGCGATCGTGGGGAGCAGTCTCGCGGCGTAGTCGATGACGGCGCCGGGCACGCGGAAGCCGAGGGTGAGCTCCTCGATGACCGCGCCCGGCTTGCCGAGATGGCCCAGCGCGTCGCTCCAGGAGGTCGACGACCACGGTGTCGTGGCCTGGGCGAGATCGCCGAGCACCGTCGCCGAGCCGGTGCTGCAGCGTCGTCCGACCGCCCGCAACTGCATCGCCGAGAGGTCCTGCGCCTCGTCCAGGACGATGTGGCCGAGACTCGGCCTGCGGTCGAGCAGGTCGACGACCTCGTCGACGAGCGCGGCATCGGCGGGCGACCAGCGGGCCGACCCGGCGGACTTCGGCGCCGCGTCCCACAGCAGGCGGAGCTGCTCGTCGTCGTCGAGCACCCCGTCGGCGGCGCCGGCCATCACGTCGACATCGGCGAACAGGCTGAAAACCAACTGCTCGGGCTTGACCGCCGGCCAGAGCTGGTCGACGTAGGCCTTCACCTCGCGGCTGCGGGCGACGGCACTCTGGACGCGGTCGTCGGGGGAGTCGCCGTCGGCCTCCATCCGCAGGAGGACGGCATGGGCCAGCCGTTGCGGAAGGAGGGCCCGGCCGGCGGCGAAGCGCACACCTCGCTCCTGCAGCGCGGCCACGTTCTCGGCGACCTCGTACGCGGGCACCCGGTAGCGGCGCGACCCACGGGTCACGACCAGCGGTTCCGATGGCATCCGCAATCGGGCCCACAGCGCCCGGCGCAGGACGGTGGCCATCCGCGCATCGCCTTTCAGAGTGGCCACCTCGGCGGGTTCGCTCGCCCGCACCCGGACGTGGGCGACCAGCTGATCGATCGTCGTCTGGCTCGCCTCGACCTCGCCGAGAGCCGGCAGTACCGCGCCGATGTAGCGCAGGAACGCGTCGTTCGGGCCGATCACGAGGAGCCGCTGCCGGGCCAGCTGGTCGCGGTGGGTGTAGAGCAGGTAGGCCGCGCGGTGCAGGCCGACGGCGGTCTTGCCGGTGCCGGGAGCGCCCTGCACGCAGACGGTGTCGCCGATGTCGGTGCGGACGATGATGTCCTGCTCGGGCTGGATGGTGGCGACGATGTCGCGCATCGGCCCGACCCGGGGACGCTCGATCTCGTCAGTCAAAATGGTGGAGGAGAGCGCCGACGCGTGCTCGTCCGCGCCGGCCGCCGGCGCGACGTCGAGGCGTTCGTCCTCATAGGACGTGAGCCCGCCGTTCGCGTACCCGAACCGTCGGCGGGTTGCGACGCCCTGCGGGTCGCGCGGGCTGGCCCGGTAGAACGGGACGGAGACCGGAGCGCGCCAGTCGACCACCAACGCGTTGCCGTCGTCGTCGGCGACGTGGCGGCGACCGACGTGGAAGCTCTCGTCGCCGTGCTCGCTTGTGGCCTGGTAGTCCAGCCGGCCGAAGAACAGCGGGGTGGACGGTGAGTCGGCCAGCTGCTCGATCCGGATGCCGATGGTCGACTTGAGGTAGAGCTCGCTCACCCAGTCGCCGGCACTGGCCTTCGTGTCGAGCGATTCGGCGCGGGCACGCATGGCGGCGAGGGCGGCCCGGGCCACGTCGAGATGACGCCGTTCGCCGTCGAGGACGGGATTGCGACGCGGACTGTCCGAGGGCATGCGGGCTCCATGGCCGAAAGGTGGGGGCAAGCTGCCGAGCCTAGACCCCGCTCAGACACGCCTTGGCCAGCCTGCCTTGCATGACGATCGACTCGTGTGGCCAGTGATGACAAAGTGTCTGACGTTAGCTGAGCTGTACACGAAAGTCACGGTCTGTTATTGGGCGTGTCGTTCTGTCATCATCTGTACACGTCGTCTCGCCCGGACCCCGGGGTGGAGTAGCCCCGCCGCAGTCCGTGCCTTCCCCGTGGAGGTTCCACCCGTGCATGATCCGTCCCCACCCACGGCGCATCCGCACAGACGGCGCGCCGTCGCCCTTGCCGTCACCGCACTGCTCGTCGGCAGCCTCGCGGTCACCGCAACCGCAGCGACCGCCGCGGCCGGCACCGTCACCTTGGGGAAGAGTGACGGCGCCACCGGCGCAGGGCTGGTCGGCACGACGAAGAAGGTCACCTACGCCGGCGTGACATTCCGCGTCCCGGCGACCTGGGCGGTGTACGACCTGGCGAAGAAGCCCGGTACGTGCGTCCGATTCGACCGCAACGCGGTCTACCTGGGCACTCCCGCGGCGAACCAGAACTGTCCGGCACGTGCGATCGGGCGTACCGAGGCACTACTCGTCCAGCCCACCGCCACCGTCGCAGCGGCTACCCGCCCGGCGGTGTCCTCGCTCGGCGCACGGCCGTCGGTCACCGCGGCGTCCGCGACCGAGGGGCTGCTGGCCACCACGCTCGGCGCTGCCCGGCTCACACTCACCGCAACCTTCGGCGAGCGGTCGGCACTCGCCCGCGATGTCGTGGCGTCGGCCGTGCGTACCGGTACGTTCAGCACCCCGGCGGTGCGGGCCACCGTCCGGTCGTCGAACGGGCAGGGCGTGTCCGACGGTGTCACATACACCGCACCGGCGACCGCGACCTTCTACAAGGGCAAGGGATTCGATACCTGCGCCGCCCCGTCGGCGTCGGCGATGGCGGCCTGGAAGAAATCGTCCTACCGTGCGGTCGGCATCTACATCGGCGGCATGAACCGGGCCTGTGGATGGGGCAACCTGTCCGCCTCGTGGGTGCGCACCGTGGCGAAGGCCGGATGGCGGATGCAGCCGATCTACGTCGGCCGGCAGCCCTCCTGCACACACCAGAGAGGGATGGCCGACATCTCCTCGACGATCGCCACCGCGAAGTCACAGGGCCGCGCCGCGGCCACCGACGCGGTCAAGCAGGCCAAGCTCCTCGGCTTCGTCCCCGGCAGCGTGATCTTCAACGACATCGAGGGATACGACCCGCGCAAGACCACCTGCTCGAACGCGACGATGGCATTCCTCGACGCGTGGACGCGATTGCTGCACGACGTCGGCTTCAGCTCCGGCGTCTACTCGAGCGCATCCGGCGCCATCACCGACATGGCCCGGGATTACACCAGTTCGACCTGGGCCAGCCCGGACGTCGTGTGGACGTCGCGCTGGGACGGCGTCGCCTCCACTTCGGAGAAGGCGCTGACCTCGACGCAGTGGGCGAGCAAGCAGCGCGCCAAGCAGTACCGCGGTGACCACAAGGAGACGTGGGGCCGGGTGCGGATCAACATCGACACCAACTACCTCGACACCTCGCTCGGATCGGCCACCTACCGGTACAAGGTGAAAGCCGCCAGCAGGGTGAACACCCGGAGCGGGCCGTCCGTGTCGTTCACGAAGTCGGGGAAGGTCAACCCGGGAACGGTTCTGTCGGTGGTATGTCAGCTCGCTTACACGAAGGTCGACGGCGACCCGATCTGGGACAAGCTCGCGGACGGTCGCTACATCTCCGACCGCTATGTCGGGACACCGAGCGCGGTGGGCTTCTCGGCGCTGCTCCCGCGGTGCTCGTTCACCTACCGGGTATCCGGGACGTCGCTCAATATGCGCAGCGGTCCGAGTACCGGCACGGCGATCAGGGGCAAGCTCGCGCACGGCTCGAGCGCGCCGGTGGTATGCCAGACCTCGGGCACGAAGGTCGGGACGTCGAAGGTGTGGAACAAGCTGATGAACGGCTCGTACGTGAGTGACGCGTACCTGCCGACACCGGGGCATCCGGGCTACACGTCGGTGATCCCGCGCTGCTTGTAGGTGCGACGGCCCGCCGTGCCGCGAGGTAACCCCGTAGCTGTCGTCGTATAGCCATCGATGGCTATACGACAGCAGGTAAGGGGTTACGAGCCGGCGACCTGGGCCACCCCAGCCCGGTCCGGCGTACCGTCAACAAGGAGGCGTGGATTGGCGAGAGGCGGAAGCGGGTGCAGCCTCTTCCGTTCGTCGACACCGGCGCTGCGCTGGCCTTTTCGGTCGCGGTCGGGCTCTTCGCCGTTGTGCAGCTGACCTCGTCGGTGGTGACGGGCGTGCGGGCTAGAAGATCCTCCGCACGCCATGTCCGACTGGACCGAGGGTCTCTGCCGTTCGTCATCCTGTGCGCCGGCCTCGGGGTGCTCGCGGCGGTCGAGAGCGCCACTCACCTCACGAGCGCGGCCGTCGCGCCGGGCATTCCCGCGCTGCAGTGGCTGTTGTTCAGCCTGGGCATCGCCGTGATCGTCACCGGTTCGACGGTGCGAGCGTGGTCGATAGTCACGCTGGGCCGCTGGTTCACCTACGACGTCCGCATCACCGAAGGCCAGCCTGTTGTCCAGTCCGGTCCGTACCGCTGGGTGCGACATCCCAGCTACACCGGAGTGCTGCTCGTGCTGTTCGGCATCGGCCTGACGCTGGGCAACTGGCTGTCCTTGTTGTTCATCGTCGTCCTTCCGACCGTCGGACTGGTCCGCCGCATCCGCGTCGAGGAGCGCGCACTCCTCGGCACGATCGGCAAGCCATACGAGCGATACGCGGTTGGAAGGCCACGCTTGTTCCCCGGCCTCTGGTGATCCACCGACCGGGGGTGAACCCGAGCTACGTTGAGTCGGCTAGACGAGTTCGCTTGCGTCGATGATGCGGTACGCGTAGCCCTGCTCGGCCAGGAAACGCTGCCGGTGTGCGGCGTAGTCGGCGTCGACGGTGTCGCGCATGACGATCGTGTAGAAGTGCGCGGTCCGTCCGTCGGCCTTCGGGCGGAGCACCCGGCCCAGCCGCTGCGCCTCCTCCTGCCGCGACCCGAACGTCCCGCTCACCTGGATCGCCACCGTCGCCTCGGGCAGGTCGATGGAGAAGTTCGCCACCTTGCTCACGACGAGCAGCTTCTCCGTCCCGGCCCGGAACGCGTCGTACAGGCGCTGCCGCTCGGCCACCGGCGTCTCGCCGGTGATCATCGGCGCGTCCAGGCGTCTCGCCAGCTCGTGCAGCTGATCGAGGTACTGCCCGATGACCAGCGTCTGGTCGTCGGCGTGTGCGGCGACGATCCGGGCCACCACGTCGAGCTTCGCCGGTGACGTCGCCGCCAGCCGGTAACGCTCGGAGTCCTCCGACATCGCGTAGCCCATCCGGTCCGCACCCTCGAGGTCGATCCGGACCTCGACGCAGTCTGCCGGGGCGATGTGCCCCTGCGCCTCGATGTCCTTCCATGGCGCGTCATACCGCTTCGGCCCGATGAGCGAGAACACGTCGCCCTCGCGGCCGTCCTCGCGCACGAGCGTCGCCGTCAGCCCGAGCCGGCGACGCGCCTGCAGGTCGGCGGTCATCCGGAAGATCGGCGCCGGCAGCAGGTGCACCTCGTCGTACACGATCAGGCCCCAGTCGCGCGCGTCGAACAGCTCGAGGTGCGTGTACGTGCCCTTACGCCGTGACGTCACGACCTGGTAGGTGGCGATCGTGACCGGCCGGACCTCCTTGCGCTGACCGGAGTACTCACCGATCTCGTCCTCGGTGAGTGACGTGCGGGCCAGCAGCTCGTCACGCCACTGGCGGGCGGCGACGGTGTTGGTGACGAGGATGAGCGTGGTCGCCTTCGCATGCGCCATCGCGGCCGCGCCGACGAGCGTCTTGCCGGCCCCGCAGGGAAGGACGATGACGCCCGAACCGCCGTCGGCGAATGCCCGCGCGGCTGCTTCCTGGTAGGGCCGCAGGGTCCAGCTGGACTGGTCGAGCTCGATCGGATGTGCCTCGCCGTCGACGTAGCCGGCCCGATCCTCGGCCGGCCAACCGATCTTCAGCAACGCCTGCTTGAGATTCCCGCGCTCGCTCGCGTGCACGACGACGGTGTCGTCGTCGATGCGGGTGCCCATCATCGGCGCGATCTTCTTGCTGCGCAGCACTTCGGTGAGCACCGCCCGGTCGGTGCTGATGAGCACGAGCCCGTGCACCGGATGCTTCTCCAAACGCAACCGGCCGAAGCGGGCCATCGTCTCGGCGACGTCGATCAGCACCGCATGCGGAACCGCGTAACGGCTGTAGCGCAGCAGGGTGTCGATGACGGCCTCGGCGTCGTGGCCGGCGGCACGCGCGTTCCACAGGCCAAGCGGCGTGAGCCGGTAGGTGTGGACGTGCTCCGGTGCGCGTTCGAGCTCGGCGAACGGCGCGATCTCTCGGCGGGCGTCCTCGGCGGCCGGATGGTCGACCTCGAGGAGCAGGGACTTGTCCGATTGGACGATGAGCGGGCCGTCGGTCATGGCGTCCATTCTCTCGTGGGCCGGAGGCGGCCGATGACAGGGTGACGGGCGCGGGGACAGGTGACGGCAGGCATGTATCCGCCAGTGTCTCCCAATCGCACAATCGGCACCCGGGGAGACCAGCCGATGAGAGACCAACCGATGAGAGACCAGCCGATGAAAAGGACATGCGATGAGCGACGACGGTCAGACGGTGCAGATACACCCGGGCGGGGCGGCTGGAGCCGACGGTCCGGTGGTGACGGTGCGCGGCGAGGCGAGCGTGGAGGTCGAGTCGGATCTCGTCGACCTGCACCTCAGCGTCCGGTCCCGCGGGACCGACCGGGCGGTGGTTCTCCGCGAACTCGAGCAGCGGGCCGGCGAGCTCGGGACGCTGGTGGATCGGTTCGAGGCGGCGATCGAGCGTCGGTCGACCGACGGGTTCGCCGTCCACCCGGAGTTCGGCGGCTCGAAGGGCGGGAAGGTGCGCGGCTATTCGAGCCACCTGTCGACGCATCTGACGTTGCACGACTTCGCGGTGTTGTCCGACCTCGTGCTCGGCGCGAACGCCATCGAGCTCGGCGAGGTCGGCAGTCCGTACTGGCGGTTGCGGCACGACCATCCCGCCTATCGCGAGGCCCGGCTCGCCGCGACGACGGCACCGACGTCGAGTCGATGATGCCGATCGCACGCGGCGGGCGGGCGGCCTTCGCGGCGATGGTGCTCAGCGGTGGGGGCGAGGACATGTCGTTCGACTTCGAGCCGGAGCGTCAGCGGGTCGAGGGGCGCGGTGATCCTGAGGTTCCGGATGAGCGAACCGACGCTGCCGGAGTAGCGGTTCGCAGGCAGCCGGCTCACACCAGCCGGCTCAGACCGGGTGCTCGACGCGGGCGACGCCGGTGATGCGGTGGAGGGAGAACTCCGCGGGTGCCTTGCGGACGCTGTCGAATGCGGCCAGCTGACCGCCCTCGATCCGCAGCGGCGTCACCACGCGGTCGTGTGCGGCGCCGAGCCGGTCGAGGTAGCCGAGCCAGACGGGCGCCCGGTCGCGGATCGCGGCGGCGAGCGAGTCGACAATCGCCGGTGAGCCGGCCCGCCCGAGGTTGCCCGAGCCGGTTTCCGGTCGCGCGGACCTGGCCGCGTCGCCGGCGCGGAGTGCACGGACGGCCTGGTCGACGTCGCGTGCCTCGAGCCGGAACGCCGACCGGGACGACACTCGCGGCGCCCGCCGGACGCGTGGTTCGGTCGTGTTGAGCAGTGCCCCGTCGCTGCCCTCGGCGACCGGTGCGAGCCCGAGTTCGCGGAGCCCGTCCAGCACGACCTCCGGCGGGTACGGCGAGAGCGCGACGGTGTCGGCCAGCGGGCGCAGGCCCAGGTGATGCGCGCGGGGATCGGCCAGGATCGTGGCGATGTCGGCCGGATCCTCACTGCGTACGTAGGTACCGGCCCGGCCCAGCCGCAGCGTCCCGTGCCGGCGCGCGGTGTCGGTCACCAGGTAGGTCAGCGGCTGCGGTACGGGCGTGGTGCTGTGCTGCTGCAGGAATGTGACGATCTCCGACGCCGCCAGGCCGGCGTCGAGCCCGCGTCGGACCGACTCGGGGGTGAACCGGTACGTGGTGGCCGAGCCGCGGGACTCGACGTCGGCGATCATCCGCAACGTGCGCCCGAGCGCCGGGTCGAGTGGTCCTGGCGCGATCGCGGTCAGGTCGCCCTGCAGCATGACCGTCGAGGCGGCGTCGGGCAGCAGCCGCGCCATCACCTTCGCCGGGTCGCCGCCGCCCAGCAGGGCGCGGCCCGCGCTGGACATGCCTCCGAGCCCGAGCACGCCGAGCTGCCCCGCCTCGGCCAGTGCCGTCACAGCGGCGGCACGGGCCTGCTCGGTGCCCATCCGCCGCGGCCGTAGCCAGCCGAGGTACCCGGCGACGTCCTCGACGTCGGGGCATCGGCCGGGCTCGAGCGAGGCGACGATCGAGAGCACGGTCCGACGCAGGTCGGGGGAGGCGGGACGCTCGGTCTCGACCGACAGCGCGGCCCGTGTCCGCCCGCGGTCGTCCCGGGTACCAGCGAGCGAAGCGGTCCGCGGCGTCGTCAGCCACGCCGATGCGAGGACGGCCCAGCGGGCGGCGAGCGACTGTCCGAGCCAGGCATCCGCATCCAGCGTCGGCAGCCACTCGGCATCGTCGTCGTCGGACTCCGCGACCAGTCCGGCCGCCGCGGTGATCTCCATCAGCAGCGCCGCCAGCCGGTCCTCGACGTCGAGTTCGGCGGCGGTCCGGCGCAGCTCGCGGACCCCCACGCCACCGCCCCGCAACGACACCGCCGGCGTCCGGCTCCAGATCTCGAGCAGGTGCTCGACCCGCGCAACCACTTCGAGAGCTGCCCCGGAGGCGGCGCTGTCGACGATGGCCGGGGACCTCGACGGGCCGTGGATCTCCGGTTCGACGAGCACCGCCGCGTCGCCGACCATCCGTTCGTCGCGCAGAACCCAACCGACCTCGCCGGGCAGGACGACGGTGTGCGTGCCGGTTGCGACGAGCAGCCCACGGGCGAGCAGCGTGTCCAGCCCGGTGCGTGCGGTCGCGGCGGTCGGCTGGCGATCAGGCTCCGGCAGGCGACCGATCGCACCCGCGGCACCGGCGAGCTGGCGGGCGGCGGCGACGGCGTTGGGACCAGCCTCCGCCAGCAGCTCGGCGATCCGGCCCGGCCGAGTGAGCTCGGCGGTCACCGCCGACACCAGCGTGCGGGCGTCGTTGGGTGGGTCGGCGCCGAGGTCCGCGCCGATGTCGGCGGCGAGCTGTGTCAGCCGCCGCGGCGCGTACTCGAACAGGAGTTCATGCACGGCGCGGCCAAGGCCGACGGTCGGCCCGAGCAGCGGCTGGCAGGCGGCCGGCACCTGCAGGTCGTCGTCCACGCCCCACAGCAGCCCGAGCGAACGAAGGCGTCCGAAGGTCGCCTGCGCGCCTGCCGAGCGGGCGCCGTCCATCCCGGCCGCGTGCGCCACCGCCTCCGCCGACCTTGGACGGGCCAGCAGGGTGGACGCGGCCAGGGCCGTCAGCTGGGCGCGGTCGAGCCGGTCGAGCGCGCGGGCGACCGACGCGCGCGTGCAGGCACGGTCGGCAAGCCCGGAGATGTCGACCGGGACCGGTGTGACGAGATCGGGGCGTGCGCGCAGCAGTTCGGCCAGGACTGCGTCGGCCCAGCCCCGCAGCGTCTGCGCCAGCGTCGCGCTCTCGTCGATGGTCATCGGGTCAACGCTATCCGCCACCCGGCGTGCCGGCCGACGGCCGGCAGCTGGTCGACTGTCGACCCGTGACAACGGGTGACAACTCTGATAGCCAGGCTCTGCAACGACCGGCCACCTCGGCCCGGTCACGGAAAGGAACCCGCATGCGATACCAGCGAGCCCGAGCCGTGGTAGCCGTCATCGGCGCCACCGCTCTGGGAGCGTTCTTCCTGAGCGCCAATGCCGACGCGGCGGCCAGCGGCGGCCGCGCCGTCGTGCCCGACGTCCAACCCGGCTGGGCCCACGTCGGCCCGGGCGGTCGGCACCGTGTCCGGCAAGGAGTCCGTCTCCATCCGCGTGGGCGTCCAGCTCCGTGACCCGGCGGCTGCCGAAGCAATGGCCAAGGGTGTGAGCGACCCGTCCAGTCCGACCTATGGCCATTACCTGTCGCCGAGGAGCTTCACCGCGCGCTACGCACCGACCGTGGCGAGAGTGAAGCGGGTCTCGAGCTATCTGACCGGCCAGGGCATCAAGGTCACCGGCGTTGCCGGCGGCAACCTCTGGATCGACGCCACCGGCTCCGTGGCGCAGCTGAACAAGGCCTTCGGCACCACGTTGCGTACCTACACCTACAAGGGCAGGACGTTGCGCGCGCCGGCGACGCCGGTCACCGTGCCGGCCGCCATCCGTGCCGACGTCTCGACCGTCACCGGGTTGTCGCAGAAGCCCGCTTACCGTGCTCCGCTGCACCGCAGCGTGCTGCCGGAGAAGACCGCCGCGAAGACGTCACCCACCGTCGCCAGGCCGCCGGCATCCCAGTGCTCGACGTACTGGGGCCAGTACCAGCAGACGGTGCCGAAGATCGGCGGCAAGACGAGGGTCAACACCTACATCTGCGGCTATTCACCGGCCCAGCTGCGCGCGATCTACGGCACCGCCAAGACGGTGGCCAAGGGCAACGACGGCCACGGCGTGACAGTCGCGATCATCGACGCGTACGCGAACCCGACGATGCTCTCCGACGCCAACACCTACGCGACGTCCAAGGGCGAGCCGACACTCGCGGCCGGCCAGTACACCGAGACGACGTTCAAGCCGTTCAACCTCCAGGAGGAGTGCGGCGGCGAGGCCGGTTGGAACGGTGAGGAGGCGCTCGACGTCGAGGCCGTGCACGGGATGGCTCCTGGCGCGAACATCCACTACATCGGCGCGCAGAACTGTGACACCGGCATCGACGACGCGATCAATTACGTCGTCCAGAACCACACGGCCGACATCGTCAGCAACTCCTACGGCAATCAGGGCGAGGCCGTCCCGGCTGATTTGGTCGCGCTGGAGCACGCGATGTTCGTGCAGGCGGCGGTCGAGGGCATCGGCTTCTACTTCTCCTCCGGCGACGACGGTGACAACGTCATCAACGGACTCAGCCCGCAGCCCGACTACTCGTCCTCCGACTCGATGGTCACCGCCGTGGGCGGTACCAGTGAGCTGGTCGGGAAGAGCGGCAAGGTCGTGCGCACGACGGGCTGGGAGACGTCGCTCGACTTCATCGACTACAGCGGCAACAAGGCGCAGTACGAGAGTCCGCTCCCCGGTGACTTCGAGTTCGGTGCCGGCGGCGGGGTGAGCACGCTGTTCACCCAGCCGTACTACCAGCGCGGGGTGGTCCCGAGGTCGCTCGCCAATCGGGGCGGAACGCTGATGCGGGTGGTGCCGGACATCTCCGCCGACGCCGACCCCTACACCGGCTTCTTCTACGGCATCACGGTCGACGGTGCCTATACGGAGGGCGAGATCGGGGGCACCAGCCTCGCGTGCCCGCTGATCGCCGGCATCCAGGCGGTCGCCGAACAGAACCGATCGTTTCCGATCGGCTTCGCCAACCCGCTGCTCTATTCGATGAGGAAGGGCGCGTTCACCGACGTCACCCCGAAGGTGCCGCTGCACTTCGCCAGCGTCGCAGCCAGCTACACCGGGACCTTCGAGACCGGTGACACCCAGGCGAGCCGCCACGGCTACGACGACATCACCGGGCGTGGCACCCCGAAGGGCACGACGTTCCTGACGGCCGAACGCCACTGACGGAGCTGCAGTGACCGGGTAGCACCGACGGAGTAGCACGGACGGGCCGGGATCCGCACGGGTCCCGGCCCGTCCGTGCGTGCGAGTCTGAGCTAGCCGCCGGTCACGCCGTCTGAAAGTCGAGAAGGTCGTACCGGGCCTGCGGCTCCGGGTCCGCGCCGCACGACGACGGGAGCATGGGTCCGTCGTCCCGGCGGATCCGCACGGCCCTCGACGTGCCCGCAGCTGTGGACACCTGCCAGGCCGACGTGATCGGGTCGCCGTGCTCGGCGGAATCCACCGGCGCCACTCCGGCGACGTCGTCGATGCCGGTCAGGCCGAGGTCGCGACGCACGAAGTACTCGGCCGCCTGGGCGGCGGCCGGGATCCCGGACCGGCCACGCAGCGTCTTGAGCGGCAGACGTCCCGCCAGCAGGTCGTGCGCGAGGTCGACGATCCGGTCCGGCTCGATCTGGCCGTGGTAGAACGCGCCCGGCGGGACGACGAGGTTCGCGGCGAACCGGTGCCCGCCGAGGTGGTTGGTCTCCCACACCCGACCGCTCCCGAATGCCTCGACGAGAGCGATCGCCGCCGGGCGGCCCCACTGCGCGCAGCAGATGTCGCGACGTCCCTGGGTGCAGACCAGCAGCGGGGCCTGCGCCACGATCTCGAAGCCGTCGGGGATCGTCGGAACCCCGACGGCAGTCGCGTCATGCGCCGCCTCGATAGCGCCGAGATGCCGGCCGAGGTCGTCGAGCGACGGGAGCTCGATGGTCGCGAGGACGTCGAAGCCCGCCGACACGTAGACCCGCCGCGTCGTCCGCACGCTTCGTCGCTCGACCCGGTGGATCAGCTGGACCCGCTCGGGACGTGCCTCGAGCCAGCTGCGCAGGTCGGCGTCGATGTCGTGCGGGAGACCCTTCTTGGGCCATGGTCCCGGATGCTCGAGCAGGATCCAGCCGGTCATCTCCGACGGTGCGCTGCCGATGATCGGGAGCCCGGACGCCAGATACGCGGGGGCGCATCGAAGCCCGGCCGGCTCGGTCTGCTCGCGCTGGTCGGCTGGGTCGGCTGTCAGGGTCACGACGCCAAGCCTAGAGTCGTCACCGTGGATGCCGCGCTGCCGTCTGATCTCGCCCTCGTCGCCGATCGTCTCGACCGGGAGCTCGCCGGTCTGGGCTCCGTGCTGGTCGCTTTCTCCGGCGGTGCCGACTCGGCCCTGCTCCTCGCCGCCGCTGTGCGGACACTCGGCGTCGACAACGTCGCCGCCGCCACCGCGGTCTCGGCCTCGCTGCCGGACGCCGAGAAGGGGCCGGCGGAGGCGTTCACGTCGGGTCTTGGCGTCCGGCACGTCTGGCCGCGCACCGACGAGATGAGCCGGGACGGCTACCGCGCCAACGACGGCGACCGCTGCTACTTCTGTAAAGCCGAGCTTCTCGACGTGCTGACCCCCGTCGCGCTCGAGTTCGGGCTCGCCCATGTTGCCACCGGGACCAACGCCGACGACGCGATCGCGGGTTTCCGGCCGGGCATCCGCGCGGCGATCGAACGCGGCGCGGTCAGCCCGCTCCGCGAGGCCGGCATGACCAAGCAGAACGTCCGCGACCTCTCCCGAGCCTGGAACCTGCCCACCTGGGACAAGCCGGCGGCGGCGTGCCTGTCCAGCCGGGTCGCCTACGGCATCGCGATCACCCCGGTCCGGCTGGCCCGGGTCGAGCGCGCCGAGGCGGACCTGCGGCTCGTGTTCGCCGAGGCCGGCCTGGATGTGCGCAACCTGCGGGTGCGTGATCTGGGCGAGCGGGCGTGTGTCGAGGTGGACGCCGAGTTCGCGGGCGCGGCATCGGATCTGCCGGCCGTGGCCGACGCCGTCCGGGCGGCCGGCTTCGCCGAGGTCGAGGTCGATCGTCGCGGGTTCCGGTCCGGATCGATGAACGAGGCCCTGGTCGCGCGTTAACGGGCTTGGCTCGCGTGCCGCACCCGTTTAGGCTCCCCACCGTCACACTCCCGCCGGGCGTCCTCGCCCGACGTCAGCTCAGTCTGCAACGTCAGAACCCAGCGAAGAGGTCAGCGTGCCTGTCGGCAAGGTCAAGTGGTACGACACGGAGAAGGGCTTCGGCCTCCTCACGAAGGACGAGGACGGTGGCGAGGTCTTCGTCCGCTCCTCGGCGCTGCCCTCCGACGTGACCACCCTGCGCAAGGGGCAGAAGGTCGAGTTCGGTGTCATCGCCGGACGCAAGGGCGACCAGGCGTTGTCGGTCCGCGTCATCGACGCCCCGGCGAGCGTCGTCAAGGCCCGGCGCAAGAAGCCGGAGGAGATGGTGGTCATCGTCGAGGACCTGATCAAGCTCCTCGACTCGCTGCAGAACTCCTATCGGCGTGAGCGCCAGCCTGAGCCAAAGTCCGCGGAGAAGATGGCCGCCGTCATGCGCGCGGTCGCCGACGAATTGGACATGTCCAAGAACTAGCCATGTCTCGGGACTAGGTCGTCGCAGTGGCCACGACCCGGTGACGGCGGCGGATGCCGTCGGTCACCTGCCACCCGGCGATCGCGGTCAGCCAGAGCGCGGCGCCGCTGAAGCCGAGCCAGGGCCACAACGGCAGGACGATGCCGAAGACGCCGGCGAGCACCCAGCCGGTCTGCAGCAGCGTCTCCGAGCGCGCGAACACGTTGGTCCGCCAGTTCTCCTCGACCTCCGCCTGGATCAGCGCGTCGAGCGAGAGCTTGGCGAGCTGCTGGCAGAGGCTGGCCAGGAACGCCACGGCGACGATCAGCCACGGACCGAAGAACACGGCGGCCAGCAGTGCGCCGGCGATCGCCACACCGAGCACCGCGCGCACCACGAGCATGGGGGGACGGGCCTTGAGCAGCGCGCCGAGCCCGGTCCCGGTCAGGCTGCCCGCACCCGCAGCCACACCCACGAGCGCGAACATCAGCGCGTGCGAGATGCCGGGGAACGGACGCTCACGAAGCATGAACGCCAGGAACATCAGCAGGAAGCCGGCAAACGCCCGGATACCTGTGTTGATCTGCAAGGCTTGGGCGACGCGGACGGGTAGCCGTCGACGGCTCCTGCCCATGAAGCCGGGCAGCAGCGAGCCGCCGACCTCGCCCTCGGACGAGTCGATGCGAGCGGGTAGCCGGATGGCCAGGATCGTCGCGGACACGAACACGAGGAAGGCCCAACGGAGCGACCACTCCGCCCCCATCCGGGACAGCACCGCCGCGATGCCACCCGAGACGGCTGCGCCGACCACGCCGGCGAGGGAGATCCGCGAATTGGCGGTGACGAGCGCGATCTGGGGTGGCAGCAGGCGCGGGATCGATGCGGCGCGCGCCAGGCCGTACGCCTTGGACGCGACCAGGCAGCCGAACGCGACCGGGTACAGCCAGGGTGAGCCGGTGACGACGGCGCCGGCGAGTACCCAGCAGAAGAAGGCGCGGGCCGCCATGGTCGTGCCGATCGCCCACCGGCGGCCGCCGCGGAACCGGTCGAGGAACGGCCCGAGCAGCGGAGCGACGAGGACGAACGGCGCCATCGTCAGCAGCAGAAGGAGTGCGACCCGCCCGCGGGCCTCCCCGGAGGGCACCTGGAAGAACAGCGTTCCAGCCAGCCCGACCGCCATCGCCGCGTCGCCGCCCGCGTTGAACGCGTGCAGGGCGAACTGCCGCGACAAACCGCTCTCACCCATGCCCTGGGCCTCGGTCAGTGCCTGGACGCGGCTCGCACCGGTCCGGCCGGCCCGCTCGAGCACCGACGACGCACGCAGGGTCGTCGTCCGCGCTTGAGCGGCACGCCGGCGCCAGGCAGCGGCCCGGTCCTCCGCGGCCGCAGCCGACTCCCCGGCCGCGGGCGACTCCCCGGACGGGTCGGTCGGGTCGGTCGGCTCAAGTGTGCCGGGGTCGGCCGGCGGCGGGTCGATGGACATCACTCTCATCTTGCCCCGTCGGCACCGACATCGACACGACTCGGCTCCGCCGGTCGCGCGCCGATCGTTAGGGTGTGGCCTCGTCCACCGCGGCATCGGTCGCGCGGCGCCGCTGAAGGTCGGGATGTGGCAGCGACTCGCGTCGACCGCGCGTCCCTGGCGCCGCCCGATGGTGGGCCGCGACCGTGACCAGGCCGGCCGCGCCTCCACCCCGCTCGAGCTGCTGTTCGGCCTCTGCTTCGTGGTGGCCGTGTCCTCGGCCGCCGACGAACTGCACCATTTCGTGGCCGACGGTCACGTCGGAACGGGGGCTCATCTGCTACCTGACCGTCTTCTTCGCCATCTGGTGGGCGTGGATGAACTTCACCTGGTTACCCTCGGCCTACGACACCGACGACATCCGCTACCGGCTGCTGACGTTCGTCCAGATCGCCGGTGTCCTGGTGATCGCCGCCGTGGTGCCCGCCACGATGGAGCGGCAGGACTTCACAGCGGTCACCATCGCGAGCACATCGCCGAGCGGTACGGCCTGTTCACCCTGATCGTCCTCGGCGAGGCGGTCCTCGGTTCGGTCAGCGCGGTGCAGGGTGCGATCGCCGAGCACGGTGTCTCCGGCCAGGTTCTGCTGCTCGCGTTCGGCAGCCTCGTCCTGTTCTTCTCGTGCTGGTGGACGTACTTCGACAGGCCGTACGCCGATCTCCTGGAGCCCGACACGAGGTCGGTGTTCGGCCTGGGGATACGCGCACGACTTCCTGTTCGCGTCGCTGGCCGGGCTCGGCGCCGGCCTCGAGGTGGCGCTCGCGTACTTCGAGGGCACGAGCACATGTCCGCGCGGACGGCCGGGTTCGCCGTGACGATCCCGGTGACGGTGTTCCTGGTGGTGCTCGGAGCGATCTGCGCGGGCGCTGCTCCGCCGACCGGTCCTGGCGGTGGTGGGCGCGGTGCAGGCGGTGGTGATCCTCGCGGTCACATGGTCGGTGTCGCCGGTCGATCTCGGTGTCGCGGTCGTGATCGCCGGGATCGCCGTGGCGGCGGGGCGATCGGGTCGGTGGTGCAGGGGCCGTCGGGGCGGATGCGACAATGGCGGCGCCATGAGTCCCCGTACCCTGAAAGCCGATCCCGCGTGCGTCTTCGCTGACGACCTCGCCCGGACCACCATCATCGAGGACGTCGGCGCCGCGTCGGTCGGTGACCACCTCGGTCACCTGGTCGACGACGAGCGCGTCGTCACCCATCTGTTCGCGGCGTTGCAGCCCGGCTACGACGGCTGGCGCTGGGCGGTCACCGTCGCCCGGGCGTCGCGCGCGAAGGCGGTCACGGTCGACGAGGTCGTGCTGCTGCCCGGCCCGGAGTCCGTCGTGGCACCGGTATGGGTCCCCTGGAGCGAGCGCGTCACCGGCGACGACCTCGGCCCCGGCGATCTGCTCCCGTCGATGCCCGACGACGAGCGGCTGCTGCCGGGCTACACCGGCGCCGACGGTGCTCTCGACGGCAGCGACGAGCCCGATCTGTCCGACGTCGTCGCCGAACTCGGCCTCGGCCGTGCCCGAGTCCTCTCGACGATCGGCCGTGACGACGCCTCCGACCGTTGGTACGACGGCGACGCCGGCCCGAGCACTCCGATGGCCCAGGCGGCGCCGGGACGTTGCGCGACGTGCGGCTTCCTCGTGCTCCTGCGCGGCCCGCTCAGCGGGATGTTCGGCGTCTGTGCCAACGCCCAGGCGCCACGCGACGGCGCGGTGGTGTCACTCGATCACGGCTGCGGCGCGCACAGCGAGGGCGCGTCCGCGGCTCTGAGCGGCGCGGGCCTCAGCAATGACAACAACGTCAACCCCGGCTCGGCGCTCGAGACCGTCGCTTGGGACGTCTGACCGGCCTGATCTCCGACCGGCCGGATCTCTAGCTGGGCGAGTTGCGCCGCAGCAGTCCTTCGGTCGGGTCGGCCGACAGGCCCCGGCGCACGCGCGAGCGCCGTCGGATGCAGTAGACGAACCCGACCACGCCGAGGGCGAGCCCCGCGAGAACGCTGTAGAGCCACCAACCTCGGCCGGTGTCCTGCAGGTGGCTGTAGCGGACGAGCACGAAGACAAGGGCGAGCACCCAAACGGCACTGCCGACGATTACGCTGTTGACGCCGTCGAGGTCGAGTGGCTCGACTTCGGCGTTGCGCAGGACCGGACGACGCGAGGGACTCACGCGCGCAGCCTAGTGCGGGTCACTCTCGACCGGGCCCGGTCGCGCTGACATGCTGGTGCCGCGCACCGCCCGGCAGCATCGTCGCTGCTCTCGCACTCCGTTGGCCGCGTTGACGTTGCCACGACCCCGAGGACTGCCATGAGCTCCCGCACCAGCACTGCGCCCGCGCCCACCTCCGGTACCTCCGGGCTCGACCATTTCTTCAAGATCTCCCAGCGCGGCTCGACGCTCGGCCGCGAGGTCCGGGGCGGCCTCGTCACCTTCTTCGCGATGGCCTACATCGTGGTGTTGAACTCGTTCATCCTCAACACCAGGCCCGACATCAGCGGGCACTACATCGGCGGCGGCACCACCCCGGACACCGCCAAGGTGGCCGCGATGACGGCCCTGGTCGCGGGCGTGCTGACCATCGGCATGGGCTTGTTCGCCAACTTCCCGATAGCGCTGGCCGCCGGCCTCGGGCTCAACGCGATCGTCGGCATCTCGCTGATCAGCCAGATGACGTTCGCGGACGCGATGGGCCTGGTGGTGCTCGAAGGCGTCGTGATCCTGATCCTCGTCCTGACCGGGTTCCGAAAAGGCGGTCTTCGAGGCCGTGCCGCGCGAGATCAAGACGGCCATCAGCGTCGGCATCGGGCTGTTCATCGCGCTGATCGGCTTCGTCGACGGCGGCCTCGTGCGCACCACTGGGGTCCCGGCGCCGCCGATCCAGCTGGGCACGTCCTCGATCGACCCGATCCCGGGCTGGCCCGCGCTGGTGTTCGTGATCGGCCTGCTCGCGATCATCGTGCTGCTGGTGAAGAAGGTGAAAGGCGCGATCCTGATCGGGATCGTCGGCGCCACCATCCTGGCGATCATCGTGCAGTCGATCGCGAAGGTCGGCTCGCAGAGCGACGACCCGCACGGCTGGGGCCTGAACATCCCGTCCTGGCCCAAGTCCGTGATCAGCACCCCGGATTTCTCGCTGTTCGGCCACTTCAGCCTGTTCGGTGCGTTCACCGCGAAGAACGTCGGTGTGATCGCCGCCGTCCTGATCGTGTTCACCCTGTTGCTCGCCGACTTCTTCGACACGATGGGCACGATGACGGCGATCGGCGCCGAGGCCGGCCTGCTCGACGCCGACGGCACCCCGATCAACGCCCAGCGCATCCTCATCGTCGACTCGGTCGCCGCAGCCGCCGGCGGCATCGGATCGGTGTCGTCCAACACGTCCTACATCGAATCCGCCGCCGGAGTGGGAGAGGGCGCACGCACCGGGTTGGCCAGCGTCGTCACCGGTATCTGCTTCCTGCTGGCGACATTCCTCACACCGCTCGTCGGGGTGATCCCGTACGAGGCCGCGACTCCGGCGCTGGTCGTGGTCGGCTTCCTGATGATGACCCAGGTCAAGAACCTGAACTGGGATCGGTACGACATCGCGATCCCCGCGTTCCTCACGATCGTGCTGATGCCGTTCACCTACTCGATCACCGCGGGCATCGGCGCGGGCTTCATCTCGTGGGTCGTGATCAAGGTCGCGCAGGGCAGGGCGCGCAGCATCCATCTCCTGTTGTGGATCGTCACGGTTCTGTTCGTCGCGTACTTCGCCATCAGCCCGATCCGCGCCGTGTTCGGCGTTTCTTGAACCAGGGTTGACAGTTCTGCGATGACGTCTATCGCTGTCGGTTCGACGACACGCGGAATGCAACCGGTTGCCTTGTCGTTAGCCTAGGTAATGACTTATGGTGGTGAGTGTGCCGCAGCGACGCGGCACACCCACAGTCTCGGCGTCGACGCCGGAACCACGCGCGCGCAGGCTGCGCCCCGATTCCCCCTCGGGTGCGCCGGCGCCAGATCGACAAGACGACAATTCTGAACATCGACGATGGCGATCCGGGACGGGCCCCGGGCGCAGATTGGCTGGCTGCCCAGTGAGCGCGACATTCGCGGCCCTGGGAAATCGCACGTACCGCCTTTACTTCACCGGCGGCGCTGTGTCCAACGTGGGTTCATGGGTTCAACGCGTGGCCCAGGACTGGCTGGTGCTCGAGATCGGCGGTGGCGCCGCCGGGCTGGGTATCACCACCGGCCTGCAGTTCCTGCCGTTCCTCCTGCTCTCGCCCGTCGGCGGCATCATCGCCGACCGGTTCCCGAAGAAGCGCATCCTGCAGATCACCCAGGTGTCGATGGGGCTGCTCGCGTCGATCCTCGGTCTCCTCACCATCACGAACTCCGTGCAGGTGTGGCAGGTCTATGTGCTCGCCTTCCTGTTCGGTGTGGTCGGCGCCCTCGACGCTCCCGCCCGTCAGTCCTTCGTCGTCGAGATGGTCGGCAAGGACCAGCTCGCCAACGCGATCGGGCTGAACTCGGCGTCGTTCAACGCGGCTCGCCTGGTCGGGCCCGGTCTCGCCGGGCTGATGATCGTCTCGCTCGGCACCGGCATCACCATCCTGGCGAACGCGGTCACCTACGCGGGCACGTTCATCGCGCTGCGGTTCATCCACGACGACCAGCTGCGCACGCCTGCGAAGGTCGAGCGGACGAAGGGCATGTTCGGCGACGGCCTGCGCTATCTGCGGCACCGCCCGCAGCTGCTGCTCGTCCTCGCCATCGCCGGCATCGTCGGTGCGTTCGGCCTCAACTTCCAGATGACGAGCGCGCTGATGGCAACGCAGGTGTTCGGCAAGGGGGCGGCGGAGTACGGAATCCTCGGGTCCATCGTCGCGATCGGCTCGCTCGCCGGTGCCCTGCTCGCGGCCCGTCGTGGCATGCCTCGCGGCCGGCTGATCGTGTTGTCGGCGGTCGCCTTCGGCATCGTCGAGCTCGTCTCCGGCCTGATGCCCTCCTACCTGACCTTTGCGCTGATCCTGCCGCTGCTCGGGTTCGCCTCGCTCACGCTGCTCACGGCCGCCAACGCCACGATGCAGCTCACAGTCGCGCCTGCGATGCGTGGCCGGGTGATGGCCGTCTACCTGATGGTCGTCCAGGGCTCGACGCCGATCGGGTCACCGATCATCGGGTGGATCGGGCAGGAGTTCGGCGCCCGCTGGACGCTCCTCGTCGGCGGCGGTGTCTGCCTCGTCGGGGTGGTCATCGCCACGCTGCTGCTCGCCCACGCCCGCGGCCTGGTCCTGCGTGCGCACGTGCTGCCCCGCCCGCACGTGCACGTGTTTACCGAACCCGGCTACGAGACCCGCCGAGAAGAGCTCGCCACCCCGGCCGCACGCGTGGCCAACGGATCGCTGCGCCGGCTTCTCACCGGTGGTGACCGCTACCTCGCGGCTGCCCGTCGCGGCCCGGCCATCCGGCCGATGACCGCGCGCTCGGCGCCGTCGCCGGTCCCGTCGCGTCCGTCGACGCGGCCCGCCGATCGTGGCGTCGGCCGTCGGGTGCCCGCCTGACGTGACTGGCTGACTAACCCGACTGTCGGCGGGCGGCCCTAACGTTCGCCGCATGAGCGAGCACCGGCTGACCCCCGAGCAGTACCTGAAGCACGTCCGTGCCGATGCCGCAGTCGTGCGCGCCGCGGCGCAGCTCGCGCCCGACTCGGTGGTGCCCGACCTCGACGGGTGGACGGCGTTGACCGTGCTCGAGCACCTGGGCGACGTCTACATGCACAAGGTCGAGGTGCTGCGGCTGGGTCACCCGCCCGACCCGTGGCCGCCGCCCGGCCCCGATCCCGAGCCGTTCGCCTGGTTCGACTCCGCCCTCGCGCAGCTGCTCGACGAGCTCGGTTCCCGCTCACCCGGCGATCCGGCCTGGACCTTCGCTTCCTTCGACCAGTCGGTCGGGTTCTGGCATCGGCGGATGGCCCACGAGTCCGCCGTCCACCGGCAGGACTCCGAGGGCGCGGTCGGCGCACGGACACCGATCGAGGACGCGCTGGCCGTCGACGGCGTCGACGAGATCCTCGGGCTGTTCGCGGCCGTGCCCACCGTTGACACCGACGTGACGCCGCTGACCGGCACGATCGAGGTGCGGGCCGGTGGCGCGAGCTGGACGCTCGACATGGGGCCGCGCCGGCTGACGGTCACCACGGGCCCTGCCGGGCGCGCGGACGTGACGCTGGCCGGGTCACCCGACGCCGTGTTGTGGTGGCTCTGGCGCGGCATCGACCTCGGCCTCGAGATCACCGGCGACGCCGGCCTGCTCACCGGCGTGCGGGCCCACATAGCGGCGGTTTCGGGCTGAATCCGATTACCGCTCGAGTACGTGACGGCCCGATTCACCGATCGCGGGCTAGCGTGGTCGGCATGCCAGGACTGTCCGGCCCGCGTCGCCGGTGGCTCATCCCCGCCGTTCTCGTCGGGCTCCTCATCGTCGTTCTCGTCGCGGCGGCGCTCCGATGACCGGCACAGATGTCCGCGTCCGGCGTCGTCACCTGTGGCTCGGCGCCGTCGCCGGCTGGATCGCGGCACTCGCCGGCCTCGTCTGCGCGCAGGTGGTCGCGGCGTTCGGGTTCACCATCGCGACGCCGCTGGTCGTCGTAGGCGGGGTCTTCATCGACCACGTCCCCACGTGGCTGAAGGAGTTCGCCACCAAGACGTTCGGGACGAACGACAAGCTCGTCCTCGCGCTCGGCATGGGCCTCGCGGTTCTCGTCCTGTCCGGGATCGTCGGAGTCCTGTCGGTGCGTCGTCGCGGCTTCGCCTGGCTCGCGCTCGCGATCGCGGCCATCGGCGCCTGGGCCGCGAGCACGCGTAACGACTTCGCCCCCGCAGACCTGATCCCGTCCGTCGTCGCCGGCGTCGTGGCGGCGCTCGTGCTCCACTGGCTCGCCGGTCGTGCCGCGGACGCGGTGACCCGCCTCGACCACGGCGTCATCGTGCCGGCCGAGCGGCTCGATCCCGACGGACGCCGCCGGTTCATCTCCGCGGCTGCCCTCGCCCTCGCCGGGTCCGCCATCCTCGGTGCGGTCTCCCGCATCGACTTCGGCGCCGCCAAGGCGGTCTCCGCTGCCCGTGCGGCACTCAGGCTGCCGCAGCCTGCAACGCTGGCGGGACCCGCGGGCACCGATTTCGCCACGGCCATCAGAGGCGCGACGACCTGGGCGATCCCCAACGACTCCTTCTACCGGATCGACACCGCGCTGGCGCTCCCGCGGATCGACCCGTCGACCTGGCAGCTCAAGATCCACGGCATGGTCGAGGAGGAACTCACCCTCAGCCTCGACGACCTCATCCAGCGCGACCCCACGTTCGCCTGGGTGACGCTCACCTGCGTCAGCAACCCGGTCGGCGGCGACCTGATCGGCAACGCCCAGTGGAGCGGCACCCGGATCGCGCCGATCCTGACGGAAGCCGGCGTCCGGGCCGGCGCCGACGCGGTGCTGCAGACCTCTGCCGACGGCTTCACCGTCGGGACCCCGCTCGAGGCGCTCACCGACGACCGCAACGCCCTGCTGGCGTACGGGATGAACGGCCAACCGCTGCCGATCGAGCACGGGTTCCCGGTCCGCATGGTCGTGCCGGGCCTCTACGGCTACGTGTCGGCCACCAAGTGGCTGGTCGACCTCGAGGTCACGAAGTTCGACCGGTTCGAGGCGTACTGGACCAAGCGCGGGTGGGGTGTGAAGGGCCCGATCAAGACGGAGTCGAGGATCGACACCCCCACGGGTGGCGCAAAGGCGGGCGACGTCGAGATCGCGGGTGTCGCCTGGGCCCAGCACACCGGCATCGCCGGCGTCGAGGTCAGGGTCGGCGAGGATCAGCCCTGGCAGCGCGCGACGCTCGCCGCCCACCCGCTCAAGGACACCTGGGTGCGCTGGCGCTGGACGTGGAAGGCCGCGAACCCCGGTGACTACGTGCTGCAGTGCCGGGCCACCGACGTCACCGGCTACACCCAGAAGGCCGATCGCGCCGATGTGCTCCCCGACGGCGCCACCGGGTGGCACACGGTGACCGTGCGGGTCGAGGTCTGAGTAACGGCCTGGCCGAGTTCGTCGGTCAGGCCAGTCGCTCCACGACGTAGTCGATCGAGGCGGTGAGCCGCTGGACGTCGTCGGGGTCGACCGCCGGGAACATCGCCACCCGTAGCTGGTTGCGGCCGAGCTTGCGATAGGGCTCGACGTCGACGATCCCGTTGCTGCGAAGGACTTTCGCCAGCTCGGCATGGTCGATCGCGTCGTCGAAGTCGATCGTCGCGACCACCAGTGACCGGGCCGACGCCTGCGCGACGTACGGCGTCGTGTAGCCCGTCATCTGCGCCCACTGATACAAGTGCGAGCTCGACGCGGTGGTGCGTGCGACGGTGAAGTCGAGCCCGCCGCCGGCCAGCATCCAGTCGATCTGCTCGGCCATCAGCACCAGCGTGGCCAACGCCGGGGTGTTGTACGTCTGGTCCTTGCCCGAGTTGTCGATCGCGGTGGGGAGGTCGAAGAACGTCGGGATGTAGCGGCCGCTCGCGGAGATCTCGGCCACGCGCGCCAGGGCCTTCGGTGACATCAGTGCGATCCACAGCCCGCCGTCGGAGGCGAACGACTTCTGCGGGGCGAAGTAATAGACGTCGGTCTGGCTGATGTCGACCGGCAGGCCACCCGCGCCCGACGTCGCGTCGATCACGACGAGCGCGTCGTCGTCGGCACCGGGGATGCGGGCGATCTGCGACATCACACCGGTCGACGTCTCGTTGTGCGGCCACGCGTACACGTCGGCGCCGGACACCGCGGTGAGCGTGGGCAGCGTCCCGGGCGGGCCGACGACCACCGACGGCTCGTCCAGCCAGGGCGCGCCCGCGGTGACCGACGCGAACTTGGCGGAGAACTCACCGAAGGACGCGTGCGCGGACTTCGTCCGCACGAGACCGAAGGCGGCGATGTCCCAGAAGGCCGTGCTGCCGCCGTTGCCGAGGACGACCTGGTAGCCGTCCGGGAGGTCGAACAGGTCAGCCAGGCCGGCGCGGATGCGGCCGACGAGGGCGCGCACCGGCTTCTGCCGGTGCGAGGTCCCGAGGAGTGAGCCACCGAGCTGCGCGAGTGTTGCGACGGCCTCGGGCCGGATCTTCGACGGGCCCGAACCGAACCGGCCGTCGAGCGGTTTGAGATCGGCAGGAATCACGATCGGCGTGGCGGCGGTTGCGGTGGCGTCGGCCATGGATGTCCCAACGGTCGAAGGGGTTCCCCGGATCGGGGCGAAGAGCGACAGCGCTGTCCGCTGGCCATTCTTGCACGCACGCCGAGCACGTCGGCCTAGGCTCGGACACGTGCCCAGCAACCGCGAACCCGACGCAACTCCACCCGCCGATCAAGCCGCGGCCGGCCACCTGGCCGGGTTGCGCGTGGCCTACGACGCACCGCCGCTCGACCCGGCAACGGTCGACCCCGATCCGGTGACGCAGTTCCGCGCCTGGTTCGCCGACGTGGAGGCCGCCGGACTGCCCGAGCCGAACGCGATGGTGCTGGCGACGGTCGACGAGCACGGCCTGCCGGCGGCTCGAACGGTCCTGCTGAAGGGCCTGGACGGTCGCGGTCTCGTGTTCTACACGAACCTGGATTCGGCGAAGGGACACCAGCTCGCCGCCCACCCGCTGGCAGCGCTGGTGTTCGGGTGGCACCTCGCGAGTGTGCAGGTGCGGGTCGAGGGGACGGTGGAATCGGTGTCGGCGGAGGAGTCGGACGCGTACTTCGCCTCCCGTCCGAGGGAGAGCCAGCTGGGCGCCTGGGCGAGTGCACAGTCCGAACCGGCCGAGAGCCGGGCCGCGTTGGACGCCGCCTACGGCGAGGTCGAGCGTCGGTTCGCGGATGGTCTGATCCCGCGGCCGCTGTTCTGGGGCGGCTTGCGGGTGGTGCCGCAACGGTGGGAGTTCTGGGCCGGCCGGCGTGGGCGGCTGCACGACCGGGTGGAGTACCGACGCGATGACGTCGGCGGCTGGGTGCGCACCCGGCTTCAGCCCTGAGCCAACACGCGGCCGGGGAACGCAGAACGGGCCGCCCCCGAAGGGGCGGCCGGTCCATTTCGAAGAGACCTGCGGACTGCGTGCTGGTTGGGACGGTTCCAGCGCCCGCAGGGGCGGTGACGGCCTTGGATTGCCCGACTGACCTCGGCCGGTCAATATCCACTGCCTATCCCGTTCTGGGCGGTCCTGGGAGGACGTGCCCTGAGGGAACGACGGTCAGGCGACCGTCACCTCACGAGTCCCGAAGCTATGCATTCTTCGGACCACCTCCTTTCACGTGTACCGCAACCGTACGACGCCGATACCAGACCCGCAACGACTTTGACGCCACACGTGTCGATCTTGACACGGCCCGGATCGGGGAGGACAAGCAGCTACTAGACCTGCAGCACTTTCACGCCGGCATCCTCGAACGGTCGCAGGGATTCCGCACTCGCGTCGGTGTCGGTGACGAGCACGTCGACCCGCTCCAGTGGCCAGATCTGGGCGAACGCCTGCCGGCCGATCTTCGACGAGTCGGACACGACGACGACGGTCCGCGCCCGCGACGCCAGCAGCCGCGCCACGCTCGCCTCGCCCTCGTGCGTGGCGAACGCCCCCTCACGCTCGTCCAGACCTTCCACCCCGAGGAAGGTGATGTCGATCTTGACCACCGAGAGCACCCGCTCGGCCAACGGGCCGAACAGCTCGTAGGACTGCGGCCGCACCACCCCGCCGGTCAGCACGATCTTCACGTTGCGCCGGACCGCGAGCTCGTTCGCGATGTTGAGGGCGTTGGTCACGACCGTCAGGGCCGGCTCACCGTCGGTCTGCTGAAGGTCGGCGCGGGTGACGAGTGCGCGCGCGACCTCAGTCGTCGTCGTACCGCCGGTGAACCCGGCGACCTGACCACGGTCGACCAGCGCCGCGGCGGCGGCGCCGATGCGGCGTTTGGGTGAGGTCTGGCGCGAGGACTTGTAGCGCAACGGAAGGTCGTAGGACACGCTGTGGGCAACGGCGCCGCCGCGGGTGCGGGTGAGCATCTGCTGCGATGCGAGGTGGTCGAGGTCGCGTCTGATCGTGGCGGCGGACACGTTCAGCTGGACTGCCGCGTCCTCGACCTCGATGCTTCCCTTACCGGAGAGCAGGTCGAGCAGCGTGTTCAGCCGTTCGTAGCGGTTCATCGGTCCTCCTGCTCACGGTAACGGCCATGATCGGACCGTCTTGGCGGGGGCGCCCGGGGCTGGGTCCTGCATGTCTGGGTGTGCACTCATTGTTGCGTGATACTGCGTGTGGCATGCCTTGTCGGAACAGAATTGCGCGACTAGGCTCCAAATGTCACGGACTTCACCGGACTTCATCACCGTGTCATCAAAATGTGATCTGGCGACCACTTCAGTAGCGCCCCGGCCCAAATGGCCGAGCGCTCCGGTGGCCGCCGGTCGTGTGTCTGGAGGGCGTTGTGTCGTTCGTCGACGAGGAGATCGGCTCGCAACCCGCCTGCTGGCGCCGGGCCGTCGAACTCGCGCCCACCGTCGGTGGCCTGCCGTCGCCGGGCGAGCGCGTCGCCGTCATCGGATGCGGCACGTCCTGGTTCGTCGCGCAGGCCTATGCCGGGCTCCGGGAGGGCAGCGGCCAGGGCGAGACCGACGCGTTCACCGCGTCCGAGGTGCCGACCGGGCGTACCTACGACCGCGTCGTCGCGATCACCCGATCGGGTACGACCACCGAGGTGCTCGCGATCCTCGCGGAGCTCCGCGGCACCGTGCCCACCACCGTCATCACCGGTGACCCGAACACGCCGATCATGCAGGCCGCCGACGCGGTGATCGTCCTCGACTTCGCCGACGAGCAGTCGGTCGTGCAGACCCGCTTCGCCACCACCACGCTCGCGCTCCTGCGCGCCCACCTCGGCGAGGACCTCACCGAGGTCATCGCCCAGGCCGAGGTCACCGTGACCGAGCCCCTGCCCGACGGCGTGCTCGACCGCAGCCAGTACACGTTCCTGTCCACCGGCTGGAGCATCGGCCTCGCGAACGAGGCCGCGCTGAAGATGCGCGAGGCGTCGCTGTCGTGGGCCGAGTCCTACCCGGCGACGGAGTACCGGCACGGCCCGATGAGCATCACCGACGAGAACAGCGTCGTCTGGCTGCTCGGCGAGAACCCGCCCGAGCTGCCCGCCGAGATCGAGGCCATGGGCGGGCTCGTCGTCTTCGTGCCCGGCCGTGACGCCCAGGCCGAGCTCATCCGGGCCCAGCGGCTGGCGGTCGCCCGTGGGGTCGCCCGTGGGCTCGACCCCGACCTGCCGCGCAACCTCAGCCGCTCGATCATCCTCGACCCGTCAGCCTGACCCGCCGACCGACCCGAGCCGTGTCAGCCCCCGTCGCCGCGTCCCGGCGCCCCGTCGTCGGCCTCGACGTCGGCGGCACGTCGATGAAGGGCCTGCTCGTCCTGCTGCCGGACGGACCGGGCACCCCCGAGGTCATCGCGCTCGCGCGTAACGCCACCCCGGTCAGCGATGGCGTCGATGCCGTCGTGGCGGCCATGCACGACACGATCAGCGAACTCGTCGACGCCGCCACGCGGCACGGGCTGCCCGCACCCGAACGCGCCGGCGTCGTCGTTCCCGGCATCGTGGACGAGGTCGAGGGGATCGCCAGGTCGGCGGTCAACCTCGGCTTCCGCGACCTGCCGCTGGCGGCCCTCCTCGAAGCCTCGAGCGGGCTGGCGATCAGCCTCGGCCACGACGTCCGTGCCGGCGGAATCGCGGAGGCCCGGCTCGGAGCGGCACGCGGTGGCGACAACGTGCTGTTCGTCCCGCTCGGCACCGGCGTCGCGGCGAGCTGCGTCGTCGACGGCAGCGCGTTGATGGCCGGTGGCTACGCCGGCGAGCTCGGGCACGTCATCGTGCGGCCCGGCGGTGAGCCGTGCCCCTGCGGCCAGACCGGGTGCCTCGAGCGCTACGCGTCCGCCTCCGCGGTGGCACGGCACTACGTCGAGGCCGGTGGCGACCCGGTCGACGGTTCGGCCGACGTGGCCACGCGCCTCGAAGCGGGCGACCCGATTGCGCGTGAGGTGTGGGACGACGCCGTCGAGGCGCTCGTCACCGCCCTGTTGCTGGCCTGCGCGGTGCTGGGGCCGTCGGTCGTCGTCATCGGCGGCGGGCTGGCCCAGGCCGGCGAGGCGCTGCTCGGTCCGGTCCGGTCCGGTCTGCACGCGCGGATGACGTTCCATCGCCGTCCGACGGTCGTCGCCGCCGAGCTGGGCGATCAGGCCGGCGCGCTCGGTGCCGCCCTGATCGCGGCGGCGCACGCGCATGATGGAGTTGCTCCATGACGCTTCTCACCAACGCCGTGGTGATCACCGGTTCGAGCACAGTCGACGCGCGCTCGACCTGGGTCCGGATCGAGGGCGGCCTGGTCACCGGAACGGGTGCAGCGTCGCCGCATCGGCATCCCGGTGAGGACACGCTCGATCTGCGCGGGGCGACCGTCGTCCCCGGATTCGTCGACATCCACACCCACGGCGGCGGTGGGCACACCTACGCGACCACCGACGTGGACGCCGCGGCGGCCGCGAGGGCGTTCCACTTGCGCGCGGGCACCACGACGACGCTCGCGTCGCTCGTGACCGAAGACCTCGACATGCTCGAGTTGCAGGTACGCGAACTCTCACCGCTGATCGACGACGGCACGTTCGCCGGCTTCCATCTGGAGGGCCCGTGGATCAGCCGCGAGTGCAAGGGCGCCCACAACGAGGCGCTCCTGCGCGATCCCGACCCGGCCGAGATCAACAGGTTCCTCGAGGCCGGTGACGGTCGTATCAGCATGCTGACGATTGCGCCTGAGCTGCCCGGCGGACTCGAATCGGTCCGCCTGATTGCCGATGCGGGAGCCATTGCCGCTGTCGGGCACACCGCGGCCAGTTACGAGCGCACGCTGGAGGCGGTCGAAGCCGGTGCCACCGTCGCCACCCACCTGTTCAACGGGATGAAGCCGATGCACCACCGGACGCCCGGCGCGGTCACCGCGCTGCTGTCCTCTCCGGGCGTCACCATCGAGCTGATCGCCGACGGGCATCACCTGCATCCGGGCATGATCGAGTTCGCCGTCGACCACGCGGGCACCCGCCGCAGCGTCCTCATCACCGACGCGATGGCGGCCGCCGGTATGGGTGACGGCGACTACGGACTGGGCAGCATGACCGTCGAAGTCCGCGGCGGCGTCGCCCGCCTCGCGGGCAACGGCTCGATCGCCGGCAGCACACTGACGATGGCGGCCGCGGTCAAGTTCGTCGTCGACCACGTCGGCCTGTCGCTCGACGACGCCGTTCAGATGGCCTCGGTCACGCCGGCGTCCGTGCTCGGCCACTACGACATCGGGGTGATCGAGCCCGGCCGGCACGCCGACCTGACCGTCCTGGACGCCGATCTCCTCGCCACCGGCGTCATGCGGCACGGCAGCTGGATCGTCACCCCATGACGTCCCCGCGGTGACGATCGCCACCGTCACGCCGAACCCGGCGCTCGACGTCACCTACACCGTCGACGAGCTCGAGGTCGGCGCGGAGAACCGCGTGACCGGCGTCGTGTCCCGGCCCGGCGGCAAGGGTGTCAACACCGCGAATGTGCTGCGCTACCTGGGTTCCGACGTCCTCGTGCTCGGCCTGGTGGGCGGCCGGGCCGGGCTCGAACTGCGTTCCCAGCTTGCCGATCGCGGGGTGCGCGAGGCGCTGACGCCGATCGCCGGTGACACCCGGCGCACGGTGGCCGTCGTCGACGCCCGGTCCGGCCGGACGACGTTGCTCAACGAACCGGGGCCGGTCGTGTCCGGAGCGGAGTGGCACTCGCTGCTCGAGAGCGTGACCCGCGCGGGTGCGACGGCACGGGTTGTGACGATGTCGGGCAGCCTGCCCCGCGGCGCAGGCGTGGACGCGTATGCCCAGCTCGTCGTCGCAGCCCGGGCAGGTGGTGGCCTGGGCATCCCGGTGATCGTCGACACGTCCGGCCCGGCCCTGGCCGCGGCCTGCGTCGCCGAACCCGACCTGGTCAAGCCCAACACCGCCGAGCTTGCGGCCGCTTTTCCTGACCTGCCCGATCCCGCTGCCCGGGCCGGCGAGCTCCTGCGCCTCGGCGCCCGCGCCGTGGCCGTGTCGGCCGGCAGCGAGGGTCTTCGTGTGCTGACACCCCGGTTCACTGTCCGCGGCCGGTTGCCGCGGGTACTCGAGGGAAACGCCACCGGCGCAGGGGATGCCGCGTTGGCCGCATTCGCCTGGGGGCTGGCGATCGTCGACGATCCGGCCGCTGTGTGGGCCGACCGGGCCGGAGTCGTCGAGCTCCTCCGGCGTGCGGTCGCGGTGTCCGCGGCGGCCGTGCTGGCGCCAGTTGCCGGCGAGGTCGATCCCGATGACGTCAGCATGCTGATGAAGGAGGTCGACACCAGTGACCGTTGAACCAGCAGTCGAGCCCGATCGACAGGAGCCGCACCCATGCCGTTGACCCCGACCGGTGAGATCGTCGCCGCCGCCTTCACCGCACACCGGGGTGTGGGCGCGTTCAACGTGATCCAGCTCGAGCACGCCGAAGCCCTCGTCGCCGGCGCCGAAGCCGCCGGTGCGCCGGTGATCCTGCAGATCAGTGAGAACGCCGTCCGCTACCACGGTGCCCTGGCGCCGATCGCCCTTGCCACGCTGGCGATCGCGCGCTCGTCGTCGGTCGCGGTGGCCGTCCATCTCGACCATGCCAAGGACCGTGCGCTGGTGACCGAGGCGGTCGCGTTCGGCGTCGGGTCGGTGATGTTCGACGGGTCGGAGCTGCCCTACGACGCGAACGTCGCGGCGACGTCGGAGGTGGTGGCGCAGTGCCATGCGGCCGGTGTGTTCGTCGAAGCGGAGCTGGGTGAAGTCGGCGGCAAGGACGGCGTCCATGCGCCGGGAGTGCGGACGGTGCCGTCGGCCGGCCGCGCCTTCGTCGAGGCCACCGGGATCGACGCACTTGCGGTGGCGGTGGGCACGTCTCATGCGATGACGACCAAGGAGGCGTCGGTCGACCTGGAGCTGATCGCCGAGCACCGTGCCATCACGACCGTGCCGTTGGTGCTGCACGGCTCGTCGGGTGTGCCGGATGCCCAGCTGAGCGCCGCCGTGCGGGCCGGGATGACGAAGATCAACCTGGCGACCGGTCTCAACGTCGCGTTCACCCGCGCGGTTCGGGCTTACCTCGAAGCGAATCCGGCGACGGTCGACACGCGCAAATACCTGGCGCCGGGCCGGGCCGCCGTCGCCGCCGAGGTCGAGCGGCTGCTGCGGGACGTCCTGCTGGCGGTATGACGGCCGACCCCGGCCGTGAACCGGCTGGTGGGGTCCTCGCCGACGACGACGTGCCTACCGTTGGCGGATGACAACCGGCAGTCCGACCGTTCGCTTCGACCCGGACCCGTCCGACTGGTACCCACCGGACCTCTACCGCTTCGATCACCTGGCCCGCTACGTCGATTCGGCTGCCGACGTCACGGCCGAGGACGTCGCGGCCTTCGCGCGTGACGGCTATCTGGCGGTGCGGCAGCTGCTCGATCCGGGCGCCGTTGTCGACACCCTGTCCGGCATCGCCGCCGTGCTCGACCATCCGGGCAAGGCCGACGTGCAGTACGAGGCGATGGCCGCGGGTCGCCTCGACACCGCCACCGGCGAGGATCGGATGGACCTCGTCCGCAAGTTCATGTGGCTGGTGCCTGAGGACCTTCGCCTGCAGGCACTGGCGACCGACGAGCGCATCCTCTCGATCGTCCGTCCGCTCTGCGGCAGCGACGACGTGTCGATGATCCAGGACATGGCGTTGCTGAAGCCGCCAGGCGGGGGACGGGAGAAGCCGTGGCACCAGGACAACGCCTACTTCACGTTCGAGCCCGGCACGCCGATCGTCGGCGTCTGGATCGCCCTCGACGCGGCCACTGCCGACAACGGTTGCATGCACGTGATCCCCGGCACCCAGGCCGACGGGCCGGCACCGCACTTCCGCCGTCGGGACTGGCAGTTGTGCGACGACGACATCGACCGCGCACGGGACACGATGGTGCCGCTGGAGCCCGGCGGCGCGCTGTTCTTCGACGGCCTCCTGCAGCACGGAACGCCGGCGAATCGCAGCAGCACCCGGCGCCGCGCGATCCAGCTGCACTACGTCCCGATGGACACCGCGCGCGTCAGCGACCAACGCCGGTTGGACATCTTCGGCGGCGAAGGTCTTGGCGCCACCTGCTGAGCAGGCGCGCCTGGCTGCGCCGAGTGGTCGCTAGGGAACCCATTGCTCGGCGTGTCGAGTAGCGGAGCGATCACTTTGATGGGTCGAGCGGGGTCACGCAAGCCGATCGTGGTGACTGCGAGTGGTTGGGATTCGCATTACCTGGTTGATGATTCCGCCTCGGTGGATTGTCGGTGGTGTGCTCTAGCGTTGCTCCCATGACGACAACGGGCACGACACCAGCGGCAGGAGTCGACCATCCGGTCGCCCACGCCCTGGTCGACGCGCTGGGCCTGTTGCGTCCCGTCGCCGACCCCGCCGAGATCCGGTTGTGGCAGCTCGGGGACGACCAATGCCTGACCACGATGCTCACCGTCCAACACGTCGAATCGGTCGTGGCGGCGATCAAGCTGCAGCTGTTGGGGGTGATGGAGGAACGGCAAGTCACCCAGCACACCACGAACCTGGGCACCGCGACCTGGTTGAATGGGACCGCGTCGAGTCTGAACGCCGCCTACCGCGAGACCGGACTGGCACGCGGGTTGCATCGCCGGTTCCCGGCGATCCTGACCGCGATGGCCGCCGGCTCGGTGTCGGCGGAACAGGCCGCGGCGATCGTCGGCGTGTTGAAGAAGCTCCCCGCGGATCTCGATGCGGATCAGGTCAAGCGGGCCGAGAAGACAATGATCGGGTTCGCCGAGACCTACGGGCCGAAGGGACTGCGGGATATTGCGCGGTATCTGCTCGAGGTCATCGCCCCCGAGATCGCCGAGCAGGCCGACGCCGCACAGTTGGAGGCGCAGGAGCGAGAGGCACGCAAGAACCAGTACCTCCGGTTGCGTGATGACGGCGACGGCTGCGTGACGATCGCGGGGAAGCTCCCGGCGGCTGATGGTGAAGCGCTCCGCGCGGTGGTCGACGCCATCGCCAAGAGCGGCACCGGCACCGACGACGGGAGTTGGGCTGAGCCGTCCCTGTCGTATGAGGCGAAGCGGGCGCAGGCGTTGATGACCCTCGTCCACGCGTACTCAGCCAGTGGTCAGGCACCACGGCATGGTGGCGACCGACCGCGCGTCGTCGTCCTCGTCAACTACGAGGATCTGCTTCGCGGTGTCGGCGGAGCGACGCTGCTCGCCTCCAACACCCGGATCAGTTCCGGTGAGGCCCGCCGCCTCGCCTGTGACGCGGACATCCTCCCCGCGGTCCTCGGCTCAGACTCGCAACTGTTGGATCTGGGCCGGACAACCCGATTGTTCGCCGGTGATCTACGGCAGGCCATCGTGGTCCGTGACCGAGGGTGTGTGTTCCCCGGCTGTCACCGCGAACCCCGTGACTGCGACGCCCACCACATCCGACCCTGGACCGCCAACGGCCCCACCAGCCTCGACAACGGAGCCCTCGTCTGCCCCACCCACCACCGCTTGGTGGAACCCGACCCGCACGCCGACCGGGCCACCGAGCATGAACGCTGGCACATGAGAATGAGCCAGGACGGCATCCCTGAAGTCATCCCACCCAGCCGCGACAACGAACATCGACAACCCCAACGCCACAAACGATTCCTCAAACCTCAGCGTCGGTGAAGACCGACGACGGGCAGGCAGCGCGGGTGGCGCTAGGCGCTGCGCCGGCGTCCCTTGCGCATGCGTAGGTAGTCCGAGACCACGTACTCGCCGAGGCTGCCGAGGTCGGGGCTGAACACCCGTCCGCCGTTGCGACGGGCGATCGCGTCGAGGAAGCGCGCCAGTCCTTCGTCATCGCCCAGCCGGAAGAAGTTCAACGTCGCGCCGTAGCGCGTGAGCGCATCGACCTCGGCCATCGTCGCCCGCAGCGTCGCCGTCGTGGTCGGCCAGCGGAACGTCGGGCTGCCGTCCTCGGTGATGTGCGCGGTCGGCTCCCCGTCCGTCACGATCAGGACCACCGGCTCCGCGTCGGGATGCCGGCGCAGATGCCGTCCGGCCAGCAGCAACGCGTGCTGGAGATTCGTGCCTTGCGTGTCGTTGTGCTCGGCCTCGGCCAGCGAGACGTCGGTGAGCCGCCGCGCCATCAGGTCGAATCCGATGATCTGCAAGGCGTCCTGGCGGAACCGTGTCGCCACCAGATGTGACAGCGCCAGGGCGGTCTGCTTCATCGGCCCCCACCGTCCCTCCGCGATCATCGAGTACGACAGGTCGACGCAGAGCGCGACCGCCGCACTGGTACGGCGTTCGGTCTCGGCGACGGCGAAGTCCTCGACGTCCAACGTGATCGCCCGGCGGCTGCCGAAGTCGGTCGGCTCGATCGGCCGGGACCGGGCGAGCGTGCGCATGACTGCGTTGTGGACGGTGGCCGGTGCGTTCACGGGCAGGTCGTCGCCGAACACCCAGGGCCGGATCTGCCCGGTCAATTCGTCGGCCGAACCGGTCCGGTGATCGTCGTGACCACCGGAACCCTTCGCCTCGAGGTCGGCGAAGACCCGCTTGAGCGCGGTCTCACCGAGCCGGCGCAGCGCACGCGGCGTCAGCCGCGGGCCGTCCTCGCCGCGTGTCACGTACCCCTGCCGCTCCAGCTCGCGTTCGAGATCGCGCAACGCCCGCAGGTCGGTCGCGACACCGGCGCCGAGCTGCTGCTCGATCATCTCCACGTCCACGTCGTCGAGGGACGCGCCGGGGTAGTCCTGGTCGAGCTGACGGGCCAGCGCCTCGAGATCGGCGATGTCGGCGACCGCCTCGACCGCGTCGCCGTAGCCGAGGGGTTCCTGGCCGCGCATCCGGATCGGCGGGCCCTGACCCATGCCCGGACGCAACGTCCGCAGGTTGTCGCGGAGCTGGGCCATCTGCGCGGCCATGTCGAGATCGGCCATCGCATCCGACATCAGCTGGCCGAGTTCCTCGCGCTGCTGTGGCGAGAGCGAGCGCATCATCCGGTCCGCCGCCGCCGAGCGCCGGGCGAGTGAATCGATCAGCTCGTCGATGTCCTGCGGATTGTCGGGGAACAGGTCCCCGTGCTTGTCCATGAACTCGTTGAACTGATCGGTCGTGTCCTCGCCGCGGGCATGGGCTGCGAGCAGGTTGTTCAGATCGGCCATCATGTCGCGGACGGCCTGCATCGCCTCCGGATCGCTGCCGGACAACGCATTGCGCAAACCCTCGAACTGCGCGTCGACGATCTCGTGCTGCAGCATCTGCCGGATGGAGTCGTAGATCTCCTTCGCCTCGGGCGATGTCCAGTCGTAGTTCTCGAGCGCGCGCACGGCTCCCGGAGTGTCGTGCGGGAGCGTGTCCAGCTCCATTTCCGCCATCCGGGCCTCGTCGCCCTCCTTGCCGGCCAGGGCTTCCCGCTCGGTGGCGACCGCCTGGTCGAGTGCCGACCCGACTTTCGCCAACGTGCCGGAGAGATCGCCGCGGCGACGCAGTGCATCGCGACGGCGACGGATGCGATCGGCGATGTCGTCGAGACCGCGCCGACCGTCCATGCCGCGACGCATCATCTCCCGCATGGCCTCGCGAAAGCTCGAGCCCGACAGCATGTCCTGGCCGAGCTCGTCGACGACCGCGCGCACGTCGTAGGGCGGGGCGAGCGGATCGCCGCCGCCCTGCCATAAGCCGTACCGGCTGTGCCGCCGGTGGTGGTGGGGCTGCGCGGGCATGTCAGCTCCCGTAGACGATCAGGTCGTCGATCGATTCCTTCGAGATCCGCCTTGTCAGGTAGAGACCTTCGAGGACGAACTCGACAGCGGCAGCGGCCTGACCGGGTGACGGCGCATCACCTTCGCCGAGCCGGTGGAGGACTTTCGCCAACCCCGGCACGGGACCGAGCTGGTCGAGCAGCTGCTGTGCCGGGACCAGCTCGCCGGTCTCGACGGTGGAGCCCTCGGCGAACCGGTCGGTGAAGCCGGACAGGTCGAGACCGGCCAGCAGCGCGCGGAACGTCTCGGCCGTCGCGACCCGGAGGAGGTGGTCGAGAACCTCGCGCTCCCGTCCCTCCTCGCCCATCTCGAACTCGATCTTGCCGAGCAGCGTCGGCACCACGCCGGGCAGGTCGCAGACGCGGGCGACCGGCTCCGAGCCGTCGGTGCGGGCGCTGCGGCGCAGGGCACCGGCGGCGAGCGACTCGGTGGCGGCGACCGCGAACCGGGCCGAGACGCCGGCGCGCTGGTCGACGGCGGTCGACTCACGCAGGCCACGGGCAAACCGCGCGACGACCTCGACGAGGTGGTGCGGAAGCGTCGCCGACGGCTTCGCCTCCTGCTCGATCAGCGTCACCTCGTCGTCGATCTCGAGCGGGTAGTGCGTGCGGATCTCGGCGCCGAAGCGGTCCTTCAGCGGAGTGATGATGCGGCCGCGGTTCGTGTAGTCCTCGGGGTTGGCAGAGGCGACGAGCAGCAGGTCGAGCGGCAGCCGCAGGGAGTAGCCACGGACCTGGATGTCGCGCTCCTCGAGCACGTTGAACAGGGCGACCTGGATGCGTTCGGCCAGGTCGGGCAGCTCGTTGAGGGCGAACACGCCACGGTTCGTGCGGGGCACGAGGCCGTAGTGGATGGTCTCCGGGTCGCCCAGGGTGCGGCCCTCGGCGACCTTGATCGGGTCGACGTCGCCGACCAGGTCACCCACGCTGGTGTCGGGGGTGGCGAGCTTCTCGCCGTAGCGGTCGGAGCGGTGCCGCCAGCTGATCGGCAGGGCGTCGCCGAGATCGTCGGACAGCCGCAGGCAGCGGGCACAGACCGGGGCGTTGGGCTCGTCATGGATCTCGCAGCCCTCGACCTCGGGCGACCACTCGTCCAGCAGGCCGATCAGAGTGCGCATGATGCGGGTCTTGCCCTGGCCGCGCTCGCCCAGCAGGACGAAGTCGTGGCCGGCCAGGAGGGCGCGCTCGAGTTCGGGGAGCACGGTGTCGTCGAAGCCGACTATGCCGGGGAAGGCGGTCTCGACGTCGGGGTTACGAAGGGCCGCGACCAGGTTGTCGCGGATCTCGTGCTTGACGGTGCGGGGGAAGTATCCGGTGGCGTTGAGTTCGCCGAGGGTGGCGGAGACGGGACGGGAAGTGGCGTTGGCACTCGCGCTCACTGGTGCACCATCCTTGTGTCGGTAGTTCCAGATGGGCTGCTGATG
>DAIQRJ010000028.1:0-50022 GCA_036786375.1 Actinopolymorphaceae bacterium
GCCCCCGGGTGTGGCGGTAATGGGTGGCCCGGGCCCGGCCCAGCAGCGCGCAGGCCCGCTTGATCGGCACCGCTACGGCACGCAGCTCGGCGAAAGCGGTGTTCACCGCGTCCTCGACGACGTCATCGTGTCCGTGCTCTCGGAGACGCTCTCCAAGAGCCCTTGCAGTTTTCCCATGATCTCCACCACCGCCGCCGACTTGGCCAACTCACGGGTCAGGAGTTGGTTCTGCGCCCGCAACCGAGCAGCCTCACCCTTGCTGCCCGCGCCGCCGGTGGCCCGATGCGTTCGCCGAGGCGCTGAGGTCCCGCGAGCCAGTGCGTCACGAGCGGCTGCCCACCGACGAACCTGAAACTGGTACAGACCCTCACGGCGCAACACCGCGGACTTCTCGCCGTGCGGGGCGGCCTCGTACTCCGCGACCACCCTGGCCCGGTACTCAGCGGTGAACGTGCGACGGAACGGACGCGCCAACGGATCGAGTGCTGTCCCTGCCGGATCGACCACGTGATCATCGGCGCCGGGAAGGGCTGGAATGCTGCTGCTCACGAAACTGTCTCCTTGTCATGCCCTCACGGGTTACCCGGGGCTCCGGGATGTCTCAACACAGCCTGACAAGGAGGGAGCGGGGCGACCGCGTCGGTGTTCCACGCCAAAGCCACCACCGCCACCATCCGCCGGCACCTGATCACCATCCCCGCCAGGCTGGCACGCTCCGCCCGACGACTGGCCGTGCACCTACCCAAAGACTGGCCCTGGCAAGCCGCCCGGGAAGCACTGTTCACCGCCGCGTGCGGGCCACCGACCCCAGCAACGACCTGACCACCCAGCCCCAACAGAGCCCAACCGGAGAAAACCAGTGGAAAAGCCGGACAGACCGGCCAATCCACCACGCCCTCACCAAGAACACCGACTCAAAGGCCGAGATCACCCCGAAAGAATGCAGGCCCGTGGATCCGGGCTCAGTCAGGCAGAGCGTGCGTTCTCACGCACGCAACGTCTGACCGACTGAAGGCTAGAAGCCCAGCCGGCGTAGGTGCTTGGGGTTGCGCTGCCAATCGGCCAGCACGCTCACATGCAGGTTGAGGAACACCCGCGCACCGAGGAGCGCCTCGATCGACCCGCGGGCGTTCGTGCCGACGTCACGCAGCCGCAGGCCGCCCTTGCCGACGACGATCGCCTTCTGGCTCGACCGCTCGACGTAGATCGTCACGTAGACATCGATGAAGGGCTTGTCGACCGGCCGGTCCTCCCGCGGCACCATCTCCGTCACCTCGACGGCGATCGAGTGCGGCAACTCGTCCCGAACCCCTTCGAGCGCCGCCTCGCGCACGAGCTCGGCCACCAGCACCCGGTCCGGCTCGTCGGTCAGCTCGCCGTCGGGATAGAGCGGCGGGCCCTCTGGCAGCTGCTTCAACATCAACGAGGCAAGGAGTTCGACGCCGTCGCCGGACACCGCCGACACCGGCACGACCTCGGCGAACTCGACGCCGACCTTCCGGCCCGCATCGACGATCCCCTGCAGGTGCTGGGCCATCCGGTCCCGGCTGACGATGTCGGCCTTGGTGGCAACGGCGAACTTCGGTGCCCGGGTGCCGGCCGCCTCCCGCATGAGGAACTCGTCGCCGGGGCCGATCGTCTGGTCGGAGGCGAAGCACAGCCCGACGACGTCGACCTCGCTCCACGTGTCGCGCACGACGGTGTTGAGCCGTTCACCCAGCAGCGTGCGCGGTTTGTGCAGCCCGGGTGTGTCGATGACGATCAACTGCCCGTCGTCGCGGTGGACGATGCCGCGCACCGCGTGCCGGGTGGTCTGCGGACGCGAGGACGCGATCGCGACCTTCTGCCCCACCATCGCATTCGTCAGCGTCGACTTCCCGGCGTTGGGCCGGCCGACGAGGCATCCGAGGCCGGACCGGAATCCCGCCTTCACGGTCGGCGGAGAGGGCATGGTCGGTGGTTGCTCGTGCTCGCTCACGCGGACTCCTCGGCGTTGTCGGGCTCGACGTCGGGCTCGACGCGGGAAACACGGATGGTGCTCAGACGGTTGCGGCGCCCGGTGGCGGCCTCGGCGACCAGGCACAGTCCCTCGACGTCGACCTTGCTGCCGGGGATGGCGACCTTGCCCAGATGCTTGGCCATCAGGCCGCCGACGGTGTCGACGTCGTCGTCCTCCAGGTCGAGCCCGAACAGGTCGCCGAGTTCGTCGACGCCCAGTCGGGACGACACCCGGAAAGCGCCGTCGGGCAGGTGCTCGATCTCGATCGGGGCCTGGTCGTATTCGTCGGTGATCTCGCCGACGATCTCCTCCAGGATGTCCTCGATGGTGACCATCCCGGCGGTGCCGCCGTACTCGTCGATCACGATGCCGACGTGCCGGCGCTGGGTCTGCATCTGCTTCAGCAGCTCGTCCGCGGGCATCGAGTCGGGCACGAACAGCGGTTCGCGCATCACCGCGTCGATCCGTTGCCCGGTTGCGGATTCGGGCACGTCGAACGTGCGCTTCACGACGTCCTTGAGGTAGGCGACCCCGATGACGTCGTCGAGGTTCTCCCCCACCACCGGGATCCGGGAGAACCCGCTGCGCAGGGCCAGCGACATCAGCTGGGTGAGCGTTTTCGTTCGCTCGACGAACACCATGTCGGTACGCGGCACCATCACCGCGCGCACGATGGTGTCGCCGAGTTCGAACACCGAGTGGATCATCCGCCGCTCGTCGGACTCGATCACCTTGCTGGCTTCGGCGAAGTCGACGAGCTCGCGCAGCTCGGCCTCACTCGCGAACGGCCCGTCGCGGAAGCCCTTGCCCGGAGTGAGGGCGTTGCCGATCAGGATCAGCAACGCGGGCAGCGGACCGAGCACCGACGTCACCGCGATCAGCGGCCCGGCACTCGCCGACGCGACGGCATCAGCATGCTGACGTCCGAGCGTTCGCGGGGCGACGCCGACGACGATGTAGCTGATAAGGATCACCGAGGCAGCGGAGACGAGGATCTCGAGCCAGGTGGGGCCGATCGTGCCGTAGACGACGAACGCGACGAGGACGACGGCCGTCAGCTCGAACGTCACCCGAAGGAACAGCGCCGTGTTGAGGTAGCGCGCCGGGTCCTCGAGCAGCTGCCGCAGCCGAGTTGCACCGGGGCGGTTCTGTTCCTCGAGTTCCTCGGCGCGCGCCTTGGAGAACGACGACAACGCCGCCTCGCTGCACACCAGCAACCCTGCCACGACCTCGAGCACGATCGCGACGACCAGTGCGACGACGTCGGCGGACGTCACGGCCGCGGGCCTGCCGGTGCCTGGCCCCCGGGTGCGGCGGCCACCGTGTCGGCGACAGGTTCGGCCTTGGCCGTGCGCCAGTCGGTGAGCAGTCGCTTCTGCAGCGCGAACATCTCCAGCTTGTCGGGCCCGTCGGCGTGGTCGTAGCCCAGGAGGTGCAGGAACCCGTGCACGGTCAGCAGCTCGAGCTCGGGCCGCAGCCCGTGCCCGGCCGCGTCACCTTGGGCCTGCGCGACCTGCGGGCACACCACGATGTCCCCCAGCAGCCCGGGCGGTGACTCCTCACCGGCCTTGCCGGGACGCAGTTCGTCCATCGGGAACGACAGGACATCGGTGGGGCCGGGCTCGTCCATGAACCGCACGTGCAGCGCCGTCATCGCGTCCTCGTCCACCAGCAGGACGGCCAGGTCGGTCTGCGGATGCAGCCGCATCGCCTTGATGACGAATGTGCACAGCTCGCCGACCCGCTCGATGTCGACCGTGACGGGTGACTCGTTGGTGACCTCGACACTCACGGGCGACGCCCGGTCCGCCGTTTCGCCGGGTTGAGCTCGGCCTGGGCCGATTCGTAGGTGTCGTAGGCCTGCACGATCTTGCCGACGAGCTTGTGCCGCACGACGTCGTGGTGGGTGAGCTCGCAGAATGCGACGTCGGGGATGTCGAGCAGGATGTCGCGCACGATCCGCAGTCCGGACGTCGTCCCGGACGGGAGGTCGACCTGGGTGACGTCGCCGGTGACCACGATCTTCGAGCCGAAGCCCAACCGGGTCAGGAACATCTTCATCTGCTCGGGTGAGGTGTTCTGAGCCTCGTCGAGGACCACGAACGCATCGTTGAGCGTGCGACCGCGCATGTAGGCCAGCGGGGCGACCTCGATCGTCCCGGCGGCCAGCAGCCGCGGGATCGACTCGGGGTCGATCATGTCGTGCAGCGCGTCGTAGAGCGGACGCAGGTACGGGTCGATCTTCTCGCTCAGCGTGCCGGGCAGGAAGCCGAGGCTCTCGCCGGCCTCGACGGCCGGCCGGGTCAGGATGATGCGGTTGACGTCCTTGCTCTGCAGGGCGCGGACCGCCTTCGCCATCGCCAGGTACGTCTTGCCGGTACCAGCCGGGCCGATGCCGAAGACGACGGTGTGCCGGTCGATGGCGTCGACGTAACGCTTCTGCCCGAGCGTCTTCGCCCGGATCGTGCGACCGCGGCTGGAGAGCACGTTCGCCGACAGCACGTCGGCAGGGTGCTCGTCGCTACGGGCCCGCAGCATCGCCAGCGAGCGCTCGACGGCGTCGGTGGTGAGGCCCTGACCCACGCGAAGCAGCTGGACGAGTTCGGTGAACACCTGCTCGACCAGTGCCAGCTCGGTCCGGTTATGCCCGGTGACGGTGATGTCGGTGCCCCGGACGTGGATCTGAGCGTCCACCTCTTTCTCGATCAGCCGCAGGAACTCGTCGGCGGGACCCAGCAGCGTCACCGGGGAGATCGAGGAAGGGATGATGAACGTGAGCACGCCGGGCGTCGCGGGCGGGGTCTTGGGAATCGTCATCTTGTCGTCATGCTAACCGGCACGCCGCCGCGCGACCCCCGGCCTTGCCGGCCGCCTCAGCCATTGAAGGCGTCCTTGATCCACCCGAACACGCCGCCGTGCTGGTGCTTGCCCCTCGGCGTGACGCCGCCGACGCCCTCCTCGCCACGTACCTTGGCGAGCTGGCTGAGCAGCGCGACCTGCTCGTCGTCGAGCCTGGTCGGGGTGGACACCTCCACCCCGACGATCAGATCGCCGCGACGGCCGTGGTCGTCGGAGCGGGAACCGGGACGCAGCAGCGGCACACCCTCGCCGGCCAGCACGAGGCGGGCACCGGACTGGGTGCCGGCGGCGATGTCGGCCGACAGCTCGGCGCCGTTGAGGCCGGTAAGCGACAGCGTCGTGCCCAGGGCGGCCTGCGTCATCGGCACGGTGGCACGGCAGTGCAGGTCCTGGCCGTCGCGGGCGAACACCGGGTGCGGTGCCACGTCGAGCTGGACGTAAAGGTCCGCGGCGGGTCCTCCGCCGGCTCCGACCTCGCCCTGGCCGGCGAGCTGCAGCCGGGTGCCGTCGTCCACGCCCGCGGGGATGCGGAGCGTGATCGTCCGCCGGGCACGCACGCGGCCCTCACCCGAGCATTCGGTGCACGGGTGCGGGATCACGGTCCCGTGGCCCTGGCACTGCGCGCACGGGCGGGAGGTCATGACCTGGCCGAGGAACGAGCGCTGGACGGACTGGACCTCACCCCGGCCGCCACAGACCGAGCAGGTGTTGATGTCGGTGCCCGGCGACGTGCCGGCGCCCGCGCACGTGCCGCAGAGGACGGCGGTGTCGACGGTGATCTCGCGCTCGGCGCCGAACACGGCGTCGGCGAGGTCGACGCGGACACCGATGAGAGCGTCCTGGCCGCGGCGCGTACGCGGGATCGGGCCGCGGCCGTTGCCGCCGCCCTGACCGCCGAAGAAGGCGTCCATGATGTCGGTGAAGGTGAAGCCGGCATCGCCCATGCCCTGGCCGCCCATGCCGCCGCCGTTGCGCGACAGCGGGTCGCCGCCCATGTCGTACCTCTCCCGCTTCCGCGGGTCGGACAGCACCTCATAGGCATTGGTGACGAACTTGAACTGCTCCTGCACCTCCGGGTCGGGGTTGACGTCGGGGTGCAGCTGGCGGGCGAGCTTGCGGTAGGCCTTCTTGATCTCGTCCGCGCTGGCGCTGCGGGAGACCCCGAGCGTCTCGTAGTAGTCCTGGCTCATGCCAGATGGTGCGGTAGGCACGGATCGATCAATCTCCAGACGGGACTCGGTATTTGGGTCATCGGCGAAGCGGTCATCAGTCTTGTTTCAGCGGTGCAGGTGCGGGTCATCGGGTCAGTCGCCGGACAGGATGCGGGTGACGTAGCGCGCGACCGCGCCGACGGCGGCGATCGTGCCGGGATAGTCCATCCGGGTCGGGCCCAGCACCCCCATGGTGGCCAGGTGGTCGGTGCCGTTGCCGTAGGGGGTGGCCACCACCGACGCCGTGGTCAGCTCGATCCGGCTGTTCTCGGTGCCGATCCGCACGGTCATGGTGCTGGTGTTCTCTGCCTCGCCGAGCAGGTGCAGGAGCACCACCTGCTCCTCCAGGGCCTGCAGCATCGGCCGGATCTGGGAGTCGAAGTCGTGGCCGAACCGGGAGAGGTTGGCCGCGCCGGCGACGGCGATGCGGTCCTCACCGCGTTCGACCAGCGCCTCGAGCACGGTACCGACGACACTCTGGACGACGTCCCGCTCGTCCGGCTCGAACGTCAGCGCCAGCTCACCGACGCCGAGCATCGCGTCGCGGACCCGGTGGCCCATGGCCACCTGGTTGAGGCGGGCACGGATGTCGGCGAGCAGTTCGACCGAGACCGGCTCGGCGAGCTCGATCACGCGCTGCTCGACCCGCCCGCTCGAGAGGATGACGACGGCCAGCAACCGGCGCCCGCTGAGTTCGACGAGCTCCACGTGCCGCACGGTCGAGTGCGACAGCGTCGGATACTGCACCATCGCGACCTGGTGGGTCAGCTGGGCCAGCAGCCGCACGGTGCGCCCGATCACATCGTCGAGGTCGACCGCGGAGCCGAGGAAGGACGCGATCGCGCGCCGTTCGGCCGGCGACAGCGGCCGCACGCCACCGAGGCGGTCGACGAACAACCGGTACCCCTTGTCGGTGGGGATACGTCCGGCACTGGTGTGGGGCTGGGTGATGTAGCCCTCCTCCTCCAGCGACGCCATGTCGTTGCGGACGGTGGCGCTGGAGACGCCCAGCTGGTGACGCTCGACGAGGGTCTTCGAGCCGACCGGCTCCTGGGTGGCGACGTAGTCGGACACGATGGCGCGCAGGACTTCGAGCTTGCGATCGTCCATGTCTACCTCCCCGGGTCCGGGTCGTCACGGGTTGCACATCACAGCGCGGGGCCGGTGAAGCTCCGACGCCGCGGACGCGAGCGGGTTGGTAGCACTCGCGCGCGTCGAGTGCCAGTCTAGACCGCGGTGGCCTACCGTCGTCGCGATGAGCCGCTATGACTCCGACCCGCTGGCCGGACCACCCGGAAGCTGGAAGGTCCCGCCGCGCGGGCACACCGTCCCCCTCCCGGTCGAGCTGGGCCAGGTGGTGGAGGACGTCGCGTCCGGCTTCGTCGGCGAGATCGTCGCCTTCGAGCAGGGCATCGTCGTGCTGGAGGACCGGCACCGCGTCCGCCGCAGCTTCCGGCTCGGCCCCGGGTTCTGGGTCGACGGCAAGCCGGTCGAGCTGACCCGTCCGCTGCGACTCGAGCCGAAGGGCCTGAAGCTGACCGCGTCCGGATCGGTGGCGGTCGCCCAGCGACGTGCCCGGGTGGCGCGCGCGAGCCGCATCCTCGTCGAGGGCCGGCACGACGCGGAACTGGTCGAGAAGGTGTGGGGGGACGACCTGCGGGTCGAGGGCGTCGTCGTGGAATACCTCGGCGGGATCGACGACCTGCCCTCGCTGATCTCGGCCTACGAGCCGGGCCCGTCCTGCCGGATCGGGGTCCTGGTCGACCACCTCGTCCCCGGATCGAAGGAGAGCCGGCTGGCCGGGCAGGTGAGCTCCGGCGAGTTCGCCGGCGACGTCCTCGTCGTCGGACACCCGTTCATCGACGTCTGGGCGGCGGTGAAACCTACGCGGGTCGGGCTGGCCCAGTGGCCGGACATCCCGCGCGGCACCTCGTGGAAGGACGGCATCTGCGACGCGCTCGGCTGGCCGCACGCCGAGCAGGCCGACATCGCCCAGGCCTGGCGTCGGATCCTCGGAACCGTCCGCGACTGGAAGGACCTGGAGACGACCCTGCTCGGGCCCGTGGAGGAACTGATCGACTTCGTCACGTCCGCGAACGGGGACGACTGAGCGCTGGGCCGCCCGGCCGCGGCTACGGTGACCGCATGGATCCCGTCGAGCTCGCGCCTGGCTGCTGGTCCGACGGCCGCCTCGTCGGCTCGACGGCGACACTCCTGATCGACCCGACGCCCGATTCGGTGAGTCCCGATTCGGTGGCGTCCGGGCTTCCCGGCTATGTCCTGTTCACCTCGGCCGGCACCGTGGTCGAACTCCCGTCGGTGACTCCGGCGACGGTCTTCGTGCATGCCAACGCCGCCGACGCGGCGGCCGCGGCGTTCGGCTCGGTGCCCATCCGTGGCCTGCACACGGCCGGAGTCGTCGACCTCGGCGGCATCGTGGCGGAGATCACCCATCTCGGCCCGGGTCGCTCCGGAAGCGACCTCGTCGTCTCCGCCCGCGTCGTCGACCGCCGCGGAGTGCCGGTTCGTACCGTGCCACCGGTCGTCTACGTCGGCGACCTCCTCGATCCTGGTGAGCACGCCGTCAGTGCGCCGGTAGACGGCGGCTCGGAACAGATGTGGGCCGCATCGCTCGATCTGCTCGGCGGGCTGCTGGGACCGACCGGCAAGGTGGCACGTCGGTCCGGCGTCCCTGGTACGTACGACGAGGTCGAGTCGCAGCGCGGGATGCGGCTGGAGCGCGGCGGCCTGATCCGGATGCCCGAGTCGGCCAAGCGGCTCCCGATGCTCTGAGCCTCACCAGCCCAGCAACGTCCTGACCACTTGATCGGCCAGCAGACGCCCGGGTCGCGTCAACCGGAGCATCGTGCCGGCCGGTTCGACCAGTCCGTCGCCGATCAGCCCCGGTACACCCGCCAGCCCGGCCCCGTCGAATCCGTCGGCGAGGCGCACCGCGAGCATCACCTGCTCGGTCCGGCGGGCGTCCGCGTCGAGGATCTCCCGTGCGGCCGCCGGGCTCTCGCCCGTCGAGAGCCGGTCGGCGTAGGCGCGCGGATGCTTGACGTTCCACCAGCGCACGCCACCCACGTGGCTGTGTGCACCGGGGCCGATGCCCCACCAGTCCTGCGCCCGCCAGTATGCGATGTTGTGCCGGGACCGGGCCGCCGGCTCGCGGGCGAAGTTGCTGATCTCGTACCACTGGTAGCCGGCCGCGCCGAGAAGCTCGTCGGCCAGTTCGTACTTGTCTGCTTGATCATCCGGGTCGATGTCAGGTAGCTGACGACTCGTCACCAGCCGGTGCATCCGGGTACCCGGTTCGACGGTCAGGGCGTAAGCCGAGATGTGCTCGGGGCCAAGTGCGATGGCGGTCTCGACGCTCGTACGCCAGTCGGCGAGCGATTCGCCCGGTGTGCCGTAGATGAGGTCGACGCTGCTGTGCAGACCGCTCGCGGCGGCCCACCCGACCACCTCGGGCAACCGGCGGGGATCGTGTGTGCGGTCGAGGGTGGCGAGCACGTGCGGGACCGCGGACTGCATGCCGAAGGACACCCGCGTGAACCCGCCGTCGGCCAGGGTCCGCAGCGACTCCGCACTGACCGAGTCGGGATTGGCCTCGGTGGTGACCTCGACATCGGGCGCGAGCCCGAACGTCTCGCGCAGATGCCCGAGCAGACCGACGAGCTCGGAGCCGGCGAGAACCGTCGGGGTGCCACCGCCGACGAAGACCGTGCTGATCGGGCGGCTCGGAAGCCCCGCCACGCCGAGGACGCGCGCGGCCAGGTCGATCTCGAGGTGTGCGGCACCCGTGAACGACTCCGGGCTGGCCTGCCCGGACATCTCCGTCAGCGTGTAGGTGTTGAAGTCGCAGTAGCCGCAGCGGACCGTGCAGAACGGCACGTGCAGGTAGAAACCCAGATCCCGGTCACCGGCGCCGTCGACGACCTGGGTCGGCAGACTCCCGTCCGCCGGCGCGGGGTCGCCGTCGGGCAGCACGGGTGGGGTCACCTGCGCATACAACCAGAGACACGGCCGCGGCCGGTCCCGGCGATCGACCCGCGGTCCCTGAGTTCCGTCGCCGGCCCGAACCGACGTCACCACGCACCGCGCCGACCCCTCGACCCCTCAGCGGCCGGACCTGCCGTCCGTTCGGGTCAGTCAGGCGAAGAGTGCGCTCCCCAGCACGAACCGCCTGACACAACGAGCCCGACCCGACGTCAATTCGGGCCAGTCAGGCGCACCGTGCGCCCCCGCTCACGGTGCGCCTGACACAACGAGCCCGAGCTCGAAACGCGGCCCGACCGGCCGGTTCCGCGATCGGCCCGCGGTCGGTCTCGGGCTACTTCGTCGGCGTCGGCGTCGCGCTCGATCCACCGGCGGCCTGGAGCTGCGACTCGTACTCCGAGCGCACCTTGTCGCCACCTGCCTTACGCCACGTCGAGATCAGATCGGACAGCGTGGTCACCGGCTTGCGGCCCTGGATGATCTCGTTCACGGCATCGCCGAAGGTCTTGTTGATCGTGGCGCCCTTGCTCGAGTCGGTGTCGGAGTACAGGCCGACGACCGGGTTGGAGATGCCGACCGGGACCTCCTTCTCCATGTACGCGTGCTCGAGTTTGATGTCGGCAGCCGGCCGGCCGGGTGAGTACAGGACAGGCGGTGGGCTGGCGATGTAGCCGAATTGCGCGGTGAGCTCGACCTGGCCCGTCTTGGTCAGGGTGGGCTCTCCGTTGCTCCCGATCGTGTAGTCCCGGCCCTCGATGCCGAAACTGCCGAAGAAGTGTTCGGCGGTGCCGAACGGGGCGGCGAGGTAGTTCGCCACCCGCAGGATCTCCTTGATGCGGTCGGGCGACGCCTTCTTGATCGCTCCTACCGAGTAGAAGCCGGATCCCAGCGACCATGGCGCCAAGCCGCCGCCGTCGTGCTTGGGGACCGTCATCAGGTCGATCGCGAAGCCGGGTGTGGCCTGGCCATCGACGTAGTACTGGATTCCAGGCGAGGTAGCCGTCGTAGGCGGTCGCGATCGTGCCACCGGTGAACCACTGTTTGAACGGAGCGGCCAGGTTGAAGGCGTCCGGATGCATGACGCCGGACTTCCAGATGTCGATCATCTGGCCGATCGTCGTCGCATATTCCTCGGTCTCGAGCGCGTTGGTGAGCTTGCCGTTCTCGGCTCGCCACCCGTTCGGAACGCTGTTCATCGTGGCCACGGTGTTCTGCATCGACCCGACCTGCCCGTAGGACCAGCGGCGCTTGGCAGGGTCGGTCAAGGCCTTGCAGCCGTCGATGAACTCGGCGTAGCTCGACGGCGACGTCGATGCCTTGGCCTTGGCGTAGAGATCGGTTTGTCGGTGGATCTGGTCAGTCGCCGGCCGGACCGTGGCCGGCAGGTTGATTACCCGTCGGTCGATTGTCCTGTCGAGGAGCGCTCGCTCAGTTCATCGCTCGGTGGTTGATCCCCCTGATCGTGCACGAAGAGTAGCCAAACCGGGTCGACTTCTCCACATGCGGCACACCAACGGCGATGACGATTCCTCGAGGTCACCGAACGTGTCTGGCGCAATGGATCCATGGACGACGATCTGCGCGACCAGGCCACCACGCCGCGTATCGGTTGCTGGCTTACCTGTTGTTGCTTCTGGGCTACTTCTTGGCCCGGTCGGTGGTGATCTCGCCGGTCTGCAGGGCCGCCACGAACGCTTCCTGTGGCACTTCGACGCGACCGACCATCTTCATCCGCTTCTTGCCTTCCTTCTGCTTCTCCAGCAGCTTGCGCTTGCGGGTGATGTCACCGCCGTAGCACTTGGCCAGCACGTCCTTGCGGATCGCCCGGATCGACTCGCGGGCGATCACCCGTGCGCCGATCGCTGCCTGGATCGGCACCTCGAACTGCTGACGGGGAATGAGCTCCTTGAGTTTCGCCGTCATCGCGATCCCGTAGCTGTAGGCCTTGTCCTTGTGCACGATCGAGCTGAATGCGTCCACCGGCTCGCCGTGCAGCAGGATGTCGACCTTCACCAGGTCGGCCGGCAGCTGCTCGGTGGGCTCGTAGTCGAGGCTCGCGTAACCGCGTGTGCGTGATTTCAGGGCGTCGAAGAAGTCGAAGATGATCTCGGCGAGCGGCATCGTGTAGCGGATCTCTACCCTGTCGGAGGAGAGGTAGTCCATCCCGAGAAGTGACCCGCGGCGTGCCTGGCAGAGCTCCATGATCGTGCCGATGTAGTCGCTCGGCGCGAGGATGCTGGCTCGCACCATCGGTTCGTAGACCTCCACGACCTTGCCGATCGGGAACTCGCTCGGGTTGGTGATGACGAGCTCGGTGCCGTCGTCCATCTTGGCCCGGTAGACCACGTTCGGGGCGGTCGAGATCAGGTCGAGGTTGAACTCGCGCTCGAGCCGCTCACGCACGATCTCCATGTGCAGCAGGCCGAGGAAGCCGCAGCGGAAGCCGAAACCGAGTGCGCCGCTGGTCTCCGGCTCGTACACCAGCGAGGCGTCGTTGAGCTGCAGCTTCTCGAGCGATTCGCGCAGGTCGGTGTACTCGTCGCCGTCGATCGGGTAGAGCCCGGCATAGACCATCGGCTTCGGGTTCTGATAGCCGGCAAGTGCCTCGGTGGCCCCGTCGACTGCCGACGTGACGGTGTCGCCGACCCGTGAGAGCCGGACGTCCTTGACGCCGGTGATGAGGTATCCGACCTCGCCGACGCCGAGCGAGTCCGCGCGGGTCGGCTCGGGTGAGCTGACACCGACCTCGAGCAGCTCGTGGGTGTAGCCGGTCGAGAACATCTTGATCTTCTCGCGGTGCCGCAGGTTGCCGTCGATCACCCGGATGTAGGTGACGACGCCGCGGTAGGTGTCGTAGACCGAGTCGAAGATCAGCGCGCGGGCCGGCGCGTCGACCCGGCCGACGGGGTGCGGGACCTGCGCGACGACCGCGTGCAGGAGCTCCTCGACACCGGCGCCCGTCTTCGCCGACACCCGCAGGACGTCGGACGGGTCGCAGCCGATGATGTTGGCGAGCTCCACGACGTACTTCTCCGGCTGCGCGCTGGGGAGGTCGATCTTGTTGAGCACCGGGATGACGGTGAGGTCGGCGCCGAGTGCCATGTACAGGTTCGCGAGCGTCTGCGCCTCGATCCCCTGAGCCGCGTCGACGAGCAGGATCGCCCCTTCGCACGCATCGAGCGAGCGGCTGACCTCGTAGCTGAAGTCGACGTGGCCGGGGGTGTCGATCAGGTTGAGGACGAAGGTCGTGCCCGCGTCCGGTCCGGTGGTCGGGGTGAACGGCAGCCGCACGGCCTGACTCTTGATGGTGATGCCGCGCTCGCGCTCGATGTCCATCCGGTCCAGGTACTGCGCGCGCATCGACCGGTCGTCGACGACGCCGGTGATCTGGAGCATGCGGTCGGCTAGCGTCGATTTGCCGTGATCGATGTGGGCGATGATGCAGAAGTTCCGCAGCAGCGACGCGTCGGTCGACCCCGGCGGGGGCGCGGCGGGCAGAGGCAACGGAACAACTTTCGTCGAGGGCGGAGGTGCGCCGGGGGAAACGGGCGCGAACCGACATGATCCCATGCCCGGCGCAAAGCGATGTCGTCACGGCGCGGCTGCGGCACTCCGCTGGGTGCGCGAACGCCTGAGCGCCGGCCAGGGTTGAGGGGGCCACGGGTTGACGGGCTACGGGATCGTCGGCGTGAACGGCTCCCACACCAGCCGTCGGGCACGCGACGGATCGATTTCCTGGTGGTCGACGCCGTCGAAGATCATCGTGTTGCGCTGCCGGTCGAGGGGCCCGTCCACCTTGTAGGGCGCCCAGCCGTCGCCGGGGTCACCGTCGCGGACGAAGCTCACCCAGGCCGTCTTCATGCGGGTCGAGAGCGCCAGGATCTCGTCGGTGACGCGCCCCAGCAGCATCCGACGTGACCGGGGAGGCTGCATGTCGAACAGGAACCACAGCTCGAGCCCGTGCGTGGCCCCGATCCGGCCGAAGAGCATCGGCGACGGGAAGTCGAACCGGTACCGCCAGACCGGCGCGCGCCGGGCATGCGTCTCGGCCACCTCCCGGCTGGGCATCTCGAACGCGAGGTCGGTCCCCATCTGCAGCAGGCCGGCCCGGTCCTTCGGATACATCGCCAGGATCGCGTCCGTCTTCGCGGCGCCGAGCTGATGGGTCATGGCGTTGACGACGACGACGCGGCTCAGCGGCATGATCTTCTGCCGCAGTGCGTGGAACATGGTCACCTCGTCGTGGTTCGTGCCCGACAACAGCGGCACCGGCGCGGTCGGGTACGCGTGGGCCTCGCTGCGGGTGGCTGGTAGCAGGTCGCCGTCGAAGAAGGGCCGGGTCGAGAACTTCTCCACCCGCAGCCGCCTCGTCGCTGTCATCGCCGCGGTCAGACGGTCCGGATCCATGACGAACATGTCGGCTCGGTTCTCCCGGGACACTCCGAGCTGGCGGGCGAACACGTCGGCGATCTCGACCCCGTGCTCGGTGTCGCAGACCTGGTTCAGCCCGCCGCTCTGGCAGATCGCCCCGGCGAACAGGCCCTGCGCCCGGTCGCAGACCAGCAGCGCGCCGACCGACCCGGCGCCGGCGGACTCGCCGGCGATCGTGACCCGATCCGGGTCACCGCCGAACGCCCGGATGTTGTCGCGCACCCACTGAAGCGCGGCCAGCTGGTCGCGCAGGCCGGTGTTCGAGGCGAACCGGTCGTCGTCGAAGAGGTCGCGCAGATCGACGAAGCCGAGCGCGCCGAGGCGGTAGTTGATCGTCACGACGACGATGTCGCCGAGCTCGGCGAGTTCGGCGCCGGAGTAGAGGCTGCCCGAGCCGGTCTCGAACGCGCCGCCGTGGATCCAGAACAGCACCGGACGGGCATCGCCGCCGGGACCGGTGGACCAGACGTTGAGGGTGAGGCAGTCCTCGCTCTGACCGCCGGTGGCCAGCTTCGCCAGTCGCGCGGGCAGCCGGATGGCGGTGGGCTGACGCGCGCTCGGCCCGTAGCTGCGCGCCGGCCGCGTCCCCGTCCACCGCGCGACCGGCTGGGGATCGGCGAAGCGCAGCGACCCGACCGGCGGCGCCGCGTACGGCACGCCGAGCCACGAGGTGACCTGGCCGCGTCGCACGCCGGCGAGGGCGCCGCTCGCGGTGTCCACGACCACCTCGACGCCGAGACCGGCCGACACGTCCGACGGTGAGGCCAGCCGCAGCGGCGACGGATCGCCGGCAGACGGATCGGTGGTCACGAATGACGAGGAGTCCGACGCTTCGGTCATGCTGGGCATCTCCGTTCGGTCCTGCGGGTGCTGCCGGGTCATGCACGTTCGGTCTGGCGTGCCCTGGTCGGGCCGGTTCGTGCCGATTCACCGTAGCCGTGCTCGGTTTGGGTGCGCCCGCCCGCCGCTGGTACCGTTACCCGTCGCTCACGCGGGAACTCCGCGAAGGCGTTGCTCACCGAAACGACATCTAGTGTGGACCGAGGCTTTCGTGGCAAACATCAAGTCCCAGATCAAGCGCATCCGTACCAACGAGGCGCGCCGTCTGCGTAACAAGTCGACCAAGTCGTCGCTGCGCACCGCCGTCCGCGCCGCGCGCGAGGCGATCGCGTCCGGTGATGCCGACAAGGCCGCGACCGCGACCGCCGCTGCCGGGCGCAAGCTCGACAAGGCCGCGTCGAAGGGCGTCATCCACGCCAACCAGGCGGCGAACCGCAAGTCGTCGCTCGCGCAGCAGGTCAACGCACTCAGCAAGTAGGTCGCGCGCCGAGCAATCGGCTCAACCACAGCAGCGCCGACGAAGGGCGCCCGGTCATCGACCGGGCGCCCTTCGTCATGTCCTGAAGCTGTGCCGCGTTACTTGATCGCCGGCATCGACCAGGGGGACGTCAGCCGTCCGCCGTCGAAGCTGAGCGGCACCTCGCGCTCGACGATCAGATCGTCGCGGCCGGCGATCTCGTCGGCCATCCATGGGGCCACCCACACCTGGTTGACGTGCAGTGTGTCGGTGGCGAAGACGATGCGCGCGGCGTCCGGCGGCTGTGCGCACCCGTTCACCGCGACGCTGATCGCACGGCGGTCGTCGGCCATCACGATCGGAAGTCCGACCCGCGCGATCCCGAAGATCCCCGACGTCAGGCAGTTCATGTAGGTCGCCGTCCAGTCGATCGCAGCGGCCGCGCGCCAGGTGGTGACGTTGGCGAGCCCGATGCCCGAGGCGTTCCCGTGGGTCGGCTCGGTGAGGTCGAGGACCGCGATCGCCGCGATGTCGGGGGTCGTCGGCTCGGCCTCGCGCGGGATCAGCACCCGGCCGGTGACGTTGGTGTCCATCCCGGTGCCGCTGATGTTCTTGCCGATCGCCTTGAGCACGAGCACGTCGACGACGTCGAACGGCATCCGCATCAGCAGCCGCTTGGCCTCGGCGAGCAGCTCCCCCTCGACCGGGGTGCCGATCTGGGCGGCCGGCAGGACCCGTGCGATCGCAGTGTCGTCGTGCGCGTTCTCGACCACGGCCAGCCCACCGAGCAGGTTGGTGTGGGTCTCGTAGATGCGTGCGGCCGGCCCAAGCCAGCGTCGGAACGCCGCACCGCCGCCGGCGTGCATGATCGACGCGCCGTGGCGCTTGCCCAGCCCGATCACGCACATCTTGGCCAGGCCGCTCTCGAGCTCGCCGTGGAAGTCGGTGTGCGGCTTGACCCGGTTGATCAGGAACGTGTGGTCGGCGGCGATCGCATTGACGTCACAGAACAGCGGCGGCCCGTCGTCGAGTCGGCCGATCTCCGCGACCTCCATCGTCGACACGATCGGCACTCCGACGCTCGCCTCGGTGACGCCGAGCTGGCCGAGCATGTCCGCCTGGCCCTCCGCCGTCGCACCACCGTGCGACCCCATGGCCGGGATGACGAACGGCTTCGCACCGAGATCGGCGAACCACGCGCAGACCGTCCTCGCCAGCAGCGGGATGTTGGCGACACCGCGCGAGCCGACGCCGACGGCGACGGAGTCACCGGGCTTCACCTTCGCGCCGAGCCCGCTCGCGTCGAGCTCGGCGCGCACAGCACCGGCGATGTCGTCGAGCCGTGGCGGGTCGAGTTGCTGACGCACCTGCAGGAGCGTCGAAGGGAGCGGGACGTCGAGCTCGATCGCGTCGAGCTCGCCGAAGTCGAAGATCATGACCGGTCATCCTTCCGCGGACGGGGCCACGCCGTGCTCGGCGGGGTCGGACCTGGCAGCGACATCATCGTCGAGCCTGGCTTCGACGGGCCCGCGAGATCGTGAGCACCGCCTGTTCGAGTGCATAGTCGGGGTCCAGGGCGGCGCCCTTGACGTCGGCATCGGCCTTGGCGACGGCGCTGACCGCGGTCGCGAGGCCGCCACTGGTCCACTCGCGCGCCTCCCGGCGCAGCTGGTCGACCTTCCACCCCGGCACCCCGACGATCGGCGCCGCATCGTTGGGCTTGATGCCGGCGGGCAGACCCTGCACCTTGACCAGCCGGCGGACGCTGGCGGCGAGCGCGGACGTGACCAGGACGGGTGCGACGCCGCTGCCGAGGGCCCAGCGCAATCGCTCGAGGGACTCCGCAGTGCGGCCGAGCAGGGCGGCGTCGGCGACGGCGAAGCTCGTCACCTCGGCGCGGCCGGCGAAGTAGCGCTTAACGAGATCGGCGGTGACGTAGCCGTCGTCGGAGTCGGCGACGAGCTGGGAGCTGGCCGAGGCGAGCGTGCGCAGGTCCGCGCCCACGGCGTCGACGAGCGCGGTGGCCACGTCGGGCTCGGCTCGGCCGCCGGCGGAGCGGATCTCACCGTTGACGAACACCGGCAGATCACGCGGCTTGAGTCGGTCGCACGCCACCGTCTGGACAGTCTTGAGTTTCCTGAGCTTGTCCGCCCAGCCGCGCCCCTTCGGGCCGCCGCCGTGGAGGACGACGACCTGCATCTCCGGCAGCGGGTCGGCTGCGTATGCGAGCAGTTCGGCGCCGAGTTCGGCGCTGGCGTCGGCAGCCTGCTCGAGCACCAGCACGCGAGCCGCGGAGAACAGCGAGGGCGCGAGCAGCCCGGTCAGCTCCCCCACACCGACCTCGGCCGCGGACTGCTCGACCATCTCGGTCTGGGGGTCGACCGCGCGGGCGGCCCGGCGGATCTGCTGGACGGTGCGCTCGGCGATGAAGTCCTCGGGACCGATCAGGAGTGTGACCGGAGCGGGCGCGGTGCCGATGTCGTTCATCGCTCCCAGCCTCTCACGCACCCACGCCGGACGGAGCGGCCCGACGGCCGGGTGCGGACCCGGACCCGCCGGACACGGCGGCCTGTGTGCACGCGAGCAGCAGCAGGACTCCGATCGGCACGACGGCGAAGCCGATGACGATGGTCACGAAGCCGACGATCCCGGCCCAGCAGCACCACCGCGGACAGCACCCAGGCGGCGACGCTCGTCGTTGTGGAGCCGACCGACGCCGTTCTGATGCGCGCCTGCCGCCACAGCAGGAGGCCGACGATCAGCGCGGCGACAGTCGGCAGTGCGACGAGGCCGAGTACGCGGTGGCCGCTGTCGCGGACGAGGGTGATGCGCGCCTGCCCGGACACGGTCGGACCCGTGCTCGGCGTGGTGGTGGTGACGACCGTGCCCGACGACGTCACCGCGGCGGACCCGGTGCCCGGCGGTGACTGCGGGGTCACAACCGGGACCGTGCCGGCCAGCACGAGCAGCAGGATGCCCCACGCGACCGCCGGGCCGACGAGGAGGAAGACCGGGTCGCGCAGGCGTTGAAGTCGGCTCATTCGGGCTCCTCGGGCGTGAGGTGCGCGAGGACGCCGAACGTGTCCAGCAACGAGATGAGGTTGGTCGCACGCCCGAACAGGGCCAGCGCATTCGTACGGTCGCCCTCGAGGTGGCTCAGCATCTCGAGCCCCAGGTACATGGCGACGATGGCGTACGCGATCTCCTTCGGTGGCGCGACGACAGCGAGCATCATCGGGTCGATCGTCGACTCGACCGCGGTCTGGGCGAATTCCGTCCACGCGCGGAGCCGGACGGCAACCTCCGCCCCGAAGCCCGGGACCGAATTGGCACCGGAGATCAGCTCGACGAGAACGGTCGCGTAGCCGGCGTCGAGGTCCTCGTCGACGATCACCTCGGCGAGCCTGGCCATCTCCGACGGCGACGTGGCTTCCGCGGCGGCTGCACCGTAACGCTCGAGCCGGTCGGCGCTGACGGCGTCCAGAGCCGCCAGCAGCAGGTTGGCCACCGACCCGAAGTGGTAGAAGACCAGCCCCTGGTTGCACCCGGCACGGCGCGCGATGGACCGGGCGCTGGAGCCCGCGAAGCCGTCCTGCTTGAGCGACTCGATCGCCGCCAGAACCAGGCTCCGCTGGGTGTCCTCCGACGCCTTGGTCCGTCGCGGGCCGTGCGCGCTCGACAGTCCGGACTTCGCCATCGGCACGTCTCACCTGATCGTTCGACCATCTTTGAGCAGTCGCTCAATGCATTGCTCAACGGTAGGACGCGGTGATGGCGACGTCAATCAGGGCGGGCGGTGACCGGCACCTCGGGAACGGATCGGCGCCGGCAGCCAGGGTAAGGACGTCGATGCGATCGATGCTCGACCCGACCACGTCGGTCTCCGATCCCGGCTGCACGGAGCCGAAGTCGACGGCTTCGACCGCGCCGGGACGGGTGGCGGACATCGCCGCGGCGACCGCACGTGGACGCGCTCGCTGCGTGACCGTGCGCAGATTGGCGTGCTCGCCGGCCACCGCCGACGACCCGTCGAGGTCGGTGCGCAGCACGTGCGCGCCGTCGCCCCCCAAAAGGGCGAGGGTGCCGAGGTTGGGGTGACCGTAGTCGTTGCCCAGGCCGGCGGACACGAGGGCGACGCGCGCGCCGGCGGCCGCCAGGAAGCGGGGGTCCTGATAGCGCGACCCGTGGTGCGGGACCTTGAGCACGTCGACCGCGAGGACGCCGCCGTAGCGACGGAGCAGGGTGGCCTGTGCCGACGGTTCGACGTCACCGGTCATCAGCACGCTGATGTCACCCACCCGCGCCCGCCAGACCACGCTCGCGTCGTTCTCGTCCGAGCCTTCGCTGCTCCCGCTGTCGGCGCCGTCCTCGACGACCGATCCGCCGTCGGGCCACAGGGTCTGCCAGCTGACATCGCCGGCCTGCCACGTCTCACCGAGCCGGGCGACGACCACCGGGACGTGCCGTTCCTCGGCGAGCCGGATCGCGGCGTCGCCCGGCGGCGGGATGCTCGTTGAGCGGGTGATGCCGAGCGCGGCGACCGTGCGGCCGGCGAGCACTCCGGCCAGGCCGCCCACGTGATCCTCGTGGAAGTGCGTGAGCAACACGTACGGCACGCTGGTGATGCCGAGCCGGTCGAGGCACTGGCGGACCCGGCCGGGATCGGGTCCGGTATCGACGACGACCGCAGCGTGGGGTCCGGCACGCAGGACGAGCGCATCACCCTGGCCGACGTCACACGCGACGATGCGCCAGTCGCCCGGCGGCCAGCCCAGCAGGGCCGACCCGACCCCGGCCACCGGCCGCACGATCACCGACGTGGGTGCGAGCAGGACGAGGACGCCGATCAGGCCGGTGAGCACCGTCCGCCGCCGGGACCTCAGGAACCGCGGCGCGACGACGATCAGGCCCGCCGTCACCACCGTGACGAGGGCGAGCAGCAGCGGGCTCACGGCGTCGGCCGGCGCGGCCGCGGCACCGGCGGTCGAGACGGCGTCGCCGAGCGCGATCGACCGACCGGGCGCCCGCGCCGCGACTCGCGCGACCTCGGCGATCCACCACGCCGGCACGAACGGGAGCCAGGCCACGACCCCCGCGGCTGCCGGCCAAAGGGCGGCCAGCACGGTCAAGCCGACCCCGACAACGGTCGCCGGCCCGACCGCCGGTTCCGCGAGCAGGTTGGCCGGGACCGCCACCAGGCTCACCGACGCCGAGATCGCCGCGATCACCGGTGCCGTGGTCAGCTGCGCGGCCAACGGCACCGCGAGCGCGACGGCGACCGGGCGCGGCGCCCACGTCGAGATCGCCGCGCCCAGCCGCGGCGCGAGCAGCACGAGCCCGCCGGTCGCCAGCGCGGACAGGGCGAAGCCGGCCGACCGGCCGAGCCACGGATCGAGGAGTATCAGCATGCTGATCGCGACGGCAAGGGCCGGGAGTCCGCCGCGGCGGAAGCCGAAGACACTGCCGACGACGACCACCGACCCCATGGCGGCGGCGCGGAGCACGCTCGGCTGTGGCCGTGCGAGGACCACGAAGAACACGACGGTGGCCAGGCCCAGGACCAGCGCGCCCTTGCCGCGAATGCGCAGCGGCCGGCCGATGGCGAGCACGAGCGCCAGCAGGATGGACAGGTTGGTTCCCGAGACCGCGGACAGATGCGTCATGCCGGCAGACCTGAACGCCTGCTGGAGATCCGGCGGGAACTGCGACACGTCTCCGTCGACGAGTGCCGGGACGAGTGCGCGCTGATCGGCCGGCAAGCCCTGGACGGACGCGGCGAGGCCGTCGCGCAGATGCTGGGCCGCGCGCATCAGCAGGCTCGGCGACCCCACGACCAGCGGCGCGCTGCGCACGCTGAGGACGGCCACCACGTCGTCGCCGCGGGTCGTCGAGGCCAGCCGTCCGATGACCGCGACCCGTTCACCCGGGACGACGCGTCGCCACGACGTGGGTGCTGTGAGCACGACCGGCGTCCGCACGTCGACCGTCGCGCCGCGCACCGCGACCTGGGTCAGGCGGGCACGAACGACCACATAGGAGCCGTCGGATCCGGCCGCCCCGTGGCCGAAGGCCGACTCGCGCACCACCGGATCCGCGGTGATATGCGCGACGCCGCGGACGGTGGCGGCGCGGGCGGCGAGCGCCGGCACCGGCCCCGACCACGCGGTCGCGACGTGCGCGCAGGTGACGATCGTCGCCACCGCGCCGACCAGCGCGGCCAGCGCGACGGCCGTCCGCAACAGACCCCGGCTGCCGGTGGTGCGTCGCCGTCGCCACCACCACACTGCTGTCGCGAAAGCAGCCAGCACGCCAGCGAGGACAACGGCCGCCCAGACGGGCCACTGGGGTGTCAGGATGCTGACACCCCAGGCCGCGGCCGCGGACGGGAGCAACCGCAGATCGGCCGGTTCACCCGGCCGCTCGGCTGTCGTGGTGTCGCTTGCCGGACGGAGATCAGACGGTGACATGCGGCTCGATGTCAGCGAAGGTCTTGGCGCCGATCCCTTTGACGTCCTTCAACTCGTCGATGCGGGTGAACCTGCCGTTCTCCGTCCGGAAATCGAGAATCCGCTGTGCCAGCACGGGTCCAACCCCTGGGAGCGTTTCCAGCACGGTGAGGTCGGCACTGTTGAGATCGACGACGGCGGTGCTCGCCCCCGAGCCGCCCGCACCGCCGGGGACACTCGGCGGGGCACCGGATCCACCCACCGTCGACGGCACGTCGACGGTGACCTGCTCGCCGTCGGAGACCAGCCGCGCGAGGTTGAGGGTGCTCAGGTCGGCACCCTTGGCCGCGCCGCCGGCGGCGGTGATCGCGTCCATCACGCGCGCCCCGGGCGAAACCCTGACCACTCCGGGCCGGCGCACCTTGCCGATCACGTGCACCACCAGCGAGGCAGCGGTCGCGGCCGCCGATGTCGACGGCACCCGCGAGCCTGATCCGGGTGAGGCCCGCGACGCCACCGCCGGGTCGGCCGGGACGGGTGCCGGCACGGCGATGACCGACCCCGGCGAGGCGGTGGGAACCGCGACCAATGCGACGGAGGTTTCGTGCGGACGGGCACGGACGAACGCCACACCCGCGAGGACGAGCGCGAGCACGAGGCCGACCGAGACCAGGACGACGTGGGCCGGGCTGACGCCGAACCGGGCGGCCAGCCGGACGGTCAGGCCGGGCTGCCCCGCGGTCGGGTCAACCGGCTCCCAGACGTGGGGGGTGTGCCCGGCGTCGGGTTCGAGATCGTCGTCGGCAGGCATGCGTCGGGCACGGCCACGCGGGACCCAGCCGCCGGCGCGGTCGAGCCCCAGGGCGGCATCGTGGGCACCGATGGCCGCCTCGACCGGTATCGCCGGCGCGATGCGGTCGAGTCGGCGCAGCACCAGCGCCCGGTCGCGGGCACCGGGCCGACGACGGGCGTGACGAGGATTCGGGCGTCCGAACATCCCCGGAGGTTAGGAAATCGGCGGAGCCGGCACCGGCCGAAGCCACCAGCCTGTGGACAAATCCACGATCGGCCACCCTGTGGACGACAACCGACCCGCGCGCCCGCCGCGTCAGCCGACGACGAAGTTGACGAGCCTTGGTGCCCGCACGATCGTGCGCCGGATCGTCAACCCGGCAAGGGCTTTCACGGTTGCCGGGTCGTCGGCGACCCGCTGCGCCAGCTCGGTCTCACCGATCCCGGGAGCAACGTCCAGGCGCGCCCTCAGCCTGCCGTTGACCTGCACGACGCAGACGACGGTCTCCTGCACCAGCAGCGACTCGTCGACGACGGGCCACGGGGCCTTGGCCACCGTCGGCTGATGCCCGAGCGCGGCCCACATGTCCTCGGCCGCGTACGGCGCCACCATGCTCAGCAGCTGCGCGACCACCTCGACACCTTCGCGCACGGCCGGGTCGGCCGGACCGGGCTCGTTGTCGATCGCCTTGCGCAGCACGTTGACAAGTTCCATCACCCGCGCGATGACGACGTTGAACCGGTGGCTCTCCATCAGCATCTGCGCGTCGGCCACGGTCTTGTGGGTGACCTTGCGCACCGCGACGTCGCCGGTGGTCGGCTCGACGCCGGGTTCGCTCGTGACGTCCTGCGCCAGCTTCCATGCCCGCTGTAGGAATCTCAGCGATCCGGACGGCGACACATCGGCCCAGTCGATGTCGTCCTCGGGCGGCCCGGCGAACACCAGGGTCAACCGCACCGCGTCGACGCCGAACTTGTCCAGCTGGTCGCCGAGGTCGACACCGTTGCCCAGCGACTTGCTCATCGCCGCGCCGTTGTTGATCACCTGGCCCTGGTTGATCAGCGCGCGGGTCGGCTCCACCACGTCGATCATTCCCAGGTCGTGCAGCACTTTCGTGAAGAAGCGGAAGTACAGCAGGTGCAGGACGGCGTGCTCGACCCCGCCGAAGTACAGGTCGGCCGGCATCCACCGGCGGGCGGCCGCCGGGTCGAACGGCCCGTTGGCGTAACCCGGCGAGGTGTAGCGCAGGAAGTACCAGGACGAGTCGACGAACGTGTCCATCGTGTCGCTGTCGCGGGTGGCCGGGCCGCCGCAGGACGGGCAGGTGGTGCTCACCCAGTCGGTCGCCGCGGCCAACGGCGAGACGCCCTTGGGCGACAGGTCGGACCCGCGCAGATCGGGCAGTTCGACCGGAAGCTGGTCGTCGGGGACGGCGACCTCGCCGCAGGCCGGGCAGTGCACGATCGGGATCGGCGCACCCCAGTAGCGCTGCCGGGACAGCAGCCAGTCGCGCAGCCGGAACGTCACCGCACCCTCGCCGGTCTTCGTCTCCTCCAGTTCCGCGACGATCCGCGCGATGCCGGACACCTTGTCGGTGAGGCCGTTCAGCGAACCGGAGTTGACGTAGGTGCCGTCGCCGGTGGTCGCGACGAAGCTCTCCTCCGGGTTCTGGGCGCCGGTGTCGATCACACGGCGGATCGGCAGGCCGAACAGCCGGGCGAAGTCGAGGTCGCGCTGGTCGTGCGCGGGAACGGCCATCACGGCGCCGGTCCCGTAGTCGGCCAGCACGTAGTCGGCCGTCCACACCGGCACCTGCTCGCCGTTCACCGGGTTGGTGGCGTAGGTACCGAGGAACACGCCGGTCTTCTCGCGGTCGGTCGACTGACGCTCGATATCGCTTGCCTGCTTGGTGTTCTCCAGGTAGGCCTCGAACGCGGCCCCGTGCTCCGGGGTCACCAGCGACGCGGCCAGCGCCGACTCCGGGGCCACGACCATGAACGTCGCGCCGTAGAGCGTATCCGGCCGGGTGGTGAAGACCCGGATCGGCTCGTCGCGGCCGTCGACCGCGAAATCGACGTAAGCACCCTGAGACCGGCCGATCCAGTTGCGCTGCATCGTCAGTACGCGATCGGGCCATTGCCCTTCCAGGCCGGCCATGTCATCGAGCAGGCGCTGCGCGTAGTCGGTGATCTTGAAGTACCACTGGGTGAGTTCGCGTTTGGTGACTGCCGCACCGCAGCGCTCGCAATGCCCGTTGACGACCTGCTCGTTGGCCAGCACGGTCTGATCGTTAGGACACCAGTTGACGTAGCTCGCCTTGCGATACGCCAAGCCCCGTTCGAAGAACCGCAGGAACAGCCACTGGGTCCACCGGTAGTACGCCGGATCCGACGTGTGCAGCCGACGGGACCAGTCGAAGCTCATCCCGTAGCGGCGGATCGACTCGGCCTGGGTCTCGATGTTCGCATAGCTCCAGACCGCCGGGTTCTCGTTGCGCCTGATCGCGGCGTTCTCCGCGGGCAGCCCGAACGAGTCCCAGCCGATCGGGTTCAGCACGTCGAAGCCGCGGGCGAACCAGTACCGGGAGATCATGTCGTGCAGCGCGAACACCTCGCCATGACCCATGTGGAGATCACCGGACGGGTAGGGGAACATCGTCAGCGCGTACTTGCGCGGCGCGGAGCCGTCGTCGCGCGCCGCGAACGGGTTGAGTTCCTCCCACACCGGGCGCCATCTCGCCTCGGCGACCTTCGGGTCGTAGCGCTCCACGTCGTCGTCGCGACTCGGTCGGCTCATGTCGGTTCCCTTCAGCTCTGCGTTCGGCCGTCTCTGCTCTCGTCGATCCGGGCCACGGAGTCAGGCCCGGACATGAAAAAGCCCCTCACACAGGAGGGGTCTGCCGCACTGACCGGCACCACGATCCCGGACGGGACGTCGGCGCCTTCTGCCGTCAGCGCGGCTTCGTAAGCAGGAGCACACGAGCCATGCGGCCGATGTTAGCGCAGGTCGAGCTCAGTCGACCTCGGTCGGCAGCGACGGATCGAGCGAGTGCCGGTGCAGCAGCTGGAGTTGCTCGACCGTGGTGCGGCCGGTCGAGAGCTCCGGCAGATCGTCCAACGCGAAGAACCGCACGTCGGTCGTCTCGCCGTCCAGGCCAGCCTGCGGCGCGGCGTCGTCGAGACGTTGCGCCACGAACATGAGCTTGTAGACGTGCCACGGGGACCCGCTGCCGCCGGACCGGTGGGCGTTGCGCCGGGTCCCGTCGTGGACCGCGGCGAGCTTGGACATCCGCACCTGCAGGCCGGCTTCCTCGGCGAACTCCCGCTCGGCCGCGCGGGTCGGTGCGTCCAGCGCGTCGGCCCAGCCACCGGGGAGCGTCCACCGGCCGTCGCGCGCCTCCCGGACGAGCAGGACGGTGTCGCCGTCGAACAGCGCGGCACGGACATCCACCTTCGGCGTCGCATGGCCGGCCTCGGCGAGCAGCGCGCGGTGGAAGAGGTCGGTGTCGTCCTCTCCGATCAGCGAGAGCACCTCGGCCGACATCTCGCGGAGCCGGTGGTAGCGGGAGATGTCGTAACGGTCGGTCGCGTAGGTGAGGCCGTTCTGGCTCATCGCCACCAGCTCGATCGCGAGCCGGTGCAGCACTGTCGACGGGTCGGCGGCGGTCACATCGGGATCGGGCATGATCTGATCCTGCCGCACCGCCGGTGCGCCGAGGTGCGTCAGGCCACCAGCGAGGCGCCGCGGGCCGCCACGACGGCGTCCACCTCGAGCCCGGTCGGCGGCGCCGCACCGCGCCGCGTGCACACCAGCGCGCCGGCGACGGTGGCCCGGACCACGCTGTCGGTCAGCCCGAGTCCGAGCCCGTACCGCGCCTGAAGGAAACCCGCGGTGAACGTGTCGCCGGCGCCGACCGTGTCGGTGACGTCGACCTTCAGCGCGCGCACGTGCACGGGCTCGTCGGCACCCCGTTCGAGCGCGAGCGCTCCCTCGCTGCCCAGCGTCACCACCGCCGTCGTGAGGTTCGGGAAATCGCGCAACCACGTCTGCACGACCTTCACCGGAGGTGACCCCGGGTAGATGAACTCGAGGTCGTCCTCGCTCGCCTTCGCCACCGTCGCGAGCTCGAGCCAGCGCGTGATGGCATGCCGGTAGGCGTGGGCGTCGGGGAGCAGCGACGGCCGGACGTTGAGGTCGTAGGTGATCGGGACGCTCGCGGACATCTCGACGAACCACTCGTAGAGGACGTCGGAGCTGGGCGGGAGAACCGCTGCGAGCGAGCCGATGTGCAGCACGCACGGGCGCCGCTCGTCCGGCAGCTGCGGCAACTCCGAGGGCTGCCAGCCGGCGTTGGTCGTCGAGTCCCAGTAGAACGTGTAAGCCGCCTTCTGCTCGGCGTCGAGGGAGACGACGGCCATCGTCGACGGTTCCGGCGTCCGCACCGCGAGCGCCTGGCCGGCGGCCGAGCGAGCGAGATGCAGTCGCATCGACGTCCCGAACGCGTCGTCGGAGAACCGTCCGATGAACTGCGTGGGTATCCGCAACCGGGCCAGCGCGACCGCGGTGTTGAAGGGGCTCCCGCCGGGCAGAGCCTGCCAGGTCCGGCCGTCGTCATCGCTCGGTACGAGATCGACGAGCGCTTCTCCGCACACCCATATCGGAGCCATCGGATCGGGGGCAACCATGGCGGACAGCTTCGCAGATCGTGGCGGCCCCGTAACCTTTGGTCGCGTGTCGTCCAACGAATTCCCGTCGGCGGCACATCCCCCTGGGCAGACTCCGCCGGCGCAGGTGCCGCCCGACGTCGAAAGACCGCCCGGGCCGCCGGTCCAGCGCACGCTCGGCTGGCATGCGCGGGACCGGGTCGTTCGCGGCATCGGCCTGAAGTACCGGATCTCCGGTGGCTTCGCGAAGGCGGATGTGCCGGGCGGGCCGACGGTCGGGCTGCGCACGCCGATCACCGCGACGCCCTGGCTGATCACCGTCTGGCGCTCGTCGTCGGCGCCCTCCCGGTCCTGCTACCGCTGATCGAGCAGCACTGGACGCAGGCCCACGCGCTGACGGCAGATCCCGCCGGGTCGGTCGTCTACGGGGCGCCACGATCCGCGTGGTGGGCTCGTCGATGCGCGACAGCATTCCGCCGAGCTTCGACGGCGGCGATCCGACGCCCGCGCCGGCCAGCGCGACGAGCTGCTTTCTCCTGCCCAGCGGTGCGAAACCGGCGTCGCTCGAGGTGCAGATCGGTCTCACCGACCAGCTGGCGCGGCTTCGGCTGAGGACGCTGTGAGCCGACCGGGCGGGATCTGCGCGGCGGCGTGCACGGGCCCAGGTGTCGAACAGGTCGTGCGGGCCAACCGCCAGCCGTTCGAGTTCCCACAGCCCGGACGGAACCGCGCGGACGATCAGGAAGGCGACGAAGAACGGCAGCGTCACCGTCAGCCCGGCGCGGGCGAAGACCACGACGCCACGGACCCGGCTCGCCGTCGCCGCGTCCCCGGCTCGTCCGAGCCGGTCATGTATCAGGCGGACCGGCGGTCGCCCCTTCCGCGCAGGTCGCCGTGTTCCCGCCCTCCGGTGACGGATCCACACCCCAAGCCCGCGCCGCCCCAAGCGATCGGAACACCATGGACCTGTCAATCGGCCTGCAACGGCCCGTCGATCGCGTCGACGTAGGCGACGCGCTCAAAGCACTCACGGTCGGGGCGACGCCCGACGACCTCAAGTTCCTCCAGCGGGCGGCCGACCGGCACGCCGACATCAGCGAGTGGCTGGCGAAGAACCCCGAGGCGATGGAGCAGTTCAAGACCGCCCCGCTCACGGTTCTCGCCAAGCAGTTCCCCGAGCTGGAACCTCCGAAACGGCGGCTCACCCCGATCCCGGGCGCCGTCGTCGGTCGGGTGACCTTCGGCGTGCTGGAGCCTCCGACCGCGGCCGCGGAGCTGCTCGCGAAGATCGCCGCCTGGGTCGCCACCGCGCAGGCCAACGCCGACCAGTTCCACGCCGACCCGTTCGCGGTGCTCACCGCACAGTCCGCCGGGTACTCCGCAGCGGTCGTCGAACAGGTCCGCAACGCGATCAGCACAGCCCTGGGAATGCCCACGATCACGCACATCCTCGACTTCGCCGACGCCGCCCGGCTCGGGAGGATCTGACATGCCTGTCGCCGACAACGGTGGCTTCGACGTCACCATCGAACTCAACCGGGCGGCCCTGGCGGCCGCCGTCGCGGGAACGCTCACCCTCCCGCTCACGCACAGCACGATCTCGGTCAGCGGCATCCAGGCCGACGTCACCCCGATGGTCAGCGTCAACGACGTCGAACTGCTGGCGTCCGACGATGTCGTCGCGGTCATCGCCATCGACGGGACCACCGTGCAGGTGTCCTCGGTCCCGTTCCTGCCCGGGCCGATCGCGCCCTGGCTCGGCCTGATCACCCTGACCGGGCATGTGCGGGTCACCGACCACCTCGAGATCCGCAGCCTCGCGCTCGTCGTCGACTTCTCCGCCGACGCGCTTCGCTCGCAGGCCGGAGTGGTCGCCACCATCGACGAGGCTTCTCGTCCCCGTTGATGATCCTGTACCTGGCCAACTTCGTTCTACAGGGCGAGGCCGCTTACCTGGCCGCTCGTTCGGCGATCCTGACCACCCTCCAGGCGGCGTTCGAGGGTGCGGTCCGCACCGCTCTCGCCGGCCTCGGCCTGGTGACACTCGCGTCCCCGCCTGGGCTTCCGCTGGCACCGAGGTCTGCGGCGTTGCGCACCCGCACACAGTCGCTGCACCTGCTCTACGCCGTCGGCGGGCCGGCCGGCGACCCGAACCTGATCAGCCGCTCGATGCTGCTGACCTCCGGCGCCGGAGTGCCGCTCGACGCGGTCGCTCTCGACATCTCCAACGCCTGCCTGCTGCGGGACCTCATCCGTCCCGTCCTGGCGGCACGGCTCGCGCTGCCGTCGGGGGGATTCCTGCCCGGCCACCCCTGCTTCTTCATCGGTGCATCGCCGCTCACCGTGCCCGGTGGCACGCCGTTCGGCACCGCGGGAGTGGTGGTCAACTCCGTGATCACCGGAATCGACGAGGCTGGCCTCCTGCGCGTGGCCGTCCGGCTCACCGTGCTCGGCATCGGCGGGGCATTCACGTACAAAGCGACGATCAATGCCGCGATGCGGATGACGGCGACTCTGTCCGGACGAACCCTCACCGTCGCCCTGTCACCCGCCGGCACGCCGGTCGTCACCGGCAGCGACATCGACATCGCCTGGTGGGTCTATGCCGCCGCCGCGCTCACCGGCGGGTCGCTCCTGCTCAGCGTGCTGGCAACGATCGACCTCCTGGGTGGCCTGTTGCTGGCCGGACCCGTCGGTGCCGCCGTCGGCGCCGTCATCCCGACGGTGGCGGTCGGCGCCCCGCTTCCGGGCCGGGTTCCGCCGCTGGCATTGCGGTCGACGAGCATCAACCAGGTGGACGCGGCCCGGCGCACGATCATGTTTCCCGGCCCGACGCCGATTCCGATCCCCGACGCGTTCAGGTCGCATGACGTGATCCTCAACTTCGTCTGACGTTTCTCCCGGGTCCGCAGACCCGGCCCTGCACCAGGCAACCGACAGGCCGGCGGTGGCACGAGCCACCGCCGGAGGATACGAGAACCCGAGGAGTTGGCCGGCATGGGCTGGTGCACCGTGGGATCGAGCGGCGAGCAATGCGAGATCGGGACGTGTAACGAGATCCACGGCAACTGGGAGGAGAAGCCCCGCGGCGGATGCCTGCTGCTCAGCCTGCTGGAGGATCCGGTTGCCCGCTCGGTCGTCCGGGCGATGATCTACCCGCCGATCCTGATGGTCCGCGACGAGGTACTGCCGCGCACCCCGGTCGGCCGGGTGATCGTCGGCGACTTCGAGCGGCACTACGCCGAGGCGGTGGAGATCCTGCGCAAGGACCCCGATCTGCTCGAGCTGGTCATCGACTTCCTGATGACCAACGTGCCGTTCGCGCGCGCCATGCTCGGCGGCAAGGAGACCGCCATCGACATCACCGGCGGGTGGACGCCGTCGACCTACGTGGCCGCGCGGCTGCGTCACGGCACGGTCGACTCCTTCAGCCAGATCCTCGAGCGGTTCCGCTCGAACGCGAGCGACGAACTGGCCGCGGACATCGCCAAGTACCTCGAGCTCGTCCCGAAGCTTGCGAACCTCACCCCGCGGGAGCTGCTGACCGAACTGCGGAGCAGGGAGCTGACCGAGCTCGTGCGCCGGTGAGCACGGCCCTCGAGCCCGTCGGCGGGCGGCTGGTGGCCGCCCTCGCGGCCGACCTTCCGCGCGAACGCCTGATCAGGACGTCGCTGGTCGACTGCGGCATCGGATCGGCAGCCGAGGCGCAGCGCGCGTTCGACGCCTTCTGCCAGTGGTTCGCGGCGGTTCCGCTCATCCCCGAGGGCAGTCACCACGTGATGCTCAAGGGGTCGGTCGACCGGATGTGGCACGCCGTCATCCTCAACACGAACATGTACCGGACGCTGTGCGAGACGTACCTCGGTTTCTTCCTCGACCACCATCCCCGCGACGACTACCCGCCGCAGCCCTGGATCCAGGAGACCGTGTACACGCTGGTGCTCGCGCACGGCTCCGGGCTCAGCCCGCTGCTGTCCGCGTGGAGTCCGTCAACCGTCGCGCGGCTCGCGGCGACACCCGCCCGGGCCGGACGCGTGGATGGCCGTCGCGCATAGATCGACCTGCTAACTTCGGGCAACGTGGCCCGCGCAAAGACTCCCGTGCGGCCCGAGATCCAGGCGCTTCGTGCTATCGGGGTGGGCGCGGTCACGCTCTACCATCTCTGGCCCAACCGCCTCACCGGCGGTTTCGTCGGCGTCGACGTCTTCCTCGCCGTCTCCGGGTTCCTGATCACCGCGCATCTGCTCCGCGAGCGTGCCGACACCGGCTGGATCAACCTGCCGGCCTTCTGGGCCCGACGGGCCAAACGGCTGCTGCCCGCGTCCCTGCTCGTGCTGATCCTGGCCGCCGCCGCCACCTATGCCGTCGTGCCGCGTCAGCTGTGGAAGCAGTTCTTCTCCGAGTTCGCGGCGTCCGCGCTGTACGGGCAGAACTGGCTGCTCGCCCACAATGCCGTCGACTACCTCGCCTCGGACAACAACCCGTCGCCGGTACAGCACTACTGGACGCTGTCGGTCGAGGAGCAGTTCTACGTCATCCTCCCGCTGCTGATGGTGCTGGCGATCCTCGTACTGCGGCGGCGTCACCAACTGGCCGCGATCAGCGTCGTCGTCGTCGCGATCGTGGTCGGCAGCTTCAGCTACTCCGTTGTCGAGACCACGTCGAACCCGGCCGCGGCGTACTTCATCACCCCGACTCGCATCTGGGAGTTCGGCGTCGGCGCCCTGCTCGCGCTGATCGCGCCCGAGCCGTCCACACGGGTGCCCCGCGCGGTTCGCGCGACAGCCTCGTGGGTCGGCTTCGCGATGATCCTGTTCGCGGCGATCACGTTCACCGGCAAGACGCCCTTCCCGGGTTCGGCCGCCGCGCTCCCGGTCGTCGGCGCCGCGGTGGTGATGTGGGCCGGCCCGGTCGGCGGCATCGGCGGCTCGCGACGCCTCGCCGGGCTTCGGCCCGTTCAGTTCCTCGGCGACATCTCCTACTCGATCTACCTGTGGCACTGGCCGTTCATCGTCTTGATCCCGTTCGTCACCGGGCACCACCTCGACCGCAGCGACAAGGCGGTCATCCTCGTCGCCACCCTCGGGCTCGCGTGGGCGACGAAGCGGCTCGTCGAGGACCCGGTCCGGTTCTCCCCCGCCCTCCTCGGCGGCCGCCGGCCACGCACGGTGTTCGCGTTCACCGCCGCCGCGATGGCCCTGGTGGTCGCGGTCTCCGCGACCGGGTACACGACGGTCCAGCGTCAGGAACAGGTCGCCGAGCAGAAGGTCGCGGCAGTCCTCGCCACCCCGCCGCCGTGCTTCGGCGCGGCCGCGCTGGCGAACGCCACGCAGTGCACGGCGGCCAAGCAGCCGAACGTGCTCGTCCCCGATCCGACGGTCGTGAACGGCGACAAGCCGGTCGGCTCGGAATGCTGGAGCGAGAAGGGCGACCCGCAACTGCACCGCTGCACCATGGGCCCGGTGAAGGCCAAGACGACCATCCTCGTCGTCGGCGACTCGCATGCGAACCAGTACCGGCTCGCGTTCGCGAAGATCGCCACGGAGAAGAAGTGGCGCATCGACATAGTCGGCATGAGCGGGTGCTACTGGACGACCAGCCTGCAGGTCTATCCGGCCAAGGTGCAGGACGACTGTCAACAGTGGAAGGCCAATCTCACCGCGTACCTGGATTCCGCACCGGCCTACGACGCCATCGTCACGAGCTACAACGCCGGGTCCGCGGTGGTCACGCAGCCGGGCGAGAACATGCACTCGGCGATCGTCAACGGCCTCGTCGCGGCGTGGAGGCCGCTGGCGGCACGCGGGACGAAGATCATCGCGATCAAAGACAGCCCGAACCCGAGGGCCGGGGTGACCGACTGCGTCGCCAAGTACCCCGAGACCGCGAACCAGCACTGCTCGGTGTCGCGGACGACCGCGTTCTCGATCTTCGACGCCCAGCCGCGCGCGGTCGCGAAGGTCAAGAACGCGCAGCTGATCGACTTGACCGATCTGTTTTGCACGGCCGACACGTGTGCGCCGGTGGTCGGCGGAGTGGTGCTGTACCGGGACCAGGGGCACCTGACCGACACCTACGTCTCGACGCTGACGCCCTACTTGGAGACCGAACTCGTCAAGCGGCTCTGAACGCCTGCCGACCCCGACCGGCAGCGTGGCCTGGTTCGCCGGTCGCATCCTGCTCTGACAGGCTTGGCCGGTGCCCGACTCCGTGACGACGCCGACAGCCGGGCGGTCCATCCTCGAAGCCGACTACCGGAGCCTGCGCACCGGCGCGGTCGCCACCGCCGCGGTGTTCGCGTTGTCCGGCGGCCTGTTCGCCACCTGGGTGTCGCGGCTGCCCGAGATCCGCAATCACCTCCAGGCCGATCCCGGCTCGCTCGGCCTCGCGCTGCTCTTCAGCGCCATCGGCTCGATCATGTCGACCTTCCTCACCGGCCCGCTGGTGCGGCGGTTCGGCAGCCGGCCGGTGGTGGCCGGGATGACGCTGCTCTCCTCCGTCGCGGTGTTCGGGTTGTCGTTCGCCCCGTCGGTCGTCGCACTCGGCGCGACGCTGTTCTGCTTCGGATTCGGGTTCGGCTCCTGGGACGTCGCGATGAACGTGCAGGGGCACGCTCTCGAGACCCGGGCCGGCCGGGCCTGGATGCCGCGCTACCACGCCCTCTGGAGCGTCGGCGGGTTCGTGTTCGCCGGCACCGGTGCCCTGATGTCGCACCTGGGCGTTCCGATCCGCGTCCACTTCGGCGTCTATATGGCTCTCTGCCTGGTCGTGACCGGGGTCCTGCTGACCCGGTTCTTCGACGAGCGACCGGCGGCAGCGGAGGAGCTGGCCGAGCTGACGGCGGCCGGCACGCACAGCTCCGACACCCACTGGCAGCTGATGCGCGCCCTTGCCCCGCTGGGGATCGTGATGGCCTGCGCGACGCTGATCGAGGGCGCGGCGTCGGACTGGCTGGGCATATACTTCAACACCGAACGCGACGTCAGCCCGGCCGCCGGGTCGCTCGCCTTCACTCTGTTCTCGGTGTCGATGGCCCTGGCGCGTGGCGTCGGGACCCAGGCGATCGAGAAGCTCGGCAGGCAGCTGACCGTGCAGCTCGGTGGTGTCCTCTCCCTGGTCGGCGTCGCGGTGCTGCTGCTGTCGCCGGTGCTCTGGCTGGCCTACGTCGGCGCCTCGTTCTGGGGTCTTGGCGTCGCCATCGTGTTCCCCGCGGTGATCAGCGCCGCCGGCGACAACACCCCCGGCCGCGCGGCCGAGGCCATCGCGCTCGTCACCCCGGTCGGGTACTCCGGGTTCCTCTTCGGGCCGCCGGCGATCGGCCTCCTCGCCCGCCACATCGGCCTGCAGAACTCGCTCTGGGTGGTCGGCGCGCTGGCCGTGCTGATCGTCGTCCTCGCCCGGGCCACCCGGGAGGGGAAACCGGTCGCGGTCACGGTCACGGACTAGCCTTCGCCGGGTGAGCACCGACACGAACGACACCTTGGGGTCCTACGTGTCCGCGGGCAAGGAGTTCACCCGCGACACCAACTACATCCGCACCCGGATCACCGCCGACGGCGCGGTCGGCTACCCGGTCGAGCCGGGCCGCTACCGGCTGGTCGTCGCGCGGGCATGCCCGTGGGCGAACCGGGCGATCATCGTCCGGCGGCTCCTCGGCCTCGAGGGCGTCCTCTCGATGGGCATCTGCGGGCCCACGCACGACAAGCGCAGCTGGACGTTCGACCTGGATCCCGGTGGCGTCGACCCGGTGCTGGGCATCGAGCGGCTGCAGCAGGCGTTCTTCGCGCGCTTCCCCGACTACGAGCGCGGCATCACCGTCCCGGCGATCGTCGACATCCCCACCGGCCAGGTCGTCACGAACGACTACCCGCAGATGACGCTCGACTTGTCCACGGAGTGGACCGCGTACCACCGGGACGGAGCGCCCGATCTCTACCCGGACGCACGCCGCGACGAGATCGACGAAGTGGCCGAATTCGTCTTCCAGGACGTGAACAACGGCGTCTACCGATGCGGCTTCGCCGGTTCTCAGCTTGCTTACGAACGGTCCTACGACCGCCTGTTCGCGCGGCTGGACTGGCTGAGCGATCGGTTGTCAGCACAGCGATACCTGGTGGGCGACACGATCACCGAGGCCGACGTCCGGCTGTTCACCACCCTTGCCCGATTCGACGCCGTCTACCACGGTCACTTCAAATGCAACCGCAGCAAGCTCGCCGAGATGCCGGTGCTGTGGGCGTACGCGCGTGACCTGTTCCAGACGCATGGATTCGGCGACACGACGGACTTTCTGCACATCAAACAGCACTACTACATCGTCCACACCGACCTGAACCCGACGCAGATCGTGCCCAAGGGGCCCAACCTGTCCGGCTGGCTCACACCGCACCACCGCGAGGAGCTCGGCGGCCGGCCGTTCGGCGACGGGACCCCGCCGGGGCCACCGATCCCGTCCGAGGTCGTGCCGTTCGAGCACAGCGCCGTGGCCGGCCAGGTCGTCTGACAGCGGCGGGGCCGGCGCGGGCTTCTGCCCGGTCGCGTCGTCGGACGGTCAGGGCCGCCGCAACGCACCCGGGGTCGAGCCGGTGGCGGCCTTGACGTGGCGGGACAGGTGGCTGGCCGAGTCGTACCCGGTCAGCCGGGCGATGACGTCGAGGGTGAGCGAGGAATCGCGCAGGTGCTCGAGCGCGTGCCGTAGCCGGACCGAGGCCAGGTAGTCACGCGGCGTGCAGCCGCGCGCACGGCGGAAGCGCGCGCGCAGCGAGGACGGCGACGAACCGAGATCGCGGGCGAGCTGGGCCAGCCGCACCGGTTCGGCGTAGCGCTCGTCGATGTACCGGCTGGCCGCTCCCACCAGCCCGGCGACACCCTCGTCGGCGCCACACGGCGCCGACCCCGGCCCGCCCCGCCGCAGGAGCAGATCGAGCTCGGCCACCAGCAGCGTCGTCAGCTCCACCGCGTCCGGGCGCTGTGCCGCGGCCTCCCGAGCGAGCACCCCCATCAGGCGACCGATCGATTCGTCGGCGTCGTCGAACGTCACCTCGGGCCACGGATGCAGCGGCTCGGCTGCGATGCCGGCATAGATGTTCTCGTAGGCGGTCACGGCCCGCTCGGAGTGGATCGTGCGGGGCGGCGTGGCGAGCAGGACGCCGGGGACCGCGTTGTGGAGCCGGTCGCCGATCGGCGCGCGCGCCCGGCCGCGCCGGTAGTAGACGAGCTCCCAGGACGAGTGCTGATGCGCCGGGAACAGATAGCCGCGCTCGCCCCGGAACGTGCCGCAGTAGATCAGGCTCGGCGATTCGTGCAAGGTCGTGACGCTCCCGTGCATGGTGATCCCCCGCCAGGCCGGCCGATCCTGGGGGCAACTGTTCACCTGTCCGTCCTGTTGTGCAATGGGGACGTGACCCGCTCAGAGGACTCACCCGTGTCGACCACCCCAATGGACACTCCCACCGCGCTCGCCGAACTCGGTGCCGACAAGCCGCCCGACGCCGAGATCCGGGAGCAGCTCGACCGCGTCGGCTTCGCTGCGATCCCGGGAGTGCTGACCTCCACGCAGCTCGACGAGATCCGCGCCCGGCTGGCCGAGCTGTCCGAGCGCGAGGGCGCCAAGGCCGGTGTCGAGGTCCACCAGGAAGCCGGAACCGACCGGTTGTCCGACCTGGTGAACAAGGGCGAGGTGTTCGAGATCTTCTACACGCACCCTGCCGTGCTCGCCGCGGTCGCCTACGCCCTCGACGGCGACGTCAAGCTGTCGTCGCTCAACAGCCGCGCAGCCCTGCCCGGGCAGGGCCATCAGGGTCTGCACGCCGACTGGGGCACCGGCGTCGGGCCGGATGGTTACCAGGTGTGCAACTCGATCTGGCTGCTCGACGACTTCACCGCCGAGAACGGCGCCACCCGCGTCGTCCCCGGGACGCACCGCAGCGGCGACATCCCCGCGCACGCGGTGGCCGACCCGCTCGCCGCGCACCCCGACGAGATCCAGCTGCTGGCACCGGCCGGAACGGTGGTGGTGTTCAACAGCCACCTGTGGCACGGCGGTACGACCAACCACAGCGACAAGCCGCGTCGCGCGGTGCACTCGTATTTCACCCGGCGCGCGCAGCCGCAGCAACTCGATCAGCGTGAGTACCTGCGGCACTCGACCTACGAGCGGCTCTCCCCCGCCGCCCGCTGGATCATCGGCGTCTGACCCCTTCGGTAGCGTGCTCGTGCGCGACCGAACGGGTCGGGTCCGAGCTGGGGGTGACCCATGCCGACCGACGACTGGCCGTTCGCCGCGTCGGTCGCGGTCCTGTTCGTCATCGTGCTGCTGCGCGCGAACGCGACGTACTGGGCCGGCCGCGGTTTGCGCGCCGGCGCCGACCGCTCCTGGCTGGCGCGTCATCTCGATCGGCGGGCCTTCGTCCGGGCGCAGGAGGCCGTACACAGGTGGGGAGCGCCCGCGGTCACGGTGTCGTTCCTGACGGTCGGATTCCAGACGGCGGTGAACGCCGCGGCCGGTGCTCTGCAGATGCCGCTGCGGCGGTACCTGCCGGCGGTCGTGATCGGGAGCCTGGTCTGGGCTTTCCTCTACGCCACGGTCGGATTCGCCGTCATCGATGCCTGGCTGGGCGCCGACGGACGTCGGTGGATCGCCGGTGCGGTTGCCGTCGTCGTTGCGGGCGTGGTGATCTGGCGTGTGCTGGTGTCGCGTCGCCGACGCCCGGTGGCCGACGTCTCAGGTCGTTGACCGGGGCTCACGCGCAGGTTCGCGGGTCGCGTTCGCGAGCACGACGACGAGCAGCGACAAAGCCCCGACCAACCACAGCGCGTTGTGCAGCCCGAGGTGACGGGCCAGTAACCCGATCGCGGGTGGGCCGAACAGCGAACCGGAGTAGCCGATCGGCGTGACGAGCGAGATCGCAGTGCCCGAGCGGCCGCCGGCGTCGCCGGCCGAACTGATCACGGCCGGGAACACGCTGGCGACGCCGATCCCCCACAGGGCAACACCGACGAAGGAAACGACGAGCGCGGGCGACAGCAGCATGACGCTCACGCCCACGAGTGCGGTGAGCCCGCTGGCCCGGACGACGACGGAGCGTCCGAACCGTCTGATCAGCATCGGGCCGGACCACCGGGTGAGGCTCATCATCACGAAATACAAGGCGAATGCGGCCGATCCGGCGGCCGCGCTGGTGTGCCGCTCGGTGTTGAAGTAGATGCCGAGCCAGTTCGACGCGGCGCCACCGACGAGGGTGGTGCAGCCGAGGATGACGCCCAACGGTGCTACCGACCACATCAACGTCCAGTTGAACCGGGGCCGGCCGGTCTCGTCGTGCTGGGACGCCTGACGGCGCTGCTCGAGCCGCGCCGCGGGTCGCTCGTCCACGCTGTGGCGCAGGCACCAGGCCATCGCGGCGAGGCAGATGACCACGTAGGCGCCGAAGTGGACGACGATCGGGATGTGCGCGAACGCGGCCAGCGCGCCGAGGCCGGCGAAGACGAAGCCGCCGACGCTGAACAGCGCGTGGTAGCGGGGCATCCACGGCTGGCCGGCCTGGTGTTCGACCGAGTGGCCGTAGATGTTCATCGCGACGTCCCAGGACGAGGCGCTCACGCCGAGGACGAACAGGCAGACGCCGAGCAGCACCACCGTCGGTGCCAGCGCGATGCCCACCACGGCCGCACACGCGACGACCGCCATCGCGCCGACGACCGGCCGGGTACCGATCCGGCGCGACAGGAAGCCGCTGAAGAACGGCGCGAAGATCGATCCGATCCCGCTGAACAGCAGGGCCAGCCCCAGAGCGCCGGGATCGGCGTCGAGCCGGTCGCGGATCTCGGGCAGCCGCGACACCCAGGAGGCGCCGAGGCCGCCGGCGAGCGCGAACACGCCGGCAGTCGAGACGGCCGAGCTCCGCAACGAGGCGAACGGGGCGCTCAGGATCGACTGCTCCGCGATCGGCTCGTCAACTGTCTTCGACGTGCCGGGCGGAGTGCTCACGTGGGTCAAGCATGGTCATCGGCTGTTAACGGCACAAAGCGTGTCCACGACCGGGAATCAATTCGTGGCGGCCGGAGGTTGCTCCCGTGGTAGCCAGCACGCTCCGCCGAGAGGAATACATGTCCGAGCACGCGACCGTCGCCGACAGCGAGCGCATCCAGAAACTGCTCGATCCCCTGCTCGAGCCGGTCCGCCTCGGTTCGATGTCGCTGCCGAACCGGTTCGCGATGGCGCCGATGACGCGCAACATGTCTCCGGGCGGGGTGTCGAACGCCGGGAACGTCGCCTACTACCGTGCCCGCGCGGCCGGCGGGACCGGGCTGATCATCACCGAGGGCACCTACGTGGACGACCCGGCCGCCGGGCCGAACACGGACGTCCCGCGGCTGGGCAACGCAGCCAGCGACGCCGGCTGGGGTCCGGTCGTCGAGGCCGTGCACGCGGCCGGATCGGCGGTAGTCCCGCAGCTCTGGCACCTTGGTGCCAGCCGCGGCAACACACCGGGATTCAACCCGGACGTGCCGTCGCGCAGCCCCTCCGGCGTGAACGGCAACGGCGAGGCGGTCGGAGTCGAGCTGACGGCCGAGTCACTGGACGACGTCGTGGCCGCGTTCGTCGCGGCGGCCAGGTCCGCGAAGGCGATCGGGTTCGACGGGCTCGAACTGCACGGCGCGCACGGCTACCTGCTCGACCAGTTCTTCTGGTCGGAAACCAACCGCCGTTCGGACGCACACGGCGGCTCGCCCGGTGCGCGTGCCTCGTTCCCGGCCAAGGTGGTCCGCGCGGTCCGTGCCGAGGTGGGGCCGGACTTCCCGATCGTCTACCGGTACTCGCAGTGGAAGGGCGGGCACTACGACGCGTCGATCGCGTCGACGCCGGCCGAGCTGGCCGACCTGCTCACACCGCTCGTCCGTGCGGGCGTCGACGTCTTCCATGTGTCCACCCGGCGGCACTGGCTGCCCGGCTTCGCGGTGTCGGGGCGCGACGGCGGTCCTGGACCGCATCGGCCTGCTGCACGACCAGTTCGAGCGGGGCGAGTTCGACGTCGTCGCGCTCGGACGTGCGCTGCTTGCCGACCCGGAGTGGGTGGCGAAGACGACCACCGGCCGTGCGGACGAGGTCGTCACCTACCGCCGCACGTAGCCAGCGTCGATCGGAGTGCGTGATTCAACCCTGAGGGCGCGGTCGGCGGTTGAATCGCGCGCTCCGGCGACGGTGGTCTGACGGTCGACCTCCCGCGGCGCCATCATCCACCTCCGGATCGGAAAGCTGTCCGGGGTCGTTCCCGACTCGGTGCGATTCTGCTTCGACCTGATCACCGAAGGCACTCCACTCGAAGGCGCCCGGCTCATTGTCGACGAGCCGATGGGCAGCAGCTGGCCACGACCGAAAACGGCGCCGGCCGGCGTTGATGATCAGCCGGCCGGATGTCAGCCGTTCAGGGCCCGACGGTCGTGGCGGCTCTTCGCGAGGCTGGCGGCCGTCGTGAGCCCGAGCGTCACGACGATGAACGCCAGCGACACGGCGATCCCGATCTCGGGCAGGTGCACAGCGCCGAGGTGGTAGATGTGCGAGCCGTACAGAGCCTCGATCAGGAGCTTCACCCCGATGAACGCGAGGATGACCGACAGCCCGACGTTGAGGTAGACGATGCGGTCGAGCAGGCCGCCGATCAGGAAGTAGAGCTGCCGCAGCCCCATTAACGCCAGCGCGTTCGCCGTCAGGATGACGTAGGCGTCGTCGGTCAGGCCGAAGATCGCCGGGATCGAGTCGAGCGCGAAGATGACGTTCGCCATCCCGATCGCGGCGATGACGATGATCATCGGGGTGAGGTGGCGGCGCCCGTCGACGTGGGTCGCGAGCTTCCCGCCCTCGTAGCCCTGGCTGACCGGGACGACCCGGCGAAGGCCCCGCAGTACGACGTTCTCCTTGAAGTCGGTCTCGTCGTTCTGACCGTCGATCGCCAGTCGGATCGCTGTGTACACAAGGAATACGCCGAGAATGTAGAACACCCAGCTGGCCGCGGCGATCGCCACGGCACCCGCGGCGATGAACACCGCGCGCAGGATCAGGGAGACCACGATGCCGATGTAGAGGACCTTGTCCTGCGCGAGCGGCGGGACCGCGAACCTGGCCATGATGATGACGAAGACGAAGAGATTGTCGACACTGAGGCTGTATTCGGTGATGTAGCCGGCGACGAATTCCGATCCGGACTGGCCGGGGCCGATCAGGAGCAGCGCGACGGCGAACAGCGCCGCGAGGCCGACGTAGAAGACCACCCAGCGCGTCGCGTCCTTGATGGTGACGGTCCGCTGTCGCCGCGCGATGACGACGAGGTCGAGGACGACCATCGCGACCAGGCCGACGGCGGTGACGATCCACACCTGCAGCGACACGGCAGAAACCACGCGACAACCTCCGGACGTCGACGAACAACACAGTCCGGAGGTCTCCTCCGCCCGGTCGAACCCGGGCCGGCAGCACCGGGTCGGCCGACGAAGCCTTCCGTGATGACGACGCTGCCGCTGACGGGAGTACTCCCCTCCACAGCCCGTCGACCTTATCGCGTCGCCCGGCCGCGCCTGACCGACCCCGCCAGCCCCACACCGTTCCAACTCGGTTACACAGTGTGTTCTGATATTGACCGTAAGTACTAGTGGACTCTAGTTTCGTAGAGCGTCAACGGAACTCTGCGTGCAATGCGGAGTTCGCGGCGTAAAGGTGATGCCCATCTGTGGGCCTCGCCTGCCGACCACGCGCCGAAGAAGATGCGGACCGCCAGCAGGGGAAGTCTCTCCAGCCGCCTCACGGGTGCCGTGGTCTACGCATGCCTGTTCTTCGCGCTTGCCGCCGCCGGGATCGGCACCGTCGGGATCATCGGCGTCCGGGCCGCGACCAACCACGGCATTCGTGTCGCGACCGACGAGCTGGCGACGGCGACCTCGACCGCCACCCTCGGTCAGTCCTTGGGATCGGCCTACTCGACCGGTCAGGCGCTGGCGCTGGACCCGACCCCGAAGCAACGATCACTTCTGACTGCTGCGCTGTACGACGAACAGCTGCCCGCGGTGGAATCCCAGCTCGCTGCACTGCAGCGCCTCCATACAGCGGACGGTACGGGCGAGCGGGCGGACTTCGCCGTGCTGGTCGACCAGTGGTCCGCGGTGCGCGCGGTGCTCAACCCCGCCACCATCGGTTCGGGCTCGGTTGCCGCTCTCGAGTCGGCGTTCGCCCCGATACGTGCCCACGTCGACGACCTGATCGCGCGGGAAGCACTCGACGGCGCCACGCTCAATTCGAGTACGGTCGCGGCCGGGAGACGCACCGTCTGGGGCATCGTCGGCGCTATGGCAGGTGCCGTCGCGTTGATCGCGGCTCTCGGCTGGCTCTGGAATCGACGCCTGCACAGGGAAATCGAGCCGGCCGAGGAACAGGCGGAGTTCACCGACGCTCTCCAGCTCTCCGAGGACGAATCGGAGGCCCACCGCCTTCTCCAGCGATACCTCGAACGAACCGTCGACGGCGCGACAGCGACCGTGCTGAACCGCAACAACAGCGCGGATCGCCTCGAGGCGGTCACGACCGTCCCGCCCGATTCGTCGCTCATCGAGTCGCTCGCACACGCCGACCCGAGATCGTGTCTAGCCGTGCGGTCGGCTCGGATCCACGACGAGGACGACCAACGCCCGGCATTGCTGAGCTGTCCGGTCTGCGGCGGCTGTCCGGGCAGATCGACCTGTAGCCCGCTGACCGTCGGTGGCGAGGTGATCGGATCGGTCCTGCTGAACCGGCCACGCCCCTTCGGCGCTGTGGAGCGCCAGCGCATCCGGGACTCCGTCGGTCAGGCGGCGCCCGTTCTGGCGAACCTGCGCAACCTCGCGATCGCCGAAGTCCGCGCGGCCACCGACTCCCTCACCGGCCTGCCGAACAAGCGCGCGGTTGGTGACACCCTCAACCGGATGCTCGCGCAGGCGTCGCGCACCCTGTCACCGCTGAGCCTGATCGTCCTGGACCTCGACCACTTCAAGGAGATCAACGACCGTTTCGGCCATCCGGTCGGCGACCAGGCATTGGCCAACGTGGGAGCAGCCATCCGGTCGGCGCTGCGCGACAGCGATTTCGCCGGCCGGACCGGTGGGGAGGAGTTCGCGATCATGTTGCCCGACACGGCTCTCGACGGCGCGATCCTCGCCGCGGAGAAGATCCGGGCCGCGATCGCCGGGATCACGCTCTCCGGTGTCGACGTCACGATTACCGCCAGCGTCGGGATCGCGACGTACCCGGATCAGGCCACCGGAACCGACCGGCTCGAGCGGCTCGCCGACTCGGCGCTGTACGTGGCCAAGCGCCGGGGACGCGACCGGATCGAGATCGCCGCCCCGCAGGAAGAGCCGCTCAACCGGCCCTAGTCGACCCGGTGCCGCCAGGACGCGCAGATGTTCGGTGTCCCGCGCAGGCACGAGGCGCACGAGCCGCACGGCAGAAGAGGGTCCAGCGCGACCAGGTCTCCGACTCCAGGAAGCGGCCGGCACGGTCGGGCGGAAGAGCGTCGGGTCGCGTGCGGTCCTGTCCGGTACGATAGTTGAGCAGTCAATTGAATAGCCTTTGCCTTCGGGAGGACAGCGTGCAGTTCGGAATCTTCACCGTCGGAGACGTCACCGTCGATCCGACCACGGGTCGTGCGCCCAGCGAGCACGAGCGCATCAAGGCGACGGTCGCGATCGCCAGGAAGGCCGAAGAGGTCGGCCTCGACGTCTTCGCCACCGGCGAGCACCACAACCCGCCGTTCGTGCCCGTCCGCACCCACGACGACGCTCGCCTACATCGCCGCGCAGACCTCGACCCTGCTGCTGTCCACGGCCACCACGCTGATCACCACCACCGACCCGGTGCGCATCGCGGAGGACTACGCCACGCTGCAGCACATGTCCGACGGTCGCGTCGACCTCATGATGGGCCGCGGCAACACCGGGCCGGTGTACCCGTGGTTCGGCAAGGACATCCGCGACGGCATCCCACTGGCGATCGAGAACTACGCGCTTCTCCGCCGGCTCTGGCGTGAGGAGCACGTCGACTGGGAAGGCAAGTACCGCACTCCCCTACAGGGCTTCACCGCCACGCCGCGGCCGCTCGACGACGTGCCCCCGTTCGTCTGGCACGGCTCGATCCGGTCCCCCGAGATCGCCGAGCAGGCGGCCTACTACGGCGACGGCTTCTTCTCCAACCACATCTTCTGGCCGGCGTCGCACACCAAACAGATGGTCGCGCTCTACCGCAGCCGGTTCGAGCACTACGGGCACGGCTCGGCCGACCAGGCCATCGTCGGACTCGGCGGGCAGGTGTTCATGCGGACGCACAGCCAGGACGCGGTCCGGGAGTTCCGCCCCTACTTCGACAACGCGCCGGTCTACGGACACGGCCCGTCGATGGAGGACTTCACCTCGCAGACCCCGCTGACCGTGGGCAGCCCGCAGCAGGTGATCGAGCGGACGCTCGGCTTCCGCGACTACGTCGGTGACTACCAGCGCCAGCTGTTCCTGATGGACCACGCCGGGCTCCCGCTCAAGACCGTGCTCGAGCAGCTCGACATCCTCGGCGAGGAGGTGGTGCCGGTGCTCCGCAAGGAGTTCGCCGCCCTCAAGCCGGCGCACGTGCCGGACGCGCCGACGCACGCGAGCCTGCTGGCCGCGAGCCGTCGCGCTACCGCCACTGCCTCGCCCGAAGCGGAGGTCATTGCATGACCCGCACCATCGCCGTCGTCACCGCCGGCCTCAGCGAGCCGTCCTCGAGCCGATTGCTGGCCGACCAGCTGGCCGAGGCGACCGTCCGCAGCTTCCAGCTCCTCGGTGAGGACGTCCACGTCGAGGTGATCGAGCTGCGCGGCCTCGCGCACGCGATCACCGACAACCTCCTGACCGGCTTCCCGTCGAGCGCACTCGCGGAGGCCGTCGAGGTCGTGCGGGACGCCGATGCCGTCATCGCGGTGACGCCGATCTTCAGCGCGTCCTACAGCGGGTTGTTCAAGTCCTTCTTCGACGTTCTCGACGACGGGGTGCTCGACGGCAAGCCGGTTCTGCTCGGCGCGACCGCCGGTACCGCGCGGCACTCGCTCGCCATCGAGTTCGCGCTGCGGCCGTTGTTCGCCTACCTGAAGGCCGAGGTCGTCCCGACCGCGGTGTTCGCCGCGAGCGAGGACTTCGGCAGCAACGCCGCCGGATCGCTGGCCGAGCGGGTCGATCGGGCCAGGCCTGGAGCTCGCGAGCCGGCTCACCAGCCGCCCGGTTGGCCCCGACACGGCGGATCCGTTCGAGAACCCCATGCCGTTCGAGACGCTACTCGCCGGCCGTTGACCGTTCCTCACCGTGCCGTTCGGCGGCGCCTTCGGGGCCCGCAACGAGGAGGTGCGGCCGCGCGTCGCCCGGATGTGACGGCTGGGTGAGGGCACAAAGAACCCGGGCGCCATGGCGGCTCCCGGGTCAGCTGTCGATCTTCGATCGTTGAACCTCGGTGGCACTAACAGGACAGTTGTCGAACCCTTACGCACCCCTGCTGCGGTTACTGCGCCTCAACAGAGGCGACGAGGCTGCTGTTGCCCTCGCTGTAGGTCGTCCGATGACCACGGTCAGCGGGGTCATCAAGCAGACGCAGCGACGACTGACGCTTGAACAGCAGACCGAACTGGTGCGTCGCTACGAGGCGGGCGCACAGATGAGCTACCTGGCGAAGCACTTCGGCGTCCACCGCAGCACAGTGAGTGCGATCCTCAAGCGGCATGGCGTTGAACCCCGGCGGCAAGAGCTCTCCAGCGAGCGGATCCAGCACGCTGGCGCCACTCCATGCTAGGTGGGAGAGACCCCACAGTCAGTAATAGTCCTGACCGTAGCCGATTGGAGTCGCGATGCACGCTCCCACCCGGGACTCATGGGCTGGGGTCAGATGGGAGCCAGGGCGGCTTCGGCACCTGTCGGGAAACGCTTCCAGCGGTACCGGGACTTCCAGTGCCACACGGTGCCGGGGGGCACGTCGTAGGGCACCGGCGTGGAACTCACCCAAGGGGCATAGATTTTGTTGAGCTTGACGCCGCCGATCGGTACCCGATCCTCAATGAACCAGGCGAGGTTCGGCGGGTTGGAGTACCCGGCCCCCATCACGGAGACAGGAGCGCCGACCTCCAAGGACGCGGCGTAGGTGTCACCAGAGGTCCACATAACCCCGACCCAGGCCCCACCCGCACCCTTGTGGCTGCCGTCGCCTGCATTGACGGTGACAGGACCGAAGGTGCCCGACTGTGTGAACCGATCGAAGCTTCCAGCTGCGGGGAGCATGGCGGGATAGCCGCCGACCATCGTCGCGTGGGGGTTGATCGTCTTGACCTGCTCCACGTCGAGGCCCTCGCTGTGCAGGGTGAACGTCGAGACAATGTCCGCGAAGTGGGCGGTACCACCGCCGTAGGCAGGGTGTCGGGTGTGGGAGACCTGGTTGATAACCGTTGCGGTTCCGGCCGAAACGGTGGTGCCGTCGGTGATGGTCGTCGGGGTGCCGTCGATCACGAACGCGAGGGAGTCCTCAACCTCATAGCCGTGGATGCGACCGATGTAGTCGGTATAGCTGGACGTCCCGAAGGGGTAGATTGCCTCGACGCCTTCGTGGGCCGAGTACGCGGGCTGGGTGGTGATCGCGGGAAGGATCTCCACACCGGCCGTCACGGGAGTCTCGGTGCCGACCGCGTAAGAGAACCCGGTCAGGTAGGCCCGGTTCCCGGAGGTGCCCGTTCGGGTGAAGCCGGTGGACGTGAGAATGAGCGTGTGGGTGGCACTGGACAGGCCGGACGCGGCGGCCATCGGGAAGTCCCAGCTCTGACCGGACGCGGCATAGCAGTTGATGACCCGATCGGCCGGGCTCAAAGTGCCGCCGCCAGCAACGAGGACCGTACTCGGGTAGGAGCCCTCATCAACGACCTGCTGTGCGGTCTGGCACAGATTCGCCGCTGTCGTGGACCCGTCGATGGTGACCTTCCACAAGCCGCCGACAGTGTTCTTACAGATGCGGACACCGAGATTGACCGCGACGGGGCTGACCCACGTCGACGTTGATCCCGCCGTCAAGGAGTAGTAGTAGCCGGGCCAGACGGTGACGGCAGCGCTGGACACTGTGGTTCCAGCGGGAGCCCCGATGGTCACGTGCGTAGCCGACGTCCATGCGGTGACGTTGTTCTGCAAGTTGGCCCCGGACGCCCCCGCCCCGATGACGACGACCCTGCGGCCGATGTCGCCGGCCACGAAATCGCCGCCCGTGACGTTGAGGACGTTGCTTCCTGAGGTCATTGACCCGCCCGTGAGCGAACGGGACTTGTAGCCCTCCGTCACCGCCGAGTCGATGCCGTGGATCCACGTGCCCGCGTAGGTAGCCATATTGTCGTCCACCGACAGCATCGGTAGCCCGATGCGCGCCTGGCCCATCATCGTGCATAGGTCACCGGACGGAACCGGCAGCGGCCAGAAATCATACGACAAGTACTCACCACCGCCCATGTATCGGATGAGCCGGTACAGGGTGCCGGAACGTTGAATCCACCACGACCGGGAGTCGCGCATCGCCTGTTGGATCAGGAAACCTCGGTTGCGGGGTCGACGGCGGATCATGTGGAATACGACGCGTCGAGGCTGCCCCGCCACGTCGTATCGGCCGAGTAGAACGTGAACTCGTCTACGGACCCGGCAGGAGTCTGGAGGACTGGCACGACGTCCATCGGCCACTTTACGCCAGAAGGCCAGTCCACAAGGAGATAGCCCCCGGTGCCCTGTTTGAGAGTGACGAGGAACGCCTTCCCAGCCCCGGCTGGCGGGAAGGTCAGCGCGCAGTGTGCCGAGGTGAGGGTGAGGACGTTGGCGGTTGCCGTGGTCATGTCGGGGATGGTCTGCGATGCGCCTCCGGTGGTCACGGTGTTGACGGCCTGGATGAGCGGCCCGTAAGTGGAACTAACTGCCCAGTCCGCCGGCACGTAGCTCGCTCCGGATGTGAAGCCTGCTATGGCGCTGACCACGTCGTTGTTCGGGCTAACCACCTGCTGGCCGAGGGTGTAGGTAGTGGTCGGTGCCCAGCGTGGGACGGCCTTGGACTCAGCTGTCCGGGCGGTAGAGGCCTCGGTCGTCAACGCCGTGGCAGTGGCGGCCAGATCCGTCGTCAGGTTGGCAACCTGGGACTGCGCTAACGGTTTGAGGGTACCGTCAGTTTGGTGAGAAACAGATAGATAGTCGTTGAGGATGTTGCCCCACGTACCTTGATCTGAACCTGGCACTGGAAGACGGGTCATGTGTTGCTATTGCTCCGGTTATGCTTTGTGTCTAGTTATACGTGGATGCGATCAAGATCGACGCCGGCTTGGGCGGCAAGTACCTGGATATACTTTTCAAGCCGACTGATCTTGTGGTCCATGGCTGCCATTTCCAGAGCATAGGTGTCTAGGTTGCCAGCATAGCCATCGATAAGATTGGTGAGATCATCAAAACGCTTGTCGACTTCACCAAAGCGGTCGCCAACGTCTTGACGGAATTCTTGCATATACTTGAATAGTTTCGTAAATTGATCTTCACTCATCGTTCTACTATAACGCAGGGTCGTGCTAATTGGTATTAGAATTCGGAGCATCTTGATGACGCATTGGCATTACTGCGGTCGAGACCGGGAACCCGCCCTGGACCCAGCTGTTCGCTCACGGCAGCGGACCGCCACCGACCGCGACCACCTGACCAACCCGCCGACACCGGCACGACAAGGAACCGTCGAACCCGTGGCAGCGAGGCCGGGCGATCACCCACGCCCAGACCCGCCGCGACGACCCTCAACGCAACCGACGACTCAGAACCGGCCCATCGGTGGATCGAGGCTAAGACGAAGAGGTCATGCGGGGTGCCTAAACGCACTCAATCTAGCCGCGTTGGGTAGGCGTTCTTGTCCGGGTGAGGGTCGGCTATCGAACAGCCTGGTCCGGTCATCGTTCCGCTTTCGGGACGGCGGAAACTACCGGACATGCCGATGAGCGTGCGCTCATTCCGCCCAGATTGACGCGGGATTCGCCCGAAGGGGCGGACATCACAGAGGAGCCCTGGGTTAGGCGTCTCCGCGCCGCCGGTGGCAGTCGACCATCCATGGCCCGGCTGCTGATCCGAGTCGTCCCCCGGAGTTCAGTCGGTGTCACTAGGCTCATCACGGACAGACCATGCGCACGACTGGGTTCCCACCGGGAACGCCCACTGGGCACACCGCCGGGCATGCGACGAACGGATGAAGATGAAGGAACTCGGGCTCGACCTCGCCGAGGTTCACAC
>DAIQRJ010000029.1:0-49958 GCA_036786375.1 Actinopolymorphaceae bacterium
CAAATCAGAACATCAAAACCGGTCCAAGTGGGGCCAACTCAGGCTGGCACACTCATGCGGCCGCGACAGCCCTGGCTGGCTCGTGTTCCTCCAGCGGCTCCTCGGTCGGCTCAACCCCGTCCGACGCCAGCGCTCAGCACCGAGAGTCATCAAACGCAAGATGCCCAAATGGCACGTCAAACGCGCCCGCCACGCAACCTGGCCACAGCCCCAGCATCCACCGGCCTACCTCATCCAAGAGACCTAACTTAACGGTATTGCACCTAGCCCGGCTCTCCTTTCTCGGCAGAGCGCGACCGCTGGCCCGCACGACGAGCTGCTCGTGACCTGGCAGGACCCCGAAACCCGGCGCTATCACGGTGTCGGGCTGCTATCACACGCTGACGACGGCCTGTACCGCTTCCGGTACCTCGACAACGCAGTCAGCCTGTCCAGCTTCCGGGCATTCCTCGGGTTCTCCGACATGCAGCGCGGCTACGCGTCTCCCCACCTGTTCCCGCTCTTCGCCGAACGCGTCCTCGACGAGACCCGCACCGATCGGGTCACGCTGTACGAGGCTCTTGACCTCGTCGCCACGGCCGGCCCGATGGAGTTCCTCGCTCGATCGGGCGGGCGCCGCGCGGGCGACTGCATCCAGCTACTCCCTACCCCATCAGTCACCAACGGTCGCACGACGTGTGTGTTCTTGGTCCACGGCGTGCGCTACGTGCCGGGAGCCGCAGACGCAATCGACCAGCTCGAGCCCGGGCAGGAGTTGGCCCTCCGGACAGAGCCGGACAACCCCATCGATCCCGACGCAGTGCTCGTAACCCAGGAAGGCGCGCGGCTCGGCTGGGTGCCGAACCCTCTGCTTAGTTACGTGCGTGCAGTGCTGGGTTCGGGCGACTCGACGCTCACCGTCGTGCGGGCAAACCCTCGCGAGCTCGGTCACCACCTGCGCCTTCTGGTGCGGATCGAAGGCACTCTGCCGGACGGCTTCGTCCTTCCCTGGCAGGCCGCGCTGGCACAGCCAGCCTGACCGGGCGAGCCAACTACCGCTGAGGCCCGACCTCGACGTCGCCGGTCGCCGCCGAGGACACCCGGAACCGGCGCAGTGCGGGAACCCTGGTCGCCAGCAGAGCCATGCTCAACAGGCACGCAACGCCGCCGGTGACGATCGCCACGTTGCCCGACGACGCGGCCGCAACCAGGCCGGCCCGGAAGTTCCCCAACTGCGGGCCGGCCGCCCCGACCACGTGCTCCATCGCGCTCACCCGACCCCGATAGGACTCCGGCGTCGTCAGCTGGACGATCGTCCCGCGCGAGATGACCGCCCACGTGTCGGCGGCCCCGGCAACTCCGAGCAGCACGAGCACCACGGCCAGCGACCCGGTCAGCCCGACGCCGGCGAGCGACACCCCCCACACCGCGCCACACGCCAGCAGCACGACACCGGTCCGCTGCCGATGCGTCACCAGACCCGACAGGGCGGCCGCCGTCACCCCGCCGACCGCTACGGCGCTGAGCAGGAAGCCGAGGGTCTGCGGCGAGCCGCCGAACTTGTCCTGGTTGAGGACGGGGAACAGCGCCATCGGCATCGCCAGCACGGTCGCGCATAGGTCGGAGAGGAAGGCACCGGCCAACGCGGGCACCCGGGCGACCAGCCGGGCCGCGTCCGCGACTGCTCGCCACCCCGGCCGGCTCTCGCCCGATGCCGGCGCCGCCGTGTGCAGTGACGTCACCCCGTAGAGCCCGGCGGCGAACGTCAACGCGTCGATCGCGAAGCAGGCGGTGGTCCCCCACCGGGCGGTGACGAGCCCGGCCACGGTCGGGCCGACCAGCATCGCCAGCTGGAACGACATGTGGTTGAGAGCGAGCCCAGCCTGCAGCCGCTCCTTCGGGAGCAGCCGCGGGACAAGGGCCCGACGCGCCGGGAAGCCGATGGCCGACAACCCGGACGACACCGCCACCAACCCGAACATCGGCCAGACGGCACCTCCCGACCGGGTGGACAGAAGGGCCATCGACGCGCTCGTGACGATCTGCCCGCACGTCGTGAGGATGACGAGCCGGCGACGATCGACGGCGTCCGCGAACGAGGCTCCGACAAGCGCGAACACGATCAGGGGCGCCGCAGACGCAAGCCCGATCGCCCCGACCATCGCCGGGTTCCGGGTGGTCGTCCAGACGAAGTAGGCGACGGCGAACGACGTGAACTGGCTCCCGAACCCCGAGGCCGTCGTCCCGATCCAGAGCCGCCTGAACTCGGGATGCACTCGCAACGGACGGACGTCGACGAGGGCGGTCGGACCGTTCACTCGGGTTCGGCCGGCGAGTCCGGCTCGACGTGAAGGTGGCTCCGGAGCCGCTCGGCGAACGGACGGCCCGTCAGGGCGGCGCCGATGTCGCGGGCGGCCTGGCTGAGCGCGTAGGGGACCTCGGCCTCGAGCTCGAGCAGCGCCATTTCGGTCGCTCGCCACTCTGCCTCGAGGAACGGCACCACCGAGCGGGCCCGATCCGTCAGGGCGACCAGGCGGGTGCGGCTGTCCGGCCCGACCGCGCTCTCCACGAAACCTGCTGCCCGCATGGCCGTGACCGTCTGGCTCATGGCCGAGTGCGTGACCTCCGCGAGGTCGGCAAGCTGCTGGATCGTCATCGGACCGCGTCGCCCGAGCCGGATCAGCGGGCCGGTGAATCGAGGCCTGAAGTCGGCCAGTCCGGCCTCGGCGTACACCTCGGCGATGTCGCGATCCAGCGACCCGAGCAGCTGCCAGACCGGACGCCACAGGCTGCTGTCGACAAGATCAGGCGCCGGTGTCGGCTGGTCTGGATGGGTCACAACGCCGATGTAACAGCACTTATATAAGCGCTGTCAAAGGCAGACTGTGCAGAGAAGCGTCTCGCGATGGAGCGGGGATGCTGCTTCTGTGCACAGTTCCTCGGACGGACTCGGACCGGCGGCAACGCCGCCGGAGCACCTACCGCTTCGGCCGGCCCGCCAACGCCTCGAGCCGGCTCACCCGGACCCGGGTATCCGGCTGCAGCCCCAACGACGTCGCCCGGATGTCGTTGCCGAACGGGCTCACCACCATCAGCGCCGACGCGGCAACGAGCCGGCCGGTCGGGGCGAACCTCTCCCGGCCCACCTCGACGTGCAGGTACTCGAGGCTTCGGGCCAGCAGCGCCGGATCGCCGAGATGCCGGCCGGCCACCGCGTCGGCGTAGAACTGCTGACCCGCCGCACATCCGAGCGCCCGAACCCCGATCCCCACGACGTTGAGCCGCGACAACACCCAGTGACCGTCCGTCAGCGCCAGCAGCCCGCACGCCCACGACGCCGCGATGCTCCGAGCGGTGAACGCCGGCGACGCCATGTGCGCAAGCTCATGGGCGACCACGGCCCGAAGGTGCGGTCGGTCCAGCAGGTCGAGCAGACCCTCGCTCACACACAGGGTCGCGTGGTGACGGCCCCGTCCCACCACGAACGCCACCGGAACGTCGGTCCGGGTGCACGCCACCACGGGCACCGGCACACGGAACACCTTGGCCATCGCCACGACCTCGTCGAACAGGGCCGGAGCCTGCGCCTGCGCCAGGACGTAGGCCGATACCGCGTCCAGAACCACGGTCTCCGCCCGCCACGCCCACGCCAGCACGAGCACCAGCACGATCGTCCCGACGAGCGCGCCGGCGGCCGCAAGAACGGACCGGTCCGCGAAGCTCATGCAGGCCACCAGCGCGACGACGAGGACGACGATAGGCAGGGCGATCGACAGCGCGCGGTTCGACTCACGACGCACGACGGCCCTCCCTGCTCCGAACGCGGATCCCGACGACGCACCCCGGCCGTTCGGTGCCCGGCCAGTATCCCAACGCACGGTCACCGATCGCGGTGCCGCGGCGCATCGGAGTAGCCCGCGCTACGTCCACATCGTGTCGGCCGATGAGGGTCCCTGACCGGCTGCGTACCATGGACGGGTTGGTGCCGAGAACCACAGAAAGCCGATATGACCTCCCAGAAGACCGTTACCACCCTCGACCGCGTCGTGATCCGCTTCGCCGGCGACTCCGGTGACGGCATGCAGCTCACGGGTGACCGGTTCACCGCCGAGACCGCCGCGTTCGGCAACGACCTGTCGACGCTGCCCAACTTCCCGGCCGAGATCCGCGCACCCGCGGGCACGCTGGCCGGCGTCTCGAGCTTCCAGCTGCACTTCGCCGACCACGACATCCTCACCCCCGGCGACGCTCCGGACGTGCTGGTCGCGATGAACCCGGCCGCGCTCAAGGCGAACCTCGACGACATGCCCAAGGGCTCGACGATCATCGCCGACACCCACGACTTCACCGCGCGCAACCTCAAGCACGTCGGCTACGAGACGTCCCCGCTGCTCGACGACTCGCTGATGGACTACCAGCTGCACGCGCTCGACCTCACCGGCATGACGGTCGAGGCCGTGAAGGAGTTCGGCCTGTCCCGCAAGGACGCGTCGCGCTCGAAGAACATGTTCGCGCTCGGCCTGCTCTCGTGGATGTACAACCGTCCGACCGAGGGCACCGTCAACTTCCTCAGCACCAAGTTCGCCGGCCAGCCCGCGATCCGCGACGCCAACCTGGCCGCGTTCCGCGCCGGGCACGCGTTCGGTGAGACCACCGAGGTCTTCGCCGTCTCCTACGAGGTCAAGCCCGCGCCGATGCTGCCGGGCACCTACCGCAACATCACCGGCAACCTCGCGCTCTCCTACGGCCTCATCGCCGCCTCCTGGGCCAGCGACCTGCCGCTGTTCCTCGGCTCGTACCCGATCACCCCGGCGTCCGACGTGCTGCACGAGCTGTCCAAGCACAAGAAGCTGGGCATCACGACGTTCCAGGCCGAGGACGAGATCGCCGGCATCGGCGCAGCGCTCGGTGCCTCGTTCGGCGGTGCGCTCGGCGTCACGACGACGTCCGGTCCCGGTGTTGCGCTGAAGGCCGAGATGACCGGCCTCGCCGTCATGCTCGAGGTCCCGCTGATCGTGTGCGACATCCAGCGCGCCGGGCCGTCGACCGGGTTGCCGACGAAGACCGAGCAGGCCGATCTGCTGCAGGTGATGTTCGGCCGCAACGGCGAGTCGCCGGTACCGGTGATCGCCGCCCAGTCCCCGTCGGACTGCTTCGACATCGCCATCGAGGCCGCCCGCATCGCGGTCACCTACCGGACGCCGGTCATCCTGCTGTCCGACGGCTACCTCGCCAACGGGTCCGAGCCGTGGCACCTGCCCGACCTCGCGTCCATCAAGGCGATCGACCCCGCGTTCGCGACCGAGCCGAACGCGACCAAGGCCGACGGCTCCCCGCAGTTCCACCCCTACATCCGCGACCCGCAGACACTCGCCCGGCCGTGGGCCGTCCCGGGAACGCCGGGGCTGGAGCACCGGGTCGGCGGGCTGGAGAAGGACGCCCGCACCGGCGACGTGTCCTACGACCCGGCGAACCACGAAGAGATGGTGCACACCCGGGCGGCGAAGATCGCGGGGATCGCCGACTCCATCCCCGACCTCGGGGTCGACGACCCGACCGGCGACGCGAAGGTGCTCGTGCTCGGCTGGGGGTCGACGTACGGTCCGATCGGGGCCGCGGTGCGCCGGGTCCGCAAGATCGGCAAGAAGGTCGCGCACACCCACGTGCGGCATCTCAACCCGTTCCCGAACAACCTCGGCGAGATCCTGAAGAGCTATCACACCGTGCTGGTGCCCGAGATGAACATGGGCCAGCTGGCGATGCTGCTGCGCGCGAAGTACCTCGTCGACGTCCGCTCGTACTCCCGGGTCCGCGGGCTGCCGATCTCCCCGAGCGAACTGGCGGGTGAGCTGGCCGGGCTGATCGACGCGGCCGACGGCATCACCGAGGGTGCCGACGGCCTCGACAGCATCAACGAGGGCATCACCGACGGAGGAGAGCTGTGAGCATCGAACTGGGATTCCCGTCCCTGCGCGACGTCCCGAAGTCCGAGATTCCGCTGACCCGCAAGGACTTCGTGTCCGACCAGGAGGTCCGCTGGTGCCCCGGCTGCGGTGACTACGCCGTGCTCGCCGCGTTCGTCGCCTTCATGCCCGAACTGGGCATCAAGAAGGAGAACACGGTCATCATCTCGGGGATCGGCTGCTCGTCGCGGTTCCCGTACTACGTCGACTCCTACGGCATGCACTCCATCCACGGCCGCGCCCCGACGATCGCGACCGGCCTCGCGACGACCCGCCCCGACCTCGGCGTGTTCGTCATCACCGGTGACGGGGACGCGCTCTCGATCGGTGGCAACCACCTGATCCACACGCTGCGGCGCAACGTGAACCTGACGATCCTGCTGTTCAACAACCGAATCTATGGACTCACGAAGGGCCAGTACTCGCCGACCTCGGAGCCGGGCAAGGTGACGAAGTCGACGCCGATGGGCTCGCCGGACACGGCGTTCAACCCCATCTCACTGGCGCTCGGCGCCGAGGCGAGCTTCGTCGCCCGGACGATCGACTCCGACCGTAAGCACCTCACGTCGGTCCTCCGCGCCGCCGCCGCGCACCGGGGCACCTCGTTCGTGGAGATCTACCAGAACTGCCCGATCTTCAACGACGACGCCTTCGACGTGATCAAAGACGCCGACAGCAAGGCCGACGCGATCATCCCGCTCGAGCACGGCAAGCCGATCCGCTTCGGTGTCGGCGGCAGCAAGGGTGTCGTCCAGAATTCCGACGGCACCGTCCGGACGGTCGATTTGGCCGCGGGCGAGGCCACCGAGGCCGACCTGATGATCCACGACGCGCACGCAGCCGACCCGACGACCGCGTTCGCGCTGTCCCGGCTCACCGACGGCGGCAAGCTCACACAAGCCCCGATCGGGATCTTCCGGCAGGTCGAACGGGCCGTCTACGACGACGTCGTCCGCGCGCAGATCCAGACTGCGCGAGGCGAGGTTGCTCCGCCGCCGCGCATGCGGCCGGCTCCGCACGCCGGGATCAGCACCGCCGCGATGACGTCACTGATCCAGGGCCGTGACACGTGGACGGTCGACTGACCCAGGAGCAGGCCGTCGAGCCGCTCGCGTCCCCCGGACGGCGGTTGGATCCTCCGCCGGTAGACCAGGCCCGACGCGGCCTGCTCTACGCCTTCTGCGCGTACGCCCTCTGGGGTCTGTTCCCGCTCTACTTCCCGTTGGCCGAACCCGCGCCGCCACTCGAGATCCTGGCCCACCGGATCTTCTGGTCGGCAGTGCTCTCGGCGCTCCTGCTGCTGATCCCGGCCGTCCGTCGGGACATCGGCACGCTGCTGCGGAGCCGTCGTCGGATGACCTACCTGACCATCGCGGCACTCGTCCTCGCGGTGAACTGGTACGTCTACATCTGGGGCGTCAACAACGGCGAGGTCGTCCAGGCGTCGCTCGGCTACTACATCAACCCACTCGTGTCCGTCCTGCTCGGCGTGCTGGTCCTGCACGAACACCTGCGGCGGCTGCAGTGGGTGTCGCTCGGCATCGGCTTCGTCGCGGTGGTCTGGCTGACCGTCGAACACGGCGGGCTGCCCTGGATCGCACTCACGCTGGCGTTCAGCTTCGGCGGCTACGGATTGTTCAAGAAGAAGGCGGACGCCCCCGCCGTCCAGAGCCTCGCTGTCGAGACCGCCGTACTGACGCCAGCCGCGATCGCGTACCTGGCGTATCTGGTCGGGTCCGGCCAGAGCACGTTCGGCAACCACGGAGCCGGGCACACGCTGCTGCTGATGTCGCTGGGTGTGGTCACCGCGGTGCCGCTGCTGTGTTTCGCCGGCGCCGCGACCCGCATCCCACTCTCGGTGATCGGGATGCTGCAGTACATGACGCCGACGATCCAGCTCGCGCTCGGCGTCTTCGTGTTGCACGAGCCGTTGCCGGGCAGACGATTGGCCGGCTTCGTCATCGTCTGGATCGCCCTGGCACTGTTGATGGTGGACGGCCTGCGGGCACGTCGCGCGGCGATCCGGGCGGCGGCGACCATGGGACCGGATGCGAGGTTGTGAGCATGGAACTCGGCATCTACAGCTTCGGCGACCGGCCCCCGGATCCGTTCACCCGCGAGCAGGTCTCGGTCGCTGACAAGCTCGCGCAGACCCTCGAGCGGATCAAGCTCGCCGACGAACTCGGCCTCGGGTTCTACGGCCTCGGTGAGCACCACCTCGACACCTTCGCGATCTCCAACCCGGGCACCGTCCTCGCCGCCGCCGCGAGCATCACCGAGAACATCACCCTCAGCAGCGCGGTGTCCGTCCTGAGCACCGACGACCCGGTCCGGCTCTACCAGCAGTTCACGACGCTCGACCAGCTCAGCCGGGGACGTGCCGAACTGCTCGCCGGACGCGGCTCGTTCACCGAGTCATTCCCGCTCTTCGGCGCTGCGCTGGAGGACTACGACGACCTGTACGAGGAGAAGCTCGACCTGCTGCTGCGGATCGACGACGAGGTCCCGCTGACGTGGTCCGGCGGTTTCCGTCCATCGCTGGAGGAGGCGACGATCCTGCCCCGGCCCTACCGCGACCACCTGCGGATCTCCGTCGGCACCGGCGGGAACCCGGACTCCTCCATCCGCGCCGGCGCCCTCGGGCTGCCGGTCGTCTACGCGATCATCGGCGGCCGGCCGGAGCGGTTCGCACCGCTGGTCGACCTCTACCGCCGTGCGGGACTGGTGTCCGAGCAGCCCGCCGAGAAGCTGAACGTGACGATGAGCGCGATCGGGCTGATCGCCGAGAAGTCCCAGGACGCCAAGGACGCGTTCTACCCGTACTGGCTCGAGACGATGAAGTACGGGGCCCGTGCCCGCGGTTGGGCGATCCCCAGCCGGTCGGACTACGACGAGATGACCCGGGGGTCGCAGGCGATCTTCGCCGGCAGCGCGAACGAGATCGCCGAACGGCTGATCTCCGTCGGGCAGTTGGTCGACGCCGACCGGTACGGCATGCAGATGGACTGGTCCGGGGTCCCGCACGACCGGGTGATGGCGGCGATCGAACTGCTGGGCACGCAGGTCCTCCCGCAGGTGCAGAAGGCGTTCGGCGCGTAGGAGTCGTCCGGAGGCGCCCTCGGTGTCCCCGAGCAACTGTTGTTCACAGAAACGCCTTCCGACCGACCTTCCGAGGCGCTTCTCTGCACAGGTGACCGTCGAGCCGGGCAGAATCAACCCTCGTGCCCGCTCCCTACGCTCCGGCGACCGATCGCGTCGATCGTGCGCTCACTGCGGCAACCGGGACGTCGGTCCGCGTCGAACGTGCCGTGCATCTCGCCCCCTGGTCGGTGATGCGGTGCCAGCTCGCCGATCCCCTGCCCAACGGCGCGACGAGTGTGATCGTCAAGTGGGTGCGAACGGACGCCGGAAACGAACGGACCCAACCGACCCGGCTGCGTACCGAGCGGGCCGCGCTCGAGCTCGTCGGCGCGTACGCGGCGCGGCTGGTCCCCCGGGTCCTCTCCGGTGGTGGTGACAGCGGGCTGCTCGTGCTGGAAGACCTGGCACCGCGCGAGCCTCTCCGTGAGCTCATCCTGCGCGAAGGGCCGGCGGCCGCACGGCAAGAGTTGATCGCCTTCGCCCGCGCACTCGGACGGCTGCACGCCACGACGGCCGGCCACGCCGACGCGTACTACCAGCGACTGGGGCGAGTACGGCCGCCGGAGTGGCCGACGACGTCCTCGAGTCCGTCGGCCAGTGGGAACTCGGGGTCGAGCTTCTGCGCGGCGCGGGCGTGCCGATGCCGACAGCAGCCGCGCACGAACTGGCCGACGTCGTCGACGAGCTACTGCATCCCGGGCCGTTCCGCGCGTTGTCGAACGGCGATCCCGAGTCGAACAACTACCTCACGGACGGCTCGGACGGGCGGCTGATCGACTTCGAGTCGGCCGCGTTCCAGCACGTGCTGTTCGACGTCGTCAGCATGTACGTGCCCGGTCCGATGTGGTTGACCGTCGGCGACCCGGGGTGCGGACGGACGGGCCGACGCCTACCGTGCCGAGTTGGCGACGTCGGTTCCGGCGATCCTCGACGACCGACTGTTCGGCCGACGCGTCGCCGGTGCGGGTTTCGTCTTCGCCGCGCGGCGACTCGTCAGCCTGCCGAAGCTGGACGTCCGCGCGCCGGGTGAACACGGCCGGGTGCACCGCGTCGCGACGACCGAAGCCGCAGCCGACGTCGCCGACCGGTTCGGATGCCTTCCCCACCTGACGTCCTGGGCGCGCACGGTCGCGGTGTTCCTGCGCCGCCGCTGGCCCGACACCGACGTCGACCTCGCCGCGCTGCCGCCGTTCACCAGCCGCTGACCCGGTCGCACCGGTGCGGCAACGCCGGTCAGCCCGTCCGGGCCACGACCAGATCGCAGAGCGCGTCCAGCGCCGCCCGCGCCGCACGCAACCGTTCCGCCTGCGGACCGAGCGGGCCGCGCTCGAGTTCGTCGGCGCGTACGCAGCGCGGCTGGTCCCCCGGGTCCTCTCCGGTGGTGACAGCGGGCTCCTCGTGCTCGAGGACCTGGGCCCCGCGCGAGCCTCTCCATCGGGCGGTCCGGACCCTTCAACCCTCGGTATCAGCCCTTCACACCACTCGTCGCTACTCCTTCGATGACGTAGCGCTGCACGAAGATGTAGAGGATCAGCACAGGGACCGACGCGATCGTCGCTGCGGCCATGATGACCGGATAGTCGATGTTGTAGGCGCCCTTCAGACTCGCCAGACCCGCCGGAAGGGTCAGACGTTCGGGTGAGAACAACACGAAGATGGGCCAGATGAAGTCGTTCCAGTTGCCCAAGAACGAGAGCACCCCCAGCGTGACCAATGCTGGTCGCGATATCGGCAGGATCACCCGAGTGAGGATCTGCAACGTGTTCGCCCCGTCCATCAGCGCGCTCTCCTCCAGCTCGCGCGGGATGGCCATGAAGAACTGACGAAGGAAGAAGACTCCGAAAGCTCCCGCCGCGCCCGGGACGATCAGGGCCAACAGCGTGTCCAGCCAGCCAAGCTTGTTCATCAACAGATAGTTCGGCATCAAGAAGATGAAGCCGGGAATGAACAGGGTGGCGATGATCACCCCGAAGATGAAGCCAGATCCGCGAAACTTCATCCTGGCCAGGGCGTAGGCGGCCATCGACGCGACGACGATGACCAGGGCCGCATGCCCGGCGGCGGCCATCAGCGAGTTGAGCGCCCACACCAGTACCGGATTCTGGGCGTCGGCGAAGATCAACTTGAATGCCCGAACGGTCAGCTGGTGGGGAATGAGGTTGATGGGAATGCTGCGGGAGTCTTCGATCGTCTTGACCGACGTCACATACATCCACACGATGGGCAGGGCGAAGATGCCGGTGAGGACGATCATCCCGATCCAGAAGACCGGACCGTTGCGATGCTGTTTGTAGCTGCGCTTCCGGGCCGCAGGAGCGGCGGTTGTTGCCGGTGGAGCAGTGGTTGTTGCGGTCATCGCTTGGCCTTCTTTTCGCGGAGCAGCATGAAGTTGATGACAGAGACAACCGCAAGACACAGAGCCAGTACGTAGCTCATCGCCGAAGCGGTACCCATTTTGAAGTTGCGCAGGCCCTCCTGGGTCATCACCATGATCGCGGTGCGTGTGCTGTCCCCGGGACCACCGTTGGTGACCAGGTATGACTGGCCGAACATGTTCGCGCTGGCCAGCACGGTGGTGGTGATGATGAAGACGAGCACGTTGCGAAGCCCGGGTAGTGTGACATAGCGAAATTTGCCCCAGGCGCCCGCCCCGTCGATGGACGCGGCCTCGTACTGGTCGGAAGGGATTTCCGCCAGCCCAGCCAGGTAGATCACGGTGTTGAAGCCCAGGGTCCACCAGACGGTCATGCCGACCAGGGCGACCCAGGCCCACGGTTGGGTCGCGACCCAACCGATCTGGCTGATACCGAAGAGGCTCAGGAAACCGTTGATCAGACCGAACTGCGCGTCGAGCAGATAGGTGAACAGCACCCCGATGACGGCGATCCCGAGCACAAACGGCGCAAAGATCATCGCCCGGAAGAAGGTCCGTCCGCGGAACCGCCGGTTGAGCATGATGGCGATACCCAAGGGGATGAGGACGAGGAACGGCACGCTCGCCACGACGAAGATGCCCGTGGCGCGCATACCGTGCCAGAACGGCTGTGCGATCACCGACGTCGGGTCGAACAGGTCCTTGTAGTTCTGCAGCCCGATGAACGGCTTGTTGGGCAGCATGAAGTCCCAGTCGTGCAGGCTGATCCAGACCCCGAAGATCGCCGGTCCGATCACGAAGGTCAAGAGCAACAACAGATACGGAGCACACAACGCGTACGGCGTCAGTGGGTGATGCAGTCGTAGGCTTGCGGACTTCTTCGGGCTCGCGTCAATGGCCCGGCCCGAGCGGACAGTGTCCCCGACTGCTGTGGTCATCCGTACTTCTTCTTGTTCGAGGCCAGGATCTTGTTGGCACGGTCCGCGGCCTCACTCAGAGCCGCAGCGATGGGCTTCTTGCCCAGCATGGCGTTGCTGCACGCGATGGTGTACTCCGGGCCGATGTCGTCGACGCCGGGAATCGGCGGGACGAAGTGGATGTAGTCGACCTGCTTGGCGAACTCGGTGACCGCGCCCTTGGTCTTGAACTCCGCCGAGTCGCGGACCGAGTTGCGGGCGGGAACCATACCGGCATCGGCCCAACCGAGCGACTGCTGCGAAATCCAGTTGATGAAGACCCGGCTTGCGACCTCCTTGTTGGTCTCCGGATGAATCTGGCGCGGCAGCACGAACTGGTGCGAGCCGGCCCAGACCGCCTTGGTGTCCCCGATCAGCGGGAAGGGCGCAGCCCCCCACTTCAGCTTCTTGATGGCCGACAAGGGCGTGGTGTTCCAGGGCCCGCCGAAGAAGAATGCTGTCTTGTCGTTGCTGAAAGCGACGAAGTCGGAGTAGGCCGAGGTGTTCTTGGGGCTGTAACCCTGGTCGATGATGTTCTTGAACCAGGTCAGGGTCTTGACGCCGGGCGCGTCGGCGAAACCCACGGTGAGCCCGTCGTCGTTCACCATCTTGCCGCCCCACTGGTAGATGGGCGACGCGGTGTAGACATTGTCGTTCATGTTGAGCGGGGACACCCACATGCCCTGGATGTTCTTGGACTTGCAGGTGTCCAGCGCCGCCATCATCTCGGCGCCCGTGGTCGGTGGCTTGTTCGGGTCCAGGCCGGCCTTCGCCATCACCGTCTTGTTGTAGTACATGCCCGCCGGGTGCATGTCCAGCGGGATCCCATAGCGCTTGCCCTGGTAGATGCCGCCCTGCCAGGCCAGCGGGGCGAAGTCAGCCTCAGTGAGGTTCAGTGCCTTGGCCACGTCGTCGAGCGGGTCGATCACCCGTCGGGCAGCGTTGGTGGCGAGGTCGCTGGCGTGCATCAGGCCGATGTCGGGAGCCTTGCCGTTGCTGACCGTGGCGGGCAGCTTCTGGAAGTACTCGGCCCAGGCGATCGCGGTCATGGTGACCTTGATCTTCGGGTGTTCCGTGTTGAAGGAGGCGATGATCTTCCGCATGATCGGACCATCACCACCGGTGAGGCCGTTCCAGAAGGCCAACTCGACGTTCGGGCCGTCGTATGCCTGGGCACCGCCACCTCCCGCAACCGATGGGGCAGCCTGTCCTGGCTTACCTGCCGAGCCTGAACCGCAGCCGGCGAGCCCGACCGCGATAGCAGATCCCAGAGCGCCGCCGAGCAGCCCTCGCCTGCTGAGGCGTCCGTTGGTCACGATCTCCTCGTGTTCGGATGCATTGAACGCTTTCGTCATTGCGAGTTCCTCTCGTGGTGGATGTCGCGGCCCGCCGGTGCAGCGCCTGCGCCGACCGGGGAGTCCGGTGCCGCGACCGTCTGATCCGATTCAGAGCCAACGCGGTGCGATGCTCTGGTCACTTGCCGTGTGTCGATACTCACATGAACGCGACCCCAGATCTAGAAAGCAGCTCGCTCGCCGTGGTGACACTTTGGCAACTTTTTGTCCTCGCGGCTCTGCCGCAGCCGCTACGAGAGCGCCTGGTTCACGCGACGCACACGCTGGTAGAACTACCCCATGGACGCCCCACAGCCGGACAGAAAAGTATGACGCGGGGGCGGCGGCCGGCTGGCCCAGGCGGGCTCCGACGGCTCGCGCCCGGTCTGCTCGCCGGACTTGTGATGTTGTCGGCGTGTGAGTCGACGCCGACGAAGCCGACACCGAGTCCGGCGCCCGAGGAGTCGGGGACCGGTTTCCAGAACCCGGTCCACGACAGCAACTTTCCCGATCCGATGATCGTCGAAGGCGCTGACGGCAGCTATCTGGCGATCGCCACCAACGGCAACGGCAGCAATGTCCAAACGCTGACGAGCACGGACCTCATCAGCTGGGAACAGGGACCGGATGCGCTGCCACGGTTGCCCACCTGGTCGAGTCCGGGCAAGGTCTGGGCACCAGAGATCGAGATCCGCGCCGACGGCCGATACCTCTTGTATTACACGACGAGGGGCCCTCACCCGGATGTCCAATGCATCAGTGTGGCCATCGGATCGGAACCGCAGGGACCTTTCGTCGACCACAGCTCCGCGCCGCTGATGTGTGAGGAGGGGCAGGGTGGCTCGATCGACCCCGACCCGTTCACGGCCTCGGACGGCAGGCGTTACCTGTATTGGAAGAACGACGGCAACGCTATTGGCGTCGACACCTATATTTCCGGGCAGCAGCTCGACCGTAGCGGGATGAAACTCACCGGTCGGCCGAAGCGCCTGTTCAAACAAGACCTGCCCTGGGAGGGCAATCTGGTTGAGGCTCCGTTTGCCTGGGAGCACAACGGCAAGGTCCACATGTTCTACTCGGCGAATGCGTACGACTCCGACGCGTACGCGGTTGGACACGCGATAGCCGACAATCCGCTGGGGCCGTTCACCAAGAGCGGCGATCCCGTCCTGGTCAGCAACGATGCCGCTGCCGGACCCGGCCACTGCGCCTTGTTCGAGACCGACGGCAGGGTCTGGATGGTGTACCACGCCTGGCCACCGGACTCCATCGGCCCTGAATATCCGGGCCGCACGATGTGGCTCAGCGAGGTGACCTTCATACCCGACGGAAGTGTCCAGGTCGTGCCTCCGACGGTGAACTACCCGACTCGACCCTGAGCAGCCGGCGGTGGGCTGACCGACGCCAGGTCAACCCGTCCGGGTCACGACCAGATCGCAGAGCGCGTCCAGCGCCGCGCGAGCCGGGATGTCGGGCAGGTCGGCGAGCAGCACCCGGGCCGAATCCGACCAGCGCAGCACCTCTGCCCGCGCCTCGGTGATCGACTTGTCGGCCCTCAAGAGCCGCAGCGCCTCACTCAGCCGGGTCTCGTCACGCAGATCCTCGGCCAGCAGCTCACGCAGCCGGGCCCCCTCGGGCGCTTCCGACGCCTGCGCGAGCAGCACCGGCAGCGTCGGCACACCCTCGCGCAGATCGGTGCCGGGAGTCTTGCCCGACTCGGCCGTCTCGCTCGCCACGTCCAGTACGTCGTCGGAGAGCTGGAACGCGATCCCCAGCCGCTCGCCGTAGAGGCTCAGTGTCTCGACGATGCCCGCCGGCGCTCCCGCGAACATCGCCCCGAACCGGGCCGAGGTCGCCACCAGCGACGCGGTCTTGTCCCGCACCACGGAGAGGTAGTGCAGGTAGGCGTCCTCGCGGTCGGACGGGCCGATCGTCTCGCGGATCTGGCCCTGGACCAGCCGGGCGAACGTCCGCGCCTGGATGCGGACCGCATCGGGGCCGAGGTCGGAGACGATGTCGGACGCGCGCGCGAACAGGTAGTCGCCCACCATGATCGCGATGCTGTTCGTCCAGCGGGCGTTGGCACTCGGGGCGCCGCGGCGCACGTCGGCCCCATCCATCACGTCGTCGTGGTAAAGCGTGGCCAGGTGCGTCAGTTCGACGACCAGGGCGGCCGGGACGACGCCGGACGCGTCGGGATCGCCGAACTGCGCGGCCAGCAGCACCACCAGCGGACGGAACCGCTTGCCGCCCGCCTCCATGACATGCCGAGCCGCCTCGGTGACGAAGTCGTGCTCACTGCGGACCGCATCGGCGAGTTCCTTCTCGACGCCGGCGATGCGCTCCCGCAGTTCGACCGCGAGGGTGCCGTCGGCGACGGGGACGCCGATGGACATGCTGCTCACGACGCCTCCTCACGTTCGTGTGCACGGGCAGGTTCGGACCCGCCCATCTCCTGGTGCCGGCCCCTCCCGACGCTGGGAGACCGCTCAGCTGACGAAGCTGGCAGCTCGCGAAGCGAGGTCGAGGACCGGACCAGGCAGGATACCCAGGACCACGGTAGCGACCGCGCCGACGGTGATGGTGACCGTCGTCAGCGCGCTCGGCGCGACCACGCTCGGGCCGTCCGCGGCCGGGGCGGTGAAATACATCATCACGATCACGCGGAGGTAGAAGAACACCGCCACGATGCTCGCGAGCACCCCGACGAGGACGATCGAGTAACCGCCGTTCGACCATGCCGAGCTGAAGACGACCCACTTGCCCATGAACCCGCTGGTGAGCGGGATGCCGGCGAAGGCGAGCATGAACAGCGTCATCACACCGGCGACGACCGGCGACCGCTTGCCGAGGCCGGCCCAGCGGGACAGGTGCGTCGCCTCGCCGCCCGCGTCCCGGAGGAGGGTGATCAAACCGAACGCACCGAGCGAGGCGAAGCCGTAGGCGGCGAGGTAGAACAGCACCGCCGCGGTCGGGGCCTTCACGCTGTCGTGCACGGCGGCGAACCCCACGAGCAGGAAGCCGGCGTGCACGATCGAGGAGTAGGCCAGCAGTCGTTTGATGTCGGACTGTGTGAGCGCCAGCACCGCGCCCACGATCATCGTGACCGAGGCGATCACGAACATGATCGGCTGCCAGTCCAGGCGGGACGCGCCGAGGGCGACGTAGAACAGCCGGAGCAGCGCGCCGAAGGCGGCGATCTTCGTGCAGGCGGCCATGAAGCCGGTGATCGCGGTCGGGGCGCCCTGGTAGACGTCGGGCGTCCAGACGTGGAACGGGACCGCGCCGATCTTGAACAGCAGGCCGACGGCGACCAGCGCCGTGCCGGCGAGCAGCAGCGGGTCGAGGCCGACCCGGCCGTTGATCACGCCGGCGATGCCGCTGAACGAGATCGTGCCCGCGTAGCCGTAGAGCAGTGCGGCGCCGTAGAGGAAGAACGCCGAGCTGAACGCACCGAGCAGGAAGTACTTCATCGCCGCTTCCTGCGAGAGCAGCCGACGTCGACGCGCCAGCCCGCACAGCAGGTAGAGCGGGAGCGAGAGGACCTCGAGCGCGACGAACATGATGAGCAGGTCGTTCGACGCCGGGAACAGCAGCATGCCCGCGAGCGCGAACATCATCAGCGGGAACACCTCGGTCTGCTCGACCCGGCGCACGATGGCCGAGCGCTCCTGCTCGGTCCCGGGAAGCGCGGCGGCCTGTGACGCGAACGCCATCACGCCGCCGTCGACGCCACGCTCGGCGACGAGCAGCAGGGCGAGCCCGCCCATGACCAGCAGGATCACCCAGAGGAACAGGGTGACGCCGTCGACCGCCACAGCACCTTCGGCGGCGACCTTACTGGTTCCGGCGACCAGGATAGTCGCGACCAGAGCGGCGACGATCCCCAGCAGGGCAAGGGTGAACTGGGCTGCGTAGCGCATCCGGCGGGGCAGGAACGCCTCGACGAGGACACCGATCGTGGCCACGCCCAGGACGATCAGAAGTGGGGAGAGAGTGCCGTACTCGATGTGCGGCACGTTGAACGTTGCCGGCATCGCGCTCACCCCCTGCTTTCGTCGGCGGACAGCGGGATCTTCGGTGCCGGATCGGTCACGCCGACGCGGATCATCGTGTCCTTCACGGTCGGGGTGATGGCGTCGATCAGCGGCTTCGGGAAGACGCCGAGGACGACGATGAGGACGATCACCGGGGCGAGCGCGGCGATCTCGCGGACCGAGAGGTCACGCATGCCCTTGACCTTCTCGACCGCCTCGCCGGTCATCGTGCGTTGGTAGACCAGCAGCATGTAGAGCGCGGCCAGCACGATCGAGATGGTGGCGATGACGCCGGCCCAGGTGTGGCGCTGGAAGGTCCCTGCCAGCGACAGGAACTCGCCGATGAACGTCGACAGTCCGGGCAGCGAGAGGCCGGCGAGCACGATGAACAGGAACATGCCCGACAACACCGGAGCCTGCGTGTCGACGCCGCCGTAGTCGGCGATCCGTGGCGAGCCGCGTCGTTTGATCAGGTAGCCCAGGATCAGGAACAGCGCTCCGGTGGAGAGTCCGTGGTTGACCATGTAGACGGTCGATCCGACCTGGCCGTTGCTCGTCATCGCGAAGATGCCGAGCACCATGATGCCGAAGTGCGAGATCGACGTGTACGCGACCAGCCGCGGCAGTTCACGGGTGCCGATGGCGAGCGCGGCGCCGTAGAAGATCGAGATCAGCGCCAGCACGAGGACGACCGGCGTGGCCCACCTCGAGGCCTCCGGGAACAGCTGCAGGCAGTACCGGATCATCCCGAAGGTGCCGATCTTGTCGAGCACCGAGACCAGCATCACCGACGTACCGGGGGTGCCGGCGGCCGCCGAGTCGGGCAGCCAGGCATGCACCGGGAACATCGGCGCCTTGATCGCGAACGCGGCGAAGAAGGCGACGAACAGCCAGCGTCCGGTGCCCTGCGCCATCGGCAGCTTCACCAGGTCGGACAGCAGCATGCTCGGCGTGCCGTTGCGGAGCGAGACCGCGTAGACGCCGACTACACCGGCCAGCAGGATGAGCCCGCCGATCAGGCTGTAGACGAGGAACTTGACGGCTGCGCGCTGACGGTTGGCGCCGCCGTAGGTGCCGATCAGGAAGTACAGCGGGATCAGCGTCGCCTCGAACAAGATGTAGAACAGGAAGACGTCGGTGGCCATGAAGACCCCGAGCGCCAGCCCCTCGACAGCCAGGATCAGCGCGAAGTAGCCCTTCGGCGACTTGCCGGTGCTGTCGGCGTCGGTCCAGGAGGCGGCCATCACGACCGGCGTCATCACCGCGGTCATCAGCATCAGGACCAGGCCGATGCCGTCGACACCCAGCGCGTAGTGGACACCGAAGGTGGCGATCCACATGTGCGTCTCGCTGAACTGCGTCCCGTCACCTGCGACGAAGCCGATGCCGATCATCGCGGCGAGGACGAACGTGACGAGGGCGACCGCGAGGCCGACGAGCTTGCCGGCCCGCTCGGCGGAGCGCGGCATCAGGCCGATGACCAGCGCACCGACGATCGGAATCGCCGCGGTGACGGTCAGCCAGGGGAACTGGGAGTGGTTCACGAAAGCCTCACCAGGAGCAGGGACAGGGTGACCACAGCGGCGCCGGCGAACATCGTGAGCGCATAGGTACGGACGTAGCCGTTCTGCAGGCGGCGCCCCACCGAGGACAGCCCGCCGACGATGCCGGCCAGGCCGGAGCCGCCGCCGTCGACGATCTTGTCGTCGAAGACCACCAGGTCGTCGGTGAGCTTGTAGCCCGGGGTGACGAAGACGGCGTGGTTGACGGCGTCGCCGTAGAGCTCGGCGCGGGCCGCGCGGGTGACGAACGAGACCTTCGTCGGCGCGGTGGCGGGGATCTCGCGGCGACCGAAGATCATCACCGCGATGGCGACGCCGATCAGGACGAGCAGCAGGGTTAGCGCGAGCAGGAGACCGGCCGAGATCGGGCTGTTCTCCTCCTTCGAGCCGACGAGCGGCTCGAGCCAGCCGGTGATGCCGCCACCGAACTCGGCGAGCCCGAAGCCGCCGACGAGGGAGAGCGCGGCCAGCACGATCAGCGAGATCGTCATCACCCGCGGGGATTCGTGCGGATGCTGGCCGGCCCGCCAGCGCTTGCGGCCGGCGAAGCTCATCAGCATCACCCGCGTCATGTAGAACGCGGTGATGCCAGCACCAAGCAGGGCCGCGATGCCGGCGAGGGTGTTGTGCGCGAACGCGGCCTCGATGATCTTGTCCTTGGAGAAGAACCCGGCGAACGGCGGGATGCCGATGATCGCGAGGTACCCGAACAGGAACGTGGCGAAGGTGATCGGCATGGCACGCATCAGCGCGCCGTAGTGCCGCATGTCGACGTCATCCTCCATGCCGTGCATGACCGACCCGGCGCCCAGGAACATGTTGGCCTTGAAGAAGCCGTGCGTGACGAGGTGGAAGATCGCGAACGCGTAGCCGGCCGGGCCGATGCCGGCGGCCAGCATCATGTAGCCGATCTGGCTCATGGTCGAGCCGGCCAGGACCTTCTTGATGTCGTCCTTGCCGCACCCGATGATCGCGCCCATCAGCAGCGTGATGCAGCCGACGACCACCACGGCGTTGCCGGCGAAGGCGCTCATCTCGAAGATCGCGTGCGAGCGCACCACCAGGTAGACCCCGGCGGTCACCATGGTCGCGGCGTGGATCAGCGCCGACACCGGGGTCGGGCCTTCCATGGCGTCGAGCAGCCAGGACTGCAGCGGGAACTGGGCGGACTTGCCGCAGGCCGCGAGCAGCAGCAGCAGGCCGAGCAGCGTCGCGGTGGTGTGCGTCATCCGGCTCGCACCGGCGAACACGCCGCTGAACGTCGACGTGCCGAACACCGCGATCATCGTCATCACGCTCAGAGCCATTCCGATGTCACCGACACGGTTCACGACGAACGCCTTCTTGGCCGCGACCGCCGCGGACGGCTTGTGCAGCCAGAAGCCGATCAGCAGGTAGGACGCCAGGCCGACGCCCTCCCAGCCGACGAAGACCAGCAAGTAGTCGTTCGCCAGCACCAGCAGGAGCATCGCGGCGACGAACAGGTTCATGTAGGCGAAGAAACGTCGCCGGCGCGGGTCGTGGCTCATGTAGCCCACCGAGTACAGGTGGATCAGCGAGCCGACACCGAGGATGAGCAGCACGAAGCAGACCGAGAGCTGGTCCAGCAGCAGCCCGGCCTTGACCTGGTAGCCGGCGACCGGGATCCAGTCCCACATATGCACGTCGACCGAGCGGGCGTCGGCGGCGCGGCCGTACATCTGGAAGAACATCGCGACGGCGAGCACGAACGACACGACCGGGGCGAGCAGGCCGAGCCAGTGTCCCCACGAGTCGCCGCGCTTGCCGACGAGCAGCAGGATCGCCGCGCTGAGCAGGGGAATGGCGATCAACAGGGGTAGCAGTGTGGCGACACCGACGGCGTCGGTGCCTGCGGCGAGCAGAGTTGGCGTCACAGCGTGTCCCTCGTCAGAACTTGAGCAGGCTCGCGTCGTCGACCGAAGTCGAACGGCGTGTGCGGAAGATGGTCACCAGGATCGCCAGGCCGACGACGACCTCGGCCGCGGCCACGACCATGACGAAGAACGCCACGACCTGACCGTCGAGGTTGCCCCACTGGCGGGCGAAGGACACGAACGCGAGGTTGGCCGAGTTCAGCATCAGCTCGACGCACATGAACACCACGATCGCGTTCCGGCGGATGAGCACGCCGAGACCGCCGATGGTGAACAGCAGCGCCGAGAGCGTGACGAACGCGTTGGTAGTCACTCGGGCTCACCTCCTCGCTGGGCGCGGACGGCCTCGTCGGCGCGGGCGGCGACCTCGTCGACCTCGAACTCCTCGAGCGCGACGGCGTCCGGGCTCGCCGGTCCACCGGGTGCGACGCCGGGGATGGCCATCACGACGTGCGAGCCGTCGGGCAGCCGCGCCGGTGTGCTGACGCTGTTGTGCTGGGCCAGCGTGCCCGGGAGGATCTTCTGCCCGGGGTGCGCGCCGCTGGTGCGGAACGCCTGCATCCGCTCGGTGACGTAGTCACGCTGGGTCTTCTTCGGCTCGAGCCGCTCGCGGTGCGCGAGGACCATCGCCCCGAGCACGGCCGTGATCAGCAGGGCCGAGGTGACTTCGAACGCGAACACGTACCGGGTGAACAGCAGCGAGGCGATGCCGGTGACGTTGCCCTGGTCGTTCGCCGTCTCGAGCCCGGCCGCGTTGTGGAACACGACCTGGGCGAACCCGACGACGACCATGATCCCGAAGACGACCGCCACGATCCACGACATCGCGCGGTGTCCCTTGATCGTCTCGACGATCGAGTCGGCCGAGTCGACGCCGACGAGCATGAGGACGAACAGGAACAGCATCAGAACGGCGCCGGTGTAGACGATCACCTGGACGACCGCGAGGAACGGCGCGTCCTGGACGGCGTAGAGGACGGCCAGCGACATCATCACCACGGCCAGCAGCAACGCCGAGTGCACCGCCTTACGGACGGTGATCATGCCGAGGGCGGCGATGACGGAGACCGGCCCCAGGATCCAGATCGCTGCGGTCATCCCGGCCGACCCGACCCCGGCGGCAAGCACCACGTCAGCACCCGTCAGCGGGGTCATCCGGCCTCCTTGCGGTTGCGGCCTCTGGGGTGGCCCGCGTTGTAGACCACGCCGGGAGCCATGGCCGGGGGCTCGGCTTCGAGCATGTAGTAGTCACGCTCGTCGTCGCCGAGACGCATCGGGTGGGGCGGCTGCTCCATACCGGGCAGCAGCGGCGCGAGCAGGTCCTTCTTCTCATAGATCAGAGCCTCGCGGCTGTCGTCGGCGAGCTCGAACTCGTTCGTCATCGTCAGCGCGCGGGTCGGGCAGGCCTCGATGCACAGGCCGCAGAGGATGCAGCGGAGGTAGTTGATCTCATAGACCCGGCCGTAGCGCTCACCCGGTGAGAAGCGTTCCTCCTCGGTGTTCGCCGCGCCCTCGACGAGGATCGCGTCGGCCGGGCAGGCCCAGGCGCACAGCTCGCAGCCGATGCACTTCTCCAGCCCGTCCGGGTGCCGGTTGAGCTGGTGGCGTCCGTGGAAACGCGGCGCGGTCACCTTCGGGGCGTTCGGGTACGCCTCGGTCACTGGCTTCTTGAACATCGTCTTCCAGGTGACCCCGAATCCGGCGACCGGAGCCCAGAAACTCTTGCGGGAATCAGCCACGGTCGTCACCTTCTGTCTGTGAGCTTGCACGGTGTTGCTCGACCGACTCCGGACCGGAGCCGTGCTCGGATGCGCCGACGCTCGCTCCGATGACGGCCGGCTCACGGATCTGGCCCGGCATGGGCGGGACGGGGAAACCGCCCGCGAACGCGTCGAACGGCTGGTCCGCGGCAGCCGCCTCCACGGCGGCCACCTCGTCGTCACGCTTGTTCAGCACCACGTCGCGGATGAACGACCCGACCAGGACGACCACCACCAGGAGCGCCAGCACGACGAAGAAGCCGGTCTGGTGGCCGGTGTTGCGTGAGGCCCGGGCAGCGGCGACGAACAGGATCCAGACCAGCGAGATCGGGATGAGCCACTTCCACCCGAACGACATGAACTGGTCGTAACGCAGCCGGGGCAGCGTTCCGCGGAGCCAGACGAAGAAGGAGATGAAGATCAGGATCTTCACGACGAACCACACCATCGGCCACCAGCCCTGGTTCGCACCCGACCAGAGCGAGATCGGCCACGGTGCCCGCCAGCCGCCCAGGAACATCGTCGTGGCCAGCGCCGAGACGATGACCATGTTGATGTATTCGGCCAGGAAGAACAGCGCGAACTTCAGCGACGAGTACTCGGTGTGGAAGCCGCCGACGAGTTCACCCTCGGCCTCGGGCAGGTCGAACGGGGCACGGTTCGTCTCCCCCACCATCGAGATCACGTAAATGATGAACGACGGCAGCAGGACGATCGCGTACCAGCTGGGCAGGTGGATCGTCAGGCTGCCGAGCGACACCGAACTGCCGCCGGCCTGCGCCGCCACGATCTCCGAAGTCGAGATCGAGCCGGAGAACAGGAACACCGAGACCAGCGAGAGGCCCATCGCGACCTCGTAGGAGATCATCTGGGCGCTCGACCGGAGCCCGCCGAGGAGCGGGTAGGTCGAGCCCGACGACCAGCCGGCGAGGACGATGCCGTAGATGCCGACGGCCCCGACAGCGAGGATGTAGAGCACGCCGATCGGCATGTCCGTGAGCTGCAGCGCGGTCTTGTGGCCGAACATCGACACGACCGGGCCGAACGGCAGGACGGCGAACGCCAGCACGGCGGCCGTCGTGGAGATGATCGGCGCGATCACGAAGACGACCTTGTCGGCGTTCGTCGGCGTGAGATCTTCCTTCAGCGCCAGCTTCACACCGTCGGCGAGGCTCTGCAGCAGACCCTGCGGGCCGTTCATGTTCGGACCGACGCGATGCTGCATCCTGGCGACGAGACGACGCTCGTACCAGATGTTGAACAGCGTGAAGACGACGGCGATGACGAACAGCACCACGGCCTTGAGCAGGATCAGCCACCACGGGTCGTGGCCGAAGCCGGCGAGCTCACCGGCTGCCAGTGTCGTCGTCATGCCGCGCCCCCGTCGGCGTCGTCTGTGTACCCAACGCCGTTGGCGCCGGCTGCTTTCGCGAGGCGCACGCTCGATCCGTGCACCGCACCCAGGCGGGCACGCACGTTACCGCCCTCGCGGCTGTTCGTGGGGACCCACACCACGCCGGCCGCCATCGACGTGTCGATCGCGAGCGGGAGAGTGATGCTGCCACCGCGGCGGGTGACGGTCAGGCTGTCACCGTCGACGGCCCCGAGCTGCGCTGCAACCGCCGGCGCGAGGTGGATCAGTGCCGGCGGCGCGGTCTTCGCGAGGGTGTCGACGCCGTCCTGCATGCGGCCGGCGTCGAGCAGCTGCGTCCAGGTGGCGAGCGCGACCTCACCGGGTGCACGGCCCGGCGCCCGCGCAGCGGTCGGGCCGACCGTGCGGGCACCGTCCCAGCCGGTCAGTTCGGCCAGCTCGGCGCGCGCCGTGGCGGCGTCGGGCAGGCCCAGGGGCGCACCGAGCGAATCGGCCAGGGTCGCGAGCACGCGCAGGTCCGACACCGCGCCGGTGCTGGACAGGGCGACCCCGAACGTGCGGGTGCGGCCCTCCCAGTTCGTGAACGTGCCCGGCTTCTCGGCCACGGGAGCGACCGGGAACACGACGTCGGCGCGCTCGGTGATCGCCGAGGCGCGAACCTCAAGGCTGACGACGAAACGGGCCGTCTCGATCGCGGCGAGCGCGGCCGCGGCGTCGGCGAGGTCGGTGTGCTCGACACCGCCGATGACGAGCGCGCCCAGGTCCCCGGCCGCAGCCGCGGCCAGGATGCCGGCGGTGTCACGGCCGGGAGTGGCCGACAGCGAGTCGACGCCCCAGTCGGCGGCGACGTCGATGCGTGCGGCGGCGTCGGCGACCGGACGGCCACCGGGCAGCAGCGTCGGCAGGCAGCCGGCGTCGATCGCGCCGCGCTCACCGGCACGACGCGGGATCCAGGCCAGCCGGGCGCCGGTGGCTGCACTCAGTGCGACAGCGGCGGCGAGCGCACCCGGCACCACGCCGGCCCGCTCGCCGACGAGGATGACCGACCCCTCGGCGCGGACGGCCGCGGCCGCCACGTCGACCGGCTCGGACCCCTCGCCCGAGGACGCGGCCAGCGCGTCGAGGACGGCCGCCTCGTCACCCGGGACGGCCGGAATCAGCGTGCCGGACATCTTCGTCAGGCCCTTGGTCGCGTGCGAGGCGATCGAGAAGACCATCGTCTGGGACTTCTGGGCGGCCTTGCGCAGACGGAGGAAGACGATCCCGCCCTCGTCCTCGGCCTCGAAGTCGACCAGCAGGACGGCCGGTGCCTTCTCGAGGTCGGTGAACGTGACGCCGAGACCGGTCCCGGCGACTCCGGCACCGAGGAACGCGAGCTCCTCGTCGGTGCCGGGACGCGCGCGGGAGTCGATGTCGTTGGTGCGCAGGGCGATGCGGGCGAACTTGGAGTACGCGTAGGCGTCCTCGTTGGTCAGCCGACCGCCTGGCAGCACACCGACCTTGCCGGCGGCCGCGGCCAGCCCGGCCGCCGCGACCCGCAGCGCCTCGGACCAGGACGCGGCGCGCAGCTCGCCGTCCTCACCACGGACGTGCGGGTGGGTGATGCGGTCGTCGCCGTCGGCGTAGCGGAACGCGAACCGGCCCTTGTCGCACAGCCACTCCTCGTTCACCTCGGGGTCGTCGCCGGCCTGCCGGCGCTGGACGACGCCACCACGGTGGTCGACGCGCAGGTCGCAGCCGGACGCGCAGTGCTCGCAGGTCCCGCCGGTCGACACGAGGTCGAACGGGCGCGCACGGAATCGGTAGTCGGCGCTCGTCAGGGCACCGACCGGGCAGATCTGAATCGTGTTGCCGGAGAAGTAGGACCGGAACGGCTCCTTCTCATAGATGCCGACCTGCTGCAGCGCGCCGCGCTCGAGCAGCTCGATCATCGGGTCGCCGGCGATCTGCTTGGAGAACCGGGTGCACCGGGCGCACAGCACGCAGCGCTCCCGGTCGAGGAGGACCTGCTCGGAGATCGGCAGCGGCTTCGGGTAGACGCGCTTGTCGAACTCGAAGCGGGTGTCGACCTGGCCGTTGCTCATCGCCTGGTTCTGCAGGGGGCACTCGCCGCCCTTGTCGCAGATCGGGCAGTCGAGCGGGTGGTTCATCAGCAGGAATTCCATCTGCCCGCGCTGCGCCTTCTCAGCAACCGGCGAGGACAGCTGGGTGCGCACGACCATGTTCGGCGCGACCTCGATCGTGCAGGAGGCCTGCGGCTTCGGCATCCCCCGGCCGTTGCCGGCGTCCGGGATCTCCACCAGGCACTGGCGACACGCGCCGACCGGGTCGAGCAGCGGGTGGTCGCAGAACCGCGGGATCTCGATGCCGATCAGCTCGGCGGCACGGATGAGCAGGGTGCCCTTGGGCACGCTCACCTCGATGTCGTCGATCGTCAGCGTGACGAGGTCGTCGCGGGCGGCCAGCTCGGCCGGGCTCTGGCTGGTTGTCGTCATGAGGATGCCTTTGCGGTGGAGAAGAGCTGCGAGGCCTCGTGGTCGAACGGGCAGTGCCCCAGTTCGAGGTGTTGCAGGTACTCGGCGCGGAAGAACTTCACCGACGACGTGATCGGCGACGTGGCACCATCGCCCAGCCCGCAGAACGCGCGGCCGAGGATGTTCTCGCACAGGTCAAGGAGGAGGTCGATGTCGGCTTCGGTGCCGCCGCCGTTCTCCAGCCGCTCGAGGATCTGGACGAGCCACATCGTGCCCTCACGGCACGGGGTGCACTTGCCGCACGACTCGTGCTTGTAGAACTGCGTCCAGCGCAGGACCGCCCGGATCACGCAGACGGTGTCGTCGAACATCGACAGCGCCCGGGTCCCGAGCAGGCTGCCGACGCTCTGCATGCCCTCGAAGTCGAGCGGGACGTCCATCTGGTCGGCGGTGAGGAACGGCACCGACGAGCCGCCGGGCGTCCAGAACTTGAGCGTGTGGCCCTCGCGGATGCCGCCGGCGAGGTCGAGCAGGCCGCGAAGCGTGATGCCCAGCGGCGCCTCGTACTGGCCGGGCCGGGTGACGTGACCGGACAGCGAGTAGATGACGTGGCCCTTGCTCTTCTCGGTTCCCATGGCGGAGAACCAGTCGGCGCCGTTGTTGATGATGCCCGGGATGCTGGCGATCGACTCGACGTTGTTGATCACGGTCGGGCTCGCGTACAGACCGGCGACGGCCGGGAACGGCGGGCGCAGCCGGGGCTGGCCGCGACGGCCCTCGAGGGAGTCCAGCAGCGCCGTCTCCTCGCCGCAGATGTAGGCGCCGGCGCCGGCGTGCACGGTGATGTCGAGGTCGTAGCCGGAGCCGAGGATGTTCTCGCCGACGAAACCGGCGTCGCAGGCCTCCTGAACGGCCTGCTGAAGCCGCCGGACGACGTGCAGGACCTCACCGCGGACGTAGATGAACGCGTGCCGGGACTGGATGGCGAACGAGCTGACGATCACCCCTTCGACCAGCAGGTGCGGGTCGGCCATCATGAGCGGGACGTCCTTGCAGGTGCCCGGTTCGGACTCGTCGGCGTTGACCACGAGGTAGCGCGGCTTCGCCCCCAGCGGCGGCAGGAAGCCCCACTTCACGCCCGTGGGGAAGCCGGCGCCGCCACGGCCGCGCAGGCCCGAGTTCTTGACCTCGGCGACGACCTCGGCGGCACCCATCTCGATGGCCCGGGGCAGCGCGCGGTAGCCGCCGGCGTGCCGGTAGCCGTCGATCGTCCAGGCGCGGTCGTTGCCCCAGTTCGCCGAGAGGACGGGGGTGAGGGTGTCGGTCACGAGGACTCCTTCGGGGTGGCCGTGTCGTCGTGGCTGGCCGTGTCGTCCGCGGGTGCATCCGAGCGGACGTCGGGGTCGCCCGAGCCGGCTCCGGCGCCGACGTCGGACTGGGTGGTCTCCTGCTCGGCGCGTCCAGGTGCGGCGGGGATCGACTGGCCGACCTGGCCCGCGCCGTTGGCAGGACCGGAGGTGTCGGCAGTCTCGTAGTGCTTGGCGCCGGCGGTCCAGCCGTGCGAATTGGCGACCTCGAGACCGACGAGGCTCGCGGGCCCAGCGGTGGGGCCCTCGTTCGCCCGGCCGTCCGGGAAGCCGGCAAGAACACGCTCGGCCTGCCGCCACGTGCACAGCCGGGCGCCACGGGTGGCGGTGCGCTCGACGCCGGCCCGGAGGTCGTCGACGAGCTGGACCGCGGACTCCGGCGTCTGGTTGTCCATGAACTCCCAGTTGACCGTCATCACCGGGGCGTAGTCGCAGGCGGCGTTGCACTCGATGTGCTCGAGGGTGATCTTCTGGTCCTCGGTCGTCTCGTCGTTGCCGACGCCGAGATGCTCCTCGAGGCGCTCGAGGATCGCGTCGCCGCCCATCACCGCGCACAGCGTGTTGGTGCACACGCCGACGTGGTAGTCACCGATCGCGTGCCGCTTGTACATCGTGTAGAAGGTCGCGACTGCGGCCACCTCGGCGGCGGTGATGCCGAGTTCGGCGGCGCACACTTCGATGCCCTCGGGCGTGACGAGGCCCTCGGTGCTCTGCACCAGGTGCAGCATCGGCAGCAGCGCCGACCGGGGCTGAGGGTAGCGCGCCATGATGGTGCGCATCTCTTCGCGGGTCTGTTCGGTGATCAACGGTCCACTCCACCCATGACCGGGTCGATGCTCGCGACAGCGACGATGACATCCGCGACCATGGCGCCCTCGCACATGGCCGCCGCGGACTGCAGGTTGACAAAGGATGGGTCCCGCAGGTGCACCCGGTAGGGCCGGGTACCGCCGTCGGAGACCGCGTGGCAGCCGAGCTCGCCGCGCGGTGACTCGATCGCGAAATAGACCTGGCCCGGCGGGACGCGGAAGCCTTCGGTGACCAGCTTGAAGTGGTGGATCAGCGCTTCCATCGACTCGCCCATGATGTGGCGGATGTGGGCGAGGGAGTTGCCCTGCCCGTCCGAGCTGACCGAGAGCTGGGCCGGCCACGCGATCTTGCGGTCGCCCACCATGATCGGCTCGCCGGCGCTCTTCTCGAGCCGGTCGACGGCCTGCCGGACGATCTTCAGCGACTCCCACATCTCCGCCAGCCGGATCAGGAACCGGCCGTAGGCGTCGGCGGTGTCCTGCGTGCAGACCTCGAAGTCGTAGGTGTCGTAGCCCCAGTAGGGCTGGCTCTTGCGCAGGTCGAGCGGGTAGCCGGTGGCACGGATGACCGGGCCGGTGGCACCCAGCGCGAGGCAGCCGGACAGGTCGAGGTAGCCGACCTTGCGCAGGCGGCCCTTGAAGATCGGGTTCTCGTTGCACAGGTCGGCGTACTCCGGGAGGTACTCCTCGAGCCAGGCGATGCACTCGCGGACCTTGTCGAGGCCGTCGTCGGGCAGGTCGGTGGAGACCCCGCCGGGCCGGATGTAGGCCATGTTCATGCGCAGGCCGGTGATGTGCTCGAAGACGTCCAGGATCTTCTCGCGGTCGCGGAACCCGATGGTCATGACCGTGAGGGCGCCGATCTCCATGCCGCCGGTCGCGATCGCGACGAGGTGGGAGGCGATGCGGTTGAGCTCCATCATCATGATGCGGATGTCGAGCGCGCGCTGCGGGATCTGGTCGGTGATGTTGAGCAGCTTCTCGACGGCACCGACGTAGGCGGCCTCGTTGAACAGCGGCGCCAGGTAGTCCGCGCGGGTGACGAAGGTGACGCCCTGGGTCCAGGAGCGGAACTCCATGTTCTTCTCGATGCCCGTGTGCAGGTAGCCGATGCCGGCGCGGGTGTCGCGGACGGTCTCGCCCTCGAGCTCGAGGATCAGCCGGAGCACGCCGTGCGTGGACGGGTGCTGCGGGCCCATGTTGACGATCACGCGTTCCTCGTCGGCGCCCATCAGGCCGTCGGTGACGGAGTCCCAGTCCTGCCCGGTGACGGTGAAGGTGCGGCCGTCGTCGGAGTCGGAAGCACCCGCCGTCGAGTGGAACGGCGCGCCGGACGGAGCAGCGGTGGGGGTATCGGTGGCAGTCATCAGTTGTAAGCCCTCCGGTCATCGGGCGGCGGGATGGTGGCGCCTTTGTATTCGACCGGGATGCCGCCCAGCGGATAGTCCTTGCGCTGCGGGTGGCCCGGCCAGTCGTCCGGCATCTCGATGCGGGTCAGCCCGGGGTGGCCGGTGAAGACGACACCGAAGAAGTCGTAGGTCTCGCGCTCCTGCCAGTCCGCGGTCGGGTAGGTGGCCACCACCGACGGGATGGTCGAGTCGTCGTCGGGGCAGGACACCTCCACTCGGATGCGCCGGTTGTGGGTGAGCGAGCTGAGTTCGTAGCAGACGTGGAGTTCGCGTCCGATGTCGTGCGGGTAGTGCACGCCCGACAGGCTCGAGAGGAGCTCGAACCGCAGGGCCTCGTCATCGCGCAGCGTGCGTGCCACGTCGGACAGGAACGCGCGGCGGACGTGGAAGGTGATCTCGCCACGGTCGACGACGATCTTCTCGACGGCCGAGGTGAACTCGACCTCCTTCTCGGCGAGCGCGTTGCCGAGGCGGTCGGCGGTGGCGTCGAAGAAACCGCCGTAGGGACGCGGGCTGCCACCGGGGAACGCGATGGTGCGGACGAGCCCTCCGTAGCCGGACGTGTCGCCGGATCCGCTGACACCGAAGGCGCCGCGGCGGACGTCGATGGCCTCGGCCTGCGGACCGGGTGCGCGTTCGGGAAGGTTCTCCTGCTTCGAGTCGTTGCCGGTCAACGCATGAGTCCCTTCATCTCCTCGGTGGGCATCGCCGCGAGCTGGCGCTGCTCACGCTCGAGCTCGGCGCGCTCACGGTTGGGCCCGAGCGGGGCGTGCTGGACCTTGTCCATCAGCTTGAACATCGCGTCGATCAGCATCTCCGGGCGCGGCGGGCAGCCCGGCAGGTACATGTCGACCGGGACGACGTGGTCGACGCCCTGGACGATCGCGTAGTTGTTGAACATGCCGCCCGAGCTCGCGCAGACACCCATCGCGAGGACGTACTTCGGGTTGGGCATCTGGTCGTAGATCTGGCGGAGCACCGGAGCCATCTTCTGGCTGACCCGGCCGGCGACGATCATCAGGTCGGCTTGGCGGGGGCTGGCCCGGAAGACCTCCTGGCCCCAGCGGCCCGAGTCGTAGACGGGGGCGCCGTAGGTCATCATCTCGATCGCGCAGCACGCCAGCCCGAAGGTCACCGGCCAGAACGACGCCTTGCGGAAGTACCCGACCAGCCCTTCGACGGTGCTGAGCAGTACCCCGCTCGGAAGCTTCTCTTCGATTCCCATCTCAGGCCTCTCCCACTGCTTGCTCGTGTTGCTCGTGCGCGTCGATCCCGAACGGTCGCACCCGCGTCATCAGTCCCACTCGAGCCCACCGCGACGCCAGACGTAGGCGTAGGCGACGAAGACGGTGACGATGAACAGCAGCATCTCGACCAGCCCGAACATCCCCATCCGGTCGAACGCGACCGCCCACGGGTAGAGGAACACGATCTCGATGTCGAAGACGATGAACAGCATCGCGGTGATGTAGTACTTCACCGGGAAGCGGCCGCCGCCGGTCGGGTGCGGGCTCGGCTCGATGCCGCATTCGTAGGAGTCGGCCTTCGCGCGGTTGTAGCGCTTCGGTCCGCCGGCCAGCGCACCGGCGACGATCGAGAAGACCGCGAAGCCTCCTCCGATCAGCGCCAGGAAGATGACCGGCAGGTACAGGCTGTTGTTCACCGAAGGCTCCCCTCGGGTCGGGTGGTGCGGTGTCGACGCGGGCTCATGCGGCCGGCGCCAGTTTCGTGAGAGCACAGACGAGACGATCGGCGGCGTCGCCGCCCCTGGGTTCGTACAAGTTGGCGAGCAGCTTGAGGGTGAACTTCATCAGCAACGGCCGCGGCAGGCCGTGGCGGGTGGCCACCGACATCACCTTCGGGCTGCCGAGGAGCTTCACGAACATCCCGCCGAGTGTGTAGTACCCACCGAACCGGTCGGCCAGCAGCTGGGGGTAACGGGCCAGCGTCATCTCGCGCGCGGCCGCGTTGTCACGGGCCAGCGCGGAGGCGATGACGTCGGCGGCGATCTCGGCGGATTCCATGCCGTAGGCGATGCCCTCGCCGTTGAACGGGTTGACCATGCCGGCCGCGTCGCCGACGAGCATCAGGCCGCGGTCGTAGATCGGCTTGCGGTTGAAGCCCATCGGGAGCGCGGCGCCGCGGATCGGCCCGACCTGGAACTCGGGGGTGTACTGCCATTGCGCCGGGAGGTGCTCGAGCCAGCGGCGGAGCAGTTGCTTGTAGTCGAGGCGGCCGAACGCGCTGGAGGTGTTGAGGATGCCGAGACCGACGTTGGAGGTGCCGTCGCCCATCCCGAAGATCCAGCCGTAGCCGGGCAGGACGGCGCCGTCGTCGGGCTTGCCGTCCGACAGCTCGAGCCACGTCTCGAGCCAGTCGTCATCGCTGCGGGGACTGGTGAAGTAGGTGCGGATCGCGACGCCCATCGGACGGCCGTCGTGACGGTCGAGGCCGCGTGAGATCGCGAGCCTGGCTGAGTTCCCGTCGGCCGCGATGACGACACGCGAGCGGTAGGTGACCTCGTCGCCGTCCTCGTGCCGGGCGGTCACGCCGACGATGCGGCCGGTGTCCTCGTCGGCGACCGGGCCGGTGACGGTGCAGCGTTCGTGCAGCTGGGCGCCGGCCTTCTGCGCGTGCCGGGCGAGCATCTCGTCGAAGTCGAGCCGCTTGCGGACGAGGCCGTACCCGGGGAAGTCGCCGAGCTCTGGCCAGTCGAGGTGCAGCCGCATGCCGCCGCCGTAGATCCGCAGGCCCTTGTTGTGCAGCCAGCCGGCATCTTCGGAGGTGTCGATGCCGAGCTTGATCAGCTGGGCGGTGGCCCGCGGAGTGAGGCCGTCACCGCAGACCTTCTCGCGGGGGAAGGCCGCCTTCTCGAGCATGAGGACCGAGAGGCCGGCGCGGGCGAGATAATAGGCGGCAGCGGCACCGGAGGGCCCGGCGCCGACGACGATGACGTCGGCGTCCGCATCGGCGGGCCGTGACATCGCGTGCCTCCCGAACTGTGATCGCGTACTGCTTGACTGTGATCGCTTACCGCTTGAACAGGGGCGTCGTCCTGGTCGTGCAGGCTGTCGCCGAGGGCGTCCCGGCAAGCTCTTCAGGTGCATGTGAAGAACTTCACGAGGAGTCCGGTCGGCAGTCTACGACGTTCGAAGTGGGGAATGCACCACCACACCGAGCAGTCTGCACAGCAGTCTGCGGAGCCGTCCGCACAGCAGTCTGCGGAGCCGTCCGCACCACGAGTACGGCACGTTAGAACCCTTGCTGGACAGGGGATTTAGGGCATCATCGCGTTACGAAAACCCTCGCCGCGATGCCGCCGCCGAGCCAAGGCGTCCGCGTAACCCCGCACCCGTCGTCGTAACCCCAAGCACCGCTATACGACAACAGTCCCGGGGTTACGGCAGAGGTGGCGGGGATACGAGCCCGACGAACAACGGACCTACGGCTTGTGGCCCCGATGCAACGCCACGATCCCGCCGGAGAGGTTCCGCCAGGCCGGCGCGTCCCAGCCGGCGGCCTCCATCAACCCGGCGAGCTCCGCCTGCGCGGGCCATGCCTCGATCGACTCCACCAGGTACTCGTACGCGGCCGGCGCCGACGACACCACCCGAGCGATCCCGGGCAAGGCCCGCATCAGATACCGCTCGTAGACGAACCGGAACGCCGGGAAGGTCGGATGCGAGAACTCGCAGATCACCACCCGCCCACCGGGCTGGGTCACGCGCAGCAACTCCGCCAGCGCACCAGACGTCGACGCCACGTTGCGCAGCCCGAACGAGATGGTCACCGCGTCGAACGTGTCGTCGGCGAACGGGAGGGCCAGCGCATCACCGGCGACATAGTCGAGGTCGGGATGCCCCGCCTTGCCGACGTGCAGCATCCCGAGGGAGAAGTCGCATGCGATCACCCGGGCGCCGCGCTCACCCATCGGGACGCTCGACTCCCCCGTCCCGGCCGCGAGGTCGAGGACCGTCTCGCCTGCCACCGCCGCCACCGCGCTCGTCACCGCGCGCCGCCACAGCCGGTCCTGGCCGAGGGACAGAACGTCGTTCGTCAGGTCGTAGCGCGCGGCGACCCCGTCGAACATCGCCCGCACGGCGGCCGGTTGCTTGTCCAGGTCGGCGCGGCTGCCGGACCGGTCGCGGCTGGGAGAGCTCATGGCGTCAACCTCTCACGGCGGGCCCGGGGTACCGGCCATCGCCCGCCGACGGTAGGCACCGGGGGAGATCCCGCAGACCTCGCCGAACGCCGCGAAGAATCGGCTGGACGACGTGAACCCCGAGCGGGCCGCAACCTCGGTGACCGGCAGGTCCGAGCCGAGCAGCAGCCGTTGTGCCTGTGCCACCCGGCATTCGCTCAGGTAGCGACCGAGCGTCGTACCGACGACCTGCCGGAACACGGTCATCGCGTAGTGCGGGTGGAGGTGGGCTGCAGCGGCGATGTCGGCGGGGCCGATCGGGTCGGCATAGTGCTGTGCCACGAACCGTGCCATCGACGCCGCATGCACCATCGCCGGCGACGAGCCGGCCTGCACGTGCTCGTTCTCCTCACCCGCCGGACGGTGCGCGGCCAGGGCCAGCCGTCTCAGCGTCGCCTGCATCTCGAGCGCCGCGACGCCGCGACGTTCGTCGGAGCCGGACGCGAGGTCGCCCGACCATCGGGCGAATGCCGCGGCCTCGACGTCGTCGTCGGCACCGGCCGGGCCGATCAGCGGCCGGACGGCGAGCAACGACGAACGCGCGGCGTCGGGGAACGACCAGCCGAGGAACATCGAGATCGGGATGGTCAGCCAGTGGCTGGCGCTCCCGGGATCGGCGTGCACGAGCTGATGCGGCATCACCGCCCAGAACGCACCCATCTGGCCGGCCCCGATGCGCACCGTCCGGCCCCCGAACAGGTAGACCAATTCGCCGCCGACGACGACGTTGACCTCGATGTCGTCATGCCGGTGCGCGACCGACATCACCGAAGGAGTGCCCGACCAGCAACGGAACCCGAAGACGTCATCGATGATCTGACTATCCGGGAACATTGGGCGACGATAGCGGAGTTCATCCCGTCCGCACCGTTCTAGCGTTGTCGACATGAGCATCTCCCCCGCCGACTCCCCCAACGCGCCGTTCCTGCTGACCCCGGAGCAGCTCGCGTTCTACGACGAGAACGGCTACCTGGTCCTACCCGGGCGGGTGCCGCCCGACATGCTGCACCGGCTACAGATCGCAGGCGAGCACTGGATGACCGCGGGCCGCAGCTTGGACGGTGCCGAGGGTGGCGAGGACTATCAGTTCACCGACCGGCCCTCAGGACGCGTGATGTTCCGCGTCGACTTCGTCCACGACAAGGGTGAGCCGGCGTCACTCGAACTCCTCGGATCACCCGAGATCCTCGGCATCGCCGAGAGCCTCGCGGGGGCGAACTTCGTCCCGACGTACGAGTCGATGGTGTTCAAGGATGCCGGCGACGGCGCACCGATCCACTGGCACCAGGACGCCGTTCATCCCCGCAACGCCCGGATCACCAACGTCGACATCTATCTCGACGAATCGGTCGCCGGTGCGGGCGCCCTCCGCGTCATCCCCGGGTCACACCGTCAGGCCGCTGACATCTGCAGCCTCGAGGACACCCACGGCTGGGACATTCCCGGAGCGATCGAAGTGCCGCTGGCACCTGGTGACGTGCTCCTCCACGACGTGATGATCGTGCACGGATCACCGCCTACGCTCGGCAACAAGCTCCGCCGCACGATCTACTACGAGTTCCGGGCCGCCGAGCAGATCCTCACCGAAGGTCCCTGGGACGCCGAGTGGGTCGACCGCCGGCTCCGCCTCATTCCGCTCGGGCTCACCGCGCACGCGCACGCGCGACCCGACGTCCGTCAGTTCGAGTGGGCACCGGACGCGTCGCTGCGGCCGCTGCCGGGCACCGACCGTGACGACGAACTGAGGATCATCCACGTCGGCCACACCCCGGGCAGCTACTGCAGCGCAGGCAGCGTCGATCCACTCCCGGTGCCGGCGGCCACCAGCTGACGACCCGGCGGTCATGACCGGCCCGTACGCTGGCCGGCGTGAGTTCGCTGCCGAGCGCATCCGCCGACCCGGTCCGGCGGCTCGTCGCTCGGACGGTCGAGATCGACGATCCCGGCGACCTGACCGCCCTGCTTCCGCCGGATGTCAGCCCACTGACATGGCTGCGCAACGGCGACGGCTTCGTCGGCTGGGGTGAGGCGAGCTCGCTGCGCTTGAGCGGCCCGGAACGGTTCGAGGACGCGGACGCGTGGTGGAGCACCGTGCGCGACCGGGCTGTGGTGCGCGGCGGCGACGGGCTCCCCGGTGGCGGCCTGATCGCGTTCGGCTCGTTCGCCTTCGCCGACGATGATGTCAGCATCCTGACAGTTCCGTCGGTTCTCGTCGGCAGGGTTGGTGATCGCGCGTGGGTCACGACCGTCGGCGACGAGGACACCCTCCCCGCGCGGCTGCGCCTCGGCCCGCACCCGGCCCCGCCGGCGCCGCGTGACCTGGTGTTCGCCGACGGCACCCGCAGCGGCCCGTCGTGGATGCGCGCCGTCGCGGACGCGGTCGCGCGCGTGAACGACGGCGAGCTGGAGAAGGTGGTGCTGGCACGCGACGTCCTGGTGCGCGCGGCGGACCCGATCGACCTGCGGTATCCCCTGGCCCGGTTGGCGAATCAGTATCCGAGCTGCTGGACCTACGCCGTCGACGGCCTGATCGGGGCCACTCCCGAGATGCTCGTTCGGCTGCGCGACGGCCTGATCACGTCGCGGGTGCTGGCCGGCACGATCCGCCGCTCGGGCGACGACGAGCACGACCTCGCGCTCGCGGCGTCGCTGGCACGATCGAGCAAGGATCTCGAGGAACACGAATACGCCGTCCGCTCGGTTGCCGACGCGCTGGCGCCGTTCTGTACCGGGATGAACGTGCCGGAGACACCGTTCGTCCTGCACCTGCCCAACGTCATGCACCTGGCCACCGACGTGACCGGCGTGCTCGCCGGATCGGGCTCGACGGCTCTTCTCCTGGCCGGGGCATTGCACCCATCCGCGGCGGTCTGCGGGACCCCGACGGCGGCGGCGCGCGCGCTGATCACCGAGATCGAGGAGCTCGACCGGGGTCGCTATGCCGGGCCGGTCGGGTGGATCGGCGCGGACGGCGACGGCGAGTGGGGGCTGGCGTTGCGCTGCGCCCAGCAGTCCGCCACCGACCCGCGGGAGCTCCGTCTCTTCGCCGGCTGCGGCGTCGTCGGAGGTTCGGACCCGACGGCCGAACTGGCCGAGTCCCAGGCCAAGACGGTTCCGCTGCGCTCGGCACTGGCGACCGGCTGAGCCGCCGCCCTGGCGTGGATGTCCGATCTCAGCGGTCGACGCGGGCGCCAGGGACGAACGCGAGGTTGACGGTGTCGGCGACGGGGACGTAGCCGATGGCCTGGTAGATCTTGTTCGACGTCGGATTCGCCTGGTCGGTGAACAAGCAGACCTCGGTCGCGCCGGCGTGCCGCTTGAGCTGCGAGACCTGAGCGACACAGGCGCTCGCATAGCCGCGGCCACGAAACGCCGGCGGCGTGTACACGGGCCCGATCCGATGGACTCCCCGGACGGGCACGGCCCCGCCGGTGTAGCTGACCGGCTGATCGACCCCGTCGACATGGTCGAGCCACAGCCAGGCGAGCCCACGTTCGATCTTGGCCATGCTGTTCGCCCGTGCCGGCGCCCGTTCGTCACCGGCAGCCACGCCATGGAAGTCGATCGTCCAGCCGTGGATGAGGTCGATATCGCCGGGACGAGCCGCGCGCAGACGTCCGGTGACACCGACCGGCATCACGAGATCAGCCACGCGGAACAGGCGATTCCGGCGTTCGGTGCGGTAGGCGAGACCATGCCGGCGGGCCCACGCGCCGGCGAACGCCGTTGCCGCGCTGATCTCGCCGTTGACGCCCGACAGCCGATCCACCCGCCCGGCGAGCGCGTCGGCGACCGCAGCGGCCGCGTCGTCGGACATCGCCAGCAGGTAAGGTGGAAACCCGTCCGTCGCCATGCCGGCACCCACGATGCTGCGGTCGTCGTCACGCACGACGAACCAGAGATCGCCGTTCTCGGCTCGCGACCCTGCCACGGCACCGATCTCGGTGACCCGGCGCTCGGCCATCGACGCGACCACGTTGTTGACCAGCGGCTCGGCATCGAGGAACACCTGCGCCTGCTCGACGAACGGACGCGGATCGGTGAGCACGTCGACGTGGATCATGGTCCGAGGCTATCGAGTACGCCCGTCGAAATCGGCGAGTTTCGCGACGATCCCGGCCGCGGCCCGGCGGCCGGACCGCGGGATCGCCACCTCGACGACGTCGATGCCGTCGATCGGATCGCTGAGAACGGCCTGCAGCTGCTCGGCGGACCCGACCCGGCGATGCGGCACGCCCACCGCTGCACTTCTGGCGGCGAGATCGGCGCCGTGCGGGGTGCCGAAGATCCGCTCGAAGTGCGCCGCGTACTCCGGCGCACCCTGCTCGAGCGTGTGGAAGATCGAACCGCCGTCGTCGTTGACGACGACGATGCGCAGGTCCGGACGTTCCTCGCCGGGCCCGATCAGCAGGCCGTTCGCGTCGTGGAGGAACGTCAGATCCCCCAGCAGGGCAAGGGATTTCCCAGCGACGATGGCCACGCCGACGGCGGTCGAAACGATGCCGTCGATACCGGCCAGGCCGCGGTTCGCGTACACCGGTGCGGTCGGCGTGGAGGCGATCGGCGCGAGGTCGAGATCGCGCACCGGGTTCGACGATCCGACAACGAGGGCACGCGCCGGCGAAGCGGCCGCGGCGACGATCGCCGCGATCGCCGGTCCGTCCAGGTCCTCGGCCACCGGCAGGACGGCGGCCAGGTCGCGATCGAGCTGCTGCCAGCGGCCGAGCCAGGAAGTCGCTCCGGCCGGGATGCCCGCACGCGCACGGGCAATCATCGGCACGCCCGGCAGGACCGACCGTGCGGTCCCGGCGACGTCGACCCACGGCGGCCCGCCGCACACCACGACCTCGATGTCGTGCCGGGCCAGCAGCCGCGACACGGCCCGCGACAACGTCGGACGGCCGGCCACGACGACACGCTCGATGCTCGCGGTGAGGTCGGCGGCCGGACCGTGTCCGGCCCCGATCAGCAACCTGTACAGGCGAATCGCGTTCACGCCGGTCCGGGCATTGCCCGACGGCTCGGCGAACAGCGGCCAGCCCGCGCGCTCGGCCAGGGCGACCGCCGCCGCACCGACCACGGGCTCCGCGTCGCCCACCACGACCACCGTGCGCTCCGGGCTCGCGTCCAACTCCATCGGCGGAACGGGCGCGGGAACCTGGACCCGCGTCCACGGCGCATCACCCGGACGGCCGGCGAACGCCGGGTCGTCGATCCCCTCCGCCGGCACCGCCCCGACCAACGGGTCGGCCAGTCCGACGTTCAGCTGGACCGGACCGCGGCTCGCCGCATCCAGCGCGCGGCACGCCCGCGAACGCCAGCCGGCACACGGACGCGGGCCGCCCTCGTCGGACGTGAGCTCGACGAACGTGGCCGCAGGACCGAAGAACCTCGTCTGGTCGGTGGTCTGGTTCGCCCCGGTCCCGCGCAGCGAACCCGGCCGGTCCGCGGTCACGACGAGCAGCCGCGCGCCGACGTGATGCGCCTCGAGGACGGCCGGATGGAGGTTCGCCACCGCCGTCCCCGACGTCGTGACAACCGCGACGACCTGCCCACTCGCCTTCGCCAGACCCAGGGCGGTGAAGCCGGCGCTGCGTTCGTCGATGCGGACATGCAGCCGGAGACGTCCGGCCTCCTCGGCAGCGATGACGGCAGCAGCCAGCGGTGCGCTGCGCGAACCGGGTGCGAGGACGACGTGTGCAACGCCGGCCCGGACGAGCTCGTCCACCACCACGTGCGCGAGAACGATCGACCGCAGGCCGGCTGGAACGCCGGCCGGCACGACGCCGGTCACTGGACGCCGGCTGTCACGCGGACGCCCGGGCAGCCTGCAGGGCGCGCACCCGGGCCAGCCGTTCGAGCCAGCGCGCGGTCGTCCTGCGATCGGCCCGGACGGCGTCGAACTCGTTCGGGTCGACGTCACGACGGCCGACCGTCAGCTCACCGTCGACCGGCCAGCCGGACGCGTCGTCGGCGACGACGTCGGCCCCGAGCAGCGCGCGGGTGCCCAGGCCGCACGCGTACGGCAGGTCGGGCAGCGCGGCTGCCAGCGCGAGCCCGGCGGCCAGCCCGACCGACGTGTCCACGGCGCTGCTCACGACGACCGGCAGGCCGGCGCGCTCGGCGATCTCGAGGCAGGCGCGGACGCCCCCGAGCGGGGACACCTTCAGGACGGCGATATCCGCGGCACCGGCACGGGCGACGGCGAGCGGATCACGCGCGCGCCGGATCGACTCGTCCGCCGCGACGGGCGCGATCCCCCACGACCTGACGGCAGCAAGTTCGGCCACGGTCCGGCAGGGCTGCTCGACGTACTCCAGATCGAACACCGCAAGCTCGGTGAGTGCCGTCCGGGCCTGAACGAGTGTCCATCCGCCGTTCGCGTCCACTCGGACCCGGCCACCGTCGCCGAGCGCGTCCCGGACAGCTGCGACCCGTGCAAGGTCGTCGTCGAGACGCTGGCCCGGTTCGGCGACCTTGACCTTGGCGGTGCGGCAGCCGTGCGCGGCGTCGACCACGGCGCGCGCCTGCTCCGGCCCGACCGCGGGGACAGTGCAGTTGACCGGGATCCGAGTGCGGACGGGCGCCGGCCAGGCGAGAGCGGCGGAGTCGTCGGCGGCATCGAGCCACGCGAGCGCCTCGGCATCGGCGTAGTCCCAGAACGGATTCCACTCGGTCCATCCGGCGGGGCCGCGCCAGAGCACGCCCTCACGCACCTCGACGCCTCGAAAACGCGTGGGCATCGGGATCGCGAACACCAGCACGTCCTCGGACGCGAGCGTGCCGGCGGGGCCGGTCTCGACGGGAACCACGCCACGTAGCGTAGGTGGCCCATGACCGCCCGCCCCGAACGGCACACCCGCTTCGAGATCGTCGACGCAGACGATCTCGCCGCCCTCCAGCGGGCGTTGGCCGCTGCGCTGAACGGCGCCGGCCCGCCGGTGCTCCCGGTCGCAGCAGCCGATCGCGAGCGCGTGCTGCGGATGATCGACGACGTGACGTCGACCGACGTCAGCGAGAACCCCGGGAGTCCGCCGGGCGCGGCCGCCGGTCCGCGGGCGCTGGTCATGCCCACGTCGGGCTCGACCGGCGCGCCGAAGGTGGTCGTCCTGGCGGCCGGGGCCCTCACCTCATCGGCGCGTGCAACGCATCGGCGGCTCGGTGGCGACGGTCAGTGGCTGCTCGGCCTCCCCACATCCGGGATCGCGGGTCTGCAGGTGATCACCCGCTCGATCCTCGCCGGGACCCAGCCGGTCGTGGTCGCCCGGTCCGCACTCCCGGTCGAGATCGACGAGGCAGCGGAGCGCATGGACGGCCGGCGCTACGCCGCGCTGGTCCCGACGCAACTCCACCGGATCCTGGCCGCGCCGGCCGGCGCCGACGTGCTCGCGGTGTTCGACGCGATCCTCCTCGGGGGTGCGGCCGCGCCGGCCGGCCTCCTCACAAGTGCACGGGAACGGGGTATCCGCATCGTCACGACGTACGGGATGACCGAGACCGCCGGCGGCTGCGTGTACGAGGGTCGCCCGCTCGACGGGGTCGCGATCGCCGTCGATCCGGCCGGGCACGTCCGGATCGGTGGCCCCACCGTCTTCAGCGGCTATCTCGGCCGGCCGGCCGACACCGCCGGCGTGCTGTCGAACGGCTGGTTCACCACGGCGGATCACGGCCGCATCGACGACGACGGGCTGCTGCACATCCTGGGCCGAACAGATGACGTCGTGGTGTCCGGCGGCGTGAACGTCGCCCTGCCGGAGGTGTCGGAGCGGCTCCTCGAGCACCCGGACATCGCTGACGCCGTTGCCGTCGGGGTACCCGACGACGAGTGGGGCACGGCCGTGGTCGCGTTCGTGGTGATGGAGCCGACGGCAGCTCCGGATCGGGACACCGACATCGTGCGGACATGGGTGGCGGCCGGTCTCGGTCGCGCGCACGCCCCCCGTCGGGTGGTGACGATCGCCGCGATGCCGATGCTCGGCAACGGCAAGGTGGACCGGCCGGCGCTCGTGCGGAGGGCGCGGCTGCTGCTGGCGCAGGCATCCGGCGGTCCAGAATGACCGGGTGTGGTCACGACCCGCCCTGCCAGATCACGAATCCGCTACGGTTGTTGACTTCCCGGCGCAGGCTCAACAGAATCCTATAGGAAGCGAAAATCCTATAGGACTTGTTCCCATGTCGCGCCGTGTCGACCAGACACGCACGACCAGTTCGAGCCCCCCGTCACCGACCGGGCGACCGACCGCCGTCAGGCAGCGTCGCCCTCCCCATCGCCTGATACGCCCCGGCACCCGCCTTGTCCCCGAGGAGAGCAACATGTCCGACAGCATCGAACCCACCGAGACGGGACCGCGGGAGCCGCGGCGCCTGTCACGACGCAGCGTCGTCGGCTACGGAATCGGAGCCACTGTGCTGCCGGCCTTCCTGGCGGCTTGTGGCGGTGGGTCGGGCGGGGGTACCAACACGCCCGCCACCGGCGTCGCCAACGCCCCGAAGGCCACCCTTGGAGCCCCGACCCCGGATGTCCTCTACGCGGCCGACTACGTCGGCCCGAGGGCCACGAAGAAGACGCCGTTCGGCGACGGCAGCAAGACGTTCACCGTCGTCGTCCCGCAGGACACCCAGTACACCGGTGACTGGAACAAGAACACCTTCACCGATCTCTTCGCCAAGAAGACCGGTATCAACATCAAGTTCCAGACTGTCGTCACGGTGGCCACCGACGGCTCGCAGGACATGACGAAGGTCAACGCGATGCTGGCCTCGGGCGACCTGCCGGACGCCTTCATGGGCATCCCGTTCACCCGCGACCAGATCTCGCTCTACGGTCAGCAGGGCGTGTTCGTGGCGCTCGACGACTACATCGAGACGTATGGCGTCGAGATGAAGGAGGCGATCAAGAGCTACCCCGAGCTCAAGACCCTGAACAAGGCCACCGACGGCAAGACCTACACCTACAACGGTCTCAACGACTGCTACCACTGTCGCTCCGGCAGCGGCCGTGCGTGGATCAACCAGAAGTTCCTCGACAAGCTCGGCATGAAGATGCCCGGTACGACCGAGGAATTCCGCGCGGTCCTGAAGGCATTCAAGACCCAGGATCCGAACGGCCACGGCGACACGGTCCCGTGGGCGAACGACGTCGGCGACACGATCGACCGGTTCATCATGGGCGCTTTCACCTACAACCCGGGTGAACCCTGGCTGCGCCTTGAAGACGGCAAGGTCACCTTCGTCCCGAACAAGCCCGAGTGGCGCCAGGGACTGAAGTACCTTCGCTCGCTCTACGACGACGGGTTGATGACTGCTGACGTGTTCACCCGGACGTCGGAATCCCTCAGCAAGCTCGGGAACACTCCCGGTCACGCCCGCATCGGCTTCACCCGCTCGTGGTACTGGGGCTCGTTCGCCAACATCACCTATGAGACCGGCGCGCGCTGGCGCGACTACGTGTCGGTGCCGACCCTCAAGGGGCCCGACGGCATCCAGATCGCCTCATGGGACTACTACGGCGCCTACGGCACCGCCGGCATCGAGATCACCAAGAAGGCATCCAATCCCGAGTTGCTCGCGCAGTGGGCCGACTTCCAGATGGAACTCGAGAACACGAACGACGCCTACGGCGGCACCCAGAACAAGAACTGGACCTGGGCGAAGGCCGGCCAGATCGGCATCAACGGCAAGCAGGCCGTCTACGCACTCGACATCTGGCCCGCCCCGGTCGGCACCTCCTGGAACCAGTTCGCGGTCATGTACCGGTCCAACGACTTCCGGCTGAGCCAGTTCGCCGACCCGAAGAACCCGAACTTCGAGAAGGACCTGTACGAGGCCTCGCGCCCGTACGAGCCGCTGGCTCAGAGCAAGGACTGGCAGCTACCGCCGCTGATCTTCGACGAGGCCGGCGCTGCGTCGAACGCCGACATCGCCACTGTGCTCTCGAACCACGTCAAGCAGTCCATGGCGAACTTCGCCATCGGCAAGCTCGACATCAACGACGACAAGGCGTGGAACGACTACACGTCAAAGATCGACAAGATGGGCATCGCTGCTTACATCCGGACCTACCAGGCTGCGTACGACGCCCGCCCGAAGGGCTGATCTGTGGCAGTTCTAACAGCGGGACGCCGTCGGACCTCGCGAATCGCGGAAGCGAGGTCCGATCGCGCCTTCAACGTCGTCAACTACTGCGTGCTGGCCCTGTTCACGCTGTCGATCCTGTACCCGCTGGTGTACGTGTTCAGCTCGTCGTTCTCCTCGGCCGAGGCGATCAGTTCGGGCTCGGTGAAGCTGCTGCCGGTCGGATTCAACGTCGACGCGTACAAGACGATCTTCGCGTCGTCGGCCCTGGTACGCGGGTTTGCCAACTCGCTGTTCTACTCGGTGTTCGGTGCGTTACTCGGCACGGCGCTCACCCTGCTTGCCGGGTACCCGCTGTCCCGGCCCGACCTCGCCGGCCGCCGGTTCATCATGTTCTTCCTGCTGATCCCGACACTGTTCTCGGCCGGCATCATTCCGACCTACGTCATCGTGCAGCACCTCGGCATGCTGAACACCCGCTGGGCGATCGTGCTCCCCGGGGCAATGAGCGTGTTCAATGTGATCATCACCAGGACCTTCTATCAGGTGACGATCCCGCACGAGATGCTCGAGGCGGCGAAGGTCGACGGGGCAAGCGACTTCAAGTTCTTCCTGCGCATCGCGCTGCCGCTGAGCAAGCCGATCATCGCGGTCAACCTGCTGTTCTACGCGGTTGCGCAATGGAACGGCTGGTTCACCGCGCTGATCTACCTGACCGACCAGTCGCTGTTCCCCTTGCAGCTCATCCTGCGTGAACTGCTGGTCAACAACTCGGTCGACCCGTCCCAGATCGCCGGCATGAACGCCGGTGAACTGCTGAGGCGTAAGGAGCTGTTCGACAAACTCCGGTACGCCCTGATCGTCGTCGCGATCGTGCCCCCGCTGATCGCCTACCCGTTCGTTCAGAAGCACTTCGTCAAGGGTGCACTCGTCGGATCGCTGAAGTGAGAAGGGAAGCCAGATGACAGGCTCAGCACTCGACGAACCGCTCCTCGCCCCCGTCTCGACGGATGCGTCGAAGATGACCAGGCGACGACAGAGTTCGGGTAACCGCGTCCGGCGCATCAAGAACTCCTGGCAGCTCTACGTGCTGTTGCTCCCGCCGATCCTGTACGCGATCATCTTCTTGTGGGGCCCGCTCTACGGCATGCAGATCGCATTCAAGAACTTCTCGGTTGGTCTCGGCATCCAGGCGTCGCCCTGGGTGGGGATGAAATACTTCGACACCTTCATCCACTCGTACCTGTTCTGGCCGATCATCAAGAACACGCTCATCCTCAACGTGTACGAGCTCGCGGCGCTGTTCCCGTTGCCGGTCGTGCTCGCGCTGCTGCTGAACTCCGTCCGCTCGAAGCTGGCGTCGCGTGGCGTGCAACTGATCACCTACGCCCCGCACTTCATCTCCACCGTCGTCGTCGTCGGCATCATGGTGATGCTGCTCGACCCGAACGGTGGCCTCGTGAACCAGGGTGTGACGGCGCTGGGTGGTAAGCCGATCGACTTCCTCGGCAACCCCGACTACTTCCGGCACGTGTACGTGTGGTCTGGTGCCTGGCAGACCCTCGGGTACTCGGCGATCATCTATCTCGCCGCGCTGGCCGGCATCGATCCGGCGCTGCACGAGGCGGCCACTGTCGACGGCGCCACCCGGCTGAGCCGGATCTGGCATATCGACCTGCCGGGCATCATGCCGGTCACGGTCACCCTGCTCGTGTTGAACATGGGCTCGATCCTGACGTCGGGTTTCGAGAAGGTCCTGCTCCTGCAGAACCCGCTGAACTACTCGGTCTCGAACGTCATCGACACCTACGTCTACCAGATCGGTCTGAAGTCGACGATCCCGCAGTTCTCCTACGCGACCGCTATAGGTGTGTTCAAGTCCGTCTTCGCCCTGGTGCTGCTCGTCACGGCGAACACGCTCGCGCGTCGTATCGCCAAGCAAGGTCTCTGGTAGGCCATGCCCGGCACCGCCTCATGACCAGCACCGTCCAGCGGTTCGGCAACGTCGTCAAGGTCCGCCCGGAGAAGCTCGAGGAGTACCGCACACTGCACGCGGCCGTGTGGCCCACCGTGCTGGCCACGCTCGCAGCGTGCCACGTGTCGAACTACTCGATCTTCTACCGGGACGGCCTGCTCTTCTCCTACATGGAATACAGCGGTGACGACTGGGCCGCCGATCAGGCGAAGATGGCCGCCGACCCGGAGACCCAGCGCTGGTGGACCTACACCGATCCGTGCCAGCAGCCCGTCGAGACTGCCGCGCCCGGGGAGAACTGGGCCCCGATGGAGAGCGTCTTCTTCATGGCGTGACCGGCTCCCGCCGGCTCGCTCGCTCCTGATCGTCCTGATCGTCCGTTTTGTCCTGACACAGACAAGGAAGCCTCATGACCGAGCGCCCGGCCCAGTGGTGGAAAGACGCCAAGTTCGGCCTGTTCGTGCACTGGGGCCCATACTCCCAGGCCGGCGTCGAGGCGTCCTGGCCGATCATGGAGCCGGGTGAGCACCCGCAGATCAGCCAGCCCGACTACGAGGCTCTCGCCGACACGTTCAACCCGACGGAGTTCGACGCCACCGCGTTCGCCGAGCTCGCCCGTCGAGCCGGCCAGCGCTACGTCGTGTTCACGTCCAAGCACCACGACGGCTACTGCATGTTCGACTCGGCCTTCACCGACTACAAGATCACGAACAGCCCGTTCGGACGCGACATCTGCGCCGAGCTCGCCGCCGCCTGCGCGAATGCCCAGCTCCCGTTGGGTTTCTACTACTCCCAGCCCGACCTGCACCACACCGGTTACCGCGACACCACCAAGCCGGCCAGGACGAACTGGGCCGGCGAAGCGACCCGGCCCGAGTGGTTCGGCTACCTCGCGTACATGAAGGCCCAGCTCACCGAACTGCTGACCCGCTATGGCAACGTCACCCAGATCTGGTTCGACGGCCTTCGCTCGCAGGAGCGGTTCGACCCGTTCGTCCTCAACCCCTGGCTGCGCAACACGTGGCCCGGGCTGATGCTCAACGACCGCAACGGCGGCAACCACAGCATGGGCGCGGTTCCCGGCACCGCCGGCCTGTTGCTCGACCCGAGCGTGTGGGGCGATTTCGCCACCCCCGAGCAGCACGTTCCCGACGACCTGATCCCGAACCGCCCGTGGGAAACCTGCATGACGATCAACGACACCTGGGCGTACAACCCGCGCGACACGAACTACAAGTCGACCGGCACGATCATCAAGGCACTCGTCGAGGTCGTCGCCAAGGGCGGGAACCTGCTGCTCAACGTCGGACCCCGCCCGGACGGGACGATCCAGCCCGAGTTCTGGGAACGCCTCGACGGCGTCGGCGCGTGGCTGCGCCGCAACGGCGAGGGCATCTACGGCACCGTCCATACCAGCATCGCTCGCCAGGGTTGGGGATTCACCACCGCCAAGGGTGACGACGTGACCTACCTGCACGTCACCAACTGGCCGGCCGACGGCGCACCGCTGACGGTCGAGGGTCTCGACGGCGTCATCACCGAGGCCACCGTCGTCGCCGACCGATCGGCCGCGGCGTTCGAGCGCGCGCCAGGCGGCACCCTGTCGCTGACGATCGGAACCGAGCACCGCGACACCGACGTGACCGTCGTCCGCGTCCGTCGAGCCTGACCCCGGAGGTCTGCCACATGTCCGTCATCACCAGCGCCAAGGCCTACCTGATCGACATCGAGGTCGAGACCGTCCGGACCGACGCGGTACAGGCTTTCCTCAAGCAGGAAACGATCTTCGTCGACATCACCACCGACGACGGCCTCACCGGGACCGGGTACTCCTACACGATCGGAACCGGCGGCAAGGCGGTCCTCGCGATGGTCGAGGAGCTGATCCCGACGCTGCCGGGTCGTGACGCGCGCAACGTCGGCGGCCTGTGGCACCAGCTGTTCGCCTCCACCCGCGCCACCACCGTCGGCGCGATCACGTCACTCGCCCTGGCCGCGATCGACACCGCGCTGTGGGACCTGCGCTGCCTGCGTGCCGGCGAACCGCTGTGGCGGCTGGCCGGCGGCGCCCGGCAGCGGGTTCCGCTCTACGACACCGAGGGCGGCTGGCTGCACCTGAGCACCGACGACCTCGTGATCGGCGCGAAGGCGTCCGCGGCGGCGGGCTGGCCAGGAGTGAAGGTCAAGGTGGGCAAGCCGACCGCGGTCGAGGACGTCGCCCGGCTGCGTGCGGTGCGCGACGAACTGGGACCCGAGCTGCAGATCATGGTGGACGCCAACCAGTCGTTCAGCGTGTCCGAGGCACGCCGTCGGGCCGAGGCCTACCGCCCGCTCGACCTGGCCTGGTTCGAGGAACCGATGCCCGCCGACGACGTCGCCGGGCATGTCGCGCTGGCCCGATCGACGAACATCCCGGTGGCGGTCGGTGAGTCGATGTACTCGCTCGCACAGTTCCGCGACTACCTCGCGCGCGGCGCATGCTCGATCGTCCAGGTCGACGTCGCCCGCATCGGTGGCATCACACCCTGGCTCAAGGTCGCCCACCTCGCCGAGGCCTTCAACGTCGACGTGTGCCCGCACTTCCTGATGGAGCTGCACGTCAGCCTGTGCGCCGCGGTGACGAACGGCCGTTTCGTCGAGCACATCCCGCAGCTGCGGGCGATCACCCACACGACGCTCGAGATCGCCGACGGGCACGCGGTCGCGCCGGAGACCCCCGGCCTCGGGATCGACTGGAACCGCGACGCCATCGACGACCGCCGGGTGAGCTGACGGGCGAGCTATACCTATCCGGATGGGCTTTCGCTCGACGAGGCTCGACAGTGGTGGATGGAGGCCGCGCTGGGTCGGGCGCGTTGGGCGTCGACGTGGTGGAGTGGGTACTGTCCGCGGGCTATCGCAATACTCAGTTCAACGCGGTTGTCGAGACGACACCGCGGCTGTGCGGCTGTGGCAATCGCTCGGCTTCGAGATCCTTGCGACCGTCCCGGAGGCTTCAAGCCTGGCTGAGAATCGATCGTTCACTGTCAATGCGGACCGTCCCGAGAGGATTGAGCCTTGCCCGTCGCTCGACGCGAGTCGCCGATGACGCGGCGGCCATGTGACCCGATGAGTCCTGCCGTGGGCAGAATCTTCAAGCCTGATTGAGGATTCTCTTGCTGATGTCTTGTGTTCGAATGTCTGTTCGACTAGACTGTGGAGATGTTGTCGACCCAACCCGCGCTCCCTCTGCCGCCGTTGGCGACCGCGGTTGCCGGAGCGGCGTTCGAGCCCGGA
>DAIQRJ010000061.1:0-10235 GCA_036786375.1 Actinopolymorphaceae bacterium
CGCTCTTGGCATGCAACCAAACTACACCGATGTCACTCTAACTTAACGGTATTGGTCCTAGCCCCGGTCTTTCACGAGGGTGGGCGGATGGCACTGCACCATCGGGGTCGACACCCACAAAGACATTCACGTCGCCGTCGCCCTGGACCAGCTCGGAGCCAGGCTCGAGGAACTACATGTGCCGACCACCGCCGCCGGCTATGCACAACTCGAGCGATGGGCCTTCAGCCTGGGTTCAGTGGAGGTCTTCGCCATCGAGGGCACCGGTTCCTACGGAGCAGGACTTACCCGGTTTCTGGCCAGCCGTGGCCATCGTGTCGTGGAGGTCAACCGTCCCGACCGGGCAACCCGACGTCGGGTAGGCAAGAACGACCCCATCGACGCAGAGATGGCCGCCCGGTCGGTGCTGGCCGGAGTCGCAACGGCCATCCCCAAGCACGGCGACGGCAACGTCGAGATGGTCCGAATGCTCAAGATGGCCAAGGACTCTGGAGTCAAGGCGCGCACGCAGGCGCTCAACCAGATCAAGGCAATCATGGTCACCGCCCGTACCGAACTGCGCGAGTCGCTCACAGGCCTGTCCGTGGGCAAACTGATCGAGCGCTGCGCCGCCTTCCACCCCGGCGAGTTGTCGTCCCCGACCGCGGTGGCGCGACAGACCTTGCGGCTGCTGGCCCGCAGAAGTCTCGACCTCCGCGTCGAGATCAAAGACCTCCAGCAGAAGATCCGCTTGCTCGCTGGCACAGCCTCACCCGCGTTGCTCGAGGTGTTTGGTATCGGCCCAGACGGTGCTGCGCGATTCCTCGTCACAGCCGGCGACAACCCTCACCGGCTGCGCTCCGAAGCCGCCTTCGCCGCGCTCTGCGGCTCGAACCCCATCCCAGCCTCCTCCGGCAAGATCCAACGCCACCGACTCAACCGGGGCGGTGACCGTCAAGCCAACGCCGCCCTGCACCGAGTCGTCGTAGTCCGCCTGCGCTGGCACGAGCCGACGCAGGCATACATGACCCGTCGACTCGCCGAGGGCAAGACCAAAGCCGAGATCATCCGCTGTCTCAAACGCTACGTCGCCCGCGAGATCTACAACATCTTGTGCCCCGCTCCCATCACCGCCGCCAGCAACCGTGAAGACGCCGTCCAAGCCGCTTGACATCTATAGGAGCATCACTCCCCACCATGAAGCTTCGCGCCACCCTCGAGCTGAGCGGCAAGACGGCCACCGGGTTCCAGATTCCGGCCGACGTGGTCGAGAGCCTCGGCTCGAGCAAGCGACCCGCGGTCACCGTGACGATCAACGGCCACACCTACCGCAGCAGCATCGCCTCGATGCGGGGCGTCTACATTCTCGGCGTGAGTGCGGAGAACCGTGCAGCCGCCGGCGTGGCGGCAGGTGACGTCGTCGACCTCGACATCGAAGTCGACAGTGCACCCAGGGTCGTCGCGGTCCCGGAGGACTTCGCCGCCGCACTCGACCGTGAGCCGCCAGGTCGCACGGCCTTCGATTCGCTCGCGTACAGCCACCAGCTCCGGCACGTCCTCGCGATCGACGACGCGAAGACTCCGGAGACCCGGCAGCGTCGGATCGCCAAGGCCGTCGGCATGCTCACCGACGGCACGTAACGACCGTTCGGACTCGAGGGGGAGGCATGGAGAGCAGTCACCGCCCGCTGACCCGACGCACGGCGTTCCGGCTCGGCGGTGCAGCCGCGCTGCTGGCGGCCGCCGGGCTTGCCGGTCGCGCGCTCCTCCAGCGCCCGGACGTCGACGCTTACCACCCCGAGAACGAGCGCTACTTCACCGCGCTGAACGACAACCCCGGCAATTACCACCGCAACGCCACCGTCGAGGACGCCGTCGGCGAGTCCGACGCCGTGATCGTCGGCGAGATCATCGACGTCAAGACCTTGGGCGTCACCGTCGGGGAGACGCCGGACCTCGTTGCTCCGGCTCACGGCTACATCGTCCGCGTCTCCGACGTCCTCCACGGGACCCTTCCGACCAGCGATCGTGAGCGCCTCACGGTCCACCTGCAGGAGGGGATCCTCGGCCCGCTTGCAGGGCTGGCCACGCGGTCGGAAACCGCGCCACGCGGGCTGGCCACCTGGATTCTCCGATCGAACCGCAGGACGGCGGAGGACGACAGGCGAAGCATGCAGGAGCGGGGCGACAGCTCCGAACAGATCGCCGAGTTCCAGCGGTGGTACGCACCGACATACACCCCGGCCGGAGCCGTGCAGGGCGTCCTGATGCAAGGCCGGCTTGCATCTCCAGAGCCCACTCGACGACAACCCGAGGACCGACCTGGCCGCGGATGCCGCCCGGTACGCCAAGCTCAGCGAGCTGAACGCCGCCATCGAGCGGATGCGCTGACCGCCGGCGCGGGCCGACGACGTCAGGCGTCGGCTGACGCTGGCCGCCGGCGGCCGCTGTGCAAGGGTGGTTGGCGTTTCGACCCACCGGAGAGGGCATTCCAGATGAGCCAGACCACCGCACGCACGCTCGGGGCCGGCGGCCCCACGATCAGCGCCCTCGGCATGGGGTGCTGGGCAATCGGCGGCCCGCATGCGCGTCAGGGCAGCCCGGTCGGTTGGGGCAGCGTGAACGACGACGAGTCGATCCGCGCCCTGCGCCGTGCCTACGACTTCGGTGTCACGTTCTTCGACACGGCCGACGTCTACGGCTGCGGACACAGCGAATACCTCATCGCGCAGGCCCTCGGTGACGTGCGCGACGACATCGTCATCGCGAGCAAGGCCGGCTACACCTACGTCGAGGAAACCCGCGAGGCACCGGGTGAGAACGGCGATCCCGACTACATCCGCTGGGCGTGTGACGAGAGCTTGCGTCGGCTCGGCACCGACCGGATCGACCTGTACCAGTTCCACCTCGGCGGCTTCGACCTCGAGCGTGCGCCGGATGTGCTGGCAGTGTTCGACGAGCTCGTTGCGGCCGGCAAGGTCAAGGCCATCGGCTGGAGCACCGACGACCCGACCCGAGCCGCGTTGTTCGCCGCAAGCCCGAACTGCAAGGCGATCCAGCAGTCGTTCAATGTCTTCGGCGGTAACGCCGACGTCCTGTCCCTGTGCGAGAACCGTGGGCTGGCAAGCGTCGTCCGCGGCCCGCTCGGAATGGGTCTGCTGACGGGCAAATTCGACAAGAACAGCACTCTGCCAGCCGACGACGTCCGGCACGGCTGGGACTTCAGATCGGGCCGGCAGGCCGAGTCACTGCAGCGGCTCGAGAGTATCCGCGACGTCCTCACCTCCGGCGGTCGCACCCTGGCCCAAGGCGCGCTCGCCTGGTTGTGGGCGCGGAGCCCGGTCTTCGTGCCAATCCCCGGGTTCAAGTCGGTCGCCCAGGTCGAGGAGAACGCCGGAGCGCTTGAGTTCGGCCCGCTCGACGACCAGCAGATGAGCCAGATCGCCGACCTGCTCGCCTGACCCACCCGCTCCGTCGCGTAACGAACCCACATCACAGGAGCAGTCCCCATGCGTATTCTCATCACCGGCGCCGGCGGCAACCTCGCCAAGGGCATCATCGGCCGGTTGCGCCGAGCCGGCCACGAACTCGTCCTCACCGACGTCAACCAGCTGCCTGACGTCGAGACGTTCGCGGGCCTGGAATTCCATCAACTCGACATCCAGGTCGGCGTCGGGCTGGAGAAAGCCGCGCAGGGATGCGATCTCCTCCTGCACACCCCGGCCTGGCATGGCATCCACTCCCGCACCAAGACCGAGGTGGACTTCTGGCGGCTCAACGTCGACGGCACCTCCTGGGCGCTGCAAGCAGCCGAGTCCGCGGGTATCTCCCGGCTCGTGTTCCTGTCGTCGATGTCGTGGTTCGGGCACTACGAGAAATACGGATTCACCAAGCGGGTGGGCGAAGAGCTGTGTGAGTACCACCGCCATGAGCACGGGCTGCGGTACGTGTCGATCCGCCCGCACGACTTCACGCCGTGGGGCAACGACTGGCTCAACCGGTACGGCGGACGCCTGCTCAAGGGCGGCGTCGACCGTGAGGACGTCCTCGACTGTGTCGATGCGGCGGTCGCCTCGCTGCACGGCGACGTCCCTGCCGACGGCCCCGAGCGCACCGTGGTGCACGCGGTGCGCGCCAACGCGTTCACGACCGAGCAGGTGGAGCATTGGGAGAGCGACCCGCTCGGGACGGCCGAAGCGATCTTCCCGGGCTCGGCCGCGCTGATCACGAAGTACGGGATCGACATCAGCGACCGGCCGTCGGTCCCCGAGCACGTCGGCGCGGACGCGATCGGCTACACCCCGACCAGGCACTTCGGGACGTTCATCGCGGAGCTCGCCGAACTCGACGCCATCGATCCCGACGCCGTCGGCCGGATGCATCGTCCGTACTGAGCACAGGGATAGGACCCGGGGAACGGGGAGATGACGAGGTGACCGGCGAAAGCCGTCGTGGGGTTCCGATCCCCATGCTGGTGCGGGTGCTCGTCGTGACCGCGGCACTTGCAGCTGCCTCCGCCGCGTGCGGGATCGGTTCGGCGAACCAGGATCCGATACACACGCCTGCGGAACGCACGACCTCCGCTCCCGGTTCGGTCGCCAGGGCGCTGGCCGCGCTGCCCGTGAAGGGGCGCGCGCCGAAGACCGGCTACGACCGGTCGGACTTCGGCCAGGCCTGGAGCGACGACGTCTCAGTCCCCGGCGGTCACAACGGCTGCGACACCCGCAACGACGTCCTGCGCCGGGACCTCACGGCCGTCACGATCAGGCCGGGGACGCACGGTTGCCTCGTCGTCTCCGGCACTCTCGACGATGCCTACACCGGACGACGAATCCCCTTCCTCCGTGGCGAATCCACGAGCGCGCACGTACAGATCGACCACGTGGTGGCCCTCAGCGACGCGTGGCAGACCGGCGCCGCGCAACTGACCGCCGAACGAGTCGAAAGGCGACGGCGATGCGGCTACCTGGCTGCCTCCGAACAAGCCGCTCCGCTGCCTCTACGTCGCTCGCCATGTCGCGGTCAAGACCGCCTACCGGCTGTGGGTGACGCCGGCAGAGGACGCCGCGATCGCCCGTGTGCTGAGGAGCTGCCCGGACGAGCGGCTCCCGACGGAGGCGCAGTGGGCGACGCCCGCGGTCGGGCGAACCGGGCGCTGATCGGCGCCGGAACGATGCCCGCTCAGCCGGACTGCTCGGGCCGGCCGGCTGGCGTCGTCTCCGGTCCGAACGCCTTGATCATCGCCAGGTACTCGCTGCCGTCCCAGTCGGTCTCGCGGCTCACGACCCGATAGCCGGTTGCGAGGTAGAACCCCTCCGCATGAAGCGCGACACCGGCGTGGATCTCGACGGCGCCGGTTCGACGGCGGAAGTCGGATTCGACGTATGTGAGCAGGGCGGTCGCGATGCCCCTGCGTGTGTGCGCCGGGTCGACGTAGACGTGTCGCAGGCGAGTTCGCTGCCAGCCGGCTGAGCCGACGACCTCGCCGTCAGCGCCGGCATCGGGATCGAGGCGGGCCACGAACAACTGGCGATCGGCGATCATCGCGAGCAGCTCGTCCGGGTCGACGTCGTCGAGGAGTGTGCGCACCTGTTCGTCGGTGTAGGCCGAGGGCGCCTGGGCGGCGAAGGCCGCGTGCCGGATCTCCAGCAGGCGTGGAAGGTCAGCCTCGACGGCAGGGGTGATCAGCGGCATACGCACACACTCCGGATCTCAACGGTCGGTCGGGGATCGAGTGCCTGACCGTAGCGCGCACCAGGTCGATCCGATCAGCTCGTGCGACGATAGCCGTCTAGACATGTGGAGGACCGATGGCGCCGTTGGGATCGATCGACCGGGGAGCGGACGCGCCGGTATTCCGTCAGATCGCGGACGCCCTGCGCGTCGAGATCCGCGAGAATCGCGTGCTCCCAGGAGAGAAACTGCCGTCCGAGACAGAACTGATGAGCCTCTACGGGGTCGCACGAATGACCGTGCGTGGGGCGATCGACGTGCTCCGAGGCGAAGGACTCGTCGTCGCCGAGCACGGGCGTGGTGTCTTTGCGCGTGACGTGCCGCTGGTGCGGCGGGTGGTCGCTGGTGCCGACCCCGACGCGGGCCGCGGTGACGTCGATCTGTTGGAGACGCGCCGGGAGAAGCCGACGGCCAGGATGCGGGAGCTGCTGGTGATCGACCGCCGGGCCTCCGTCGTCGTGCGGACGTGCCGGTACAGCGTGGACGGCGAGCCGGTCGAGCTCGTCGAATCCTTCGTGCCGCTCGCGCTCGCGTCCGCCGCTCCCAACGGACGAGCCGGTGGCCGCACCGTCGACACGGTCTCGGCGCGGATGCCCACACCGGAGGAGCGACGGCAGTTGCAGCTGTCGTCGGGAATGCCGGTGCTCGTGGTCACGCGCGTGGCGCACGATCCGAACGGCCGTGCCGTGGAGGTCTCGATGTCGGTGAAGTCGTCATCGCGGTTCGTTCTGGAGTACACGTTCGTCCAGTGACACTGCTGCCGGCGGGTGAGAATGTCTCAGCCCGGCTGAGGTCCGAGCCACTCCAATGTCGCCGCGGCCGTCCATGCCTGCGCATGGCTACCCAGGGGCTCACCGGTGAACGGTTCGTAGTACTCGGCGAACGTGAGGTCGCGCAGCTGCTCCAGCGACGCCGTACGCAGCGCGTCGTACAACTCCACGTCGCCATCGCGCGCGGTCGCCCAGCCGAACAGCAGGTTCAGGAACGGCCACACCGGACCGCGCCAGTAGGTGCGGGGGCGGAACGCAGGGCTCGCCGGTGATGTCGAGGGCGGGAGCACGAAGCGCAGACCCGGGTTGCCCATCCAGTTCGGGCCTTGCAGGGTTGAACGTTGTGCCGCGAGGATGGCAGAGTCGCCGCCGGCGATGAGCGGCGCGAAGCCGGAGATCGTGTCGGTGGCGACCCACTCGCGGGCGATCACGTCGTAGTCACGGGCGAGGCCGGTCGCAGGGTCGACGGTCGAGGCGACGCCGGCGGTGAAGCGGCTCGCCATCCGGCGGAGTTCGGCGGCCTCCTCGGTCCGGCCGATGTCGTCACCCAGACCGGCGAGGACCTCGCTGGCGGCAGCCATGATCGCGGAGAACAGGACGTCCCGAACGCGGAAATCGATGATCTGCTGGACTGCCTGGTCGTCGTAGTGAACCGACGCCATCTGCTGCACCAGCCAGAGGTACTTCTCGTACTCGCTGTCGCTCGGTCGCTCGCTGACGTCGGCGACGTGAAGGGTGTCGCGGCGTGTGTACGGGGCGACCGCGCCCGGCACCACGTGCGCGTAGGGACCGTCCCACCGTGGCGAGTTGTCGAGACCTGACTCCCAGCTGTGGTGGATCTCGATCAGGCCGACGTTCTCGGGATCCCGGACCGTGGCCAGCCAGCGGTGCCAGGCGAGCCACCCGTCGAAGGATTCTCTGAAGAACCGCTCGGCGGCCACCTGGTCCGATCCGCCGTTCTCGCGACCGCGGTCGACGATGTGCCGCACGGCGATCGCATGCACAGGCGGCTGGCAGATGCCGCTGCTCTTGATGCCCGCCGGCCGGGCCGGTGCGCTCGCGGTAGCCCACCGGTCGAAGCCGGGGAAGTAGCTGGTGTCGTTCCCGCTGAACACGATGTGCGGGATCATGCCGGTCGCCCACTGCGCGTTCAGTAGCGACGTGAGTTCGGTGACGGCGCGAGGAACGTCGAATCTCGCGAGCCCGATGGTGACGAAGGCCGCGTCCCAGCTCCACATGTGCGGGTACAGGTTCGGCGCCGCACTGGTCATCGAGCCGAGGTCATTCGCCCGCAGGACGTCGATCGCAGCACTGCGCATCCGGTCGTCAGGGATGGATCGGTCCTCGGTCATGTGCCCTCCGGTGCCGTCGGCTCCCGGCATCGTACGGCGACCGGCCGGACATCCGGTGGCCTTGTTTACGAATGCGGGAATCGGGTAAAATCCACGACGGCCGATCGGCCGAACTGTCATCCAAAGGAGTCAACGTGGTCATCTTGGGCGTCGTTCTCGTGATCCTCGGACTGGTCGTTGCATCGCTGCACGTGCTCTTGTGGATCGGCATCGCGCTTCTGATCCTCGGCGTTGTTCTCAACCTGGTGCCGATCGGCGGAACCCGACGCCGGGTCTTCTAGCACTCGGGGAAGCCGAAGACCCGGCCGACATTCCGTGCTGGGCTAGAACAGACCGCGCCAGTTCGCTGCCTGGCCTGGTGTCGCAGGCCGTACGCGGTGATCCGCTGTCGTCGGATGCCGATGCCGGCGGCAGTCCACGGTCCCTGACGACTTGGGCGGCGACGCCGCGCGGCTTGACGTTGCCGAGCTGGGAGTAGCGGGTGAGCGCGGCGAAGGCCTGTTCTGCCGTGAGTCGATAGCGGGTCATGAGGACACCGGTGGCCTGACCGATGACGGTGGAGGAGCAACGATCCCACCGGCTTGTCCGTGCCGTTCGAAAGCCAAACGCTGATGACGCTCCGCACGCCGAGGTCGGCAACGGCCGGAGACCATCGCGGCCACCGCTGGTCGGTCATGGTGTTGTCGATCAGGAAGTGGTCGCCACCCTGCATGGCTGACAGGCAAGGGCCTTCGCCGAGCTTCACTTGCAGGGGGTCTGCCTTCTTCACACTGTCGTCGGTGAAGGCCGCCGTCTCGATGCGTTCTTGCCGCGGACGAGCATCACGCCGGCCGCGTGACAGCCGACTGCCCCGAGTGCGGTCTCGGCGACGACGTGCACAAGCTGGTCGGAGTCGCGCTGCTCATGCACGTCGGCGAGCAACTCCACGAATCCATCCCGATCGGTCATGAAGGCTCCGTCCATCGAGGGCCGACAGGATGCCGGTCCAAGCGGAGCCGCAGCTTGACCCGCGGTGGTCGGCGCTGCTGAAGCTTGGCCGTCCAAGGCGTCGTGAGAGCCCCGGTGTCAGACCCTGTCGTTACGATCGGCCAGTGCCTGATTCGACCACCCACGCGCCACCGTCTCCCGAACCCAGGAAAGAGGAGTCGCCCGAGCTCTGCACGCCAGTACCCGCCATTCTTGTCACCGACACACCCAACGCCGAAGATGTCGCGCTGATCTCGGACGCGCTCGACGAATTCAACGTGCAAGAGGCGGGAACATACGATCGCCGCCTGCTTGCCGTGCTCGTCAAAGATCCAGAAACGAAACGCGTGGTTGGTGGCTTGATTGGCCACACGTCGCTCGGCCTGCTGTTCGTGGACTTGTTCCATCTACCGCCCGCACTCCGCGGTCCGGCATCGGTAGCGAGATCTTGCGGCAGGGGGAAGACGAGGGTCGCAGACGCGGATGTGGAACAGCCTTCCTGTACACGATCAGCTTTCAGGCACCCGGTTTCTACGAGCGGAATGGCTGGCGAAGATTCGGGGAGATCCCCTGTGATCCACCTGGAACGAGCCGTGTGTTCATGACGAAGGACCTGACGTAGAGAGCAAGCGAACTCCCCGACGGCGAAGGTGGCTTGAACCAGCAGGGCGACGGCGCAGGTCGCTTGCACTCGATACGTTCACTTGCCGACCGGATGGACGCCTGTTCGTGACTCGGACAGGCAAGCAGCGCCATCCCGTGTCGGGTGGCTATGCCGGGCCGGTGTCCGGCTCCAGCTACGGCAACACCTGGCGAAAGGCGCGGGCAGCAACCCTGAACCCGTCCCGGCCGTGCAAAGGTGACCCGAGTGCCCTGGCCAGCGGGGCCTCGTGGCGCCAAGTAGCTGGCCCGGTCTCATCGCCGCCTTCGTCCTGGTCACCGCGGCGTTCGGGGCGCTCGGGGCCCTGCTGGGCTTCCTGACGTGATCCCGGTCACCCACGCCGGGGACCTGTTGCGGGGACCATGGCTCGGCAAGGAGTGGGACCGTGCTGCGGCCGCAGTGATGCTGGGTCTGCTGCTCCGTGAGCGCAGTGCTGACCATGTGGCGGATCCGGTCCGAGGAGTCGATGTGACGTGGGATGCCCGCCTCTGTGCAGTTCCGAACGCCCTCGATCCCGCTCGCGAGTGCATTGAACCGTGCTCGATTGGGCTCGAAAGTGAACCGGGTGTACGCGACGAACGCCGTCTGACGCCGCGTCCCGGGGTGAAGACCGGGTCGAAGGCTGCCGCCTGGGTTCTTGATTGATTCCAGAAAATGGCCCACACTTCGGATGGTGTCCGCGACTCTGGATGTTGAGCAGTTGTTGCGCGGGGCTGCGGTGCGTGTGACGCGTCCCCGGGTGGCGGTGCTGACCGCGGTGTACGAGCATCCGCA